>JAYQGE010000016.1:0-21798 GCA_038140435.1 Rhodospirillaceae bacterium | reverse complement strand
CTGGGCGAGCATGGACTTTCCGGCACCAGGCGGACCCGACAGAAGGAGGTTGTGGCCACCGGCCGCCGAGATTTCGAGGGCGCGCTTGGCGGATTCCTGGGCTTTTATGTCCCGCATGTCCGGATGTTGTGTTCTTGTTTCCATGATTCCGGCGACGGGCCGCCTCAGGAGCTGCGCGCCCTTGAGGTGGTTGACCAGCGCCAGGACGTCCAGGGCCGCCAGAATGTCGATATCCCCGGCCCACGCGGCCTCCGCGCCCTGCGCGGCGGGGCAGATCAACCCCTGATTTCTCGCCGATGCGTCGATCGCGGCCGGCAGAACGCCGTTGGCGGCCGCGAGTGCCCCGTCCAGCGCGATTTCGCCGAGAGCGGTGTATTCCTCGAGCCGATCGCCCTCAACGACCCCCATGGCCGCGAGAAGCCCGAGCGCAATGGGCAGGTCGTAATGGCTGCCCTCCTTGGCGAGATCCGCCGGCGCCAGGTTCACGGTGATCCGTCGCGCGGGCAACGACAGCCCGAGCGCCTGCAGCGCGGCGCGGACGCGCTCGCGGGATTCGCCGACGGCCTTGTCGGGCAAACCGACGATGGTGAAGGCGGGGAGCCCTGCGCCCATCTGCACCTGGACATCGACGTGCACGACGTCCACGCCCTGGAATGCAACCGTGTTCACGTGCGCCGTCATGCCCGCCCCGAGGTCGTCCGAGGCCCGATTATATCGCTTTAGGACCCAAAAAAGAACAAATAATGAACATATGTGCCGGGATTTCAAAAGTATGACCGTATACCAGTGTGGCAATACATATCCACAAGTCTATGTTATTATTGTGAATAGGAGATAACTAAAAGAACTACCAGCGGTGCTTCGCGGCGATCCTGAAACCCAAGTATATTGCGTTGCACAATGCCATTTTTCTGCCTAATATGCGGTATTACAGTGCTCTAGAAGCCGAAAAGTTCGGCCGGATTATCGACCAGGATCTTCTGCCGTAACGCCGCATCGCGCGCCCAGTCGAGGAGCAGGTCGAGCAGATCCCCGTCGTTGGGCATCTCCTCGAAATGATCGGGATGAGGCCAGTCGGATCCCCACATCACCCGGTCCGGATTCCGTTCGATGAGCGCCTGGGCGAACGCGACGGTGTCCGAATAGGGCGGTCGCGGCTCCTGGCTGAATCGCATCGGCCCCGACAGCTTGACCCAGCAGCGCCCGGTCTCGAGGCAATCGAGGACGACCCGGAAGCCGGGCGCGTCGATCCCGAGTTCAGCCGGCTGCCAGCCCATGTGATCGATCACAAAGTTGCCGGGTACGGCGAGCATGGTCTCGCGCCAGGCGGCCGCTTCTTCCGGCCCGCGGAACCAGAATTGCGGGTGCCAGCCGAATTCGTGGGTGCGGTGGATGATCTCCGTGTTGATCTCGGGGCTCGCCCGGAACGCGAAACGGGCCCCGACGACACCCGCGGCGGTCAATATCTCGAGTTCCCGGTCCGTAATGTCGGGCGCGGGCAGGGCGATGCCCCGGAGACGCTCGGGTTCGCGCGAAAGGGCGTGGAGCAGATACTCGTAGGTGTTGCCCTGGACGATGGATTGCACGATGACGCCGCGCTCGATCCCAAGGGCCGCGTGCAGCTTCAGCATGTCGTCGAGGGTCGAATCCTCGACCAGCAGGGGGGAGTCGGGGTGATACGGAAACCGCTTTCCCGGCCCGTAGAGATGGAAATGTGTGTCGGTGGCGCCGGGGGGTGTCTTGAGCTTCGGCGTTTTCGTCTCGCGCTGGGGCGGCGGCGATTTCTTGCGTTCGGTCATCGGCGGCGGTTTCCCGGGTTCAGCGGCGTGTCGATCACGATTGAATCTTTTTCCCGCCAGCGCAACAATGACCGCGAAAGTGCGTACGCCGAAGAGACGCCAATCGAGGGGAGACGAAGAGAATGAATGCTGTCGCGAAGATGCCCAAAACGGCCAAGGAGCGCGGCAAGATCGCGCCGAAGAAGCTCGCCCACATGGTGCTGCGCACCCAGGAGGGCAATGTCGAGAAGCTGCTCGACTGGTACAAGAAGGTGCTCGAGGGCGAGGCCATGTACGAGAACCCCATGATCGGTTTCGTCACCTATGACGACGAGCATCACCGGGTGGCCGTGCTGGCGCTCCCCGGGGTGCAGCCGCATGTGGACATGACCTGCGGGCTGCATCACGTGGCCTTCACCTACGAGAACCTCCACGACCTGATGCATACCTACAATCGGCTGAAGGACGAGCACGGAATCAAGCCGGAGTTCTGCATCAACCACGGTCCGACCACGTCGATGTATTACTTCGACCCGGACAAGAACCAGATCGAACTCCAGGTCGATAACGTGCCTGAAGAGAAGTTCGCCGAGTATTTCGAGAACGGCGAGTTCACCGACAACCCGATCGGCATCAAGTTCGATCCCGACGAGATGACCGCGCGGCTTGCCGCCGGCGAGCCGGAGGAGTCATTGCTCAAGCGCCCGGATGGAACGCCGCCGGATTTGTCCGAGTTCCCGGTCAACTGACGCACGGCGTCGAAGGAATACAACAAAGGGCGGGCCGGACCCGCCCTTTTTTATGGCATGACCTCAGTCCGCGATGTCGACGCGGCGCTTCTCGATGGCGTCCCAGATCAGCGCCGACAGGTTGACCCGGTCGAAACGGTCGATTTCCTGGATGCCCGTGGGCGAGGTCACGTTGATCTCGGTCAGATAGTCGCCGATGACGTCGATGCCGACGAAGATCAGCCCCTGTTCGCGGAGCGCGGGACCGATGGCGGCGCAGATGTCCTGCTCGCGCGGCGTCAGCCCGATCTTCTCCGCGCGCCCGCCGACATGCATGTTCGAGCGCGCCTCGCCCTCGGCGGGCACCCGGTTGATGGCGCCGACGGGCTCGCCGTCCACCAGGATGATGCGCTTGTCGCCGTCGCGGACCTCGGGCAGGTAGCGCTGGACGATGAAGGGCTCGCGGTAGAGCCCCTCGAACATCTCGATCAGAGAGTTCAGGTTCTCGTCGTCCGGGGTGATGTGAAACACCCCGGCGCCGCCGTTGCCGTAGAGCGGCTTGACGATGATGTCCTTGTGCTTCGCGCGGAATGCCTCGATCTCGGCCCGTGACGAGGTGATCAGGGTGGGCGGCATCACGCCGTCAAAATGAGTGACGAACAGCTTCTCCGGTGCGTTGCGTACGGACACCGGATCGTTCACCACCAGCGTCTGCGGATGGACATGCTCCAGGATATGGGTGGCCGTGATGTAGGCCATGTCGAAGGGAGGATCCTGGCGCATCAGCACCACATCGACGCCCGCGAGGTCGAGGTCCTCCGCCGCGCCGAGCGTGAAGTGATTGTCCGCCTCGCGCCGCACCTCGAGCGGGCGCGCGTGGGCGATCACATTGCCGTCGCGCAGGGACAGGTCCTGCGGCAGGTAGTGGAACAGCCCATGGCCGCGCGCCTGGGCTTCCAGCGCGAGGGCAAAGGTTGAATCGCCGTCGATATCGATGGCGTCGATCGGGTCCATCTGGATGGCGACCGCCAGGCTCATGGGGCGTTTCTCCGCCGCGATTGTGAAGGCTTGAAAACCGGCGGGTAATCTAAGTCTTTTCGCCGCGTTCGCAAACGCTCGCGCAAACGCCGGTGCGAGCGGCCGGGCGGCTCAGTTCAGGCGACCGCGAATCTCTGCGAGCAGGTGGTCGACGCGGGCGCGCTCCGCGGGGTTCGTGGCGAGGTCGCGGCAGTGCCCGAAGGCGATGAGCGTGGCCCGCAGGTTGCCGATCCGCGCGTTGAGCAGGCCGGCGTCGTGCCAAAGCGGCGCCTCGCCCGGCGCGAACAGCAGCATCTCCTCGACCACGGCGAGCGCGTCGGCGTACTGCTCGGCCTTGATGAGCCTGACCTTCCGGTTGTTCTGCAGCCGAATGAGAATCCCCCGATTGCTGGCCGGGGCGTAGTGGGCGGGGCCGAGCTCCGCGTCTGGTCCCAGGGTCGCCTTGAGCAGTTCGCGCAGGCGGGCCGCGTCAACCTCCCGGCCGTCCGCGAAGGGGTC
This sequence comes from Rhodospirillaceae bacterium, assembly GCA_038140435.1. Classification (GTDB taxonomy): domain Bacteria; phylum Pseudomonadota; class Alphaproteobacteria; order UBA6615; family UBA6615; genus UBA8079. The sequence goes on along the minus strand of JAYQGE010000016.1, from coordinate 17,756 downwards.
GATGATCATGCGCGACGGTCCGTCCGCGATCCGGATCAGGAAGTGGCCGGGAAAGTCCAGGCCGCAGATGTCCCAGCCCAGCGAGCGCCCGCAATGGATGTTAAGGATGCCAAGTGCGATCGGCAGGCCCCTGCGCCGGTCGATGACCCGCATGAGGTTCGCGTTCTGGAGGTCGTCGTAGGTCTGCCGGTCACCCGTGTAACCATGACTCTCGTACAGGACCCGGACCAGCGCGTCGTGCCGCGCGGCGAGACTGTCGCCCGCATCCGCGCTGGCCGCGCCGACCTCCGCGGCGAGGGCGTCGAGATGGTCGCGGTAGCGGTCCGTCGAGACGCCCGGGCGCCCGCGCGCCGCGAGCATCAGCGCCGCGCCGGCAAGGTCTATGTCCGCATCGTCGAGCCCGGCGATCCGGCGCAGCGCGCTGTCGGGGTCAGGCGTTTGCACGGCGATCAGCCGCCGCTGTTGCCGCCGTTCCCGGGGTTGGCGATCCGGCGCGGATCGTCCTTCATGATCACGTGGCTGATGACCCGCTTGACGTTCGGGACGTCGCGGGCGATCCGGAACACCCGGTCGAGCTCCGCGCGGTCCTGGGCCACGCCGAGCAGATAGACCGTCCCGGCCACGGCGCGAGTCGAGTAGTTGATCGAATCGACATCGCCGTCGAACAGCAGGTCAGCGTCAAGCCGCGCGTTGATGAGCGTGTCGTTGGCGAAGTCGTTGAGGCCGCCGCCCTCGGAAATCTCAATCTCGTTGATGACCTCCCGCACCCCGTCGGGTTGCCAGGCGGCCTGCACGGCCTTGTCCGCCTGGGCCTGGTCGGGCACCCGGCCGGAGACAAGCACGCGGCCCTCGTAGATCTGCAGGTTGAGGCGGTTGAAGGTGTCGAAATCCTCTTTCACCCAGGCTTCGTTGATCTTGACTCGGATGACCGCGTCGTCGGCCGCGCCCTTGATGCCGCGCTCCTCGGACGCGGCTACCCCGGCGGATGCCGCGCCGCCCACGACGACGCCGGCAGGGGTGCAGGCCGCGAGGGCGAGGAGGCCGACGGCGAGACCCGCGCCCAGGCGCGCGGTTCGGAAAACGGCTTTGGTCGGCATGGCAAACTCCCTTCTGTGCGCGGGTCCGCACCCGCGCTCCAACATTATTCGATTCGCCACGCGTCGGGGATATGCCGGGGCAGCTTTCCGGGCGCGACGAGAACCGCGTCGAACCGAATCCGGAACTCCGCATAGGCCGGATTTGCGGCGAGAAAATGGTCGAGGGCGCGCGCGATGCGCGCCTGCTGACGGCGATCGATGGCATGGGCCGCCGTGTCGAGCGCCGCGCGGGCCTTGAGCTCCACCGCCACCAGCAGGCGCCCGCGCCGGGCGACCAGGTCGATCTCGCCGACCGGGCCGCGATGTCGACGGCTGAGAATCCGATAACCCTTGAGGCGCAGAAGCCAGGCGGCATGGCGTTCGGCCCTGTGGCCGCGCCGTTCGGCGGCCCGGCGGCCCGGCGGCGCTCAGGCGTCCGCCGCGTCACCGCTGATCTCGAGCGCGAGGCGATAGACCTCACGCCGGGGCCGGCCGGTCTCGGCGCTGACGCGGGCAACCGCATCGCGCAGGCTGAGGTCTTCGAGGGCCGCCTCGAGCGCGTCACGCAGCGCGTCGTCGTCGGCTTCCGGCGGCGCGGGCGGTGCGACGACGATCGCGATCTCGCCTTTCGGCGGGCCCGCCTCGGCATAGTGCGCGGCGAGAGTGTCGAGCGTGCCCCGGCGGACCTCCTCATGAAGCTTGGTTATCTCGCGGGCGACCGCCGCCGGGCGGTCGCCGAGCGTCTCGCGCAGGTCGGCGAGGCTGGCGGCGAGCCGCTTGGCGGATTCGAAGAAAACGAGACTGCCAGGCACCGCGGCCAGTTCCGAGAAGCGCCGGCGCCGGGCCGCGGTGCGCGGCGGCGGGAACCCGGCGAAGAAAAAGCTGTCGGTGGGCAGGCCCGAGAGGACCAGCGCGGAGACGGCCGCGCTCGCCCCGGGCAGCGTGTGCACCGCGATGCCGGCGTCGATGGCCGCCGCGACCAGCCGGTACCCGGGATCGGAGACCAGCGGCGTTCCGGCATCCGTCACCAGCGCCAGAGATTCGCCACGATTGAGGCGTTCCATGATCTGCGGCAGGACGCGCCGCGCGTTGTGGTCGTTGTAGGCGAGGGTGGGGGTCTGGATGTTGTATCGCGCCAGGAGCTTGCGGGTGACCCGGGTGTCCTCGCACGCGATCGCGCCGGCGCCGGCAAGCGTGTCGAGGGCCCGCAGCGTGATGTCGCCCAGGTTGCCGATCGGTGTCGCGACCAGGTGCAGGCCCGCGGCAACGGGTGCTTGTTCGTGTCCGCCGGCGCGGCTAGGTTCGCGCGCGTCGCTTGTTTCCGGTGCCGAATGCCGTCCGGTGGATGGGCCCCGGGATGTTTGAGGAAGGCTTTTACGTGCCAAATCCGGTTGCCCTTCTGCGCCCACGCGCATTCCTGATTTTCGCCGCCCTGCTGCTGGCGGGCTGTGCGCAATCCAACGTAGCGGCGCCTCCCGCCGAAACGCAACCCGAGGCGTCGGCCCCGGCGGCCCCGGCGGCCGTCGCCGCGGTGCCCGCGCTGCCGCAGGCGGTCACGCCCGCCCCCGAGCCGCCCGCGCCGGTGCCCGAGATCACCCGGGCCGCCCTGATCGTGCCGCTCAGCGGCCCGGCCGCGGCGATCGGCCGGGACCTGGCGGACGCCGCGCAGATGGCGCTGTTCGATTTCGCCGTCCCGAAGTTCGAGCTCCGGGTTTACGATTCCGGCGGGAATGCGCAAGGCGCGGGCGCCGCCGCGGCGCAGGCTCAGGCCGACGGCGCGCGGCTCGTGCTCGGCCCGCTTTTCTCAGACGCCGTCGTCGGCACCGCGAGCGTGGCGCGACCGGCGGGAATTCCGGTCTTCGCCTTCTCGAACGACCAGCTTGTGGCGGGCAACGGGGTCTATGCGTCCGGCTTCTCGCCCGAGGCCCAGATCGACCGGGTCGTTGCGTTCGCCGCCCGGCGCGGGCTCGTCCAGTACGCGGCGCTGGTGCCCGATGACGGGTTCGGCAGCCGGATGTCGGCTATTCTCGCCGACGCCGTTGCGCGGCGCGGCGGGGTGGTCACGGCGAACGCGTTTTATCCCGGCGGGGTCGATCCGCTGACCGAGACAGTGCGCACGTTGGCCCGCTACGACGAGCGGGTCGAGGCGCTCGAGGCGGAAAAGAAACTGCTGGCCGCGCGCGAGGACGCGTTCTCGAAGCGTGCGCTCGAGCGTCTCGAGACCCGCGACACGCTGGGCGAGGTGGGCTTCGAGGCGCTGATGCTGCCCGTGGGCGGCGAGGAGGCGCTTCAGATCGCGCCGCTGCTCGCCTTCTTCGATGTGGACCCGCTGCAGGTCAAGCTGCTGGGGACGTGGGTGTGGGACGATCCGGCGCTCGGCACGGAACCAACGATGCTCGGCGCCTGGTTCGCGGCACCCCCGCCAGATACGCGCACGCGCTTCGTAGAACGTTTTACCGAGGTGTTCGACCGCACGCCCGACCGGCTCTCGACCCTTGCCTACGACGCGGTGGCACTCGCCGCGGTCCTGGCGCGCGGCGAGACGGCGGACCCCTATGCTCGCGAGCGGCTGGAAAATCCCGACGGTTTCGCCGGCGTGGACGGAATCTTCCGGCTCACGGACACGGGCGTGGTCGAGCGGGGTCTCGCGGTCCTCGAGGTGCGCCGGGACGGGCCGCGCGAGGTCGATCCGGCCCCGACGAGCTTTTCACCGCCGCCGACCAACTAGGTCAGCCGACCGGGCGCTGCGCGCCGAGCAGGGCGTCGAAGACCGCGTTCAGGCGCTGGCGGCCCGCGGGGCTGGCCCTGAATCCGCTGCCGTCCCAGTCGAGGTAGCCAGCGTCCACGAGGCGTCCGACCGAATCGCTCGCGAAGACGTCATCGGGCGTCGCACCGATCCGGCGGGTGAATTCCGGGTGGGAGATGCCGCGGGTGAGGCGCAGTCCCATCATGACCATCTCCGCGATTTTGGTGTCGCGCGGCAATACCGCATTCTCGCGGGTGGCATGACCGCGCTCGAGCACCTGTTTGGCCCAGATTTCTGGGGCTCTGTGCTGCCGCGTGGCCCGAATTTCGCCATCGACGGTCATACGTCCATGGGCGCCAGGCCCTACGCCCAGATAGTCGCGGTAATACCAGTATGTGAGGTTGTGGCGGGATTCCTGCCCCGGTTCGGCGTGGTTCGAGACCTCGTAGGCGGGCAGTCCGGCCGCCGCGAGCGTGTCCTGGGTGTCCTCGAACATGGCCACGCCGTCGGCCTCGTCCGGCAGCGCGAGATCGCCGCGTGCCTGGGCGAGAAAGTACGGCGTCCCGGCCTCGATCGTGAGTTGATAGACCGAAAGATGGCCGCGGGCGAGGCCGATCGCCTCGTCGAGCTCGCGCCGCCAGGCCTCGGGTGTCTGGCCGGGCCGACCGTAGATGAGATCGAATGAAACACGCTCGAAGAGTTCGCCCGCCGCGGATATCGTTGCGCGGCCCTCGTCGGCCGAGTGGGTGCGTCCGAGCGCCGACAGCGCCGCGTCGTCGAGGGCCTGGATGCCGAGACTCAGGCGATTTATGCCGGCGTCCGCAAAGCCGGCCAGGGATGCCCCCTCTGCCGAGGTCGGGTTGGCCTCCAGCGTGATCTCGATGCCGGGGTCGGTCGTGAAAAGCGCGCGCGCCCGGGCGATGACGGCGCCCGCCGTTTCCGGCGCCATCAGGGACGGGGTGCCGCCGCCGAAGAAGATGCTCGTGAGCCGACGTCCGGGCACCTGCGTCGCGTAATGTTCGAGCTCGCGGACGAGGGCGTCGCGCCAGAGACCCTGGTCGATCTCGTCGCGGACATGGCTGTTGAAGTCGCAGTAGGGGCACAGCGACAGGCAGAAGGGCCAGTGCACATAGAGCGCGATGTCGTCGTCGGCCGTGCCGGTCATGACTACCCGTCGGGCGCCAGGCAGGCGTCGATGAGCGCGCGGAACGCGATGGCGCGATGGGAGATTGCGTGCTTCGCTTCGGGGTCCATCTCCGCGAAGGTCGCCGCGCCGCCTGCGGGGATGAAGATCGGGTCGTAGCCGAAGCCGCGGTCGCCGCGCGGGGGCCAGGTGAGCGTACCGTCGACCCGGCCCTCGAACACCTCTACATGCCCGTCGGGCCAGGCGAGCGCCAGCGCGCAGGTGAACCAGGCGAGATCGTCGCCGGCATCGCTGCGCGCCGCGTTGATCTGCTCCATCGCCCAGTCGAAATCGCGCACGCCGTCGGCACGTTCCGCGAAGCGCGCGGCGTGGATGCCCGGCGCGCCGCCGAGCGCGGCGACGGAAAAGCCGGAATCGTCGGCCAGCGCCGCCCGGCCACTGCCGTCGGCCGAGGCGCGCGCCTTGAGGATGGCGTTCTCGGCGAAGGTGGTGCCGGTCTCCTCGGGCTCGGGCAGGCCGAGCGCGCCCGCGCTCTCGACCGCGATCGAGAAGGGCGCCAGCAGGTCGGCGATCTCGCGGACCTTGCCGTCGTTGTGGCTGGCGATCACCAGCCGGTCGTCCGTGAAGCGGCGGGCCATGATCGCGGACCTACTTGATCCCGAGCGCCTTGCGCTGCTGGGCGAACAGCTCGTTGGTGCCGTCGCGTGCGAGGTCGAGCAGGCGGATGAACTGGGCCCGGGTGAAGGGGCGCTCCTCGGCGGTGCCCTGGACCTCGACGATCTGGCCGCGCTCGGTCAGCACGAAGTTGGAATCGGCCTGGGCGTTCGAGTCCTCCGGATAGTCCAGGTCGAGCACGGCGGTATCCTGGTAGAGCCCGCAGGAGACGGCGGCGACCAGTTCGCGCACAGGGTTCTCCGCAATCGCGCCGGACTTCACCAGGCCCTGGCAGGCGATGTGCAGCGCGACGCAGGCACCGGTGATGGCGGCGGTGCGGGTGCCGCCGTCGGCCTGTAGGACGTCGCAGTCGAGGCGGATCTGCCGCTCGCCGAGCATCTCCATGTCGGTGACCGCGCGCAGGGAGCGGCCGATCAGGCGCTGGATCTCCTGAGTCCGGCCGGACTGTTTGCCGCGGGCGGCCTCGCGTCCCGTGCGGGTGTGGGTCGAGCGCGGCAGCATGCCGTACTCGGCCGTGACCCAGCCCTCGCCGCTGCCGCGCATCCACGGTGGCACCCGGTCCTCGATGCTCGCGGCGCAAAGGACATGGGTGTTGCCGAACATGGCGAGGCAGGAGCCCTCGGCATACTTGGCTGCGCCGGGTTTGAGGCGGACCTTGCGCATTTCGTCGGGCGCGCGGCGCGAGGGGCGAATCGAGGATTTGGGCATGTCGGGTTCCGTAGCGTCTGGGGCTGGTCGATGGCCGCGAACCTAGTCGTTGCGCCCGGGTTGCGTCCAGAACCGGAATTGCCGTGGCGCGCGGCCATGGACGTTCTTGATTAGGCGCCGGGCCGTGCCTAAGTTTTGCGGGCATGTCGCACCTCGACTTTCGTGGCGCAAACAACGGACAATCACGCCGATGAGCCGGGCGATTCCACAACTCAACCAGCGCAGCTCCGAGATCCTTCGGCAGATCATCGACGGCTATCTGGAGACCGGCGAGCCGGTCGGCTCGCGCACGCTCTCGCGCAACCTCGGCATGGAGCTCTCGCCGGCGACGATCCGCAACGTGATGGCGGACCTGCAGGACGCCGGCCTCCTGTTCTCGCCCCACACCTCGGCGGGCCGCATCCCGACAGAGGCGGGGCTTCGCCTGTTCGTGGACGGGCTCCTGGAGGTCGGGCACCTGACCGAGGAGGAGCGCCAGGTCATTGAGGCCCAGTGCGCGGCGGAAGGCCGCAGCGTGCAGCAAACCCTGTCCGAGGCGACCCGGGTGCTGTCCGGGCTCAGCAACTGCGCGGGACTGGTCGTGGCACCGAAGAGCGACGCCGCGCTGCGCCACATCGAGTTCGTCTCACTGGCGCCGGGGCGCGCGCTCGTCGTGCTGGTCACCGAGGACGGCAGCGTCGAGAACCGGATTGTCGAGGTGCCGAGCGGGATGCCCGCGTCGGCCATGATCGAGGCCTCGAACTTCCTGTCGGCGCGGATGATGGGCAAGACCATCGAGGAGGCGCAACGCCAGATCACGGCCGAGCTCGAGGCGCACCGGCGCGACCTGGACGAGCTGACGCGGAAGCTGGTCGAGGCGGGCCTCGCCACGGCCACGGGCGACGGCGCCGAGGCGGCCCTGATCGTCAGCGGCACCGAGCGGCTGCTCGACGACGTGCAGGCGGTCGAGGATCTCGAGCATGTGCGCGGCCTCTACGATGCGCTCGAGACCAAGGAATCCTGGATCAAGCTGCTCGACATGGCGCGAGGCGGCGAGGGCGTGCAGATCTTCATCGGCGCGGAGAACGAGTTGTTCTCGCTGGCCGGGTGCTCGGTCGTCGTGGCGCCCTATCGCAACAGCGAGCAGGAGATCGTCGGCGCGGTCGGCGTGATCGGCCCGACGCGCATCAACTACGCCCGGATCATCCCGGTGGTCGACTACACGGCCCAGATCGTCGGCCGCCTGGTCGGCTGACAGACAACAGCAGAGACCCGAATCCTTGAGCTTCGGCCCCGGCCGAGCAGAAAGCGGACCCATGAGCGAAGACAACGACAACGAGACCCCGCAGGCACCCGAGCCGGCAGACGGCGGCGCGGCGGAGCCGGGCCCGCAGGATGCGCCGGCGGACACGCCGCCGACCGGCGGCGAACATGCCGCGCGGATCGTCGAGCTCGAGAGCGAGGTCACGCAGATACGCGACCAGCTCCTGCGCGCGATGGCGGAGACCGAGAACATGCGCAAGCGCGCCGAGCGCCAGGTGGAGGACGCCCACCGCTACGCTGTCACCGGGTTTGCGCGCGACATCCTCTCGGTCGGCGACAATCTCGAGCGCGCCCTCGAAGCCATCCCCGAGGAGCGGCGTGGCGAGCACGAGCTTCTCCAGACCCTGCTCGAGGGTGTGATCGCGGTGCAGAATGATTTCCTCTCGGCGCTGGCCGCCCACAAGGTCGAGCGGCTCGACCCGATGGGTGCGCCCTTCGATCCGAACCTGCACGAGGCGATGTACGAGGTGCCCGACAGCGACCTGCCGAACGGCAGCGTCGCCCATGTGATGCAGGCCGGCTACCGGCTGCATGACCGGCTGCTGCGCCCGGCCCGGGTCGGGGTCGCCAAGTCGGCGGCGCTGCAGGCCGAGGCCGGAGCGGACGCACCGGAAGCGCCCGCGACCGAGGCGACCGACAAGGACGAGCCGATCGTCTGACTACTTGCGTGCGGTGATCGCCGGATCCGCGGCGGTAAGTGCGTGGATGTAGGCCGTGGCGAGCCCCGGCTTCATCGCCGCCCCGTAATGCTGCAGCGCGACCGCGGCGAGATCGAACGCCGCGTAGAGCTCGTGGGCGAGGATCGCGGTCTTCAGGAGCGCGTCGGGCTTCTCCGCGGCGAGGTCCTGGAATCCCAGCGGATCGCGGAAATACAAAGCGTTGCTCCAGATCACCTGCGCGAAGCCGCGGTTGGGGTTACCGTCCTTGATCAGCGGCCGAAACGGACGCGAGCCGACGCCGACCATGGTGTGGAACGCGAAGCCGTGCGCGCGCAGGAAGCTATCGACATCGGCGAACAGGGGCTGGTCCCGGTAGATCGGCAGGAACCCGACTTCGAGCTGCACGGCCATGGTGTCGCCGAGCGCGGCGGTGCCGGCCTCGAGCGCCATGAGTTCCGCGCCCTGGATGTCGAGCTTGAGCAAATCCATCGGCCGGACCTCATCGAGATCGTCGAGCCGGGCCGTTTCGAGCGGAATTTCCCCGGTCGGTTCGCAGAGCTCCCACAGGGCGTGGAACTGCTGCATCACCGCCGGATCGGGCGGCAGCAGGGACGAGGTCATGGGCGCGGCGCCGATGTGCAGCGTGTGGGTGCCGCCGTCGCCGATCGCGTGGGGGAGATAGCGCGTATGTGGCCCCGCGGCGGCGTTGAGCTTGTCGCATTCGGGCGGGTTCGGCTCGAAGCCGATCAGGGTCGCCGCGCCGGTCTCGACCAGACCGGACCAGGGCTCGGCTTCGCCCACGTCCATCGCGCCGACATCGACGATCTTGAGGGGCGGGACCGCGACGCCGTTCTGTTCAAGGAAGGCGAGGATATCGACGGGGTGAGCGGGGCGGGTCATGGGCTGATCATTTCTGCGCCGGCAGCCCGGACGCATGCTCTTCGTGCGCGCCGAGACCGGCGCTTGGCCAAGATGCCGTTCCATGCGTTGCGCACCTCCCACGACCCAGCCATGCGCCTGGCGCGGAACCAGTCGCCGAAGAACGCCGGAATATCGGTCTTGTAGCTCGCGGAGATGATCGTCATGGCGTTTTGAGGCCGTTTCATCCGGCCCGGCGGGTGAAAAAACGCTTCAGACTAGCGGTTGTAGAGCCGTTTGGCCCTCCCTATATGTCCCACGAACAGTTCCGGTCCCCTGTGCGGGCCGATCAACTTTAAATACGGGGGCGTGTACCGGTGCCGTTTGGGCCGGGCAGGTCTGCTGAAAAGTGAGGTAGTCATGGCGAAAGTAATTGGTATCGATCTCGGCACCACCAACTCCTGCGTGGCCGTCATGGACGGCGGCGCGGGCAAGGTGATCGAAAACTCCGAGGGCGCGCGCACGACGCCGTCGATGGTGGCCTTCTCCGACGATCCGGAGCGACTCGTCGGCCAGGCCGCGAAGCGCCAGGCGGTGACCAACCCCGAGAACACGATCTTCGCGGTCAAGCGCCTGATCGGGCGCCGGTTCGACGATCCGCTGACGGACAAGGACAAGAGCCTGGTCCCGTACCAGATCGTCGAGGGCGAGAATGGCGACGCGTGGGTCGGCGCCAACGGCGAGAAGTACAGCCCGTCCGAGATCAGCGCCTTCATCCTCCAGAAGATGAAGGAGACGGCCGAATCCTTCCTCGGCGAGACGGTCGAGCAGGCGGTCATCACCGTGCCGGCCTACTTCAACGATTCCCAGCGCCAGGCGACCAAGGACGCGGGCAAGATCGCCGGCCTCGAGGTCCTGCGCATCATCAACGAGCCGACGGCGGCCGCGCTCGCCTACGGCCTCGAGAAGAAGGAGGCGGGCACCATCGCGGTCTATGACCTCGGCGGCGGCACCTTCGACATCTCCATCCTCGAGATCGGCGACGGCGTGTTCGAGGTGAAGTCGACCAACGGCGACACCTTCCTCGGCGGCGAGGACTTCGACGCGCGGATCATCGAGTATCTGGCCGACGAGTTCAAAAAGGAGCAGTCGATCGACCTGCGCCAGGACAAGCTCGCGCTGCAGCGCCTCAAGGAGGCCGCGGAGAAGGCGAAGATCGAGCTGTCCTCCTCGACCCAGACCGAGGTCAACCTGCCGTTCATCACGGCGGACCAGTCCGGGCCGAAGCATCTCAATATCAAGCTGACCCGGGCGAAGCTCGAGGCGCTGGTCGAGGATCTCGTCGAGCGCACGGTCGAGCCCTGCGCGGCGGCCCTCAAGGATGCGGGCCTGAAGCCGAGCGAGATCGACGAGGTGATTCTGGTCGGCGGCATGACCCGCATGCCGAAGATTCAGGAGACGGTGAAGAACTTCTTCGGTCGTGACCCGCACCGCGGCGTGAACCCGGACGAGGTGGTCGCCATCGGCGCCGCCATCCAGGCCGGCGTGCTGGCGGGCGACGTCAAGGACGTGCTCCTGCTCGACGTGACGCCACTGTCGCTGGGCATCGAGACGCTGGGTGGCGTGTTTACCCGCCTGATCGACCGCAACACGACGATCCCGACCAAGAAGAGCCAGGTCTTCTCGACCGCCGAGGACAACCAGCAGGCGGTGACCATCCGCGTGTTCCAGGGCGAACGTGAGATGGCCGCGGACAACAAGGTGCTCGGCCAGTTCGACCTGGTCGGCATTCCCTCGGCCCCGCGCGGCGTTCCGCAGATCGAGGTCACCTTCGACATCGACGCCAACGGCATCGTCAACGTGTCGGCGAAGGACAAGGGTACCGGCAAGGAGCAGCAGATCCGCATCCAGGCGTCGGGCGGCCTGTCCGACGACGACATCGACCGGATGGTCAAGGATGCCGAAGAGCATGCGGCGGACGACAAGAAGCGGCGCGAGGCCGTGGAGGCCCGCAACCAGGCCGAGGCGCTGGTCCACCAGACCGAGAAGAGCCTCGAGGAGCATGGCGACAAGGTCGAGGCCGAGGACAAGGCCACGATCGAGAGCGATCTCGCGGCGCTGAAAGAGGCGCTCGAGGGCGAGGACGGCGACGCGGTCCAGGAGAAGCTGGAAGCGCTCGTGACGTCGTCGATGAAGCTCGGCGAGGCGATCTACAAGGCGGACCAGGCGGCGGCCGAGGAGGCCATGTCCGAAGGCGAGGCCGGTGACGCCGGCCAGGCCGGGGACGAGGCCGACGAGACCATCGTCGATGCCGACTTCGAAGAGGTCGACGATGACGACGACGACCGCAAGGGACAGTCGTCCGCCTCCTGACCGGGGCGCGAGGGGGAATGAACCGTCGGCCGGCGTGTGCGAACGTTGACCGGCCCGGTTCTTCCCGCTTCATTCGGTTCTGAGGTGGTGAAGGCCCATGGCTGACAAAGACTTCTACCAGACACTGGGTGTCGATCGCGGCGCGGACGGCGCGGCGATCAAGAGCGCCTATCGCAAGCTCGCCAAGGAGCTGCACCCCGACCGCAACCCCGACAATGCGGAGGCGGAGCGGCGTTTCAAGGAAATCAACCAGGCCTATGACGTCCTGAAGGATGACGAGAAGCGCGCCGCCTACGACCGCTTCGGCCACGAGGCCTTCGAGGCGGGTGCTGGCGCCGGCCCCGGCGGCGGCGGCTTCGACTTCTCCGGTGGCGGCTTCGCGGACATCTTCGACGAGATGTTCGGCGAGTTCATGGGCGGCCGTGGCGGCGGACGTCGCCAGGCCAGCACCCGCGGCTCGGACCTGCGCTACAACCTCGATGTGAACCTGGAGGACGCGTTCGCCGGCAAGCAGACGCGGGTGCGCGTGAACGCCTCGGCTGCGTGCGATTCCTGTCACGGGTCCGGTGCTTCGGGCGGTTCCGAACCGGTCACCTGCCCGTCCTGCCAGGGCAACGGCAAGGTGCGCGCCCAGCAGGGTTTCTTCACGGTCGAGCGCACCTGTCCGACCTGCCATGGCGCGGGCCGGGTGATCGACAACCCGTGCGACGCCTGCGGCGGCGCGGGGCGCATGAACAAGGAAAAGACCCTGTCGGTGAACGTGCCGGCGGGGATCGAGGACGGCACGCGTATCCGCGTCGCGGGCGAGGGCGAGGCCGGCCTGCGCGGCGGACCGCCGGGCGATCTCTATATCTTCGTGACCATCCGCCCGCATCGCTTCTTCCGCAGGGACGGGGCTGACATCCAGTGCCGGGTGCCGATCCCGATGACGACGGCGGCGCTGGGCGGCTCGATCGAGGTGCCGACCATCGACGGCGGCAAGGCGCGGGTGAACATCCCCGCGGGGACCCAGACCGGCCAGCAGTTCCGGCTGCGCAACAAGGGCATGTCGGTGCTGCGCACCAACACGCGCGGCGACATGTATGTCCAGGCCCAGATCGAGACGCCGGTGAACCTGACGAAGGAACAGAGCGACCTGCTCGAGAAGTTCGTTGCGGCCGGCGGCGGCGCCACCAAGCACAGCCCGGAGTCGGAGGGCTTCTTCACCAAGGTGAAGGAGTTCTGGGACGACCTGAAGGACTAGCCGGCCTGCGTCACGGCCCGTTTACCCGGCCGCGCGAAATGCTATGTTCGCCGCCGTTCCGGCATGGTGCCGGCGAGGGCGAGGCGAAATGGTCGATCAACGGAAGATAGGCATTGTCGGGGCCGGCGGACGCATGGGCCAGATGCTCGTGCGCGTGGTCGCCGAGACCGACGGCTGCGTGCTCGCGGGCGCGAGCGAGGCGCCGGGCGCACCCCATCTGGGCGCCGACCCGGGCGTTCTGGCGGGCGTGGGCGCAAGCGACGTGACGATCACCGACGATGCCGCCGCGCTGTTCGCGGCGGTGGACGTCGTAATTGACTTCACGGTGCCGGCGGCGACCGCCGCCCACGCGACGCTGGCCGCGGAGGCGGGCTGTGCGCTCGTGGCCGGGACGACCGGTCTCGAGGATGAACACCGTGCTGCACTGGACGCGGCGGCGAAGGCGGTCCCGGTGGTCTGGGCGTCGAACATGTCGAGCGGGGTGAACCTCCTGTTCGCGCTGACAGAGCAGGTGGCGCGCGCGCTCGATCCCGACTTCGACATCGAGATCGTCGAGATGCATCACAAGCACAAGGTGGACGCGCCCTCGGGCACGGCACTCAGCCTGGGCGAGGCGGCCGCGCGCGGCCGCGGTGTGGACTTCGATACGGAGAAGGTGCTTTCGCGCGAGGGCATCACCGGCGCGCGCGAGCGCGGCAACATCGGCTTCGCGACCCTGCGCGGCGGGGACGTGGTCGGAGAACATTCCGTGGTGTTCGCCGCGGCGGGCGAGCGCATCGAACTGACCCACCGGGCGACGGACCGGGGCATCTTTGCGCGCGGCGCGGTGCGGGCCGCCAACTGGACCGCGGGCCAGCCGCCGGGCCTCTATGCGATGACGGACGTGCTCGGGCTGGGCGCCCGCTAGGCGGCGCCTCCGCGCAGACGCCGCAGTGCGTCGCGCAATGCACCCGCGAGGTCGTCGCGCTCCTCGGGCGTGAGGAAACCGCCGACCCGCACCGACCGGCCGTGACTGGCCAGCCGCAATTCATTGTCGCCGCCGGGACGCGGCGTGAGTTCGACCGCGAGCCAGTGGGGCGGTGCGAAGCGGTGCTCGTGGGTTTGTCCCGACGGGCGGACACGGGCGACGGTCATGGCCTCGGGGGTGAGGCGCAGGCGTTCGGAACGCCGGCCGTCGCGGGCGTTCGCGCGGAAGGCCCACCAGAAGATCAGGATCTCGCAGCCGAAGAAGGGCAACACGGGCCAGGCGCCCAGGAGCGCGAAGTAGAGGCCCACAAGGGTGAGCGCACCGGCGATCGCGAGAAGCAGGACACGGACGCCGCGCGGGCCGAGGCTGCGGTGCGGATAGAGCACGGCGTCGAAGATCGGTTCGCTTTGGGCGTGGTCCATGGACTAAGTCTAGGGCGCGCGTCGCCGCGCGGGAAGCCGCGCATTGTCGCAGTCGCCGGGCTGTGATTGCGCGCGCGACAGGATGTTCGGCGCGGCGAAACCGGGTATCTTCACGCCCATGGCCCGCATGACCAAGGACGAGATCGAGGAGTTCTTCCGCCGGCTTTCGGCGGCGAACCCGAACCCCGAGACCGAGCTCGAATACACGAATGTGTACACGCTGCTGGTCGCCGTCGTGATGTCGGCCCAGGCGACCGATGTGGGGGTGAACCGGGCGACGGCCGAGCTGTTCAAGATCGCCGACACGCCGGCGAAGATGGTGGCGCTGGGCGAGGCGGAGCTGATCCGCCACATCCGCACCATCGGCCTCTTCCGCAACAAGGCGAAGAACGTCATCGCGCTCTCCGAGAAGCTGCTGGCCGAGCATGGCGGCGAGGTGCCCGCCGACCGCGCGGCGCTGGAGGCGCTGCCCGGGGTCGGCCGGAAGACCGCGAACGTCGTGCTCAACACGGCCTTCGGGGAGCCGACCATGGCGGTCGACACGCACATCTTCCGCCTGTCGAACCGCACCGGGCTCGCGCCCGGCAAGGACGTGCGCAAGGTCGAGGATGCGCTCCTGCGCCGGGTTCCGGAAAAGTATCTCCGCCACGCCCATCACTGGCTGATCCTGCACGGGCGGTATGTGTGCAAGGCGCGCAAGCCCGACTGCATGGCCTGCGCGGTCGCGGATGTATGCCGCTACAAGGCCAAGGTCACGGCCTGATCCGCGCGCGGGTCTCTATGACCGTCGGAAACTTTCGAGGCAGTCGTTGAAGGCATCGCCCGCGAGGCGGCCGTTGCGCGTGCGCGCCTCGATATGGGTCACCCGGCTGGCCGCACCGCCGGGGTAGGCGAAGATGTGCAGGATGCAGTCCGGACTGCTGTAGATCCGGACCTGGCCGTTGCCTTCCGTGCGCACGAGGTCGGGGACGCCGATCCGCAGGTCGATCTCGCCCGGGGCGCGGCCCATCAGGTCCGACAGGCGGAGCGGCGGGCGGACCGGGGCCGCGGGTGGTGCGGGTGCGGCGCGCGTCGATGTCGCGGCGGCCTGCTGTCCGGCGGTGGTTCGTTCGGTCGTCGGCTGCGTCGTGGGCGACCGCGTTTCGGGTGCGAACGCGCCGGAACAGGCGGTCAGGCCGACCAGCCCCGCCAGCAAGAGGGCGCGGCGCACGAAATCAGGCCGACAGAATGAAGATTGCGACCGCCAGCGTGATGCCGGCCGCGGAGAGCATCGCGACGCGCGACGGGCCGTCGGTTGTCGCGCCGGCCGGGTTGTCCGCAAGGGCCAGCCTACGAATGTATCGAAACATCGCCATGAACTTCTCCGCCCTTCTCGATTTCCAGGCGCCCGTAGGTCACCCGGCCTGTGACCTTGCCCGACGCCGTGATCCGGAGCGCGCGGGCGATATCGAGATCGCCGTCGAAGCGTCCGCTGATGGTCGCGGTCTCGACCCGCGCACTGCCGTCGAACCGGCCGCCGCGGGACACCTCGAGGGCGCGCGCGCTCTCGAGCTTGGCCTCGATGCGGCCCTCGACGATGAGCGAATCGCACTCGGTGATGTCGCCCTTGAGTGAGATGTCCCGGCCGACCGTGAGGGTCTTCGAGTCCGAACCCCGGTGGGCCTCGGGTTCGTCGCCGCGATCCATCCGATCGCCCAGGTTGGGAATGTCGGTCGCGCGCGCGGGCTGGCGGTCGAGAAAACTGAGGTCGAGTTCGGGCCGCGTGTCCGCGCTGCCGCCTGCGTTGCCGTCCGCTTCGCGCTTCGCGTCGTCCGTGTCTGCGCTCATGATCGCGCCCCCATCTTGATCCCGGAATCGCCGAACGGGTGCAGGATTCGCGGCCCACAACCGAGATTACACAGTATCACAGACGCTTGGTTACGGCGTTTCGTCAAATTTGTCCATAATCTATTTTATATCATTGTTAAACAACGATATTTACGGAATCTCGGTCCCGGGTTGCCTCAAAAACATGCAGCATCATCGCCGTGCCGAACAGCGGCAGGATCAGGTTCAGGACGGGGATCGACGCGATCACCGCGAGCATCAACCCCGACAGGAAGATCCGGCTGCGCCGTTTGACCCGGTAGCCGCGCAACTGTGCGGGGTCCATGCGCCGGAACCCGACCATTTCGAGATATTCACGGCCCAGCAGGTGGCCGTTCACGGCCCAGCCGGCGACCAGGTAGATCGGCGGGAAGAAGATGAACGCCAGCAGGAACAGGTTGAACGCGATCAGCAGCCCGCCGAACTTGATGCCGACGATGATCGCCTCCATGACCGACTGATTGCGCGGCGGCTGCAGGTGCGGGTAGTGGCGCGCCTCGACGGCCCGGCAGATGGTTTCGATATAGAGGCTCGCATAGAGCCCGAGGAAGGCGGGCAGGAGCAGGATGACGAGGACGAAGACGGCGATCGAGCCCAGCCAGTCGACGGCGGTCTCGAGCCAGCCCCCGACAAGGGGCACATCGCCGATGAGCTCGGTCGTCGAGAGCAGCCAGGAAAGCCCGGCCCACAGGCCGATCGCGGTCGCGAGGCTGAGGCCGATCGACTGGAACAGGACCGAGCGCATGCGCGGGTCGCCGAGGTCGCCGAGCGCCTTGAAGAATGCGGAAATCATGACGTCTTCCTCATAACGCCTTGCCTGCGCGAAGGCCACGCGAAAACCGTGGAGAGACCCGATTGACCGCGGTGGCGCGCATTGCCTGCGGCCCCGACGCCGCTATACTCGCGCGCCTGATCCGTCCCGTCGCGCGAAAGTACCAGGAGTTCCCATGACCGATTCCCCCCTCGACGTCGTGTGCGTCGGCAACGCCATCGTCGATGTTCTGGCCCAGACCGACGACGCCATGATCGAAGCCCACGGCATGGTCAAGGGCACCATGGCCCTGATCGACGCCGACCAGGCCGAAGCACTCTATGCGGCGATGCCCCAGGGTATCGAGACGTCGGGCGGCTCGGCGGGCAACACCGCCGCCGGCCTGGCGTCCCTGGGCGCGAAATGCGCGTTCATCGGCAAGGTGCGCGACGACCAGCTCGGCGACATCTTCGCCCACGACATCCGTGCCGTCGGCGCGGAGTTTGCGACCCCGGCGGCGACCGACGGACCGCCGACGGCGCGCTGCCTGATCCTCATCACGCCCGATGCCCAGCGGACGATGAACACGTTCCTCGGCGCGAGCGTCAACCTGGGCCCCGAGGACATCGACGAGGCGCTGATCGCGCGCGCGCAGGTGACCTACCTCGAGGGCTATCTGTGGGACCGGGACGCGGCGAAGGAGGCGTTTCATCGGGCCGCTGCGTTCGCTCACGCCCATGACCGCATGGTCTCGCTGAGCCTGTCGGACCCGTTCTGCGTGGACCGGCACCGGGAGTCCTTCCGCGCGCTGGTGAGCGAGCATGTGGACATCCTGTTCGCCAACGAGGACGAGATCACCTCGCTCTACGAGGCCGACGACTTCGATACGGCGCTCCAGCATGTGCGCCAGGACTGCCGGATCGCGGCGCTCACCCGTTCCGAAAAGGGCGCCGTGGTGGTCGCGGG
>JAYQGE010000015.1:29584-83097 GCA_038140435.1 Rhodospirillaceae bacterium | reverse complement strand
GAACTGCTGCCACCAGCTTTCGGTCTCGTGATCCCACATGATCAGATCAGAATGCCGGAGCTTGCCCGAGACACCGAACGTGTGAATTCGCCCGTTGACGTTGCGGTCGAAGACGACGGCCGAGTTGCAAAGCGGGCAATAGGTCACCGCGATGGACATGCCGCCGAGCTCGTCATTGACGATTTCGTGGGTCATCAGGATGCCCAGCGGATAGGCGCGCGCCTCGCCGTTGATCGCGACGGTGATGACCGGTTCGGTGCCCTGGTAGAGGCGATCGACCTCCGCGATCGGCGCAAAGCGGGGCTCATAGATCGGCGGAATGCCATCCTTCGGGACACCGCCTGAAAAAATCTTGTCGAGCGGAACATTCGATTTCGAGAAGTCGGTGCGCGGCCATTCGAGTTTCCAGAAGGCCGGGTTGGCCTGTCCGCTGGCGGATACGGCGAGGAAAAGCAGGGCGGCGGCGATCAGGGCGCCGACGCGGCCCCATTTTTGGGTGGTGAGAAGAGGCATGACGAACATCCCGTCGCTTTCGTGTTCTGGATCAGGTTCGCACGATCAAGGTGAGGAAAAAAACGGCGGCGTCTCCGCCGCCGTCCAGTTATCTCCAAGCATTACCGAATGGAGAAGCACGATGATCATGCGCATTAAATGACGTTTTCCCGGCGTTCATAAAGTCACTCCGCGTCACGGTTTTGTGAGAGAATTCGCGGGCTTGCCGGCACACGGTTTCCACCCAGCTCACTGGACGGGAACGGGAGGAGTGAACCCATGACGGTCTTTACGATCGGCTTCACGAGGACCAGTGCGGAGAATTTCTTTGGCCGCCTGAGCGACGCGGGCGTGCGAACCGTGATCGACGTGCGCCTGCAGAACACCTCACAGCTGGCCGGCTTCGCCAAGGCGACAGACCTGGCCTTCTTTCTCGGCCGCATCGGGAACATCGAATATCGCCACGCCCCCGAACTGGCGCCGGATGAGACCCTGTTCTCGGACTATCGCAAGAAGGGCCTGTCGTGGAGCGAATTCGAGCCGCGCTTCATGGATATCATGCGCGACCGCAAGATCGAGGAGTCATTCGAACCCGATGCGTTCGATGGGGCTTGCCTCCTGTGCAGCGAAGATACGCCACACAAGTGCCACCGCCGCCTCGTCATCGAGTATCTCGAGGACCGCTGGGGCCGTTCCCTCGACGTGACACATCTCTAGAATGCAGACGATGACCACAGACACCGCGCGCCCCACCAAGACCATCAGCCCCGCCGATATTCCGGTCGTGGATGTAGGCCCATTGCGCGCCGGCACACCAGGTGCGATCGCGGATGCCGCGACGGCCTTTCGCGAGGCCTGCACGGGCATGGGCTTCATGGTCCTCGTCAATCACGGCATCGACAGTGGCGTCGTCGAGCGGGCCTTCGACGCCTCGCGAATGTTTCATGGCCTGCCCATGGACGAAAAGCTCAAGGTCCGGATGAACCGTCATCAGTGCGGATACATGCCGCCGAATGTCTCCGTGCACCGCGACACCTTCGAGACCCATCAGACCGCCCACAGGGCCCAGGTCAGCGAAGCCTACAAGTTCACCTTCGACCTTGATGTCAACGACCCGGACTTCGGCGCGAACCGGCGTTTCCGGGGCCACAACAAGTGGCCCGGCGAGGCCGTGGCACCGGGCGTGCGCGATGCGTTCATGGCGTTTCATCTGACGTTCGAAGCGTTCGCCCGAAA
This sequence comes from Rhodospirillaceae bacterium, assembly GCA_038140435.1. Lineage (GTDB taxonomy): Bacteria > Pseudomonadota > Alphaproteobacteria > UBA6615 > UBA6615 > UBA8079. The sequence goes on along the minus strand of JAYQGE010000015.1, from coordinate 81,369 downwards.
ATTGCTGCCGGCCATATCCGTGGCCCTGGGCATGGCACCGGATTTCTTCGATCCGCACTTCGCGCGCTCAAGCTCCATGACCCGCATCGCCCACTATCCACCGATCCCCGACGCCGATCGCGAAATATCCCTGCCCGGCCACACCGACCTGTCCTTCCTTTCGCTCATTCCACCGGCAACCCATCCCGGACTGGAAATCCTGACTCCGAACGGCGAGTGGATCTCCCAGCCGATTGTTCCGAACGGCGTGCTTTTCAACACCGGGAACACGCTCTGCCGTTGGTCGAACGATGTTTTCAAGGCCACGCCCCATCGGGTGCGGGCAGCGCCGGACACCGATCGCTACTCCAACATCTTCTTTCTCTACCCGGACGTGGATGCGGTGATGGAATGCGTGCCCGGCTGCGCGAGCGCGGAAAACCTGCCGAAGTATCCGCCGGTCACGTTCGGGGAGTTTCACGCGGACTACGCGGCGCGCAACTTCGCCTACGCCGAAGACTGGGACTAAACCAGGCGCGCGCCGTCAGCAGAGGCGGTGCTTCTGGTCCATCCGCAGGGCGTCGAGGTCCTTCTCCCACTGCTCTTCGCCCGGCGGCTGATGAATGCCGAGCGTGGCCTTGTGGTAGTCGAAATTATCCTCGCCCTCGACGGGTTCGGCATCCCACGAATCCTTGGTCACCAGCGCGGACCAGGTGCCCAGCACGACGCAGATGACAATCAGCGACAGAATGACGACGACTTCGAGGCTCATGAGACGAGTTCCGCTTGAAATGCCTTTGTTAGCGCCAAACTGACACAGAACCTGGCACGGGGGAATTCAACTCATGGAGAGCGACGAACGTACGCGTGGCGTTGGCCCGTGAAGCCCCGCGACGTAGTATCCGCCCGCGGCGCGATCCCGCCGCGCAGAAGGACGTTTCCATGACCGCGCCCATCACCGATGCGAAACACGCTGCCGACCTCGTACGCGAGGGGGGCCATGAGTTCGTCAAGGTCGGCGTGACGGATATCGACGGCCTCCTGCGCGGCAAGTACATGCACCGGGAGAAGTTCCTCAGCGCGCTGGAGGCAGGCTTCGGTTTCTGCGATGTCGTCCTCGGCTGGGACATCGCCGACCAGCTTTACGACAACGCGAGCTACACGGGCTGGCATACCGGGTTCCCCGACGCGCCGGTGCGGATCGTTCCGGAGTCGGGTCGCCAGCTCCCCTTCGAGGATGGTTGCTGGCTTTTCCTCGGGGAGTTCGCCGACGCGGCGTCCGCGCTGTGCCCGCGCGGAGTCCTGACGCGCGTCCTCGACCGCGCCCGGGAGATGGGCTTCGATGCTCTGGCCGGGTTCGAGTACGAGTTCTTTGTGTTCGACGAGACGCGCACCAGTGTCGCCGATAAGCAGTATCGCGGCATGATCCCGGTCGCGCCGGGAAAAACCGGCTACTCCCTGTTGCGCCAGTCGAACCTGCGCAGCCTCTATACCGGCATCTTTACCGGCATGGCGGGCATGGGAATCGAGCTCGAGGGCATTCACGAGGAAATGGGGGCCGGCGTTATGGAGGCCGCGTTGCGCGCGGACGAGGCGCTCGCAGCCGCCGACAAGGCCGCACTCTTCAAGACCTACACCAAGGCCATCGTCCAAGACCGTGACCTGATGGCCACCTTCATGGCCAAGTGGAGCATGGCCGAGGCCGGGCAGTCGGGTCATCTACACCTGTCCCTGACGGCGGCAGACGGCGGCGGCAACGCATTTAACGATCCATCCGACGAGAACGGCATCTCCGCGACGATGCGGCATTTCATCGGCGGCCAGCAGGCGCATATGGCCGAGCTCACGGCCATGGTGGCGCCGACGGTGAACTCCTATCGCCGCCTAATTCCGGGCCTCTGGGCGCCGACCGACGCGACCTGGGGCATCGACAACCGCACCTGCGCCATTCGCGCCCTGCCCGGAGACGCCAAATCACAGCGGATCGAATACCGGGTGCCCGGTGCCGACGCGAACCCCCACCTGGTCGCAGCCGCCGCGATCGCATCAGGTCTCGACGGCGTCGCCAACGAAACCGAGCCCGAGGCCGCCGTCACCGGAAACGCCTACGATCGTGAACATCCCGCGCACCTGCGCCTGCCGTCGAACCTCCCGGAGGCCGGCAAACGCTTCGCCGCATCCGAGATGGCACGCGCCTGGTTCGGCGACGCCTTCGTCGAGCATTTCGCAGCCTCACGCGACTGGGAGGCCCGCCAGCTTCCCGACGCATCCGGCGACGTGCCGGAGGAGATCGACACGGCCGAGCTGGAACGCTATTTCGAACTTATCTGACCGGGACCATCTCATGACCGACGACCACCCCGTTCTCCGCGGCACCTGGAGTTTCCCGACAACGATCTGGTTCGGCGCCGGCAAGATTTCGATGCTCGCCCGCGCCTGCGCGACGCTCGGCATAAATCGCCCGCTGTTCGTGACCGACCCGGGACTGGCGAACCTCGATATGGTCACGTTGGCGCTGGAGCAGGCTGCGACGGACGGCGTGTCGGCGGTCCCATTTTCCGACATCAAGCCGAACCCCGTGAGCGCCAATATTACCGCCGGGGTTGCGGCGCTGCGCGCAGCGGACTGCGACGGTGTGATCGCCTTCGGCGGCGGCTCGTCGCTGGACGCCGGCAAGACGATCGCCCTCGCCGCCGCCCAGCCGGACGACGGCATACCATTGTGGGATTTCGAGGAGGGTCGGGACGATTGGCGCCGCGCAGAGCCGCCGCTTCCCGTCGTCGCGGTGCCCACCACGGCGGGCACCGGTTCCGAGACCGGGCGCTCGACGGTGGTGCTCAACGAGGCGACCGGCCGCAAGGTCATTATCACCCATCCAGGGATGATGCCGGGCATCGTTATCGCCGATCCCGAGCTTACCTTGGGGCTGCCGGCGCATATCACGGCGGCAACCGGCATGGACGCGCTCGCCCACTGCCTCGAGGCCTACTGTTCGCCCTTCGCCAATCCAATGTGCGACGGCGTCGCGCTCGAGGGTATGCGTCTGATCCGGGAGAACCTGACCCGCGCTGTCGCCGACGGGTCCGATCTCGGCGCGCGTGCGAACATGCTGGCCGCCGCGGCGATGGGATCGACTGCCTTCCAGAAGGGACTCGGAGCGATCCATGCCATGAGCCACCCCATCGGCGCGCGCTACGACACCCATCACGGACTTACCAATGCCGTGGTCATGCCCTATGTGCTGGAACGCAACCGTCCGGCGATCGAGGACAAGCTCGCCCGCGTCGCGGCCTATCTCGGGCTGGAAACAGGTAGCGGCGGTTTCAATTCGTTTCTCGAATGGGCGCTCGAACTGCGCGCGCGGTTCGAAATGCCTCACACGCTGGCCGAACTGGGCGTCGAGGAGGAGTACTTCGATGCGCTCGCGGCCGACGCGGCTGCCGACCCAACGGCGATCGCCAATCCCATCGCGCTCGACACCACGGACTTCCGGGAACTCTTCGAGGCAGCCCATGCAGGACGCCTCGGCTAGCCTCAGTCAGCTTTTCTTGTAGGGGTTCGCAAGCTGATCGACGAGGGCGTGCAACACCTGGCGGAACTGGGCCTCGGAGACATCCATCAGCACCGCATCCTCGAGAGCTTCCTGGCAGACATCCTGAATCTCGACCAGATTTTCACGCAGGACGAGGATCGAATCCTCACAGCTGACGGGCGCGCCACTCGGCTGCTCCCACGTCTCGGGTTCGACCTTTGCGCGCCGTTTCGAATTGGACATCGTGCCGCCTCGGTTCCTGCACCGGCCCGATCGAGCCGGTTCACGTTGAAATATTATTATAGAGCGTGCGGACAAGGCATCACATTCCACATCGCGACCCCGCGCAACCGCGCCCGCATCTTTCAATTCGCACACAAGTCATTGATCTTCATTGAAGATTAATCGCTTCGATGCAAAATCGAGAGACATGGTTAATGCCTGCGACACAGGCCCAGATTCCGGGAGAACGCCATGTCCGTGTACGACGCGCCCGCCTTCGACGACCACGAAACGGTCCTGTTCGGAAAGGACCGCGAGACCGGGCTCCAGGCCATTATTTCCATTCACAACACCGGGCTCGGCCCCGCCGTCGGCGGCTGCCGGATGTGGCCCTATACCGACGAGACGGCGGCGCTGGAAGACGCGCTCCGGCTGTCACGCGGCATGACCTACAAGTCCGCCCTCGCCGGACTCCCGTTCGGTGGCGGCAAGTCCGTGATCATCGGCAACGCAAAGACCGAAAAGACGCCAGCGTTAATGCGCGCCATGGGCCGTATCGTCGATAGCCTGTCGGGTCGTTACGTCGCGGCCGAAGACATCGGCATGACCGTCGCGGACATGGACGAGATGGCCAAGGTTACCCACCATGTCACGGGAACGAGCGCGACAAGCGGCAATCCCTCGCCCTATACCGGCTACGGTGTTTTCCAGGGCATTCGCGCGGCGGTTTCCCACAAGCTGCGGCGCAACGACGGGCTCGACGGGATCCAGGTCGCGATCCAGGGCCTCGGCGCAGTCGGGTTTGATCTTGCCGGGCGATTGCACGCGGCAGGTGCACGGCTGCATGTCGCCGACATCAACGCCGACGCCGTGGCGCGCGCGATCGAAATCTTCAATGCGATCCCCGTCGATACGCACGACGTTCATGGCGCCGATGTGGATGTCTTCGCACCCTGCGCGCTGGGTGCGGTTGTGAACGATCAGACCATCGGCGAGATCGGCGCATCGATCGTCGCGGGTTCCGCCAACAACCAGCTTGCCGAGGACCGGCACGGCGCGGAGCTGGCAGCCCGCGGAATCCTCTATGCTCCCGACTACGTCATCAACGCCGGCGGCATTATCGAGATCGCCCACGGACCTGACTTCGGCGGCAGCCACGACGAGACCGAGATCCATGCGCACCTGGACCGTATTCACGATACGCTGCTCGAGATTTTCGAGCGAGCGGACGCAGCGGGTACCGCGACGAATGTCGTTGCGGACCGCATGGCCGAAGAGCGCTTCCGCGCCGCCTGATCCTGGAAAAGTTTTTACGGAGCGGGTCGCGTTTTGTCCCAGATCAATGCACGTTGCTCCGTGCAATTGAGAATGACTTGCAAACTGAAGCCGCGTTCGATACGTTCCGCTTCAATTAAGAACAATTCTCAATCGCATAATCTCTTTCCGGAGCAGGAAAATGCTCAAAAGTGCTTACACCGTCGCCTCGGCCACCCTGGCGGTCTTCCTTCTCGGCGGCGCCGCGATGGCCGATCAGCAGGCCGCGGTCAACGCCGGCGAGGTCAACGTCTATTCCTACCGGCAGCCGTTCCTGATCCAGCCCATGTTCGACGCCTTTACCCGCGACACGGGCGTGAAGGTCAATGTCGTCTTCGCACCAAAGGGGCTCGTCGAGCGCCTCAAACAGGAGGGCGCGAACAGCCCGGCCGACCTGATCTTCACTGTCGATATCGGTCGTCTGACCGACGCCTATGAGGCCGGCGTGACACAACCCGTCGAAACCGCGTCGCTGACCAATGCCATCCCGCAGAGTTTCCGGCAGGACAACGGTCACTGGTACGGCCTGACCCAGCGCGCACGTATTCTCTACGCATCGAAAGAACGGGTCTCCCCGGAAGACGCGCCGAAGACCTACGAAGAACTGGCGGACCCGAAATGGGCTGGCCGGATATGCACACGATCGGGCAGCCATGTGTACCAGGTCGCCCTGACGTCAGCGATGATCGCGCATTACGGCGAGGCCCGGGCCGAGGACTGGCTGCGCGGTGTGAAGGCGAACCTCGCACGCAAGCCCCAGGGAAATGACCGCGCCCAGGTGAAAGCGATCAAGGAGGGCGAGTGCGACATCTCGCTCGGCAACAACTACTACTTCGGCAAGATGCTCCAGAACGAAGAGCAGTTCGCCTGGGCACAGTCGGTCTATCCGGTCTTCCCGACCCTCGGCGGCGACGGCACCCACGTGAACATTTCGGGCATGGCGCTGACCAAGGCGTCACCGAACAAGGACAACGCGGTCAGGCTGATGGAATTCCTGACCGGCAATCTGGCGCAGCAGATGTATTCGGAACAGAACTTCGAATATCCGATCGTCGCCGGCGTGCCACAGGCCGGACTGCTCCGGTCGATGGGTGAACTCAGCGCCGACAGCCTCGACCTCGACGAGGTCGCCGCCCACCGCAAGGCAGCGATCAAGCTCGTCGACAAGGTCGGCTACAACGACTAGGCCCAGGCCAGCACGCGACAGGGCGTCGTGAGCAGCACGACGATCGACATGGCACACAGTCCGGCGCGCGCCCGTTCGGGGCGCGTCTGGCTGTTCGGGGGCGCACTTGTCTCCGTGCTTGTTGCCGCGCCCCTCATCGCAATAACGGTACTGGCGCTCTTCCCGTCCGAGAATATCTGGGGCCATCTGATCTCCACGGTCCTGCCCCGACATAGTTGGAACACTCTCGTCCTGATGTTCGGCAACGGGCTCGGCGTGTTCGTCATCGGCACCACGACCGCATGGCTCACCAGCACCTGCCGCTTTCCCGGGCGGCGGACCTTCGAATGGGCCCTTCTCCTGCCGCTGGCCGTACCGGCCTACATCGTGGCTTTCGTCTACACCGATATCCTCGAGTTCGCCGGCCCGGTGCAGGGTGTACTGCGCGACATGTTCGGCTGGACGAGCGCGCGTGACTACTGGTTTCCGGACATCCGCACCATGGGTGGTGCGATCTTCGTGATGTCCTTCGTGCTTTACCCCTATGTCTATCTACTGGCGCGCGCATCCTTCCAGGAACAGTCGGCGGTCCTGCTCGAGGTGAGCCGCACCCTCGGCCGAGGTCCCTGGCAGACCTTCTTCCACGTCGCGCTGCCGCTGGCGCGCCCGGCGATCGTCGTGGGGGTCGCACTGGCTCTGATGGAGACGCTGGCCGATTTCGGCACCGTCGACTTCTTCGCGGTCAATACACTCACCCGCTCGGTCTTCAACGTCTGGCTTGGCATGGGCAATGCCGGCGGGGCAGCACAGATTGCGCTCGTTATGCTCGGCTTCGTGCTGCTGGTGATCGCGTTCGAGCGGATCGGCCGGCGCGGCCGCCAGTATCATCAGACCACCAACCGGTATATCGCCACGCCCCAGCATGAACTGCGCGGATTGCGCGCCGTGGCGGCGATTCTGGCCTGTTTCATCCCCGTCGCCGTCGGCTTCCTGGTGCCTGCGGGTGTTCTGCTCCGTCATTCGATTGTCTTCTTCGACCAATCCTGGAACGCGGATTTCTTCGGCTTCGCGCGCAATAGCCTGCTGCTTGCCGCCATTGCCGCCGTCGCCGTCATCGCCGTCGCGGTTTTCCTCGCCTACGGCCAGCGCCTGTCACGCAGCCGCAGCTTTACCATGCTCGCCCGCATTTCGATCCTCGGCTACGCCGTACCGGGCGCCGTGCTGGCGGTCGGCGTGCTGATCCCGCTCGCGCGTTTCGACAATGCCGTCGACGCCTTCATGCGCGACTGGTTCGGAATCTCGACAGGCCTGCTGCTCAGCGGCACCATTTTCGCGCTGGTCTTCGCCTATGTGGTGCGTTTCCTCGCTGTCGGATTCGGTGCGGTCGAGTCCAGCCTGGGCCAGGTGCGACCGACCATGGACATGGCCGCACGCAGCCTCGGCGCAGGCCCCGGACGTACGCTCTGGCGCATCCACATGCCGCTGGTGCGCGGCAGCCTGCTGGCCGGCGCGACCATCGTCTTCGTGGACACCATGAAAGAGTTGCCGGCAACGCTGATTCTGCGACCGTTCAACTTCGACACGCTGGCGACCCACGTCTACCAGTTCGCGTCCGATGAGTTGCTCGAACAGAGCGCCCTGTCGGCGCTGACGATCGTTGCCGCCGGAATCGTACCGGTCGTCCTGCTCAGCCGCGCCATGAACAGGCCGCGGCGCGGCGGCAGGGCACTGACACCGATCGAGGCCGGCCTCACCGATTCCCGCTAGATCTGGGACTGCTGGTAGTTCTCGACCCCGACCTTTTCGATGAGCGCGATCTGGGTCTCGAGGAAGTCGAGATGCTCTTCTTCCTCTGCAAGAATTTCACTCAGAAGATCACGGCTCACATAGTCGTTTTCGCCTTCGCACAGCGCGATGGCCTCGCGCAGTTCGGGAATCGCCGCCTCTTCCAGCGCCAGGTCGCAGGCCAGTATCTCGGGCACGTTTTCACCAATCCGCAAACGATCGAGATCCTGCAGGTTCGGGAGCCCGTTCAGGAAGAGAATGCGCTCGATCAGCTTGTCGGCGTGCTTCATCTCATCGACCGATTCCGAATACTCGTACTCGCCGAGTTTTTCGAAGCCCCAGTCCTTCAGCATGCGCGAATGCAGGAAATACTGGTTGATGGCCGTCAGCTCGTTCTTGAGGATCTGGTTGAGGGCCGCGACGACCTTGCTGCTGCGTTCCATGGTGCGACTCCGGTGGAAGGTATTGGGGGCACGAATATACGCCCCGCGGATCGGAAGTGAAGATTATTCAATTGTTTTTAATGACTTAGGTGAGAATGCGAAGCGCAATCATTTGCACCGGCAAGCGCCGCTAGGCGGCGTCTGATACGCCCGGGGTCTCGACCATGGAGCGAATGTGGTCGCGGCAGCTGCCGCACTCCGGTTCAACCCCGAGCCCGCGATAGACATCCTCGACATCCCGAACGCCCTGGGCGATCAGGGTCTCGATTTCGCGTTCGCGGATCGCATTGCAGATGCAGACATACATCGATGGCCTTCCTTCATACCGATATATAGTGCAATTGCGAACCATTCGCAATAATAGATTGCCTTAGATAAGCCCCAGCTCGCGTAACTCGGCCGCCATTTCGGGCGGCGGTTCGCGTTCGGCCGCGGCGCCTGCGGGTAGATCGGGCGGGGCGTTCTCGGGTTCCAGGTAACGCCAGCCCTGGAACGGGCGCGAGCGTTTGGATTGCACGCGCACGAGCTTGCGGTCGAGATGAATCGCGCAGCGCGGGGTACCGTCCGAGGCTGTCGCAGGTTCGATCGCGGTGATCTTCTGCCGCACCAGCACGCGCCCCTTGATCACCCAGTAGAGTGATCCCTCCGCATCCAGCAATTCATCGCCGCGGCGCGGCGTGTTTCGCGTGAGAATGCGCAAGACCGGGCCGTCTCCTGCAGCCTTGCGTTCGGCGATACGCTGTTTCTGACGCTCGCGCAGATGGTCGATGGATTCGATGCCGACGGCGAGCTTGATGAGGTGCACGGACATGGCCGCACCATAGCAGCGCCCCCCTGTGCGGTGAACGCTCGCGGGTCCGCGAACCTGTGATTAACCCGACATCCTGTCCACAAGCGCCTCGAGGGACTGCACGAGATCCGCCCCGACCGCGCCCCCGTCACCGCGAACATCGTTCTTGATCACGGCGCGCATCGCGTCGGCGTGGGCGCGCAGAACGTCGGCGCTGAGTTCGACATGGCTGTACAGCCGTTCGGTGTAGCGAAAGAGCGACGCAGCCACATCCGAGATCAGGGGATAGTCATAGGTCGCACCCTGGCCGCGCAGCTCGTGACCCACACTGCGAACCTTTTTCATGACTTTCTCGGCCTGCGCCATGTCCTCTTCGAGGTCCAGCGCCAGCTTCATCAGGCGCGCGATCTCGTGTCCGACGGATTCAGCGAACTCGCCGCTCATCGAATCGATGACAGACTCTGCCTGCTTGATCAGGTCGGGATCGATCCCGCCCCCATCGCCCGTACTCACCTTCGCCTTCAAAAGATTTGGCGGGGGTGATGAGCTGATAGGCGCCGTTCTCTGAGCCGTTCTGCGCCATGCAACTTCCACCGTCACGAACCAATCGCACGGTTGAAGACTACAGGAACGAAGTTAACCGAAGGTTAGTCGCCGGCGATCTTGGCTACGTTCGCGCGGCTTTCCTCCAGCGCGTTACGCTGTTGCGCGGACAGGTCGCGGACCGACACATCCACTTTCTCGAGCTGCGTCTTTCGGCGCTCCGGCCCGCTGTAGCGCGGATCCTGCTTGCGGCGCCGGTTCGGACCGAAATAGCTGTCCGTCTTCACGAACGGCCGCGGCTCCTCGATCACCGATTGCAGACGCGCCATCAGCACATCGACGGTAAACGGCTTCGCGAGAAACTCGGTTACGCCGCGGTCACGCGCACGCTGCACCCGCTCCTCGTCGGAGTAGGAGGAGATCATGATCACCGGTACATAGGGATTGGGACTCTTCCGCGACGTGCGGATCATGTCGACGAGATCCAGCCCGCTGATCGGCTCCATTTCGAAGTCAGTGAACACGATGTCGTATTCGAGGCGGCAGAAGGACTCGAAGCCCGCCACTCCATCCTCGACCGCGTCGATCGAATGAATACCCACGGCATGCAGGATCGTGCGTAACAACTGCCGGATATGGGCGTTGTCGTCGACGATCAGTATGCGCAGGCCTTCGAGCCGATAGCTCACGGCAAGGTTCCTCTGAATGCCCAAACGAAGTGCGGGCGTACCGTCATGGAACGGTACGCATTAACCCTAGGCCGCAATAGTTTCCCAAAGGTTTACGCGGGTCCCGTATCCCCACGCCTTCAGCCCTTCGCGCGGATCGCCTGCGCCGCCTTGGAGGTGGGTCGCCGCCCCAGGACATCGCATATGAATTGTCCGGCCTCGACCAGACGCACAATGTCGACCCCGGTCTCGATCCCCATTCCGTCGAGCATGTAAACCACGTCCTCGGTGGCCACGTTGCCCGACGCACCGGGCGCGTACGGACATCCTCCGAGTCCGGCGACGGCCGCATCAAGCGTCGCGACCCCCGTTTCCAGGCAGGCCAGGATGTTCGCCAGGGCCTGGCCGTAGGTGTCGTGGAAATGCAGCGCCAGCCGGTCAACGGGCACGACATGGGAGACCGCCTCCACCATCGCGCGGGCGCGCGACGGCGTGCCGACGCCGATCGTGTCCCCCAGGCTCACCTCGTAGCAGGACATTTCGTCCAGCGCGCGGGCCACTCGCACCACATTCTCGATTGCGACCTCGCCCTCATAGGGACAGCCCAGGACACAGGAGATGTAACCACGCACCTTCATGCCGGCCCCGATCGCCGCCTCGGCCACCGGGTGGAACCGCTCGAGACTCTCGTCGATCGAACAGTTGATGTTCTTCTGCGAGAAGGTCTCGGACGCCGCCCCGAAGATCGCAATCTCCTCGACCCCGGACGCAAGCGCACCTTCCAGTCCCCGGGCGTTGGGCACGAGCACGGGATAACGGGTGCCCGGTCTGCGGGTGATACCGGCAAGTACTTCGGTCGTATCGGCCATCTGCGGCACCCATTTCGGCGACACGAACGCACCCGCCTCCACTGCAGGCAGTCCAGCCGCCGACAACATGTCGATCAGCTTGATCTTGTCGGTCGTGGACACCTGGTCAGGCTCGGCCTGCAGGCCATCGCGCGGCCCCACATCGACGATCTCCACACGATCCGGTCGCACCATTTCACTCCCCTGCGGCTTCGAGTTGCAGAAGTTCCGCACCTTCCGGAACCTGGTCACCCTCGGCGAAGAAGACCGCCGAAACGGTGCCGTCCCCCGGCGCGGTGATCGCGTGCTCCATCTTCATTGCCTCGAGCACCATGAGGGTCTGGCCGCGCTGCACCGCATCGCCCGGTCCGGCCATGACACGGACGACCTTGCCCGGCATTGGGGCGTTGAGGCCGCCGGACGCGCCGGCGCGCGCCGATGCTTCCTCGACGTCCACGATCCGCTCGAGCTTGATCTGCGCACCGCCCGCAACAGCGTAGAACAGCTGCCCGTCCTGATACACGGACCAGTCCCCGTCCCCGGACGGAATATCGACCGTCTGCCCGCCCGGCAGAGTGAGAGACGCGCCATCCTCGCCCTGATCGAGCACGACCTCGATCTCGGCGTCTCCGTCGCGAAAGCGAAGCCGCTCGCGTTTACGCAGATTGGATCGCCATCCATCGGCGATGGCCCATGGCGTGTTGGCCTCTCCCCGCGCCGCTGCGCGTGCGCGCTCAACATCACGGCGATACGCCAGCAAACGCGTGACAACGGCCGCCATCGCATCGTCGGGTACACCTTCGCGGCGCGGCAGCAGCGCATCTGCGTGCCGCGCGATAAATCCGGTGTCCAATTCACCGCCAACAAAGGCCGGATGCGTCACGGCCCGGCGCAGGAACGCCTGGTTGGTCGTGGGTCCGACGCACACGAGTTCGCCGAGAAGGCGATCGAGCGCCGCGATGGCGGCGTCCCGGTCCGCGCCATGGGCGATCACCTTCGCAATCATCGGGTCGTAGGAGACCGCGATGTCATCGCCGGAGCGCACACCGGTATCCACCCGCACCGAAGAGCCTGTTTGGGGTGATTCGAACGCCACCACATGTCCCGGTGCCGGCAGGAAATCGCGCTCCGGATCTTCGGCATAGAGGCGCGCCTCTATGGCGTGACCGGACAACTCAATGTCCGACTGCTCACACGGAAGCGGCGCACCCTCGGCCACCTTCAGCTGCCATTCGACCAGATCCAGTCCGGTGATGTATTCCGTAACCGGATGCTCGACCTGCAGGCGTGTGTTCATTTCCATGAAGTAGAACGGTCCATTCGCACCGTCTTCGGATGCATCGACGATGAACTCGACCGTACCCGCGCTCGAGTAACCGATGGCACGCGCCGCCGCGACCGCCGCGGCGCCGATCTCCGATCGGCGCGCCTCCGTCATGCCAGGCGCCGGTGCCTCCTCGACCACCTTCTGGTAGCGTCGCTGGAGCGAGCAATCACGCTCGAACAGATGCACCACGTTGCCGTGGTCGTCCCCGAACACCTGAACCTCGATATGCCTCGGGGTGGTGAGATATTTTTCGATCAGTACGCGGTCGTTGCCGAAAGCCCCTGCGGCCTCGCGCCTCGCCGCGGCGAGCGCTTCATCGAAACCGTTTGCATCCTCGACGATCCGCATGCCGCGACCGCCGCCACCGGCAGACGCCTTGACTAGGACCGGAAACCCGATCTCTGCAGCCGCCCGGGCGAGCACCGCCGGATCCTGGTCCGCCTCGTGATAGCCGGGCACCAACGGCACATTGGCTGCGGCCATCACCGCCTTCGAGGCAGCCTTGTCGCCCATGGCCCGCATCGCCTCCGCGCTCGGTCCGACCAGGCGTATCCCCGCCACCGCGCAGGCCTCGGCGAATGCCGCGTTCTCGGACAGAAATCCGTAGCCGGGGTGGATGGCATCCGCGCGGGTCGCGCGAGCAGCGTCGATCACCGATGCGATATTGAGATAGCTTTCGGCCGCCGCGTCGGGTCCGATCCGCACCGCCTCGTCCGCCATGGCCACATGCATGGCCCCGGCGTCAGTGTCGGAGTAAACCGCGATCACGTGGATGCCCATGCGCTTCGCCGTGCGTGCAACCCGGACCGCGATCTCGCCGCGGTTTGCAATCATCAGCCGCTTGATCATGGATTATCTCCACCCTTGCGGTCCGCCTCGCGGACATATCGCATGATTTCCACGAACCCGAACAGGAACAGCAGAATACCGGGCAAAACCTCAATCGCCGCGACGACGCGCACCGCCTCACCGGCTGGCGTGATGTCTCCATACCCAACCGTGGACATGGTGATCAGCGAGAAATAGAGGCTGTCGGAGAAACTGATCGCGCCGCGCGCACCCTCGATCAGGAAGATCGGCTCCGCCGCGAGGCGGTCCATGATCCGGAAGATCATGGCGAACACGATCACGATGAAGGAATAGAGGGTGAAGAAGGCGAATGCCGGGCGGAACAGTCGGCCTGTGCGGACGAAAAACTGGTCGAACAGCAAGCCGGTGTCGATCAGGAAAAGGCTGACCTGCCGGCTGACGGCCGCGATCAATACGGCGATCACCCCCATGGAGCCGACCAGCAACATGCTGACGGTATCGGAGCCAACGTTTAGCCGGGGCAGAGTAAACGTCGCCACGGCGATCGCGAAGATCGGGATCGTCCACAGGAATTTTCGGCCCGAAAGGTGCGACCGCCGCAACTCCTCGACACGCGAAAGCTCGTGAATTTCGTGCCGCCTCACGGCGACGGCGACCAGGAACAGGAAAATCGGCAGCAGATAGCCCGTCGCGATCGCCCAAGGTGCTGCGGCCGAGAAGTTGGTGAGCTGGAGGAAGGTGTAGACGCTTGTGTAGATCGCCAGCGAGTTCGTGAAGGCGAGCACGAAGAACCGGCTGCCCGGGAACATCCAGAGGAACAGGCCCGCCGCGCCAAAAACGGCACCGAGGATCACAAGGGTATGGAGCCCCAGGTGATCCGTGACGCCCAACGCGACCAGCAACACGATGACGGCAGAGAACACAACCGCCCCAAGCCAGCCACGGTGGCTGATCCCGACACTCAGGCTTCTGTCGTCGTGCGCCACTTCGGCCCCCGTTTCTCCAGGAAGGCGCGCAGCCCCTCCCGACCTTCCGCCGTCGCCCGTATGTCGGCGATGCGGCGCGCAGTATCCTCGACCATCGCGTCATCGACGGGTCCGGACGCAACGCGCCGGATCAGCTCCTTCGAGGCCGCCATCGCGGCGGGTCCGTTGTCCAGCAGATGCCCAACGAGTTCCGCAAGCCGGCTGTCCAGCCGTTCGCGCGGCACAACCTCGTGCACGAGACCCAGCGCTTGGGCCTGTCCCGCATCGAAACGTTCGGCGGTCTGGAAGTATCGCCGCGCGGCACGCGCACCGATCGCCTCGACCACATAGGGGCTGATCACCGACGGGATCAGTCCGAGCCGGGCCTCGGACAGGCAGAAGCTCGCCGCGTGTGATGCCAGTGCAATGTCGCAGGCCGCGACCAGCCCGACACCGCCGCCGAATGCCGCCCCCTGCACCCGCGCGATGGTCGGCCGGGGGAGTTCATTGAGGACGCGCACCATATGCGCGAGCTTGCGAGCGTCGGCGAGGTTCTCCTCTTCGGAATAGTCCGCCATGCGTTCCATCCAGCCGAGATCGGCGCCGGCCGAGAAGCTCTTTCCCTCGGCTTCGAGAATAACGACGCGCACAGCGTCGTCGGCGCCGGCGCGTTCGAACGCATCGGTCAGGTCGGCAATGAGCACATCGTCGAAGGCGTTGTGTTTCTCCGGCCGCGCCATGGTGATGCGGGCAACTCCGCCGGAGATTTCGAGCCGAATTGCGTCGCTGCTCATGGCTACATCCTGAACACGCCGAAGCGTGTCTCCTCGATCGGTGCGTTGAGAGCTGCCGAAAGGCCCAGCCCGAGGACTCGCCGCGTGTCGGCGGGATCGATGATGCCGTCGTCCCACAGCCGCGCGCTCGCATAGTAGGGATGTCCCTGGCTCTCGTACTGGTCCTCGATGGGCTCCTTGAACGCGGCCTCGTCTTCGGCCGACCAGCTCTCGCCCCGCCCCTCGATGTTGTCGCGGCGCACCTGGGCCAGCACATTCGCCGCCTGCGGGCCACCCATCACGGAGATTCGTGCATTCGGCCACATCCACAGGAAACGAGGGCTGTAGGCACGGCCGCACATGCCGTAGTTGCCCGCGCCGAAACTGCCGCCGATGATCACCGTGAACTTCGGCACGGCGGCACAAGCGACGGCTGTCACCATCTTCGCCCCGTCCTTGGCGATGCCGCCCGCCTCGTACTTCTGGCCGACCATGAAGCCGGAGATGTTCTGCAGGAAGACAAGTGGAATGCCGCGCTGGCTGCACAGCTCGATGAAATGCGCGCCCTTCTGAGCCGATTCCGAGAACAGGATGCCTTTGTTCGCAACGATCCCGACCGGATAGCCGTGAATCCGTGCGAACCCGGTCACCAGCGTTTCACCGTACCGCGCCTTGAACTCGTCGAACTCGCTTCCGTCGACAATCCGCGCGATCACCTCGCGCACGTCGTAGGGCTTTCGGATGTCGGCGTTCACAACGCCATAGAGCTCTTCGGCTGCATAGAGCGGATCGCGCGCTTCCGCCAACTCGAGGTCGATCCGCTTGGGCCGGTTGAGATTGGCGACGATCCGGCGAACGAGCGACAATGCGTGGGTGTCGTCCTCGGCCAGATGATCGGCAACGCCGCTGATCCGCGTATGGACATCCGCACCGCCCAGATCCTCGGCCGAAACGACCTCGCCCGTGGCGGCCTTCACCAGCGGCGGACCGGCGAGAAAGATCGTGCCCTGATCCTTGACGATGATCACCTCGTCCGACATCGCGGGCACATAGGCGCCGCCCGCCGTGCAGGAGCCCATCACCGAGGCAATCTGCGGAATGCCCTCCGACGACAGGGTCGCCTGGTTGTAGAAGATGCGCCCGAAATGATCCCGGTCGGGGAACACATCGTCCTGTTGGGGCAGGTTCGCACCACCGGAATCGACGAGATAGATGCATGGAAGATTGTTCTGTCGCGCAATCTCCTGTGCGCGAAGGTGTTTCTTCACGGTGATCGGAAAGTAGGTGCCGCCCTTCACCGTGGCGTCGTTGGCGACGATCACGCATTCGCGCCCGGACACCCGTCCGATACCCGTCAGGATGCCGCCCGCCGGGACCGTATCCTCATACATCTCCCAGCCGGCGAACTGGGAGAACTCGAGGAAGGCCGTCCCTTCGTCCAGGAGTGTGTCGATCCGGTCGCGCGGCAAAAGCTTGCCGCGCCCGAGGTGACGGTCGCGCGCCTTCTCGCCGCCGCCCTGCTCGATCTGCGCAACCTTCTCGCGCAGGTCCGCGACGGCATCCTTCATGGCCGCGGCGTTCCCCGCGAACAGGTCCGAACGGGTATCGACGCTCGATTTGAGAACAGTCATGACGAACGGCTCCGGGTTGCGGCCTTGGCCCAATCGCGTGCTGTGCTAAAAGCGCGGTGATGAGCGACCTGCCGACGAAATCCGAGATCGAGGCCGCCGCCGAGACCGTCTGCGCGGCCATGGCACCGACCCCGCAATATACCTGGCCATTGCTGGCACAGGCGACGGGCACGAATGTCTGGGTGAAGCACGAGAACCACACGCCGACGGGCGCGTTCAAGGTTCGCGGCGGCCTCGTCTACATGCGCAACCTCCGCGAGCAGCGGCCCGACGTTCGCGGCGTGATCGCGGCCACCCGCGGCAATCACGGGCAGTCCATCGCCTTTGGCGCACGCGCCAACGGCATCGACGCGGTGATCGTCGTGCCCGAGGGAAACTCCGTCGAGAAAAACACGGCGACCCAGGCGTTCGGGGCCGAGCTGGTCGTGCATGGCCACGACTTTCAGGCCGCGCTCGAATACACCGAGGGCCTCGCGAACGAACGCGGGCTCGAGATGGTTCCGTCCTTCGAGATGACGCTGGCCCATGGCGTTGCCACCTACGGGATGGAACTTCTGGGCGCCGCGCCGGACATCGAGACGCTGTATGTCCCCATCGGTCTCGGGTCGGGGATCACCGGCTGCATCGCCGCCCGCGAAGCGCTCGGCCTGAAGACGGAAATCGTCGGCGTGGTCGCGGAGAACGCGCCTGCCTACGCACTTTCGTTCGCCAAGGGCGAGGCCGTTTCGACGAACAGCGCCGACACCTTCGCCGACGGGCTGGCCTGCCGCGTTCCTGCCGCGGCTGCGGTACCGATCGTCTGCAAATACGCGTCTCGGGTGGTCACGGTCGGTGAGGACGAAATGCGGGCCGCGATCCGGCTTTACTATGAGGCCACCCACAACCTGGCCGAGGGTGCCGGCGCCGCGGCACTGGCCGCGCTGATGCAGGAACGCGACACCATGGCCGGCCGCACCGTGGGCGTCGTGCTGTCGGGCGGGAATATAGACAGGGCGCTCTACCAGGACATCATCTCCTCCGAATGATCCGGTCTACCAGCCACCTGTCTCGAGCCAGCGCTCGACCATGTCCAGCCGGTCGGCGCCCCAGAAAGCCTCGCCATCGACGATCGTGAAGGGCGATCCGAATATCTCGCGCGCAATCGCGTCATCGGTGACGGCCTTGAGCTCTTCCTTGATCGCCGGATCCTGAATGCCGGCGGCGACCGCGTCACCATCGAAGCCAGCAGCGGCCGCAACGGACACAACAGCTTCCGGCGCGGCGATGTCCTGTCCAGCGCCAAGCGCCGCGTTGTAGAGCGCGAGGGTCATCTCGCCCGCCCTCCCGTCGCGCTTGGCCCAGTAGACCGCGCGCGAGGCCGCCGTGGGCGAGAACGGGAAGCTCTCCGGCGGATTGTAGGTGACGCCGTGAAAGCGCGCCGAGCGGGCGAAGTCGTGGCGCGCATACTCGCCCTTCATCGGCACAAGGGGCAGCGGCTGCGCGCCCGTCACCTTGAAGACGGCTCCGAGCAGGAACGGCTTCCAGTCAACGGACCTGTCGTGCGCCGCCCCGATCTCGCCGATCTTGTGCGCGGCGATGTAGCCGTAGGGGCTGTTGAAATCGAAAAAGAACTCGATGGGTGCGTCGGACATTCAGGTTTCCCTCATGCTTGTTTCTTTGCGTCCCGGACTCAGGCGACGGCGATGTCACGCCCGATGATCAGCCGCTGGATATCGCTCGTGCCCTCGTAGATCTTGGTGACCCGCACGTCGCGAAATATCCGCTCCACCGGAAAATCCTGCAGGTAGCCGTAACCGCCGTGAATCTGGATTGCGTCGGAACAGACCTCTTCCGCGATCTCGGAGGCATAGAGCTTGGCCATCGCCGCCTCGGTCAGGCATGGCGCGCCCGCATCGCGCATCCGCGCGGCATTGTGCGTGAGCTGCCGAGCCGCCTCCAGCTTCGTGCGCATGTCCGCCAGCCGGAACGTCACCGCCTGGTGCTCGATGATCGCCTTGCCGAAGGTCTCGCGTTCGCGCGCGTAGGCCAGGGCATGTTCATAGGCCGCGCGGGCCATGCCGATTGCCTGGGCGGCAATGCCGATACGCCCGCCTTCCAGGTTCGAGAGCGCGATGCGGTAGCCCTCTCCCTCCTCGCCGAGCAGCAGGTCGGGCGTCAGCTCCATGTCGTCGAAGACGAGCTGACAGGTGTCGGATGCCCGCTGGCCCATCTTCGTCTCGACCGAGGCGACACGATACCCCGGCGTGTTCGTCGGCACGATGAAGGCGCTCATGCCCTTGCCGCCAGCCTCCGGGTCGGTCTTGGCGAAGACGATCGCCAAATCCGCGTTCTTTCCCGAGGTGATGAACTGCTTGGTGCCGTTCAGCACGTAGGTGTTGCCGCGCTTCTCGGCCCGGGTGCGAATGGCGGCGGCGTCCGACCCGGCGCCGGGTTCCGTGAGCGCGAACGCACCGAGCATCTCGCCCGACGCCAGCGGCCGCAGGAACCTCTCTTTCTGGGTCTCGGTGCCGAAGTTCAGCACCGGCAGGCAGGCGACGGAGTTGTGGACCGCCATGACCGTCGAGCACGCGCCGTCACCGGCCGCGATCTCCTCGAGCGCCAGTGCGTGGGTGAGCGTGTCCGCGCCCGCGCCACCCCATTCCTCGGGGACGACCATGCCGAGCAGGCCCAGGCCGGCCATGCCGGCAACCGCCTCGGCCGGATAGCGCGATTCCCGGTCCCAGTCCGCCGCGTTCGGCGCGAGCCGCTCTGTCGCGAAGCTCCGCGCCATGTCGCGGACCATGACCTGCTCGTCAGTCAGCGACATCGGGTATCACCTCGCCCGCGACGAGCTCTCTGATGCCCTCGGGACCTATGTTGCACAGCCGGCCCGCCTGCAGATCGACCCACCAGCCGTGCAGATTCAATTCGCCCGCCTCGACTTTTTCCGCAACCCAGGGGAACGTCATGAGGTTCTCCAGAGACAAGCGGATACCGCCGTGCTCGACGGTTTCCTGGTCAGGCACGTTTCCGTCGGCATCGCACGGGCATGCCGCCGCGGCGATCTTCATCCACGGCGCGATGAAATCGCGCGGGAACTCCTCGCCGGCGCTGGTTGCCCGCAACGCACCAATGCCGCCGCACGCCGAATGGCCGAGAACGACGATGTGACGAACACCGAGATCGCGAACCGCAAACTCCATCGCCGCGCTCGTCCCATGGGGCGCGTCGTCGGGGCCATAGGGCGGCACAAGATTCGCCACGTTGCGCACAACGAACAACTCACCGGGCTCGCTATCAAACAGGAGCGCCGGATCGATCCGCGAATCCGCGCAGGCAATGAGCAGAACGTCCGGCGACTGCCCGCGCTCCACCAACTCCCGCATACGGTCGGGCCGCTGCTCGTAATACCGGGCCCGAAACCCGCGATAGCCCGCAATCAGCCGTTGAACCGCCTCTACCATGATATGTCCCTGCCTCGATAATCCACGAACCGGCCACTGTCGCGCGCGGTCAGGCCGGCCATCACCTCGCGTATGCCGCGCACGCTCTCCTCGGGTGAAATCGATGCGTGCGCCCCGGTCATGTCTGTGCGCACATAACCCGGATGCAATGCCACGGCGGTGATCCCCCGGGGCCGCCACGCGGGTTCGATCTCACGAAACCTCCGGTTCAGTTCGCCCTTGGAATCCCCATAGAGGTCAGGACTGCCGGCGCGCGGCTTTCCCGAGCCCTGAATACTCGACATGACCGCGACCTTCTTCTCCCCGCTCGCCGCAACTCGTTCGAGCAGCGCCGCAATTGTCGCGATGGGCGCCTCGGCGTTGACCCGCATGGACATGGCCGTCGTCTCCGGATCGCCGGCACCACGGCCGGCATTGATCCCGGCATTGTGGATCAGGATGTCGATCGCGTCGCCCGCCAGCGCACTCGCCAGCGCCACGATGTGCGTGTCTTCCACCACGTCCAGCCGGTGCAGCTGCACGTCTCCCGGGATCTCGCCCAGCGCACCCGAATCGTCCGGGGTGCGTGTGGTCGCGTGGACCCGGCAGCCGGCGGCAGCGTACTGCCGCGCGAGTTCCAGTCCGATACCCCGGCTCGCCCCGATAACAGCCACCGTGGTCACACCCGCCCCCAAACAGTGTCCAAATATCTCACCATGGGTGTTCGGTACCCTTCCAGGTCAGGAACTTGCCGCTGTCCGCGGCGGTCATGTCGGCGATCACCCGGCGAAGCCCGGCCACGCTCTCGTCGACACTCACCGGTGCACCGCGGCCGCCCATCTCGGTTGCGACCCAGCCCGGATGAAACACCGCCGACGTCACGCCCGCCGCGCGCCATTCGGGCTCGATCTCGCGAAAGCGATCGTTGAGGATGCACTTGGATTCGCCATAGGGGCTGGTCGGTGTGCCGCCGCCATGACGCGCACCCATCTGGCTCGTCAGGATCGCGATCTTCTTTTCCGCGCTGCGAACGACGGCATCGAACAGCGCGCCGACCACGTTGAACGGCGCGTCGGCGTTCACGGCCATCATCTCCTCGCGACCGACGCCGCGCAGGACACCCGCGCTGTGGACCAGGTGATCGATCGGACGGTCCCCAAGATCCCGGGCCAGCGCCGCGATCTCCTCGGCATTTCGCACATCCAGCCCGTAGATCGAGACGTCGCCGTCGATTGCGCCCAGTTCACCCGGGTTCCCGGGACTGCGGGTGGTCGCATGGACCTGCCAGCCGTCTTCCGCATAGCGCTGCGCAAGGCCCAGGCCGATGCCCCGGCTCGCACCGATGACCATGACGGCTCCCATCACTCCTGCCCCCGACCGATGTTGCGATTGCGGTTCGGATCAGGGCGACGCGCGGTGGCCTCGATCTCGATCCTGATCCGTGGATCGATCAATTGAGTGACCAGCGCCGTCGCCGCAGGCGGGTTGGGGCCCAGATACTGCTTGCAGACCGGCGCCAGCGCCTCGAAGTCGTCCGCATCCGTGATGTAGTAGGTCACCCGCACCAGGTCGGCGAAGGAAACTCGCGCAGCCGCGAGAGCCCGCGCGATGTTGGCGAAGGCCTGGTGGGCCTGCTCGGCGACATCGTTAGAGATTTCCATCGTCTCGTAGTCGAAGCCGGTGGTGCCGGAGACGTGCACATAGTCGTCATCGACGACCGCGCGGGAATAACCCGCGGCCTTCTCGAAAACCGAGTTCGTGGAAATGCGCCGCATCACGCACTTTCCTCGAACAGTTCGCGACCGATCAGCATCCGGCGAATCTCCGACGTGCCGGCGCCGATCTCGTAGAGCTTCGCGTCGCGCAACAGGCGGCCAGTGGGATACTCGTTGACGTAGCCGTTGCCACCGAGGGTCTGGATCGCCTCGAGCGCCATCCAGGTTGCCTTTTCCCCGGCGTATAGAATGGCACCGGCCGCATCCTTGCGGGTCGTCTCGCCACGATCGCAGGCTTGGGCCACGGCATACACATAGGCCTTGCACGCGTTCATGGTAACGTACATGTCTGCGAGCTTGCCCTGCATCAGCTGGAAGCTACCGATCGGCTGGCCGAACTGCTCGCGCTCATGGACGTACGGAACGACAATGTCCATGCAGGCCTGCATGATGCCGAGCGGGCCGGCGGCAAGCACCGCGCGCTCATAATCCAGCCCGGACATCAGGACGTTTACGCCCCTGCCGACTTCACCGAGAACATTTTCCTCGGGCACCTCGCAATCCTCGAAAATCAATTCGCAGGTATCCGACCCGCGCATGCCCAGCTTGTCGAGCTTCTGGGCCGTACTGAACCCCTTGAAACCGGCCTCGACAATGAAGGCGGTGATCCCGCGTGGGCCCGCGTCGGGATCGGTCTTGGCGTAGATCACGTAGGTTTCGGAGACCGGGCCATTGGTGATCCACATCTTGTTGCCGTTCAGGATGTAGCGATCCCCCTTCTTCTCGGCGCGGGTCCGCATCCCGACCACGTCCGAACCGGCACCGGGCTCGCTCATGGCGAGCGCGCCGACATGTTCGCCGGAGACGAGTTTCGGCAAATAGCGCTGCTTCTGGTCGTCCGTGCCGTTGCGGCGAATCTGGTTCACACAAAGGTTCGAGTGCGCACCGTAGGAGAGGCCGACCGACGCCGAAGCGCGGCTCACCTCCTCCATGGCGATGCAATGCTCGAGATAGCCGAGGCCGGTTCCGCCATACTCTTCCTCGACCGTGATGCCGTGCAGGCCGAGTTCGCCCATCTCGGGCCAGAGGTCGATGGGAAACTCGTTGTCCCGGTCGATCGCCTCGGCGCGCGGCGCAATCCTGTCGGATGCGAAGCTGCGCACGGAATCGCGCAGCATGTCAGCCGTATCGCCGAGATCGAAATTCAGGGTCGGATACTCATTGGGTATCATCGGTTGTCTCCACCCGGGCGGCAAGCCCGCCTCGTCTGCTCAGAGGATAGCGGGTTTCCTACTCCGCCGCCTCCGCTGCCGTCTCGGGGCACCCCTCGAGTTCCGCGAGGCGATCGCGGCAGCGCGCCGCATACTTGTCCATGTTCGAGATCGCCGCGTCGAGGTCCCGGCGCTTGTCCTCGAGGATTGCCCGCTTCTCGTCCAGCTTCTCGAGCAATGTGCGCAACTGGAAGGCCTCACCCTGGGGCGCGGCATAGAGGTCGATGATCTCCTTCGCCTCCGCGAGTGAGAAGCCCAGCCGCTTGCCGCGCAGAACCAGGGCGAGCCGGACCCGGTCGCGGCCGGAATAGATCCTGCGCTGGCCATCGCGCGCCGGTGCGATCAGGCCTTCCGCCTCGTAGTGGCGGATGGTTCGCGGCGTTACGTCGAATTCACGCGCAAGATCGGAAATCGAGAATATTTGATCCATGCGCTGAAGTTTACGTTAACGTAAACGTAATTTAAAGATCAAAGGAGAAATACAACATAAGCCACTGATTATAATATCAATTATCCGTGTTCGCGGATCAGGCGGGCCTTCTGCCGATCCCAGTCACGCTTCTTCTCGGCCTGGCGCTTGTCGTATTTTTTCTTACCCGCCGCGATGCCGAGATCGACCTTCGCAATGCCGCGCTTGTTGAAATAGATCGAGAGCGGCACGAGGGTGATGCCGTCCCGGTGGATCGCGCCGAACAGGCGATCCATCTCGCGGCGGCTCACCAGCAGCTTCCGCGCCCGGCGCTCCTCGTGGGGGGTATTCCGGGCCGGCGCGTACTTCGGGATATAGGAATTGAACATCCAGAGTTCACCGTCGCGCTCACCCGCCCAGGCATCCACGAGGCTGCCCTTCCCCTCGCGCAGGGACTTGACCTCGGGGCCCGTCAGCACGAGCCCGGCCTCGATATTGTCCTCGATCGTATAGTCGTGGCGCGCCTTGCGGTTCTGCGCGGCGATTGTGCCCGGGGGCGCCTTCTTTGCGGCCATCGGCCCTGCGATGCCGCGCCGCTAGTTGAGCAGCCCTGCCGACACCATCGCGTCGCGGACCAGCTTCTGGGTGTTTTCGTTCGCCGGCGTGAGTGGCAGGCGCACATCCATGGTGCACTTGTCGAGCAGCGATGCCGCATACTTGACCGGCACCGGGTTCGGCTCGACGAACAGGGCGGAATGCAGCGGGAACAGGCGCGCGTTGATCTCCATCGCCGCCTTCGCGTTCCCGGCCTGCCAGGCGTCGTGCATCTCCGCGCAGGCGCGCGGCGCGGCATTCGAGGTCACCGAGATACAGCCGTCGCCGCCGTTCGCGAGGAACGACATGACCGTCGCATCCTCACCCGACAGCATGCAGAACGCATCGCCGATCTCCTGGCGCATCGCGAGTGGGCGCGTCAGGTCGGCGGTCGCGTCCTTCACCCCGACGATGTTCGGGCAATCCTTCGCCAACCGCGCCATGGTTGCGGTCGTCATGTCGATCACCGAACGCGGCGGAATATTGTAGATGATGATCGGAATATCGACCGCGTCGGCTACGGTCTTGTAGTGGGCATAGAGCCCGTCCTGGGATGGCTTGTTGTAATAGGGCGTGACGATCAGCGCCGCGTCCGCGCCCGCGGACTTGGCGTGTTCGGTCAGGCGCACACACTCCTCGGTCGAGTTCGAACCGGTGCCGGCGATGACCGGAATCCGACCGCTCGCGGCCTCGATGCAGAGCTCGACCACGCGCTCATGTTCGTCGTGGCTGAGGGTCGGGGATTCCCCGGTCGTCCCGACCGGAATCACGCCGTCGGTGCCCTCGTCGATCTGCCACTCGACGAGCTCCTGATATGCTTTCTCGTCGACCTTGCCGTCGCGAAACGGGGTGATGAGTGCGGTCAGCGATCCCTTGAACATATCGGCCCTCCTGCCCGCGAATTGCGGGACTCCTCGGATATTCGCGCGGACGATAACGGCTCGGCGAGGCCCGAACAAGGCGCAAACCACGGAAATCGCACGATCATATCGTTCCGATACTGGCCAGGCGCACGCGGTATCCCTACACTCAGCCCGCCACGAACCGCCTCGGACAGCCGCTTGTTCCCTCGCCGCACACCCTGCCTCGCTATTGCACTCGTTGCCGCAGGCATCGTTGCTGGGAGCACCATATCGACACCGGCGGACGCGTCCGAAAAAGACCTGAATGCACGCGCGCTGATCACCGCAGCGGAAGCCGAGGATTGGTCTGCCCTGCGCCTGCACCGGAGCCACGGCGTCGATCCGCTGATCGACAAATACGCGGCCTGGCTCGCACATCAGCAACCCGATACGACAAGCGACTTCGTGACGATCGCCGCCTTCCTCGATGCGAATCCTGCATGGCCGCGCGCGGCAGAGCTTCGGCGGAACGCCGAGGAAGCCATCGACGAGACCGTCCCGAGCGACACGGTCCGCGCCTGGTTCGACCGCAACCCGCCGATATCCGGTGCCGGAGCGCTGGCCCATCTGGACGCGCTGCGTGCCGCTGGCGACCGTGACCGCCTGGCGGAACTGACGCCGCGCTACTGGCGTACGCTCGCCATAGACCGGCACACGGAGACCGACCTGCTCAAGCGGCACGGCACTTATCTGGGCAAGGACGATCACCGGGCGCGTCTCGATCGCATGATCTGGGTTCAGAATCATGCCGCCGCCACGCGCATGCTGCGCCGGGTCGATCCCCGTACAGCGGCGCTCGGTCGCGCGCGGATTGCGCTGCTGCGCCGCTCCCCCGGAGTTGATGGCGCGATCGCTCGAGTCCCCCAGGACCTGCGCAACGCACCCGAGCTCTGGTACGAACGACTGCGCTGGCGCCGGCGGAAGGGCAGGGACGATAGCGCCCGCGACATTCTGATCGACCTCCCTGATTATCGCCCGCAACCAGACAAGTGGGCGCTGGAGGGCCGCATCCTCGCGCGACGCGCGCTCGCCGAAGGCCACTTCACCGAAGCAGCAGAATTGGTGAGCGGACATGGTCTCACGCGCGGCGCGGAGTTCGCGGAATCCGAGTTCCTCGCAGGCTGGATACGGCTGTCCTTCCTCGTCGAACCTGCCTCGGCCGAAACCCATTTCGCAACGCTCTACGACGGTGTGCGCTTCCCCATTAGCCGCGCGCGCGGCGCCTTCTGGAAGGGACGCGCCGCCGCCGCGCGTGGCGACGATGTGCATGCGCAGGAGTGGTGGCGAAAAGCAGCCGCCCACCCCGCCACTTTCTATGGCCAGGAAGCGCTTCGCGAACTGGGCACCAATTCGCCGCGTTTCACGTTCG
This sequence comes from Rhodospirillaceae bacterium, assembly GCA_038140435.1. Lineage (GTDB taxonomy): Bacteria > Pseudomonadota > Alphaproteobacteria > UBA6615 > UBA6615 > UBA8079. The sequence continues at coordinate 54,892 of JAYQGE010000015.1, read as the reverse complement.
CGCTCCCTTCGGACCCCGAGGCGCGCAGCCGATTTCTGTCCCGGGAACTCGTGACACTCGTGCAGCGCATGCATGTATTGGGCGCGGATGCGAGCCTGCGCCCGTTCCTGCTGCACCTCGCGGGCCTCGCGGAAACCGCGGACGAACGCCTTCTGGTGGCACAACTCGCCCATGAGAGCGACCGGCCGCGCGAGGCCGTGCGCGCCGCGAAGCGTGCGAACCAGCTCGACAATGTCATCGGCGCGGCAGGCTATCCGCTTTGGCCGCTTCCGGAACGACGCGCGGACACGCCCCTGGAGGATGCACTGATCCTGTCGGTCATCCGCCAGGAGAGCGGCTTCGACCGCACCGCGATCAGCCGGGCGGGCGCGCGGGGCATGATGCAGCTCATGCCGGGGACCGCCCAGCAAATCGCGAAGGGGCTGTCGGAACCCTACAGCCGCACGCGCCTGCTTACCGACCCGGGCTACAACATCCGCCTGGGCAGCGGCTATCTGGAGCAGATGCTGGAGCGCTTTGACGGGTCGGCCCCGCTCGCGCTCGCGGCGTACAACGCCGGCCCGCACCGCGTCGTCCGTTGGGTCCGCGACTTCGGCGACCCGCGCACCGGCGACATCGCCATGCTCGACTGGATCGAGACCATCCCCTTCAGCGAAACCCGGAATTACGTCCAGCGGGTCCTGGAGGCCGTTCCCGTTTATCGGCGCCTGTTGAGCGACACGCAGCTCGCGGAAATCGATGCCGAGCCGCTGACCGTCGGACGCCGGGGGAAATGACCGAACACCGACTGACCGGAATCGAGGCGTGCGTGTTCGACGCCTACGGCACTCTGTTCGACTTCAACTCCGCGGTCATGCGCTGCCGCGACGAGATCGGTTCGGACGCAGAACGTCTCTCGGACATCTGGCGCCAGAAGCAGCTGCAATACACATGGCTGCGCAGCCTCATGGGAACCCACGCGAATTTCTGGCAGGTGACGGGCGAGGCACTCGACTTTGCCATGGCCTCCACAGGAATCGAGAATACGGAGCTGCGCGGGCGTCTCATGGCCCTCTACCGTGAACTCGACACCTTTCCTGAAGTCACGGACACGCTCGTCAGATTGAAGGACGCCGGGATGCGCACGGCGATTCTCTCAAACGGTTCTCCGGAGATGCTGGACGCAGCGGTGTCCGCGGCCAATATCGACGTGCTGCTCGACGCAGCCCTCAGCGTCGAGGAGATCGGCATCTTCAAGCCCGACTTCCGGGTCTATCAGCTCGCCGTCGATCGCCTCGATGTCACCCGGGAGAAGATCTGCTTCATGTCGTCGAACGGCTGGGATGCAGCGGGTGCTGCGGCATTCGGCTTTCGGTTGGTCTGGGTAAACCGTTACGGCCAGCCGGCCGAGCATCTGCCCGGACAGCCCGAGGTCGTCCTCGACACGCTGCTCCCGCTGCCTGAACTGCTCGGTCTCGGCCCGGCATGAGCGACGCGCCATCCCGTGCCGGCATCGAGGCCGCCGCGAAGCGGCTGTCGGGCGTGGCCGTCCGCACACCGCTGATCGAGAGTCCCGCGCTGAATGAGATCACTGGCGGGCGCGTGCTCCTCAAGCCCGAGATTTTACAGAGGACGGGCTCCTTCAAGTTCCGGGGCGCCTACAACTTCCTGTTGCAGATCGCGCCGGACACACGCGCGAACGGCGTCGTTGCATATTCATCCGGCAACCACGCCCAGGGAGTCGCCGCGGCGGCGCAGATATACGGCATACCGGCGACAATCGTCATGCCGATGGACGCACCCAACGCCAAGATCGAGAACACCCGGAGCTATGGCGCGAACGTCGTGACATACGACCGCGAGAACGAATCGCGCGAGGCGATCGCCGCCGGCATCGCCAATGATGCCGGCGCAACGCTGGTGCCGCCGTTCGATCATGTCTGGACGATAGAGGGACAGGGAACGGTCGGCCTGGAGATTGCCAGCCAGTGCCACGAGTTCGGCGCCGCACCAGACGATGTTCTCGTCTGTTGCGGTGGTGGCGGGCTGACCTCCGGGATCGCAATGGCCCTGTCCGACAGCCATCCGGAAACGCGGATTCACGCGGTGGAACCACACGACTTCGACGATGCAGGCCGCTCCCTCGCGGCGGGACGGCGCCTGTCGAACGAACCGGGCGCAAGCTCCATCTGCGACGCGCTCCTGTCGCCATGCACGGGAGACATCACCTTCGCGGCCATGCGAGATCTCGGCGTGACCGGCCTGTCGGTCAGCGACGACGAGGTTCGGGCAGCCATGGCGTTTGCATGGCGGACACTGAAGCTGGTGACGGAGCCGGGCGGCGCGGTTGCCCTCGCCGCCATTCTGTCGGGAAAGATCGAAACAAGCGATCGGACGATCGTCGCCATACTCTCGGGCGGGAATGTGGACGCGGCAATGTTCGCCGCGTGCATCGACGGCGCCTAGTTGGTTTCGCCGACCACCAGGTTGAGCCTGGACTGGGTAGCGTCACGGCGCAGGAGCTGTCCCTCCATATAGGCACCCGCCTCGATCGACAGCTCCTCGTGCTGAATGTCGCCGGTCACGTGGGCGGTCGCGGAGAGGGTCACGCTGCGGGCACGAATTTCGCCGGTCACGCTGCCGTGCACATGAACCGTGTCGCACTCGATTTCACCGCGAACCTGGGCGCTTTTGCCGAGCGTGAGGTGAGCGCAGCGAATGTCACCCTCGACGGTCCCGTCGATCTGCATCGCGCCGTCGCCCGTCAGGTTTCCGCTCACGCTCATGTCGTCGCTGATGATCGACGGCACACCGCTGCCTGACGCGCCCCGCTCAGTTTTTGAAAACATACTGCCCCGCCTTGATGAAGTTCGCCGGATCATTGTGTCGCCCGTCAATCAGAATCTCATAGTGCAAATGCTCTCCCGAACTCCGGCCGGTACTGCCGACCAGCCCGACCTTTTCCCGGAAATCGACTTCCTGGCCCCGTTTCACGAAGATCGTCGACAGATGGCCGTATCGGGTGCGCACGCCCAGGCCGTGATCGACCTCGACCATCTTCCCGAAGCCGCCCTTCCAGCCGACAAACGTCACCACGCCCGGAGACGTGACACGGACCGGCGCTCGCCGGCGGCTCGCCATGTCGGTACCGGAATGAAACGCAAGCTTTCGGGTAAAGGGATCGATGCGGCGCCCAAAGTTGCTCGTCACGCGATACTCGTCGAGCGGCGCGGCCAGCGGCAAGCGTTCCATCAGCGCCTGGAGGCTTTGCAGATCATCGACCCGGCGCTCGACCGTCGCAATCTGCTGTGCGAGGCCGGCACCCGGGGCGTCCTCGATCGCCAGCAACGGACCGCCGATGCCGCGCCCCTCTCCGGCCGCGCGCGCCATCCGGTCGAGAAGCCGGTCGACATCGAGCCCGGCCAGATCGAGCGTCTTGCGAAGCGCCTCGCCGCTCTGATTCGCTGTTTCCCCGAGACGCGAGACGATCCCGAGCTGGGCGGTCTCGAGCGTCGCCAGCCGCTCGGACAGATCGGCAACCTGCTCCCCGAGCGCCCGGCGCTCGCCGTCCAGCGCAAGCTTGGCATCCTCGGTCATACGCAAACGCGCGTCGCTCGCGTCGAGCTGCGCCTGCAACTCCGTGCGCACTTCCTCCATAGCAACAACATCCGCTCGCAGCGCGACAAGCATCGACCGGGCATCGGCAAGCTCGGCATCGAGTGCGAGACGGGTTTCCCGGGTCGCCGCGAGCTCGCGATCGCGATCCGCAACCTGGCGCCGCAGCTCATCGCGCGTGCGCGTCAGCATTTCTGCCTCTTCGCTCAGTCGGGCCATCGCCTCGACCTCGCTCAAATAGGTCAGTGCCAGCGTGTCGGCCCGTTCCTGCTGCTCATCCCGCGCAGCACGCAAGGTCTCGATATCGCGCTGCAATGCAAGATTCGCGGTCTCCATATCGACAGTCGTCTGCTGGGTCGATGTCAGCGAGCGACGCTGAATCTCAACGCGTTCGCGGGCTTCCGCAAGTTCGCGTGTATAGCGCGCATTCTCGTCGCGGAGCTGCGCGATCACGTCATCGCGCTCGGAGACAATGCTGTTGTGCGCAGTGAACTGGACGGTCGCGACCGTGGTCCAGACAATAGCCGACGCGGTCAGAACAACCGCGCCGATCTGCAGGGGGCGGTTGAGGCGCACATAACGAACGCTCCCGCGGGCCCGCACGATCAACTCGCGCTGCTCCGGGAACAGTCGGTCCAGCATCTTGCGTGCTGCGCTCACCCCAGGCTCTCCCCGCGCCATTCCGGCGCCAATTCAATGCCTCGCCGCCGGGTCAACCCGGCCGGATCAAGCGGATACGCCACAAATCAAATCCGAGCGCCCGCTATTTCCATCGAGACAAACCTCAGTCGTCGACCTCTGTCGCCGGCAATGCGTCACTGACCCCGATCATGCTGTCGCGCGTCACCAGGCGCGCAAGCCTCTCCTGATCCCAGCCTTCCGTGCCAGCCGGACGTTGCGGAAGCACGAGATACCGCAAATCCGCGTTGCTGTCATGGACGCGGACCTGTTTTTGGTCGGGAATCGTGGTGCCGAACTCCTGCAGCACCGCTCGGGGCTCGCGCACCGCACGGGAACGATAGTCCCGGCGCTTGTACCAGGCCGGCGGGACGCCGAGGACCGGGCGCGGATAGCAGGAACACAGCGTGCAGACGACCATGTTGTGCACCTCGTCCGTATTCTCGACCACGCAGAGTTCCGTCGGCCGCATATCGATGCCGAACGCCATCAACGCCTCATCGCTGTCGGACATCAGAAGTTCCTTGAACTCCGGATCTTCCCACGCCCGGGCCACGATCTTCGCACCCAGCGCCGGGTTGCGGCTCTCCACCATATCGATCGCGCGCCGCACATCGTCAGCGGAAATCACGCCTTTCTCGATCAGCAACTCGCGCACCGAGGCCTCAAGAACCTGCGCGTCGAGCGAGGGCAGCGGATCCTCCTGGATCGGCTTGCCATCGTGGGTATGGGTCGGGTGGTCGTGATCGTGGGCGTGGTCGTGTGTTTCGCTCATCTCGTCATCGCTTTCCGCGCGGCTATGCCGGCGCCAGCCAGTGTTCGTAGATCTCGATCTCGAGGGTGTCGTCGGTGGGACCTTCATAGTCGTCCCAGAGCTCTCCCTGCCGGAAATTCACGCGGTAGAGCATCTTGTAGGGGAGCCCCGAATGGCCGACTGCGAGAAGCTCCGGGTTGGGGAACGACCCGACGATGCGCTCGATCACGCCGGTCTTCCCGCGCACATACATCGGCGTGCGCACATGGCCCGGCTGGTCCCGATGCAGGACCTGGACCCGGTCTCCGGGCTGGAATCTAGGCTCCATTGCCGTCCGCTTCCAGGCGGGCGCGAACCTCCGCCTTCTTCGCCTCGAGCTCTTCCTGTGTGAAGACCCCCTTTTCAAGCATCAGCCAGGAAATCGCCTGAAGCCAGCGCTCGTAGTAGGGATACTTGTGATAGTCCTCACCGAGCGCTTCCTGCATCCGGCGCGATTCATCGACGCGCGCAAGCCGGCGACGCTGATCGAAGAGCAGCATCATCATTGCGTCGACCGTCTTTTCCCAGTGGGTCGGCACGTGTTCGTGCTTTTCGGGATCAACCGGCCCGGCCGGCATCCCGCCATAGTCCTGTGGACCGCGCATTCTCTCCCCTCGCGTGGTGCGGGCGCCATTTTCTTTACCAAACCCGGCCATGGCAAGAACTTCATCCCGGTATTCGGGCCGAATACGCCGAAACAGTCTAGCGCTTTAGAATTCCTCAATATTTTACACGGAGAATACCGGGCACAAGAACGACCGGAGTCTCCCTCCATGGCCATGAATCGGCAGCAGCTTGCCCGCGCGATCGACGTGGGACGCTCTTCGACGCTGAATTGCTTCGAAACAACCAAGGATATTGCCGGTATCGCGGCCGGGATCGACGACGATGACCCGATCGGGCCGCTGTTTCGCAACCGCTATCTGAACGAATCGATCGTCTTCAAAGTGGTCGATTCCGTTGTCGTGCGCGGCAAGAAGCAGCACGGGGTCGAGACCCTGATCTACTTCCCCTACAACCACGACAACATCTACGAGGGCGGCGATTCCATTCTCGTCAGCGATCCACGGCGGGCCGAGAAACTCCTGCACAAGTGCGGGCTCGATACGGTCAACGAGGAGAAGGCCGAAGCCGGGCGCTGGGATATCCGGATCATGGAGATGATCGACCAGCTGCCGACGCTCGACCCGTTCCTGCTGAAGTGCAAGGCCCAGCAGCTGGGCATCGAGGAGAAGCTGAACCCGGCCTACTTCAACATCAGCATCGAGGAATGGAACCGAATCCAGAAGCCGATTCGGGAGAAGATCGACGCACTCGTGCGCAAGGCCCTGGGCATGGACGGCCAGGACGCGGCCGGCAACGCCGAACTCCAGGCGAAGATCGAGGAGAATATCTCCAAGTTCCTGAAGAAGATCTGGGAAGCGCGCGATATCGAGGGCATCGAGGACTTCGTATACGGTATGGAGATGCCACCCGAGCGTGCCCCCGAGCTGTTCTTCGCCTGGAAGGCCATCTGCTACTATCAGGTACAGTTCACCGAGGTCGAAAAGGCATTGCGCAAGCTGTTCGCGTGGGTCGGAGACCCGAAGACCTCCCTCCCCGTCGACTTCGGCGGCTTGCGCACCGACTCGCAAGCCGAGATCAAACGCAACCTGAGTCTGCTCAAGGCGTCGCTGCGCGAGAATTACCTGAGCATCGTCGAGAAGCTGAAAACCTACGAGGAAAGCTACCGGCAGTTCATCGAGGAAAGCCGTCCGGGACCGTTCCGCGAGTTCCTCGGCGAGGCCGACCTCCACTATGTGGACCTCGCGGCCTGTCTGAGCCGCAATTCCCACGCGATCAACCTTCTGCAGGACCAGCTAAGCCGCACCGGTGCCATGATTCCGAGCGAACAGCACCACGAACTCCTGGAATGTATGCTGGGCGTGTTCGGGATCGAACCCCAGGCTGCGGATATGCGAATCGCGAGCTGACCGGCACCGGCGACGGCAAGGCCTGCTAGACCAAATCCGCAGTTAGCAGCTTCAGACGGTGCGCCGCCCGCGCGAGCCTCTCGTCAACCGAGACGGGCGTGTCGCGGGTCACATGTTCACCAACATCGTAGAAGTACCAGAGCCGGGCGCGGAACGCGGCATCGGCCGGGCTGAGCCCCGCTTCTTCGAACAGGATTCGGGCGGTCGCCATGCGCCGCTCGTCGATTTCCGTGACGGCCGCCGCAACCTCGGGGTCGAACTGCGCCCATGCACGCATGGCATTGTCGTATCGGTCCGGGTCCTCGCGCGCCAGAAACTCCAGGATCGCCCGCATCTTGTCGATGGGGCCGCCGGTTGTTTTTTCGACATGCGCGAGCACGGGATCGGTCTGCGTCCGGGCCCAGAACTCCGGCAGTGAGCGAAGCAGATCGCGGCGGTTCTTGAAGTGCCAGTAGAAACTGCCCTTGGTCACGCCGAGCCGCTCGGCAAGCGGCTCCACCTTCACATGATCGACGCCACGCTCCCGGAGCATCTCGAGCGCCTCGGCCAGCCAGGAGTCCCGGTCCTGCGAATGTTCACGCGTTTTCGCCATCGCCTTGGGGGCCTCGACGGTTCGGATTGCCAAAGCCGCGGAAGGGCGGGTCAGGCCATACGTCAACGTATTGACAGTGGTGCGAACGCGCAATACCGTACGCTCGCGTATGGTTGACGGACCGCCGTGTCGTGGTCCACGCCCGATCCGGCAACAGGCTTCCCGAGCCGAGCCGGTTCCGTTTAGAGTAACCGCGAAACTGCGATCGAACGCAGGCCAGGAGGAACGAATTCGATGACTGAACCCATCATCAGGGTCCGCGACATCGCGTGGGGCCGAATCCAATCTCCCGATCTGGACAAGCAGGAGGAATTCCTGACCCGGTTCGGCATGATCACGTCCGAGCGCACGAACGAAAAGCTGTTCATGCGCGGCACCGGCTCCAGCCATCACATCCACGTCACCGAGAAGGGCGATCCCGGTTTCATCGCCCTCGCCTTCCGCGCCGACAGCGAAGAAGATTTGCACAAGCTCGCGAAGGAAGCCGATGGCGCATCGGAGGTCGAGGACATCGACGAGCCGGGCGGCGGCAAGCGGGTGCGCCTGACCGAACCGAACGGTTACACCATCGAGGTGGTCCACGGAATCGAGGAAGTCGACGAAATTCCGCTCGACCGTTTTGCCTACAATCTCGGCAACATCGACAAGTACAAGCGCGCGGGCGAGCTCTGGCGCACGCCGCGCGGGCCTGCCCATGTCATGCGTATCGGCCACGGCGTGATGGGTACGCCGAAGATGCACGAGTGCACGGCGTGGATCCGTCATCACATCGGCCTCATCGCTTCGGACGAGGTCTATGTCGAGGACGACAAGGAGAAGGTGATCGCGAGCTTCAACCGCATCGATGCGGGCAAGGATTTCGTCGATCATCACGTGTTTCTCTACGTCCATAACGAGAATGCGGGCCTGAACCATATCTCCTTCGAGGTGCCCGACTTCGACGATGTCATGATGGGCCATGAGCATTTGCGCGACACGGGCGAGTACGAGCATGTGTGGGGCATCGGCCGGCACGTTCTGGGCAGCCAGATCTATGACTACTGGAAGGATCCGTGGGGCCGCGTGCACGAGCACTGGGCGGATACCGATACCCTCAACACCGACTACGGAACGCGCTACGTCCCGGCGGAAGAAGGCCTGAAATCCCAGTGGGGCGAGCCGGCGCCGATGGAGTTCATCGGCCACGTCAGCCCGTAGCTCTCGCAAGACCATTGCGTCGTGCGGCCCGGCGACTTCCGCCGGGCCGTTCGCGTTTCTGCCCCGCCCGACTTGGCGCACCGGCGGATTTCTGGCACAGAGTGCCGAGACTCCAGAGCCGGTAACAGATGACAGACACCGACAACACACAGACAGATTCCGCCCCGCGCGACTTCATCCGCGAGCAGATCAACGACGACCTCGTCGCGGGCCGCCACGACGCGGTCGTCACCCGGTTTCCGCCCGAGCCGAACGGCTATCTGCATATCGGCCATGCCAAGTCGATCTGCCTGAACTTCGGGGTGGCCGCGGAATTCGACGGCGTCTGCAACCTGCGCTTCGACGACACGAATCCCGCGCGCGAGGACGAGACCTATATCCGCGCGATCCAGGAAGACGTGCACTGGCTCGGGTTCGACTGGGGCGAGCGGCTGTTCTTCGCATCGGACAATTTCGAGCAGCTCTACGAGTGGGCGACCCACCTGATCGAACAGGGGCTTGCCTATGTGGACGATCTCTCGGCCGACGAGATCCGCGAGTATCGCGGCACTCTGACCGAACCGGGCCGCCCGAGCCCCTACCGCGACCGCGAACCGGCGGAAAACCTCGACCTGTTCGAGCAGATGCGCGCTGGGGCATTCGAGGACGGCGCGAAGGTCCTGCGCGCGAAGATCGACATGACCTCGGGCAACATCAACCTGCGCGACCCGGTGCTCTACCGGATCCTGCGCGCACCGCATCCCCGCACGGGCGATGCCTGGTGCATTTATCCAACCTACGACTTCGCCCACGGCCAGACCGATGCAATCGAGCACATCACCCACTCGCTGTGCACACTCGAGTTCGAGGATCACCGCCCGCTCTATGACTGGCTGATCGAAAACCTGCCGGTCCCGGCACGCCCCCGCCAGTATGAGTTCGGGCGCCTCAACCTCGGCCACACCGTGCTCTCCAAGCGCCGGCTCATCCAGCTGGTCGAGGACGGGCACGTCGCCGGCTGGGACGACCCCCGCATGCCCACCGTCTCCGGCCTGCGCCGGCGCGGCGTGCCACCCGCCGCGATCCGCGATTTCATCGGCCGCCTCGGCATCACCAAGTCCGACGGCCTGGTCGAGATGTCCTATCTCGAGAACACCATCCGCGAACACCTGAACCCGACCGCAGAACGTCGCATGGCCGTGCTCGACCCCATCAAGCTGGTGATCGAGAACTATCCCGAAGGCGAAACGGAAGAGCTCGAGGCGCTGAACAACCCGACCGACGAGAACGCGGGCACCCGCATGATCCCGTTCGGCCGCGAACTGTGGGTCGAACGTGACGACTTCATGGAAGACCCCCCGAAGAAATTCCGGCGTCTCGCCATCGGCCAGGAGGTGCGGCTGCGATTCGCCTACTTCGTGACCTGCACGGATGTGATCAAGGATGACGACGGCAACGTCGTCGAGCTGCGCTGCACCTACGACCCGGAAACCAAGGGCGGGGACGCGCCCGACGGCCGCAAGGTACGCGGGACCATTCACTGGGTCTCGGCAGCAGATGCAATCAGCGCCGAAGTTCGACTGTACGACTATCTGTTCGCGGCCGAGGAGCCCGGCAAGGAACGGGAGTGGATCGAGGATCTCAACCCCGCCTCCCTCGAGGTCCGCACCGACTGCTATCTCGAACCCGCACTCGCCGCCGCCGAGAATGTCGTCCAGTTCGAGCGGCTCGGCTATTTCGCGCCCGACCCGGAATCAACGCCTGGCGCACTCGTCTTCAACCGCACGGTCGGCCTGCGCGACAGCTGGGCCAAGGCCAGGGCTTGAGGCCCGAATCGACGAACGGAGCACCCCAATGGAAATCAACATCCCCGAAGTCCTCGCCGAGGTCACAGCGGCCCACGACCGCTACGAGGAGGCCCTGACGACGAACGACGTGGACGTTCTGAACGAGCTGTTCTGGACCAACGAGCTGACCCTGCGCTACGGCATCGGCGAGAATCTCTACGGCCATGACCAGATCGCCGGTTTCCGCGCCGCGCGCGACCCCAACGACGTCGATCGCACGACCGGGCCGGTCGTCGTCACGACCTACGGACGGGACTTCGCGACGGCCAACCTCGAGTTCTATCGCAAAAGCATGGGCGACGGGATTGGCCGCCAGAGTCAGTCCTGGGCGCGCATGCCCGAGGGCTGGCGCATCGTCGCGGCGCATGTGAGCGTCATCCACCCGAAATAGAAAAGGGCCGCCCCGACGGACGGCCCTTCCCACACGTGCTGCGGCGCGAGCTCAGTCGCTGATGCGCCAGACCTCCGGCGCTTCGGCCATGGACTCGAGCAACGCTTGGCGCTGCGCCTCCATGGCTTCGGGAAGGCGACCCGCGAAGCTGTCGAAGAGTTCCTTCTGCGCCTCTGCCTCGTTGTTCCCGGCATCACGCGCCAGATCCATGATTCCGCTGAACGCATCGGCGGTGAAATCGAGGCCGGTCCAGTTCAGATCGTCATAGCGTGGCATGTTGCCGAGCGGTCCCTCGACGGCGTCGCGATTGTCGTGAACACGGTCACAGACCCATTCGAGGACCCGCATGTTCTCGCCGAATCCCGGCCAGATGAAATTGCCGTCATCGTCCTTCCGGAACCAGTTGACCCGGAAGATCTTCGGCAGCTTAAGCCCCTTCTCCGCGAACCCGAGCCAGTGGCTCCAGTAGTCGGCCATGTTGTAGCCGCAGAAGGGAAGCATCGCCATCGGGTCACGGCGGATCGCCGCCTGGTTGTCTGCCGCAGCGGTTGCTTCCGACCCCATGGTCGCAGCCATGTAAACGCCGTGGTCCCAGTCCTTTGCCTCGTAGACCAGAGGAAAGGTCGTGCTCAGCCGACCGCCGAAGACGAACGCGTCGATCGGCACACCGTTCGGATCGTCCCAGGCCGGATCGATACTCGGGCAGTTCGCGGCGGCGACCGTGAAACGCGCGTTCGGATGCGCGGCGGGCGTGTCGCTGTCGGGAGTCCAGTCGTTGCCGAGCCAGTCGATGAGGTGGGCGGGCGGATCGCCGTCCTTGCCCTCCCACCAGACATCGCCATCGTCGGTGAGCCCGACATTGGTGAAGATCGTGTCCCGCTGGATCATCTCCATGGCGTTCGGGTTCGTCTTCATCGACGTTCCCGGGACCACGCCGAAATATCCCGATTCCGGATTGATCGCATACAACCGCCCGTCATCGCCCGGCTTGATCCAGGCAATATCGTCGCCGACCGTGCTGACCTTCCAGCCTTCGTATCCCGCGGGCGGGATGAGCATGGCGAGGTTCGTCTTGCCGCACGCGCTCGGGAATGCGGCCGCGATATAGGTCTTCTCGCCCTTCGGCGATTCCAGGCCGAGGATCAGCATATGCTCGGCGAGCCAGCCCTCCTCCTTGGCCAGGATCGAGGCAATACGCAGCGAGAAGCATTTCTTGCCGAGCAGCGCGTTACCGCCGTATCCGCTGCCGTAGGACCAGATCGAATGGTCCTGCGGGAAGTGAACGATGTACTTGGTGTCGTTGCACGGCCAGACGACATCTTCCTGGCCGTCCTCCAACGGTGCGCCGACCGTGTGCAGGCACGGCACGAAATCGCCGTCGTCGCCCAGGACTTCCAGCGCGCCGGCGCCCATGCGGGTCATGATCCGCATGCTCGCCGCGACATAGGGAGAATCGGAAAGCTGAACGCCGATATGCGCGATGTGCGAGCCGAGCGGTCCCATCGAGAACGGGATCACGTACATGGTGCGGCCGCGCATGCAGCCGTCGAAGAGCCCGTTCAGGGTCTCGCGCATCTCGTCAGGCGCGACCCAGTTGTTGTTCGGACCAGCATCTTCTTCATTGTCCCAGCAGACGAAGGTGCGGTTCTCGACCCGCGCGACGTCGTTGGGATCGGAACGCGCAAGGAAACAGCCCGGGCGAAGATCCTGATTCAGCGGAATCAGCATCCCGGAGTCGACCATCTGCCCGCACAGGCGGTCATACTCCTCCTTGGACCCGTCACACCAATAAATGTCGTCCGGCTTGGTCAGCGCGGCGACCTCTTCGACCCATTTCAACAGACCCTGATGCTGGGTCCGGCCGTCAGCCGATGTCCCCATCTTGACGTCCCCTCCGGCGCTCTGCGTCGCCTCTTTTCCTATAAGATGATCCGGAGACTATAAGCCAGAGGACTCGCGCGCTGTAAACAGCCTGTAACGATTAATCTGGGGGCGATTTGACGCGGCCCGTGACGCCGATCTGTTCGCTATGCGCGCGGGCGCCTAGCCTCCGCCCCGACGGTCGCGATCCGCAGGATATTCGTCCGGCCCGGCGTTCCGAACGGCACACCAGCGGTGATCACCACGCGGTCACCCGAACGCGCGAACTCCTCCGTCTCGGCCACCCGGCTCGCGCGGATCACCATGTCGAGGAAGCTCGTGGTGTCCTCGGTCTGGACGCAGTGCACACCCCAGGCGAGCGCCAACCGGCGCGCGGTCTGGACAACCGGCGTGAGCACGAGAATCGGCACGTCCGGACGTTCGCGCGACGCGCGGAGCCCGGTGGACCCCGACGCCGTGTAGCAAACGATCGCCGCGGCTTTCAGCGTCTCGGCCACCTGCCGGGCTGCCAGCGTTATCGCGTCGGCCGACGTCATTTCCGGTTCCGTGTGTCCCGCCTCGATCGCGATGCGGAACTGGGGGTCGGACTCAACCGACTGCGCGACCCGATCCATCATCTTGACGGCCTCGACCGGATGCGCCCCGGCGGCCGATTCACCCGACAGCATCACCGCGTCCGCGCCCTCGAACACCGCGTTCGCCACATCCGAGACCTCGGCCCGCGTCGGAACGGGAGCCTCGATCATGGATTCGAGCATCTGGGTCGCCACCACGACCGGCTTGCCGGCATGACGCGCCGCCCGCGTGATTGCCTTCTGGATTCCCGGCACCTTCTCGATCGGCAGCTCCACGCCCAGATCGCCCCGCGCCACCATGATCCCGTCCGCCGTCTCGATGATACGGTCGAGGTGATCGAGCGCGCGCGGCTTTTCGATCTTCGCCATCACCGCGGCGCGCCCGGCGACGATCTTCTTCGTCTCCGCGACATCGTCGGGACGCTGTACGAAGGAGAGCGCCACCCAGTCGACATCGAGCGTCATCGCAAAATCGAGGTCCCGGCGATCCTTCTCTGACAGCGCCGGCACCGGCAGCGTGACATCGGGAACGTTGACCCCCTTGTTGGAGGAGAGCGGGCCGCCGACGAGCACGCGGGTCTCGGCGAAGTCCTCGCCCGCCTCGACGACTTCCAGACGAATCTTGCCGTCGTCGATGAGAAGATGGGTGCCGGACTCAATCGCCTCGAAAATTTCCCGGTGGGGGAGTTCCGCACCCGTGGCATCTCCCGGGCCGTGCCTGAGCGCCAGGCGGAACGGCGCGCCTTCTTCCAGAACCACATCCTCGGCGACCTTGCCGACCCGCAGCTTGGGACCCTGCAGGTCCACCAGGATGCAGATTGGCCGTCCCACCTCGGCCTCGACAGCCCGAATCCGCGCATGCATCGCGCGCACGTCGTCATGGGTGCCGTGGCTCATGTTCAGACGAAAGGCATCGGCGCCCGCTTCGAACAGGGCCCGAATCATGTCTTCAGACGCGCTCGCGGGACCGAGCGTGGCAAGAACCTTCACATTTCGAACGCGCCGCATATCACTCCGCCAGGCTGTCTACTTCGCGCAGTCGACACATTGCGCGGCCGCGGCGTCGACCGCCAGCCGCTTCTCGGGGATGTCGATCCCGCAACTCATGCAATAGCCATACTCGCCTTCATCGAGCCGGGACAATGCCGCGGCGATCAGGCGCAGCCGATGCTGGCGCCGCTCCTCCTCGGCCTGCGCCATGGCCTGCACCTGGAGTGCATCCATGCGCGACAGCCGCCCGACGCTCTGCTGGTCCAGGGTAACCGGTGTGCGGCTTTCCGATGTCGCGGCGCTCGATTCCTGCAACGCTGCGCGTTCGGCCAACAATGCGGCGCGCCACTTTTCGAGATCGCGTTGGTCACTCATGTGCGTATTGGGAGCCGTGCCGGGCGCGAAATCAAGTCGCGCGCAAACTCAACAGGGCTAAAATCTGAGCGAACGGGACAAGAGGAGCAGCGAAATGCCACGTTTCACCGACAGGGTGTGCATCATCACCGGCGGGGCGAGCGGGATCGGTGCCGAAACCGCCCGCGGTTTCGTCGCGGAAGGCGGCCACGTCGTCATCGCCGACGTGGATGACGAACTGGGCAACGCGCTGGCCGGCAAGCTCGGCGACAGGGCGCTCTATGCCCATAGCGACGTGACCGACCCCGCATCCTGTGCCGCGACCGTCGCGCTGGCAGTCGAAGAATTCGGACGTCTCGACGGGCTGGTCAACAGCGCCATCCGGATGGGGCCGGTCGCGCTCGAGGACCTCCCACTGGAAGACTGGCAGAAGGTGATCGATGTCGGGCTGACCGGCACGTTCCTGATGACCCAGGCCGCGGGCCGGTGGTGGATCGAGCAGGACAGGCCCGGCGCGGTGGTCAACCTGTCCTCCACCGGCGGGCTGCAGCCCTACAACCTCGCGGGCGCCTACAGCACGACGAAGGCGGGCGTCATCATGCTGTCGAAGCAGTTCGGGCTCGAATGGGCGCGGCGCAACATCCGGGTCAATACGGTCTGCCCCGGCCATACCGAGACGCCGCTGACCGCCTACATGCGCGACCCGGCGGTGAAACAGGCGCGTGCCGATGTCACCCCGTTGGGCCGGGTCGGACAGCCGGACGATATCGCGGAGGGGATTCTCTATCTGCTGTCCGACGCGGCTGCGTACGTGACCTCGTCGGAACTCGTGATCGACGGGGGCATGTCGACGAGCCTCTTCAACCACATGCCCGGCCGGAAGTGGGACTAGCGCGAAGCGCCGGCCAGGATCAGGCCACGGGGCGCTCCAACCCGTAGTGCTCGCGTAGCGTCGTGCCTTCATACGCGGTCCTGAACAGACCGCGTTTCTGCAGGATCGGCACCACCTGATCGATAAACGCGTCGAGCATTCCGGGGAAGATCGGTGGCATCACGTTGAAGCCGTCGGCGGCGCCATCGGTAAACCAGTCCTCGATCAGGTCGGCAACCTGTTCCGGCGTCCCGGCAAATGTGAAGTGACCGCGCGCGCCTGCCAGGCGGGCGAGGAGCTGGCGCAGGGTCACGCGTTCCCGCGAGACCAGCCCGGTCACCATAACCGCACGGCTGCGTGACGCCTCTACCGTGTCGGGATCGGGGAAGTCGTCGGGCGTCAGCACCTGGTCGAGTTCCAGATGCGAGAAGTCGTGTCCGCCAAACCGGCTGGACAGGGTACGTCGGCCGGCCTCCGGGTCGGCACTTTCATTCATTTCCTGCACCATCCGCTTCGCCTCGGCTTCGGTCGACGCGATCATCGGGTTCACCCCCGGCAGGATCAGGACTTTTTCGGGGCGACGTCCGGCCGCGGCAATCCGAGCCTTGATGTCGGCGTAAAACTCCTGCGCCGTCGTTTTTTCCAGATGCGCGGTGAAGATCGCCTCGGCGTAACGCGCGGCGAACCCGCGCCCGGCATCCGAAGACCCGGCCTGAACCAGCACAGGGCGTCCCTGGGGACTACGCGGCAGATTCAGCGGTCCGGCGACCGAGTAGTATTTGCCGTCATGATCGATCGATCGGATACGGTCAGGGCGCGCGTAGACGGCACCGGCCCGGTCGTCGACCACCGCATCGTCGGCCCAGCTGTCCCAGAGACCGGTCACGACCTCGACGAACTCCTCGGCGAGGACGTAGCGCTCGTCCAGGCTGATTTCGCGGGTGTCGCCGAAATTGCGGGCGGCGGCCTGCATCCAGGTGGTGACGATGTTCCATCCGGCACGCCCGTTGCTGATGTGATCGACGGAGCAAAATTGCCGGGCAAGGTTGTAGGGCTGGGAATATGTCGTCGACGCCGTCGCGATCAGGCCGATCCGGCTCGTGACAGCCGCAATCGCCGCCAGCAACGTTATCGGTTCCAGCCAAACCTTGCCGGTCAACGCATTATCGTCCGTCGCCGCGAGAACATCGGCGAAGAAAATCGAATCGAACAATCCGGACTCGGCGCGTTGCGCAATGCGCTGATAGTAGCCGACATCCATCAAATCCTCGTGCGCGGCATCGGGGTGATTCCACGCAGCCTCGTGATGGCCACGCGACTGGATGAACAGATTCAGATGAAGTTGCCGTGTCTCGGTCACGAAGCGGCTCCCAGCCGGAATTGCACGTCATCGTCCGCGGCGATCTGTTCGATCAGCGCGACCTCCCAGTCGATATACTCCTGCATCTTCGCCTCGACGTCCGTGTTCCGGTCGTAGGCGCGCAGATAGACATCGATGCACGCCTCGTCAGCCGGCACCAGTGGGTCGGCCTCGGTGGGGTATCCCGCAGCGATCCAGGCATCGGTTCCGCCTTCGAGCGCGTAGACATTCGCCTCCGTCAGCGCCTCTGCCTCACCGACAGCCAGGGCCGCGAGCATCCCGTCCGCCGAGGTAATGACCAGTGTGTCGGTATCCGTTAGCGACGGGCCGGTCTCGGCAATCCGCGAGCGAATCGCCCAGCCGGCGCCCGGGATATGGCCCTTGCGGAACACCCGGCTCTCGCCCAGATCAAAGACCGCCACCTCCCGGAGCCGTGCGTCAAGGGTCGCAACATCAATCATCGGCACGTCGGGCAACGCGGGGCCCGGCTCCCGACCGATTTCGAGGTCACCGGAAAGGCCATCCGCGAGCACGGACACATCCCGGTATCCCATCTGCACCAGCCAGTGCGCCGTCATGGTCGCCCTGACACCGGTGTCGTCGATCAGAACAATCCGTCCATTGGGCACTCCGATCTGGAAGTCCGTGGCCTGAACGAGCTGGCCGCCCGGCGCGGACTGCGACCCGGGCAGATGTCCCGCGACGAACTCGTCGGGCTCGCGCACGTCCAGAAGATAGAGCGTGCGATTACCCGCCTCACTCTGCCAACGGGTTAGTGTTTCCCGGTCGATCATTGCGACCCCGTGGGTCGCGGCGATCCGGTCGCGCATCTCCAGTGTATCCGCCAGGCGCTTCGGATCGCCGGCCGGGAAGCGGTCGGTCCGGCCATGCTCGAGCTCGAGACCGGCGAGATGCCAGCCCATGGTGCCGTTCTCGAGCGCGACCACCTTGTTCGAAATGCCGGCGTTGATCACGGACTGGGCACCGAGAATGCTGCGGGTCCGGCCCGCGCAGTTGACAACGACAGTGGTGCCGGGGTCGGGCGCCAGGTCGCGCACCCGGTAAGCGAGTTCGCCTCCGGGTACGCTGATCCCGCCCGGGATGTTCATGTTGCGGTATTCGGCAAAGGTGCGCGAATCGAGCACGACCAGGTCTTCGCCGCGGTCCTGCATCGCCTTGAGCTCCCGCGCATCGACCGACGGCGTGCCGTAGTGATGCTCCACCGCCTCGCCGAAGGCCTTGCTGGGCACGTTGATGCCGGAATAGAGCGTGAACCCGGCAGCGGCCCAGTCGTCCGGCGTATCCGCGCATACCGTGATATCCGAGTATCCCAGCGCGGCGAGCGCGGCCGTCGCGCGCGCGGCGAGATTCTCATTACCTGCGGTCGTCACGACAATCGGCGTGGACAGGCGGGGCACCAATCGCGGCACCTCGAGCTCGAGCCGACTCAACGGCGCGTTGACGGCCCAGAAGAGATGACAGGCGCCGAACTCGCCCTGTTCACGCAGGTCGAGCAGAGCGAGTTCATCAGCGGTTCCAAGGGCGGCGCGGAGATCTTCGGAATTCATGGCAATCATTCTACAGTAAAGACGCGTGTATTGAGATTCGGGGCGGGTCCGGTGCATGATAGCGTCCAGTCGATCAAACGCGACCGTTGAACGCATCCGGTCGCCACAGGAGGATCAAGACATGGCGCTCACCGTCGATCAGTTTGCAGAGGATTGCCGGCAGATTCTGAGCCAGGATTCGAGCGAATCCGGGCTGGAGAAGGTCCGGCTGGTGGTCGAGAAGTTCCTGGCCGACCAGGAGTTCATCGACGAGCATCTCGGCCCCGACAATGATTCCAACCGGACGGTCCTCTACGAGGATCCCGAGTTCGAATTCTGCATCTGCGCCCATGTCTTCAAGGGCTCGAACGAGGCCCCGCCCCACGATCACGGCCCTACCTGGGCGATCTACGGTCAGGCGACAGGTCAGACCGTGATGACCGAGTTCGAGAAAGTCGCGGCGCCCGACGGCGACACGCCGGGCAAGGTCCAGCCGACCAAGTCCTACGACCTTGACCCCGGCATGGCCGTCGCCTACCCGATCGGTCGGTTGCACTCACCCAAGCGCGCCGGCGAGACGCGGCTGATCCGCATCGAGGGCAAGGACGTCACGAAGCTCAAGCGCGATTCCTACGAGCGCGCCTAGCCAGATCCAGTACAGTCGATGAATGGAAGCCGCACCGGCGCAGTTGCGCGCGCGGCTGAACATTTCGACGGCGGCGATTTTGTCGCCGGCCTGTCGCACCTGGTCGCGCATCCGACCCAGAGCCAGCTCGCGGGCACGCGTCCGGCGCTCGAGGGGTATTTCACCGATGCGATCGGCCCGGCGCTGGATACGCTTGGATTCTCCCGGGACATCCTCGAAAACCCGGAACCTGACGCCGGCCCAGTCCTGCTGGCGACCCGGCACGAGGGCGAAGACCGCCCTACGGTCCTGATCTACGGCCATGGCGACGTGGTCGTGGGCCAGGACGAGCGCTGGCGCGCCGGCCTTGCCCCCTGGAGGGTGATCCAGGACGGCGACCGGCTCTACGGACGCGGCACGGCGGACAACAAGGGCCAGCACTGGACCAATCTCGGCGGCCTCCGTGCCGTGATCGAAGAGCGCGGGCAACTCGGCTTCAACTGCACGATCCTGCTCGAAAGCGACGAGGAAATGGGCTCGCGCGGGCTGCGTGAGTTCTGCCGTCAGCACGCGGACCGGCTGCGGGCCGACATGCTGATCGCATCGGACGGGCCTCGCCTCGACCCGGCGCGCACAACGATCGTGCTCGGATCGCGGGGGCTGGTGAACTTCGAGCTCGCCCTCAAGCTTCGCGACGGCGCCCATCATTCGGGCAACTGGGGCGGGCTGATCCGCGACCCCGGCGTGGTTCTGTCCCACGCCATCGCCAGCCTCACCGACGCGCGCGGCCAGATCGCCGTGCCCGAGTGGCGGCCAACATCGCTGACGCCGGACATCCGGGCATTGCTGGCGAAGGTGACCGTCGCGGGCGGTGACGGCAGCCCCGAGATCGATCACGACTGGGGCGAGGAGGAATTAACGCCTGAAGAACGGGTCTATGGCTGGAACAGCTTCGTCGTGCTGGCGCTCGACCTTGGCGATCCCGCCCGGCCCCAGAACGCCATCGCGCCCGAGGCCCGCGCGGTCTGTCAGCTACGCTACGTGGTCGGGACCGATCCCGACGACATCCTGCCGGCACTTCGTCGTCATCTGGACGCGCACGGCTTTGAAGCCGTTACGGTGACCCCCACACGCATGGCCGGGATGCGCGCCACCCGCTCGAACCCGAACAATGAATGGGTGCAGCGCGCGCTCGCTTCCGTGAACCGAACGCTGGAAGAGATCGGCGGCGAACACGCGGCTCTGATCCCGAACATCGGCGGTGGCATCCCCAACGAGATCTTCGCCGAGGACCTCGGGATGCCGACGATCTGGGTCCCCCACTCCTATGCGGGCTGCAACCAGCACGCACCCGACGAGCACATGCTCGCGCCGGTCGCGCGCGAGGCGCTGCAGGTCATGGCCGGGCTGTTCTGGGATATTGGCGCCGACTGACGCCCGGGCACGCTATTCCGCTGCCTCGGCGGTCTCGAGCGCCTCGCTCGCCGCAAGCCATTCGGCCTCGACCGCACCGAGCTTCTTCTCGAGCTCGCCGCGCGTCTTCATGAGGTCTGTCATCGGCTTGTCCTTGTAGGGCACCTCGGCGCTGTCCGGATCGAACATGGCCCGGTCGATGGCCGTTCGCTGATCCGTCAGCTTCGTCATCTCCTGCTCGGCCTTGCGGGCCCGGGCGCGCAGATCCTTCGTCCGCTCGCGCGCCTCGGCGGCCGCCCGGCGCGCCTCCTTCTTGTTGCCCCGCCGCTCCTTGGGCGCGTCCTCTCGGGCCTTCGCCTGCCCGCGGCCCAGCAGATGATCGCGGTAGTCATCCAGGCTGCCGTCGAACTCCCGGGCCGTCCCCTCGTCGATCAGGATCAACCGGTCTGCCGTCATCTCGAGAAGGTGCCGGTCATGGCTGACCACCACCACCGCGCCGTCGAACGCGTTGAGTGCCTGGACCAGCGCCTCGCGCGCGTCCACGTCGAGATGGTTGGTGGGTTCGTCGAGGATCAGGATATGGGGCGCGTCGCGGGTGATGAGCGCCAGCGCGAGGCGGGCCCGCTCGCCACCCGACAGCTTGCCGACCTCCAGATGCACCTTGTCGCCGGAAAACCCGAAACGGCCGAGCTGGCTGCGCACCACGCCCGGCTTGGCGTCGGGCAGCAGCCGGGTCATGTGGTCGAGGGGCGTTTCCCCGACGCGCAACTCCTCGACCTGGTGCTGGGCGAAGTAGCCGACCCGCAGCTTGCTGCTCGACGTGATGTCGCCGGCCATGGGATCGAGCTGACCTGCGAGCAGTCGCGCAAGCGTGGTCTTGCCGTTGCCGTTCCGGCCCAGGAGCGCAATCCGATCGTCGGGGTCGATCCGCAGGCCGAGCTTTGAGAGCACCGGCGTGTCTTCCAAATACCCCACTGCCGCACCGTCCAGCACCGTGAGCGGCGGCTTGAGCTCCTGGGGGCTCGGGAAGTCGAACACCAGGGTCGGGTCCTCGGCGGCGGCGGCCACCGGTTCCATCTTCGCCAACGCCTTCATCCGACTCTGGGCCTGACGGGCGGTGTGGGCCTTGTAGCGCCAACGGTCCACATAGGCCTGGAGCTTGGCGCGTTTCTCTTCCTGCTTCGCCCGCATCGCGGTAACCTGGCTGAGCCGCTCGGCACGAATCTTCTCGAAGGCGTCGTAACCGCCGGGATAGAGCGTCACCTTGCCGCCCTGCACATGCAGAATGTGATCGACCACGTTGTTGAGCAGGTCGCGCTCGTGGCTCACCACGACCATGGAGGCCGGATAGGTCTTGAGGAAGTTCTCAAGCCAGAGCGCGGCCTCCAGGTCGAGATGGTTGGACGGCTCGTCGAGCAGCAGCAGGTCGGGCCGGGAAAACAGCAGGCCCGCGAGCGCCACGCGCATGCGCCAGCCGCCGGAGAAGTCCGACAGGGGCCGGTGCTGGTCCGCCTCGTCGAGGCCGAGCCCGGCGAGGATGCGCGCGGCCCGCGCGGGCGCACCATGGGCGTCGATCAGCCCGAGCCGCTCATGGATGGCGGCGATCCGGTCCGCATCGGTCGCCGTCTCGGCCTCATCCAAAAGATCGGTCCGCTCGGTATCGGCGGCGAGCACCATCTCGAACGGGGTGGTGCTCCCGCCCGGCGCCTCCTGGGCGACGTAGCCGATGCGGGTGCCGCGCGGCGTTTCGACCGCCCCGTCATCGGCCTCGAGAAGCCCGGCGATGATCTTGAGCAGGGTGGACTTGCCCGCCCCGTTGCGCCCCACCAGCCCCACCCGGCTGCCGGTGGGCAGCATGGCGGACGCGCCGGCGAGAATGGTCTCGCCGCCGAGCCGCGCAGTGATGTTGTTCAGGTTCAGCATGGGCGCGCGCGGAATAGCATGGCGCGGCGCGCGGCGGAACAGCGGGAGGGATTACTCCGCCGCCTGGCGCAGTTCGAAACCCTCGCGGGTAAGACCGGCAGACGTCATGGCCTCGCCGATCCGGGCGATCTCCGCGTCCGGCAGTTTCACCAGCGGCGGGCGCACCACCGCACGGTCCTGGCGACCGAGATGGACCAGCGCTTCCTTCATACGGTTGTGCATGTCGCCGAAGGGGTCGGCGTAAAAGGCTTCGGTCGCGTGCCACATGCGGCCCGCCACCTCACGTGCGGTGGTGAGGTCGCCGGACTGCACCGAGCGGAACAGAGCCACCTGCATATCGGCGATGACCGAACCTGCGCCGGAGAGGAGGCCGTTCGCTCCCATCACGAGGGAGGATAATAGCCAGGAAGAGTTTGTGGACAGGATGTTCACGGGCCGGGGCAGGTTCTGCAGCACCTGGATGTGGCGCGCATGGGCCTGGGGCGGCGACCAGTCCTTGACCGCCTTGATCGACGGCACCTCTTCCGCGAGTTGCACCAGCGTGTCCAGCGAATAGGCGAGTTCATCGCCATATTGGAAAACGATCAGCGGCAGGTCGGTCGCGTCCGCGATGGTCTTGAAGTGCGCCAGCGCCATCTCGGGCCGGTGGCGGATGCCCCCCATGCCCATCGAGTGGGGCGGGAAGCACAGCAGCGCGGACGCGCCGCCCGCCTCGGCCATCTTCGCGATCTTCGCGGCCTCGTGGCTGCCGTCGGCATAGACGCCATTGATCAGGGGGACCGCATCGCCGATCTCGTCCATGGCCACATCGAGGATCGCGCGCTGCTCGTCGAACGAACAAGCATGAATCTCGGATGAGTGGCCGTTCACCGTGACGGCGGAAATGCCGTCCGTCGCAGCGACAAAGGACAGGTGCCGCCGGGTCTCGGCCTCGTTGATCCCGAAATCCTCGTCGAAGGCGAGAATTGCCGCCGGGATCACGCCCGCCGGTGTGTAGTCCTTGAACGCTGCCATGCTCGTTCCTCCTGCTCAGCCGTGATCATAATCGGCGAGTGTCGTGCCGTCTTCCACATAGATCGTGTTGTTGTAGCCGTCGGGCCGCCCGTTTGTGAGCGATTCCAGCAGCCAGTCGGCGATCGCCGGGTAGATCTGGTTGGCGACCTCGCCCATGGGGTGGAACACGCCTTCATAGAGCCAGAGCTCCGTCGGACCGCCGAGCCCGGCGCGGAAGGTGGCGATATCCTCGGGCGAGCAGAGCTCGTCCATGTCGCCCGCCACCAGCAGGTGCGGCACCTTCAAATCCTTCGCCACATCCGGAAGATGTGCCAGGCGGGCGACGAATTCGTCGAATTCCGCCTCGTCGGAATAGCCGGCCATGTACATGTAGATGCGTTTGAAGTTGGGCTGTGCCTGCTCGAAGATCATGTCGTAGGTGCCGACATTGGCCATCTGGCCGCAGACCGCGCTGATGCGCGGGTCGGCCACACCGATGAGCACGCCCCAGCGCGAGCCCATGGACATGCCGAAGATGCCGATCCGGTCGGGGTCCACGTCATCGCGGGTCACCAGCCAGTCTACGATGGCCGAAGCGGCCTGCTCGTAGTTGTTCTCGGTCTGCCAGGTGCCGTCCCGGTTGCAGGCCCCCTGCCCCGGCCCGTCGATCGCGCAGACATTCATGCCACGCGGAATGAACTCGTTGTTGAACGGGTTGCAGACGTCTTCCTTGACCTGGTCCATGCCCGGCAGCGCGATGATGGTGGGCTTGGGGCCATCACCGGGCGCCTTGTGGAAGGTCGCATAGGCGTTCTGGCCGGGCGCGAACTCGACGGCCTTCGATTCCATGGTGCCGCCGGACCATTCCACCACCTTGTCGTAGCAGCGGTAGAGCCCCTCGAACCATTCTACCTTCCGGGCCTCGCCATGGATCGGGATCAGGTGCTGGGCGCGGCCGTAGCAGATGGCCGCCCGGTGATAGAGCTGACGCGCGGTGTGCTGGCGTCCGCGGGCCTCGGCGTCCTTCGCCATATGCTCGAGCACGCCCGCCCGCTTGGCCCAGGCCTTCGGAAACGACCGGCGGCCGGAGACCTTCGAATAGACGGCGTTCAGATCCTCGAACTTGGTGCCGCGTTCGAGCCGGTTCCCCATGATGCCGGGATGCAGGACATCCTCGTTGTCCGAAAGCATCAGGAAATTGTCGAAGATCCAACCCTGATCGGCGCGCAGCTGCGGTTTGGCCATTGTCGGTTTGCTCCCCCTCATGTCCGGATTGAATTCCGGTTCCTAGACGCCTTCATAACCGCCGTCGCGCAGCCGGTCCACGAGCGTGTTGACGGCATCGGGGGGCAGCCCGAGCCCGGTCAGCACGAAGGCGCCCATCTGCAGGCTCGATTCCGCGAGCTCCGGGATCGTGCGGGTCGCGCCGGCGGCGTCGAGCTCGGCCGCATGTTCGAGATCACGTGCCCGGGCATAGACCGGGACGCCCGGCCAGCGCTTGCGGATATCGCGGACCGCCTGTTCCGCATCGCGTTCCACGTCGAGGGTCAGCACGACGGCGTTGGCCCGTTCGGCCCCGACCTTTGCCAGCACCTCGGCCCGGCGTCCGTCGCCATAGAACACGGGTTCTCCCGCCGCCCGCAATTCCGCGACCAGGCTGGAATCCGTATCCAGCGCCACATAGTCGATCCGTTCCTCACGCAGCAGCGCGGCTGTGGCCGCGCCGACCCGG
>JAYQGE010000015.1:5417-29484 GCA_038140435.1 Rhodospirillaceae bacterium | reverse complement strand
CCGACCCGGGTCGAAAACTCCTTGCGCCGAATGAGTTCCTCGACGACGACCGCGGTCGAGGACAGGGCGAAGCTTGCGCCGACAAGGATCGCGGCGTTCACGGAGTTGCCCCATGCGAGGGCGACCACGCCGATAATCAGCCCCGTGACCAGAACCTGGGACGACCCGAGCCCTAGCACCAGCCGGCGCATCGACCAGAGGCGCTCCAGGGACAACTCGAGACCGATCAGGAACAGCAGGAACACCACGCCGAACTCGGCGAGGACGGCAACACTCTCGACTTCCGTGAAGGTGATGTAGGCGAGGAATGGCAACCGGTCCGCCAAGGCGCCGAGACCGAAGGGGCCGATCACCACACCGGCAAGCAGGAAACCCAGGACCGGACTGATCCGCACCCGCTGGAATGCGGGCACGAGGATCGCCGCGATCACGAGGAAGACGACGACTTCGCGCAGGAAGGGTATGGCGTGGTCGTGCATCGGGCGGAAATCCCTTCCGGCCCAGCCTAAACCAGAACCGTCACCGGTTCACCGGCACGCAGCCAGGCCTAGCCATGGTCATAGTCGGCCAGCGTCGTGCCTTCCTCGATATAGACGTCCGTGCGTCCGCCGGCCGCGCGGCCCTCGTTCAGCGTCGTGAGCATCCAGTCCGCCATGGCGGGATAGATTTCCGCCGCCACTTCGCCCATCGGATGGAAAATACCCTCGTAGAGCCAGAGCTCGCTGAAGTCCGCGAGGTTCGCGCGGAACGTCGCGATGTCGTCGGGCGTACAAAGCTCGTCCATGTCGCCGGCGACCAGCAGGTGCGGCACGGTCAGGTTTTTCGCCACGTCCGGCAGGTGATCGTGGGTCTTCATGTGTTCGTCGAACGCGTCCTCGTCGGTGTAGCCCGTCATGTACATGAAGATGCGTTTGAAGTTGGGCTGCGCCTGCTCGAAGATGATGTCGAAGGTGCCCACATTGGCCATCTGGCCGATCACGGCCTTCACGCGCTTGTCATGGGCCCCGACCTGGACACCCCAGCGCGAACCCATGGACATGCCCATGACGCCGATGCGATCGGCATCCACATCGTCGCGCGCGGCCAGCCAGTCGATCACGGCCGACGCCGCCTGCTGGTAATTGTCGGACGTCAGCCAGGTCTCGTTGAAGTTGCACTCGCCCTGCCCCGGACCGTCCATCGCGCAGACATTCATGCCGCGCTGGGTGTAGTCGTTGTCGAACGGGTTGGCGACGTCCTCCTTGAGCGCATCCATGCCGGGCAGGATCAGGACGGTCGGCTTGGGTCCGTCGCCCGGTGCCGCATGGAAAACCGCATGGGCACTGTGGCCGGGCGCGAACTCCGGGCGAACCTTTTCCATCGTGCCGTCGGACAACTCGATCAGCTTGTCGTAGTTTCGATAGAGCGCCTCGTAGCACTCGTCCTTGTGGGGATTGCGGTGGACCGGCACCAGGTGCTGGGCGCGTCCGAAACAGAGCGCCGCGCGGTGGTAAAGCCGTCGCGCCGTCACCAGACGGCCCTTCGCCTCGGCCTCCTTCGCCATCCCCTCGAGCACGACCGCGCGCTTCTTCCAGGCCTTGGGAAACGATCGCCGCCCAGTCACCTTGGTATAGACCGCGTTCAGGTCCTGCATCGTGAAGCCGCGTCCCACGCGCGTGCCCATGATGCCCGGATGCAGCACATCCTCGTTCTCCGACAGCATCAGGAAGTTGTCGAAGATCCAGCCCTGATCGGCGCGCAACTGTGGTTTCGGCATGTTTGTGTCTCCCCCTCGAGAATGTGCGGGCCACCGTTTGGCCCATTTTTCCAAAACTACAATCAACGTTCCGTCCCCGCCAGTCATGTCCGACGAAACTTGGGCGATCGGCACGCCGGCGGCATAATCAACGTCCAACAACATGAAGCGGGGCCGATGAGCATCGAGACCGAACTCCATCCCGAACTGCGCGCGGACATATCCGGGCCTGTCGCGACCGTAACGATCGACGCGCCCGACAACGAGAACCGGCTCAATCCGGAGTCGCTGCGCTCACTCGGCACACTCGTTGAAGAACTGCGCACCCGTACCGACATCCACGCCGTGATCTTCACCGGCGCGGGAGACGAATGGTTCTCGGCAGGTCTCATGAACCCGGCCATCCGCGCCGCCATGACCAAGGACGAGGTGATTGCCTACGTGGTGGACGGAAACCGCATATTCGACGAACTGGAATCCCTGCCCCAGGTCACCATCGCCGCCATCAACGGCCGGATCGTCGCGGGTGCGTCGGAACTCGCGCTGGCCTGCGATATCCGGATCGCGGGCGAACATTCGACCCTGATGCTGCCGGAGGCCAAGTGGGGCGGCTTCCCCGGCGCCGGCGCGCCGCACCGGCTCCCCATGGCGGTCGGCCACGGCCACGCGATCGAACTGATCGCATCGGGCAAGGAGATCGACGCGGGCGAGATGGAACGCATCGGCTTCGTAAACCATCTCCATCCGCGCGGAGAGGTTCTCTCGGCCGCAGCGAAGCTCGCCGCGGCCATCGGTGCAAATGGGCCGCTCGCGACCCGCGGCGCCAAGCGGATCGCACGAGCGCGCCGGGAACCGGGCTTCCGCGCGGCGCGGGAACTCTCGGATTCCCTGCGCCACGCGCTCGAATGGAGCCACGACGTGGACGAAGGCATCACGGCGGCGAAGGAAGGCCGGCCGGCTAAGTTCACGGGCCGCTAGGAGGCGCGCATGATTCCGCATTCGATATGCGCCGCTGCAACCGTTTTGTTTCTAGCAACCACGCCGGCAAACGCCGACGCCATCGATGGGGACTGGTGCCATCCCGACCTCGGACGGATGGAAATTCGCGGGCCGGAGATCGTCACCCCGGGCGGCACCCGGCTGTCGGGCGATTATGACCGCCACGGGTTCCGTCACGCGGTCCCGGCCGGCGAACCCGGGCCCGGCGCGCGCGTGGACATGGTCCTGATCGACGACGACACGCTGCACCGCATCGTCGCACCGAGCCCGGATGCCGCGATCGAGGTCTGGCGCCGCTGCCGGGCACAGGTCAGCTAAACAAGCTGCACAATTTGCATTCGCGCCGCGACGGGGTAGCCTCTGCGGCAACGAGAAAACGCAAACAGGGGGAAACACCCATGGCGGAATTCACCGCTGCGGATCTGGCCGTCGAGGACCAGTACAAGCTGATGAGCGGCGCAATCATCCCGCGCCCGATCGCGCTGACGGTCACCCTCGGCCCCGACGGGCCGAACGCGGCGCCGTTCAGCTTCTTCAACTGCATCGGCGTATCGCCGCCCATGTTCATGATCGCCTGCAGCCCGAAGACCGGGCCCAAGTCGGGTGGAAGCTCCGGCCTGCTCAAGGACACGGTCGCCAACCTGCGCCATCATCCGGAGATGGTGGTGCACATCGTCGACTACGAGCTGCGCAACCGCATGAATGCATGCGCGTTGGACTATGACAGCGACGTCAACGAGATGGAGATCGCGGGCTTCAACACGGCACCGTCAAAGCTCGTGGAACCGCCGCGCATCACCGACTGCCGGGTGGCGTTCGAGAGCAAGCTGATCGACATCCACGAGATGGGGGACCTCCCCTACTACGTGATCTTCGGTGAGGTGGTGCATTTTCACATGGATGACAGCGTCGTGAACGACCGGTTGCATGTGGACCCGGAGGCGCTCGATGCGCTGGGTCGCATGGCCGGAAACGGTGGCTACACGAAGATCACCGACAAGTTCACCATGCCGTTCCTGCACCCGCCCGGCTCGGCGCCGCCCGAGGAAGCCGTGACCAAGGCGCGGGAGATCGCCAAGACCGACCGCAGCGGCTAACCGCCCGAGGAGACCATCCGATGACCGACAGCGACACCATGCTCGAATCGATCGAGGCAGACCTCGTCTATGCCGTGAACACGGGCGAAAAGCTGATCAACCAGACGATGCCGGCCGGCGACATGTCACGAATCGTCACCGGGACCTACGAGATGCATCCCCGGACGATCCGCAACGGGCGCCCGATCCGCGACGGGTTCTCCCTTGATCGCAACGGCTTCGTCTTCGTGGATCACCCCACTGCGGTCTCCGACTTCCTCGATCCCGCCCAGGTGACGGACACCTACTATGACGAGGCGTGCAAGCTGGTCGCGGAGACAAGCGGCGCGAGCCGGGTGGAGGTGTTCGATCACACCATCCGCTCGGGAGACGACGCGGCGCGCAAGGAAAAGCTGCTGCGCGAACCGGTGCACTCCGCCCATAACGACTACACCGAGAACTCCGGGCCGCGCCGCGTACGCGAGATCTTCCCCGACGAAGCCGACGACCTGCTGTCGCGCCGCTTCGCGATCATCCAGGTGTGGCGCGCGATCAACCGGCCGATCGAGTCCGATCCGCTGGCCCTGTGCGATGCGCGGACGTTCCGGCCGGCCGACCTGCTCACCGCCGAGCGGCGCTACCCCGACCGGGTGGGCGAGACCTACCGCCTCGCCTTCAGCCCGGACCAGGAGTGGTACTACTTCCCGCGCATGACCCGGGACGAGGCGCTGGTGTTCAAGGTCTATGATTCCGACACCAGCCTCGATGCGCGCTTCACGCCGCACACCTCTTTCGCCGACCCGACGAGCCCGAAAGACGGCCCGCCGCGTGAGAGTATCGAGATCCGGACCTTCGCGTTCTTCGACTAGGCGTCCGGCGCCGCAGACACAGGCTGTCGCGGAGCCGCGACAGCCTGCGGGACCGCACCTACTCCCAGCGACCGCCGATCAGGACAAAGGCGACGCGTGCCGGCTTACCGGACTTGTTCGACCAGGCATGGTTTGTGCCGCGCTGGATCAGAACATCCCCCGGTCCGAGGACGGTTTCCTCATTCTCCATGATTGCCGTGATTTCGCCCTCGATGACGATGGCGTAGTCAACGGTTTCGGTCGTGTGCATCCCGGGATGGGCGTTTTTGCCCTCCGGTCGGTCCGCATCGTCGAACAGCTTCCCGAACATGCCGGCGAACTGGCGCGCCATCTCCTCCGGGTCCTCCGGGTCCGGCGGATACTCGATCACCCGCAGGACGGTGCCACCAGCCGGCGGAAGCACACCTTCATGCGTCTCGACTGCGTCCGGCGCACCGACAGGTGCGGGCGCGGCACCTGTGACCCAGATATTGTTCACCACGTAGCCCGGCCGGGCCTCGACCGTTCGCACGGCCGGCGTCGGGCCATCCTCCGCGATGTACGAATTGCCGTTCTCGTCGATCGCAGTGACCACGCGGCGCGTAACCTTGATATCCGCTGACATGTGTTCCCCTTGTCCTTGCAGGCTTCGTTGTGACGCCATTCTACACAACACAACGCCCCGTACATTCTGGTAGTCTCTGCCCCATCGTCGGGGGAGCGCAAGATGAGCCGAGCGGCCGCAGCAGAGACCAGTCAAGAGCCCACCATCGCCGTCCGGAAGGTCGGCGCCGCCTGTGGCGCGGAGATCGGTGGCGTGGATCTCTCGAGGCCATTGGACGACGTGACATTCGAGGCGATCGAGGCGGCGCTTGTCGAGCACCAGGTGATCGTTTTCCGTGACCAGGACATCTCGACCGAGGATCAAAAGGCCTTCGGGCGGCGGTTTGGCGAGCTCACGGTCCACCCGTTCGCGCCGAGTGACGCCGAAGCTCCCGATCTCATCGTCTTCGACAACGACGCCGACAATCCGCCCTGGGGCACGGATGTCTGGCACTCGGACGAGACATTTCGCGAGGAACCGCCGCTGGGCACAATGCTCCGGGCGCTCATTGTCCCCGACTATGGCGGCGACACGCTGTTCGCGAGCATGGCGGCGGCCTATGACGGGCTGAGCGACCACATGCAGCAGTTCGTCTCGGGCCTCGAGGCGATCCATGACTTCAAGCCCTTCCGGCAGCTCTTCGACGATGACGCAGAGAGCCGCCAGCGGTTGCGCCAGTTCGAGGACCGCTATCCGCCCGCCGTCCACCCCGTGGTGCGTACACATCCTGTCTCCGGCCGCAAGGCCTTGTTCGTGAACCCGCAATTCACGGTGGCCATCAAGGGCATGGACGAGGCGGAGAGCCGCGCCATCCTGGACCTGCTGTTCCACCAGGCGGAAATCCCCGAATACCAGTACCGCCACCATTGGGAACCCAACACGCTTGTGTTCTGGGACAACCGGTCGGTCCAGCACTACGCGATCCACGACTATTACCCAAACCGCAGAAGACTAGAACGCATCACCATCAAGGGCGATCGCCCCTTCTCGGACATCCCCGCCATCAGCGAGGACGTGATCCGCACCCGCAAGGGCGCGCGCGCAATCAGCGGCGCCGGGCATGGCGGGCACGCGCCGAAGGGCTGAGCACCGACGCACGTTTCCACCGGTTCCCCGATAGACACACATGACCTTTCTCTGGATTCCCCTGACGATCGCGGCCGCGTTCCTGCAGAACGTGCGCTCGGCGCTCCAGAAGCACCTGAAGGGCGAACTGGGGACGATCGGCGCGACCTTCGTCCGCTTCGGTTACGGCTTCCCGTTCGCTATCATCTATCTCGCAGCGCTTGTCGTCCTGTTCGACTTCGACATGCCGCGCTTCAATCCCGCATTCATCGGCTGGGTCGTGCTCGGCGGCATCG
Source organism: Rhodospirillaceae bacterium (assembly GCA_038140435.1). Taxonomy (GTDB): domain Bacteria; phylum Pseudomonadota; class Alphaproteobacteria; order UBA6615; family UBA6615; genus UBA8079. The sequence goes on along the minus strand of JAYQGE010000015.1, from coordinate 22,861 downwards.
CGCAGATTCTCGCAACAGCGCTGCTCGTCACACTGTTCGATGCGCGCAACTTTGCTGTCGGCACAACCTATTCCAAGACGGAAACCGTGCAGGCCGCGGTCTTCGCTCTCGTTTTCCTCGGTGAATCGATCTCGATCACGGCGACTGTCGGCATCCTTGTGAGCCTCGTCGGCGTGATCGCCATCTCGGCCGCCCGTGCTCCGGCAGGTCTCGCCGGCATCGCCAGGTCCTGGATGGCACGGCCCGCGCTCATCGGCCTGGCATCCGGCTCTTTCTTTGGCGTGGCCGCCGTATCCTACCGCGGGGCATCACTTTCGCTCGGCGGCGACGGCTTCCTGGTTCAGGCCGCCTTCACCCTCGCGGTCGTCCTCGTGTTCCAGACGGTCGTGATGGCCGCGTTCATGGCCCTGCGCGACCCGGGCGAGATCACACGCGTTATCAAGGCCTGGCGGGTGGCGGGGCTTGTCGGCCTCAGCGGCGCGGTCGCGTCGATCGGCTGGTTTACCGCGATGACGATCCAGAATGCCGCCCTCGTGCGTGCCCTCGGCCAGATCGAGCTCGTCTTCACCATCGCTTCGTCCGTCCTGATTTTCCGCGAGAAGATCCTGCGCCTCGAGTTGACGGGTATCGTCCTCGTGGTGGCGGGCATCATCATCCTGCTTCTGCGCTGAACCGATCCGGGAGAAACCAATGAAAGCCGTTCAAATCCAGGCCTATGGCGGCCCCGAAGTCGTCGAGATCATCGACATACCGGTGCCGGAGCCGGCCCCGGGCCAGGTTCTCGTCAAGGCACACACGTTCGGACTGGGATACCCGGACGTGCTGCTGCGCACGGGTGTTTACAAGTGGAAGCCCGCGCTGCCGAGCATTCTCGGAAACGAGATGAGCGGACACATCGAAGCCCTGGGTCCGGGCGTCACGGGCTTCGAGATCGGCCAGCCGGTCCTTGTCTTCGGCACCGGCGGCGGACGACATGCGGAATACAACGCTGTGGACACCGGACTGGTCACGGCGCTGCCCCCGAGCGTCGATCTCGAGGCCGCCGTCAGCATTCCGAATTATCTGGTCGCCTGGGCAATGCTGCACGGTGTGGCACGCACCGGCGATGTGAAGGCGATCTATGTCAATGGCGCGGCCGGCGGCATGGGCACGGCGATCCTCGACATGTGCCGTGAGGCCGGAATCGAAACGATCGCCGGCGCGAGCAGCGACGAGAAGTGCGCATTCGCCGCCCGCCTGGGTGCGATCGGCACGGTCAACTACTCGACCGAGAACATCGCGGAAAAGGTAAGAGAAACTACCGGTGGGCGTGGCGTCGATGTGAGCTTCGATCAGCTGGGCGGCCCCGACCTGGTCCGAAACCTGGACATGCTCGCACCCATGGGCCTGGTCATTCTCTACAACGCGCTCGCCGGGCCTCCCGACGATGACCTCTATGCGGGACTTCGCGAACGGCGGGGGTCGAGTCTCGGTGTGCAGTGCTTTTCGCTTCATGCCTTCGACGAACAACCCGAACGGAAAGCCGAGATCTTCGCGGCATTGATCGAGAAATTCGCAGCCGGCGCCTACGCGCCACCCGTATACGACCGGCTGCCGCTCGACGAAGCACGGCGGGCGCACGAGCTCATGGATAACCGTGCCATTCTCGGGAAGCTTTTGCTCAAGCCCTGAGCGGCTCCGGGTCGTCCGAACTAGTCCGACGCCCCGCCCGCGCCGCGGCTTTTGACTGGATCGGCATAACGAACGCGCTCCGCCGGGAAACGGACGGTCACACACGTAACCTCGTTGACCGCGCTCTCGATGGTGACGTCGCCGCCGTGCATCTCGGCCATCGATTTCACCAACGCAAGCCCAAGGCCGGTACCCTCGTACTTGCGGTTCATGCCGCTATCGACCTGGACAAAGGGCTGCATGATGGTCTCGAGCTGTTCCGGCGATATTCCGATCCCGGAATCTGCAACCTCGATACAGCACGCGCCGTCCGAGGCGAGCGAAGCGCTGACCACGACCTCGCCCCGCTCTTACGAGAATTTCACGGCGTTCGACAGCAGGTTGAGGACGATCTGCCGCACGAGCCGCTCATCACCGAACAATGGCGGGAAATCGTCCGGAAGCGAGACACTGATGCGAACGCCGTCGGCCTCGGCGCGCTCGCCCATCATCCGCGCACAACCGTCCAGGACTTCGTCCAGGCCGAACTCGGCCTCGATGAGATCCATCTTGCCGGACTCGATCTTCGCCATGTCCAGCACATCGTTGATGATGTCGAGCAGATGGCGGCCCGAGCCATGAATATCGCCGAGATACTCCAGATACTGTTCGGCGCCGAGCGGACCGTGGATCTGATTCCGCATGAGTTCGGAGAAGCCGATGACCGCATTGAGCGGAGTGCGCAGCTCGTGACTGATATTCGCAAGGAAATCACTCTTGGCGCGGTTCGCGGTCTCGGCCTCCTCTTTCGCTGCCCGCAGCCCGGACTCACGCTGCGCAAGCTCGTTGACCATTCGGTTGAAGCTTTTCGACAGCACGCGCAGCTCGCGCGGCGCGGGCTCGACCGCTACGCCTACGAACTCCTGCCGCGGGTCTATCGCAGTCTGCTCGCCCTGCTGTTCTACCGCTGGGAAGTCATCATGCGGGAAACCGCGATCCTCGGGATCCTGGGGATCACCACATTGGGATTCTATGTCGACAGCGCGTTCGCGGAGTTGCGCTTCGACCGGGCGATCTTCCTGATCGGCGTGACCGCGCTGCTCAACATCGCGATCGACATCGCATCGCGCCGCGTGCGCACCTATCTGCGGCTGCGCACGGCGCTCGAGGGGCGTTAGGCGATCTTCTCGCGCGCCACCCGGGCCGCGTCTTCCATGGTCATGAACTCCGCGCCGTCGGCGATCAGCTTGTCGACCAGCTTCTCGAACGCGAACATCCGGAACCCGCGACCGATGACATAGGGGTGCATCGTGTAGGTGAGCACGCCCCACTCCTCGTTCGCCTGCATGTAGACGAACTCGTCGTACCAGCTGTCCATGACCTCCCGCGCGGACCGCAGGCCCGGCATGAGGAAGCTCGGGGTGCGCATGTATTCGAAATGCGGATGATCGTCGAGGGTCCAGCTGATGGGCATCTCGATCAGCGACGTGTCCTCGCCATAGACGATCGGCTTGCCGAGTTCGGCCTTGTCGCCGCGCCGCGCCATCATCGGAATATAGTCGCCGGCCATCAGGCTGCTGTCGTATTCGAAACCCTGTGCCTCGAGCAGATCCAGCGTGTTCTCGCTCAGATCCCAGGACGGCGAGCGGTAGCCGCGAGCCTTCCGCCCCGTCAGCTTCTCGATCGCCTCGTTGGCGCGAAGCATGTCCTCTTCTTCCTCGTCCCGGCTCTGCTCGGCCGGCGGGACATGGGCCCAGCTGTGATGCGCAATTTCGTGTCCGCCCTCGACCACCGCGTCACAGGCCGCACGGTGGCTCTCGATGGTGAACCCCGGCACGAACCATGTCATCGGAATGCCGCGCGACCTTGCGAGCTCGAGGATACGCCCGGCGCCCGTCAGCCCAAACTCGCCGCGTGACAGCATCGTGGGGGTGGACAACCCCCGAGCGATGAAGCCGCTCTCTGTATCGAAATCGAACGTCAGGCAAACAATATGGCGCGGCATGGTCTTCCCCTTCAAACCCAGGACTTGGTTAGCGCAAAACGGCCGAAGAGTGTAGTAAGGCCGCCAATAAATTGCACTTCCGGGGGACCATCATGGCGACCAAGACACTCGGCATCATCCTGAACGGCGCGACCGGGCGCATCTGCCGCACACAGCATATCCGCGGCGGGCTGGCGCAGATTCGCGATGAAGGCGGCCTGCCCGTGGGCGACGACGTGGTCATGCCGCGCCTGCTGCTGGCGGGCCGCAACGAGGCGCGGCTCGCCGAGGTCGCGAACGAATTTGGCATCGAGGAGTGGACGACCGACCTCGACGCCGCCCTCGCCGACCCGGAGTTCCCCGTCTTCTTCGACGCCGCCGCGACCCATCTGCGGCTCGACACACTCAATCGCGCAATCGACGCGGGGAAACACATCTACACCGAAAAACCGATCGCCCCCAGCGTCGCCGAGGGTCTCGAGCTGATGCGCCGCGCCGACGAACAGGGCCTGCGGCACGGCGCGGTCGAGGACAAGCTCTTCCTGCCGGGTTTCCGCAAGCTCCACAGCCTCGTCGAACAGGGCTTCTTCGGCCGGGTCGTGGGCTTCCGGCTCGAATTCGGCTGGTGGGTCTTCGATGGCGTCGAGGCCGAGTCCCAGCGCCCGAGCTGGAACTACACAAAAGCCGGCGGCGGCGGGCTGCTGTCCGACATGCACCCCCATTGGCGCTACGTGATCGAGGGCATCCTCGGCCCCATCGCGCGCGTGGCATGCAGCGCGTGGACCGCGCAGCCCGAGCGCATCGACGAGGACGGCCAGCGCTACGACGTGGATGTGGAAGACGCGACGGCAACACTGCTGGAACTCGAGAACGGCGCCCGCGGCGCCATCCTCAGTTCCTGGGCCAGGCGCGTGCGCGGCGACGATCTGGTGACGTTCCAGATCGACGGCACCAAGGGTTCCGCGGTCGCAGGGCTCCGCAAATGCTGGGCCCAGTCGGCAGCCGATACGCCGCGGATCGAGGGCTTCAACATGGGCCCCGACGCCGCGACGATGGATTTCTCGGCCGACTATGACGCGCAATGGACCGAGATCGACGAGGTTGCGCCCTACAAGAACCCGTACCGGTTCGGCTGGGAGGGCTTCATCCCCCATGTGGTCACAGGCGCCCCCTTCGCGCACACACTCGCGGCCGGCATCCGCGACGTGCAGCTCGCCGAGGCGAGCGCGACCGCGTCGGCGGAACACAGCTGGGTGGACCTGCCGGTTCTCACATAGCGCACGCACCCCGGACGAACTGGTATACTGACACTCTTGACGACGACCGGAGGCCGCCATGACCGATCTTCCCGTACTCGAACTCGGCAGCGATGCCTATGAACGCGGCCTGACCCACGGTCGCGCGCTGCGCGTGCAGATCGCGGAGAACATCGACACCTACCTCGCCCGCTTCGCGGCCGGCGGCCTCGATGCGGAGACCGCGCGCCGAGAGGGCGAAACCTGGGTCGCCATCATGCGCGAGCAGAATGCGGACTACGCTGAGGAGATGCGCGGGATCGCCGACGGTGCGGAGCTGCCGCTCGGCGATATCGCGATGCTCAACGCGCGCTACGAGATCACGTTCGGCCTGTTCGGCGACGAGGCGAAGGCAAACGACAATCCCGCCCTCGCAGACGACGCCGACGGCTGCACCACGCTCGGCGTTTTGCCCGAGGCAAGCGCCAGCGGACATACCATCCTCGGCCAGAATTGGGACTGGCTCGCGGGTGTGCATGGCCGCTGCGCGGTCTTGCGGATAACACGAAGCAACGGCCCGAACCTCATCTGTTACACCGAGGCCGGGATCGTCGGTGGCAAGATGGGCGTAAACGAGCACGGAATCGGCCTGGTCGAGAACGGGCTGGTCTCCGATCACGATGGCCGCAACCCGTATGAAAAGCCCTTCCACATGCGCTGCCGAGAGATCCTCGACGCCGAGACGTATGATCACGCGCTGCTGCCGGTCCTCGCGACACGCCGGGTCTGTTCCGCAAACTTCGTCGTCGGCCACGCGGATGGCGAAATCATCGACATCGAGACCAGCCCGGACGCGGTCTCCTATATCTACCCGCGCGACGGGCTCGTCACCCATTCCAACCACTTCGTGGACCCGCGCCACGGCCCGTCCCAGATGGAACGGATCTCGACCAGTACGCTTTACCGGGCGAACCGGCTCGACCGGCTGTTGCGCAAGCATCTCGGAAAGATCGACGATGCCGTCATCAAGGCCGCGCTGGCGGATGAGTTCGGAACACCCAACGCGATCTGCCGCATCCCCGACGAACGCCAGCCGGAGGCGAAGCGCACCATGACCAACGCCGCGTTCATCTTCGACCTGAACGCGCGGACCATGCTCGTGGCCAACGGCCCGCCCAGCACCCACCCGTGGGAGTTGCACACGCTGGACGGCAACGCCGTCGAGCAGGCGGCCGAGTAGCGTCCGCGCCTAGACGCCCATCGGCGACACGCCAAGCCTCTCGCGCGGCCGTCCCAGCACCCGCTCGCAGGCCAGCGCGACCGCGAGCACGGTCTCGTCTGATCCAGGACGACCCACGATGTGCATGCCGACGGGCATGCCCGCGGCGTCAAGTCCGACCGGAACGGTCGCCGCACATTGATGCAGCAGGCTGGCCGTGACCGTGTTCTGCACAAAGCGCGTGTTGGCCGCAAGATGGGTCTCGGGGGTTTCGATATCGCGCATCTTCGGTGGCGTTATCGGGATTGTCGGACCGACGATCACATCAAACGGGCCGAACCCTGCATCCGCGGCGGCGACCATGCGTTCCACATTGCGCACACGGCGCAGATGCTCCGCCGCCGTGTAGTTCTCCGCCGCCGCCAGCCGAATGGCCACCGCCGGGTCGAGATCGTCCTTGTAGTCCCGCATTTCGTTGTTGATGAAACTCGAGAACTCGCCGATATGCAGGCCGCCCAGATCGTTGAGCGCGCTGACATCATCGAGGTGCGGGATCGTAGCCGTCGAAACACGTGCGCCGGTCCCCTCGAGCTCCGCGAGGGCCTCGTGGACACGTTCAGCCACTCCGGGATCACAGTCTCGGAAGTACCAATCGCAGACACCGATCCGGAAGTCGGATATGTCCACCTCACCCAGCATGCCGAGGAAACCGGCGACATCACCGGCCAGGATCGGATCGATCGCCGCGAACGCGAAGGCCAGATCGGCGGCGCTGCGGGTGATTGGCCCGGGTGTATCCAGCGACGACACCAGCGGCACGATTCCGTCGGTCGACCAGCGCCCCGGAGTCGGACGGATACCGGCACAGCCTGTCACAGCGGCTGGCATGCGGACCGAGCCCGCCGTATCGGTGCCGATAGCCACCAGCGCCGAGCCCTCATGCAGGCTGACGCCGGCACCGGAGCTGGACCCCGCCGGAGAACGGTGTTCCACCGCGTCCCAGGGGTTGCGCGGAGCGCCCCAGTGGCGATTGGCCCCCATACCGCCGAACGCGAACTGCACCGTGTGGGCCTTTCCCGAGATGACCCCGAGCTGGCCGTGAATGGCGCGCACGACCGGTCCCTCCGCCCGCCAGGCTTCCGGCAGCTCTCGGGGGCAGCCCGCGAATGTCGGATAGCCCGACACGCCGATCAGGTCCTTGATCGATATCGGCATCCCCTGGAGCGGACCCAGATCGATCCCTGCCGCGAAGGTCGCATCCGCCGCAGCGGCCTCGCCGCGTATTTTCTCTGCGTCCCACGTCTTGTAGGCATGGAGCGCTTCGCCACGCTCTGCGTGGTTATCGGTCGCCCATTCGGCGATCTCTGTCGCCGTCAGGGTGCCGCCCCGCAATGCGCTGGCGACTTCCATGAGCGATGACGCTGCCAGATCCAATGCCATGATATCCTCCCCCTGGTTGGGCGTTATTCTTTCACCAAATGCCTCATGACGGCCATACGGCATTGCCGTTGTCGAAACACCCGGGAACACAGGAGGCTTCGGGCATTCATGGATAGCCGTGTCTTGGCGACAGCAACAACGCGCCGCCGCGCGGCATCGTCAGGCTCATGTGCAGCCGGAACGAACCGCAGGGCGGGAAAAGGGAAACCAGCCGATAAAGTTGCCCGCGCCGGGCGCTGGCGTCAGATCGGCTGACCGTTCAGGCTGACCCGTACATCCGCCCACACCGAATCCGCCAGCGTCGCGTGCAGGTAACACACGGTTGCGGCGATCTTCATCAGGCGCTCGTGGGTTTCGTCGTCCTCGTCGCCCGACAGGAACAGGTGGGTGTCCACCGGTTCGATATTTCCGGTCCACGACCCGTCCGCCGGATCTCCCGACAGGGTGAAGGGCGAATACTGCACCAGCCGCGCGCCACGAATGTTGAACTTCTGGTGGATCGTGTAACGCTCCACCTGGGTCAGGTAGCAGAAGGCAATCCCCGCCGCGATCAGCGCGAGCCCGCTGGGGGCCTGGTCGCCCTCCGGGCGCTCATCGGTCTTGAGCTTGAAGTTGCTCATGCCGGGCAAGCCGAGCACGGTGTCGGTCTCGACGATCCCGGCAGGGTCGAGCAGCACGCTGTCGCCCGCGATCGTGCGCACGATGCGCTTGATCTTGTCGTCCGTCCCGTTGATCGCCGGCTCGATCTCGCCTTCGTTGGTCTGGCCGGTCTTCCAGATAATGTCGTCCAGCATGTCGGCGCCGGCCAGGGGCGACGGGGCGGAACTGTAGGTCTTGTAGGGATCGGGCACGTCAGGCGTGTCCGAGTTGGGCAGCGATGTCACGACCCGGCGGCGACCGTTCACATAGATCGCGAAGGTGCTTTCCACAGGTGTGCTCATGGTCGCCATGGCCGGCGATGCCTTGATCGCATCCCGCACCAGGGCCGAAATCGCATCCGCCGGTGCGGGCGAGGAAATCTCGAGATGAATGCGCGAGGGCTCCACATGCCCCTTGGCATCGCCGCGCACGAAAGACCCGATGACATAGTATCCGTTTTTCAGATCGAGCTTGAGATCGTCGATCTGGATACCCCGTGCCCGGGCGATGGCCACGAGACGGCCGATCAGGTCGCCGTGGAGTCCGGCGTTGAAGAATCCGAGCGGAAAGGGCGCAACATCGGCACCGCCGAGGTGGAGCCCCTCGTCCGTCGCCAGGCGCCAGGCACTGCCCGTATCGCCCTCATGGACGATCCCTTCCTTCTGGTATCCGGCAAGCGTACGGACCTCGGTAACATAGACATCGCGTGCCGGGCCCGCGCCGAGAATCTTTGGGCGCGCCGTGCCCTGCCGGTACTTGAAGCCAATCGGAAAACCCGATCCCTCGATCGTTTCAAGATTGTCCGTCGTCTCTGCGGTGCTCATCGTTCGTCCGTCCCGTTGAGAATGTCGCACCTCGATCTGATCGCACGATCAGGGGTATATGTCGATGCATGGCTGCCACCGGGCTTCCGAATGGTTCACCCGCGTCAGGTCAGGCGGCGGGCTCGCGCCTGTGAAACCACTCGGGCAGATCCTCTTCTGCCGAACCGGAAAAGATGCATTGCCGGATCGCCCGGGCCTCGTCCGCCGTGACCGTTCCGACATCCTTGGCCGCATCCGTCCCCGAGGTAAACGCCGGCGGCGGCGCGAAACAATCCGCGCAGCGGCGCTTGAGGAGCTTCAACGGCGGCTCTCCCTTGAAGGATTCGACCAGTTCTATGGCCGCGCGGACCTCCGCATCCTCGCCGGTGACCGAGATCACAACCGTCCCTTCCGACCCGGACACGCCACCGCCACCCACGTGAACCGCGGCGAGGCCGAACAGGATCTCGAACGCCTGGATCTCCGTGATGACCTTCGCATTCATCAGCGGCAGCATGCCGATCTTGGTGCCGTAGAAGTAATCGGCCTTTGCGTGCCCCAGTTCGTTCGTGGCCGCCTTGATCGAGGGCACAAGTTTTTCAAGCCCGACAGGAACGATCAGGGGAATCCCGGTGCCGCAGATCGCGCCATAAGCCCAGCCGATCGTTCCGGCGGCGTGGTGGGCATTGAAGATACCGGCGTTGAACTCGTGATCCACCGCGTTGGCACCCTTGATGAAAAGCGACTTGTCGTCCCAGCCGGCAAGCGTCTCCTCCATGGTGGGAACCGGCGGCACCGATTCACCCCGAACCAGTCGCAGGAGCGCCGGCTTTTCCTCGGGCTGGGTCTGGCACAAGGTTCCGTTGATCACCTGCCCCGAGACGTATCGGTCCCGTTCGGGACAGTTTCCCATAACCTCCTCGGCCACATAGACGTTGGTCGAACCGTGGGCGATCACGATCTGGGCATGCTCCAGCGCATACCGGACTTCCGGGAGCGCCGCGACGGCCTTCCCGATCAGGCGCTTGGATTCCCAGGGCGTAAAGGCAAAGACGGCACGCATGTCATGATCTCCGATAATTTGGATGCAAACGATATCAACAAAAACACCGCCGGCACTCACCGGCGGCGTTTTCGTTCAACAATCCCGGACGACGTCAGGGGGCTCCGCGCTGATAGACCTTGAGCTGGCGCACCGTCGGCTGCCCATTCACGAAGGTCGCAACCTGCACATAGTGTCCGATGTCCGGATCGTAGTGGAAGAGGAACTCCTCACGGCCGTTGCGGTTGCACAGGACCGGCCATGTGTCGGCCTTGCCGGCGGGAACCGTGATCTCCACCCTGACCTGAACCGCGCAAGACCATTCCGCCCGCCAGACGGATGGCGGCCGATCCGCATGTCCCTCGACATCGAAGCGAACCGTCTTGCCCTCGGCGATCGGAAACAGTCCGCCCTCGAGAATCCGGATCTCGCGCCGTCCGGACTCCTGCGGCCCCGACCACTGGACGGCCGGCAGGAACGGATCGTAGGAGGTCAGCAGCTCGTTGCCGGAGTTGTCGCGCCAGACAACATAGTCACCGGAATGGTCAACGACCTCCCAGGTCTCGTCCGGGTTGGTGAACGTGAATCGCGTTCCAACTGCCACCAGCGGCTTCTCGATGCCGTGGTTGAGCTTCGGCGCCTCCGTATCGGCCAGATCAATCGGCTCGAACACGGTGCCCGCACAGGCCGACAGCCCGAGCGCCGCCGCGCCGAGCGCGAACATCCGTACCCTGCCGAACCAGCCGGCGCGTGCCGGCATCGCGCCAACGGCGCTACTCGCCATCACCATGCGGACCCCCAACAGTTTTCTACTTGGCCAGTGACGCGGCGAACATCTGCGTCTCGACGACGAACAGGCCCGCGAGCCAGGCGATCTTGTCCATGTCCGCGTCGGACATGAGGCTGACGGTCATCGAGATGCCAGGCTCGCCGCTCGGCGAAGCGCCATTGCCCGACACCGACGCGCGGCTGCGGAGATTGGCCCCGATATGGTTCCACTCGTTCATCTTCTCCATGGTCGCGTTCTTCGTCGGCGCATAGCCGGCGTAGAAGGTCAGATCCTCGCAGCCCCAGCTGCCACAATCGGCGAAAAACACCGCCATCTTGGCAACATTGCCCGGCTTGTCGGTGATGACGAGATGCGGTTCGCCCTCCGCGTCCTTGTGCATGCTGGTCGAAAAACCGAGTTTGGCGATCGCCGCCGCCACGGTTTCGGCCTTGACGGACGTCGACGGGTCGTCGCCCGGCCCGGCGGTAGCGCTGACCGTTCCCAGTGCGAGCATGGCGCCCGCCGCGATGAGTGTCTTGATCATAGTATTTCTCCCTTTCGAATTTCGTGTGTCTAGAGGTGGTGGAAGAAGTGGCTGATCGCATGGCCGGCCTTCTTGAGGTCGTTGCCGACCTTCTTCGCAAGTTTCACCACCCCATGTTCGATTTCGTAGCCCAGCTTCTCCAGTTCCTTGATCGCTTCCTCGATCAGGTCCGTGTTTCCGCAGTTGGACTTGAGGCCGATGTTTCCGATCATCACGCAGTTTTTCTTGCCGGCGAGTTCGGACAGGCAGCCGACCTTCCCAACGCAGGCCGCAGCGGTCGCCGACTGATGGCCCGTGCTGACATTCACCTTTCCGCCGTGATCGGCCTTTACATTCCCGATCTCGATACCGGACAGACCGCCGAGGGCGGCGTAGATGCTCGAGCTCAAATTTCCCGTGGAAATCTTGATATCGCTCGTGCCCTGCTTCTGCTCCATGATGTTGCCGACATAGACAACGGACTTCGCGCCGGCAGCACCACCGACCTCGTTGTGGATGTCGCCGGTCTTGATCGTCGCCTTGACCACACCATGGGTGCCGTTCGCGACCGTGCCGATATGCACCAGCGCCTGGCTCGAGACCGAGAACGCCTCATTCTTGATGTTGCCGACGGTGATCGTTTCGGTCACGTCCGCCTGCCCCTTGATCAACGCGACATCCGTCGTCGCGACACTCCGGACTCCGATCGACTTCGTCTGGATCTCGCCGACGGTCACATCGAGCCGGTCCGTTCCCCCGCCCTCGATCACCCCCACATCCGTCGTCGCGCTCGAGGAAATTCCATACGCATCCGAATAGGCGGAGCCGACCCTCACGGTGACCTGGTCATTGGATGACTGGGAGGAGAGGATCACCCCGAGCTGGACGACGGCGGACGTCCCGGAACCGCCGGCCGACGCCGTGACATTACCGGTCGTGACATTGATTAGGTCGTTACGCGCCACGTTGCCGGACACATAGCCAATCTGTTCGAGGCTGCGGCCCTTGCCGAGGACGCCGACCGCGGTCCCGGAAACATCGCCCGCCTGCACACTCACCGAATCATTGCTCGCGGTCTTGGCGTCCACGACGCCGATTTCCTGCACTGACGCACCGCTGCCGAGCAACCCTGCACCCGCGCTGCTGGCGGACCTGAGATCGACATCGACCTTGATCGCATTGGCATTCGTGCTGTCGATCTCGCCGATGTCCTGGCTGGACGATGCCGCGCCCGCGAGCGCGCCCGCCGCATTGACGAGATCGCCGGAGGCATTCACCGAGATCGAGCTGTGCGAGACGGTGCCGCCGGTGATTTCACCGATCGTCTGTACCGCCTTCGCGGAGCCGGCGATCGAGGCGCCGACATTCGTGATGTTGCGCGCCGTCACGGAGACAGAATCGTCATTCGCCGTCGTCGCGGAAATGACGCCGACATTCTGGTTCGCGCTGGCGGCGCCGGCGAGCGCGGCACCGGCGTTGGTGACGTTGTTAGCCTGTACGGCGATCGTATCGCCCGACGCGGACTTCGCGTTGAGCGCGCCGATATCCTGGGTGGCACTCGCGCCCGCCGCGAGCCCCGCCGACACATTGGTCGCCGAATTCAGGTTGACCGTGACCGAGCTGTTTTCGACCTGGCCGCCGCCGATGAATCCGATGTTCTGATCGGCCTTCGACGCGCCCGCCAATGCAGCGCCGACATTCGATGCCGATTTCAGCGTTACATCGACCTTGTCGTTCTTCGAGTTGGTGGCGGCGATCGCGCCAATATCCTGGGTCGCGGTCCCGCTCCCGGCCAGCGCGCCGCCGACATTCGTCAGGGTGGTGGCGCGGACCGTCGCACTGTCCCCAGACGCGTTGGTGCCACCAACGACGCCTATGTTCTGGGTCGCGTTGGACGCGCCGGCGAGGGTCGCACCCACATTGGTCGCGGTCTTGAGCTGCACATCCGTGCTGGCGTTCTTCGATGTGTCGGCGTTGATCGCGCTGACATTCTGGGTCGCCTGCCCCGCGCCAGCGACCGTCCCGCTGGCATTGACGAGCGTGGTCGCACGCACCGTCGAAGTGTCCCCGCTGGCACGATTGCCGGAAATAGCGCCGATCTCCTGCGTCACCTTGGACGCGCCGGCGACCCCGACACTGGCGTTGACCGCCGTCTGGACAGTTGCCGAGAGGCTGGAGTTCGAAACCGTTTTCGCATCCGCGGCGCCGATCTCCTGCGTTGCCGTCGCGGTTCCCGCAAGACTGCCGCCGACATTGACGGCGTTGGTCGCGTTCACATTCTCACGCAACCCGGAGATCTGCGCGGCCGTTGTGGACCCGATACGCTGGATCGCCGTCGCTGCGCCCGCGACCGTACCCCCGACATTCACGATTCCACCGTGGCCGATGTTCACGTTGATGTTGGCCCCGCTGCCGAGCGTCGGCGCCGATTCGGCAATCGCCGGAGCAGTCGCCATCCAGGCCGACGACGACAGGATGGTCGCGCCCAGCAGCGCGCGCGTGAACGTCATGTGGCGGGGGCGCCGGGTCATTACTTCCCGATGGGCACTGCGACGCTCGCCGCAGGTCCATAGGGGGCCCCGATCTTGCCGACCTTGGGATCGTTCTCCCACCATTTGACATACGGCAGGTCACGCGACGGGGTGTAGAGGTTCAGGAGCCGGAAGGTATCGAAGTCGATCCGGCCCGTCGCCAGGATGTTGTGCTGCTGCTGGTAGGCGTCGACGGCCACCATCGTGGCATCATCCGCCGCACCGGTGATCGGCCCGTGATAGTAACCGCTGTCCTTCAGGCCCTGCTGAACCACGCGCACAAGCGTGGATCGATCAGTCGTGTTGAGCTCCTCGAAACGCTCGAGCAACTGCCGATCGCGATTCTCCATCGCGCCGGCGTTCGCCAGACAGCGCCAATAGGGAAGGTTCTGGAGCCTGCCGATCAGTTCGACCGACCCGACCTGAACCAGCGCACGATAGACCATGTTGAAGTCGCGGCTGATATTTTCACTGAAGGAATAGCTGAAGCCGAGATCGCCCAGCGTGAGATCGGCCGTCAGCGATGTGCCCTCGGTGTTCTGGAGGGCCAGCGTGTTCGAGGTCACCGCTCCCGGGACGATCTGCAGGTTCGAGATGAACCCGGCGCTCATGTCGACGGTGAGCGAGCCATAGCCACCCAACAGCGAGAAGCTGCCTGTCGCGGAATCGTCTCCACGGAACTCGGACGACGCACCGGCGCCCTCCTGTCCGGACCAGAGGTTCTTGTTGTGCTGGGTCACTCCGCCGCGAATGAAGTAGTCCGGCACGCGGAAATCGCCCTTGTCCGGATGCGCGCCCTGGAGGTCCAGGATGTCTCGGATATCGGAGCCGAAGGAAACGAAGCGAACGCCGCGGCTGCGGTTCGACATCTGGCTCAGCGCCGTGATCAGCATCTCCTTGCCCCCCGCCGAGATCGACCGGTCGGAGGTAAAGTTGTTCAGGCCCTGGGTCGTGACGTAGATCGGCTGGGACTGGTGGATCACCATCAAATTGTCGAGGCAGACCAGCGCCTGGTTGAAATTCGTCACGGTTGCGCGCGGTGCGACCGCGGGAAACTCCTGCTGCAGCTCCGCCGGCGGCGTCGGCGGCACGCCCGCACATGCGCTCAGAATCAGAGCTCCGGCGGCGAGTGAAAGCTGAAGGCCGCGACGGCCCATCCCATCGATACGAGCAGCCATGTCGATACTCAGCAGGAATTATTGGAGTTGATGATGTTGCCCTGGACGATCACCGTCGTCTCGTGCTGGCGGTGATCGCCCGCGACGGGACGAACGTTGCCCAGCGCAATGCCACCGCAACTGGCTTCACTGCCAAGGGTTCCAAGCGCGCTCCCTTGCAGCGAGCGCCGCTGCTGCTGCTGATTGGTCGACGAATTCCGGCGGCTGGAAAGTTGCCCTGCCGCCCGGTTCGCGAGAATCATCGCATTCGCACTGTTGTCGATGATCTCCGCGGACGTGGGTCCGGACGGCGCGAACGTCGCGGCTGCCAGAACAACCGCGATCACTGCGAAACAAGAGATACGCATGGTGCCCCCCGATACCGATGTCCGACAGGATCAGCCGTCGCAATCGCTGCCGACCGTGCCGATCGACTGACAGATATTCGCCTTGCCACCCTCGACGTTGCCGGCATTCACGACACCCGCTTCACCGATACTCACATTGCTCTTGAGCGTACCGGAGATATTGCCCGAGATGACCGAACCGATCCCCTGCTTGATGTTTGCCGTGCCGCCCTCGACATTGCCGGCGTTCGCCACGCCGCCCTTGCCGATCGACACGTTGATGCTGGCACCACCGCCGATCTTCGGCGCGTCGCCGGCCTGCGCCGCGGTTCCGGCAGCAAACAGAATGGCGCAGGCAATCGCGCCCGTTTGGAGAACTTTCATGGCGAACCTCATCGTTGTTTGATCGTTATCGCGATAGACTTGCGACAACTATACGGTTGGACCTCGACTTGCGCAAAAATTTGCGACGAATATGGTGTTTTATCGGTGCCTGGGTGCCGATCATCGGTGCCATGGTATTCGCCGTGCTTCCGGGCCCTGGAATCCCGCCGGTCTTCGCGCAAGCCGACAAGGCGACGCTCATCTGCGACGAGCCGGCTGACGCCCGCGCGTCGCGGTTTGGCGGGTCTGGCCGCGCCTACCCCTGCTACACGCTCGAGCGAGCCATCGACCTGTCGTTTGGGCGCGTCACGCTGCACTGCGATGAGGAAGGTCCCGCCTACGCTGCCCGAAGCGGTCGTTCGGGCCGCTACCACGCCTGCTACGCGCTCGGGCAGATCACCGAGTTCCGGTTTCGCGGCGCGACGATCACCTGCGACATCGACCATGGTCGGGATTCCACCCGGCTCGGGATCAGCGGCCGCCGGTACGACTGCTACGCGCTGCAGCCGGTTCCCGACAGCGCCCGGTGACCGGACCGCTTGCCCCGCGCCGTATCGCACCTTCATGATGTAAACTGAATCGAGTCGGCGAAGACCGGTCGGGGAGGACGTGATGGCAAAAGCAACAGATATTCTTGTTCGGGGGAACGACTACGAGTTCACCCTCGAGATGGCAGGCACCTATGACGGAGTGCCGATCCGGTATGAGCCGGGCGTGCTCGAGGAGATTTACGCGAAGGTTCTGAACAACCAGCCGTTCCAGGCGTGCGAGTTCTCGCTGTCCAACTTCACCATGATGCGCGACCGGGGCGCGGACTGGCTGGCGGCGGTCCCCGTCTTCGCCAACCGCGATTTCCGTCACTCGATCATCTGGGTCCGCAAGGACAGCCCTCTCGAATCCCCGACTCAGCTCGTCGGCAAGCGCGTCGGCGTGCGCGACTACACGATGACCGCGGCCGTATGGCTGCGCGGCACGCTGATCGACGAGTACGACACGGACTGGCGGGACATCAACTGGTACGCCAACGCCGAGCAGCGCTTTCCCACGCTCGACGGTGTGCCGCTGGAACTCGGCGATGGTGACCCGGAGGAGATGCTGCTCGCGGGCGAACTCGACGCGTTCATCTCGCCTCGGCCGCGCGATCTCCAGAAGCCGCCTGCGGCGCGCGAACTGCGCACGATTTTCCATGACGTACAGGATGTCGAACGGGAGTATTTCCAGCGCACGGGCATCTACCCGATCAACCACACGGTCGTGATGCGTCGAGAATTGCTCGACGACTTCCCCGACGCGCCTGCCGCCATATTCGCTGCCTACTGCAACGGAAAGAAAAAGGCGCTGGCGCGCCGCATCGGCACCACTTTCGTGCCGTGGGGCAAGGAGTACTGGACCGAAACCATGGCGATGTTCGACGGCGACCCTTTCCCGATGGGACTGACCGAAAGCAACCGCAACAATGTGGGGACGCTGGTGCGCTACCTGCACGAGCAGAAGTTGATCTCGGAACTGCCGGAGATCGAGGACCTATTTCTTCCCGGCACCGCCGGGTTCGTCGAGCAATAGGACGAGAACGTGAGCGATCCTGACAATTTCGACTATATCGTCGTCGGCGCCGGCAGCGCGGGCGCGGTGATCGCGGCGCGGCTGACCGAGAATGGCCGGCACAAGGTGCTGTTGCTCGAGGCGGGCCCCGAGGACAAGAACCCGTGGATCCATATTCC
>JAYQGE010000015.1:2030-5317 GCA_038140435.1 Rhodospirillaceae bacterium | reverse complement strand
GACGAATTCCACGGCGTCGGCGGACCGCTCGCGGTGTCGGATGTCTATGAGAAGCATCCGCTTGCCGCAGCCTTCATCGATTCCGCCGTCGCGGCGGGCTACGAACGCAACGACGACTTCAATGGCGCCGAGCAGGAAGGCTTCGGCTATGTACAGTGGACCATGCGCAACGGGCGCCGCTGTTCGACCGGGGTCGGCTATCTGAAGCCGGCGCGCCGGCGACCCAACCTGGCTGTCGCCACGGGCGCACACGCGCGGCGCATCCTGTTCGACGGCCGCCGCGCCATCGGGATCGAATACGACCAGAACGGCGAGACGAAGGTCGCCCACGCCAACGGCGAGGTCATCGTCTCGGGCGGCGCAATCAACTCACCCCAGCTGTTACAGCTATCCGGCCTCGGCCCGTCCGATCTCCTCCGCGCGCACGGAATCGACGTCGTCGTGGACATGCCCGGCGTGGGCCAGCATCTGCAAGACCACATCAACGGTCCGTTGATGTTCCGCCTGAACCGCAACATCAGCGCCAACGACGTGATCAACTCCATGGCGGAACGGGTGCGCACGGGCCTGCGCTATGCGTTTACCCGCAAGGGTTTTCTCGCCATGGGCGTCTCGGTCAGCGGCGGCTTCTTCAAGGTCGATCCCGCAGCGGTCGCGCCCGAGATTCAATCCCAGGTCATGCTGTTCAGCTCCCACGATGTCGGCGGGATGCCGCATCCCTTCCCGGGCGCGACCGTCGTCAACGCGCTGCTGCGGCCGGAGAGCCGCGGTCACGTGAACATCGTCTCGCCCGATCCCTTCGTGGCGCCGGAGATCCAGCCCAACTACCTGACCGCGCAAAAGGACCGGGACATCCTGATCGGCGGCATGAAGATCGCGCGCGACATTGTCGGGCAGGCACCCTTCCAGGAATTCATCGCCGAAGAACACGAGCCCGGCCTCGCATGCACGAGCGACGCCGACTGGCTGGACTATCTGCAACGGCGCGGACGCACGAGCTATCACCCGTCGAGCACCTGCCGCATGGGCTCGAACCCGGATGATGTCGTAGACGCGCGGCTTCGTGTCCATGGGTTCGAAGGCCTGCGCGTGGCGGATGCATCCATCATGCCGACCCTGATTTCGGGCAACACCAATGCGCCCTCCATCATGATCGGCGAGAAGGCCGCCGACATGATCCAGGAAGATGCGCGCTAGTCGAAATGGACACGCCCGAAACATAATGACGGCGCACCGCGCTACAGACCCCGGGAGGAAAACATGTACAAGGCATCCGCAGACATCGTTCTGCCGACATCCATCATCGGCTCGCTGCCCCGGCCGAGCTGGTTCACCGAGAGCCTGGAATCGCGGAGCTTCCTGCATTCCATGTCCTCGTCGGTTTTTCGCGAACAGTACGAAGACACGGTCAGCGTCCACCTGAAGTCGCAGGAGATGGCCGGGCTCGACATCTGCACCGACGGCGATGCCCATTATGACGAGCAGGTCGCGGGCGGGAGCTGGCAGTCCTATCCCGTCTTCCACATGGACGGCTACGAGGTCGAGAACCCGCGGCCCACCGTCTACAAGGTGGGCAACGTTGCCTGGCCGCGCGGACACATCCTCCACGATTCCCTCGAGGGCCGGGTCATGCCGGCCATCACCGGGCCGGTCGGGCGCGGCAACCTGCAGTATGCCGCCATGTGGAAGGCCGCCCAGCGGCTGAGCTCGAAGCCGATCAAGTTCGGCACCATCACGCCGGAGCTGCTCGCCGCCTCGACGCCCGATCACTACTACAAGGATCCCGTCGAACGCACGATGGCGCTCTCCGATGCGCTGAACGAGGAGCTCAACGAACTGGCCGATGCCGGCTGCCCCGTGATCCAGATGGAGGAGCCGCAGATCCACATGACGCCGGTGCGCGGGCCCCTGTTCGGCAA
The DNA here is from genome assembly GCA_038140435.1 of Rhodospirillaceae bacterium. Taxonomy (GTDB): domain Bacteria; phylum Pseudomonadota; class Alphaproteobacteria; order UBA6615; family UBA6615; genus UBA8079. The sequence continues at coordinate 3,398 of JAYQGE010000015.1, read as the reverse complement.
ACTGGACGAGAAGGCGCTCGTCGAGGTCTTCAACAACACGACCCGCGGCCTGCGCGACAAGACCGAGGTCTGGTGCCACACCTGCTGGGGCAATCCGTCCCAGCAACGCATCTTCCGCGACGTGCAGAGCTATCAGCCGACTCTCGAATGGATGAACCAGGTCGAGGCCGACGTTCTGACCTTCGAGACCTGCAGCTCCGGCCCCGGCGACCTCGCGGCGATCGGCTCGATCATCGAGGACAAGAAGATCGCCATCGGCGTGATCGATCACCACACGCTGCAGGTCGAACGCCCCGACCAGATCGCAGACCTGATCCGCGAGGCGCTCAAGCACATCCCGGCCGAGCGCCTGATTATCTCGTCCGACTGCGGCATGGGACGCGAGGGCATGAGCCGGCGACACGCAACCTACAAGATGGTCGCGATGGTGCAGGGCACCAATATCGTCCGCGAGGAACTCGGTCTCCCGCTGGCCGAATGCCGGGCCGCGGACGAGCGTTTCTCGCTTACCGTGACGGAAGAATAGACGCGCCAGGAGACCCGCCATGCTGATTGTCGATTCCCAGGTCCACATCTGGATCAACACCAAGATGCGGGAGATTCACCGCCAGGTTCCGACCTATTCGGCGGAGGACCTCCTGGCGGAGATGGAAACCGCGGGCGTCGATCGCGTGCTGCTCCACCCGCCCGGGAACGTCCCGAACGGCAACGAAATCGCCATCGCGGCGGCGAACCGCTACCCGGAGAAGTTCAAGGTCCTGGGGTGGCTCCACCTCGATCGGAAGGAGGAGAGCGCGGCCAAGCTGCAAGGCTGGACCGACACCCCCGGTATGCTTGGACAGCGCTACATCTTCATCCTACCCGGCCGCGAAACCTGGATGACCGACGGCACGATGGACCATATGTGGGAAATCGCCAACGCGCAGAAGATGCCGGTCGGCCTGCTGGCCCACGCGTTCCTCCCGAAGGTTGGCGAGATCGCCGAGAAGTATCCGGATGTTCCGTTGCTCATCGATCATCTCGGCGCGGATCTGTCCAAACAGGGGGTCGAATCCTTCGAAACGCTGCCCGAACTGACAGCGCTCGCGAAACACCCGAACATCGCGGTGAAGATGTCCGGCGCCAACGGCAACTCGGCGGCCCCCTACCCGCACACGGACATTCATGATTCGCTGCAGCGCATCTTCGACGCGTTCGGCCCGGATCGCTGTTTCTGGGGCACGGATCTGTCGCGAATGCCATGCAGCTACCGGGAATGCGTGACCCTGTTCACCGAGGAATTGCCATGGCTCAAGGGCCGGGATCTCGAACTCGTCATGGGCGAGGCACTGTGCAACTGGATCGGCTGGGAATTGCCCGCCTGACCGC
>JAYQGE010000015.1:0-1930 GCA_038140435.1 Rhodospirillaceae bacterium | reverse complement strand
CCGGGCCAGATCCTGGCAACGCTCAGCGAGAACAGGCTTGGCGGCGAGGCCTACGACAACAGCTGGGCGGATCGCGCCAAGGATTCGATGTGGTAAAAGACATACGTGAATACGAATAACCATCTGCACGAGGACTGGTCGCCATGGACGTCATTCGCATCATCATTTCGCTCTTCATCCCGCCGCTGGGCGTCTTCCTGCAGGTCGGGCTCGGCGGCCATTTCTGGCTCAACATCCTGCTGACGATCCTGGGCTTCATTCCGGGTGTCATTCACGCGATCTGGGTGATCGTCACAAAGTAGCGACCATCTCCCCCGGAAGCCTCTCGCCGGAGTGCGGGAGCGTTCCTATTCAAGGACAATCGTTCGCTCGGTTTCGAGCTCGAACGCGCCGCCCGGGCCCTCTCCGTGAACAACGAAACGGGCTGAATAGCGCCCGGGCGTCCAGGCGGCGGACTTCCGTCGGGTCCCGGTGAAGGAGAATGCGCGGGCGCGGTCACGTTCAAGCGTTGTCCGGTTCTCGAAAACCCGTTCACCGCCCGGTCCGGTGATCCGCGTGTCCACCGTCGTCCCCGCGGACACGCCCAGGATGAAGATGTATCCGACGAGCGCCTCCGCAGCGATCGATGCCCGGTCCGGGTATCCGTCATGGAGGGCGCGATCATGGTCCGGCGCGCCGGTTGCAATGCCCGCCCGGTAGATCACCGACGGCAAATATCCCGCAAGTTCCGGCACCTCGCGGGCCCGCCAGAGAGAAACGTCGGAATCAGGATTGGTGTCGCAGCGCGGGGGCGTTGCGGGCCGTTCGCCGTTGAACGGATCGACTTGCCGGCCATACAGCTCGACCTGGAAATGCAGGTGCCGGAAGTCCGAACGCCCCGAACTGCCGATCCAGCCCAGGAGTTGCCCCGCGGAGACCCGATCGCCCGTCCGCACTGCCACGCTGCCGCGCTGCAGATGGCAGTACTGGCTCGTCCACCCACCGCCATGGTCGAGGCGGACACCGTTTCCGCATTGCGCCGCCATCCGTTGTTCATCACGAACGCGCATGATGGCATCGTCCATCCCGTCGCGGGTGCCGCGCACCACGCCATCCGCGGCCGCAAGCACGGCCATCGGCGCCGCCGGATCCGAGGGCGCGATGTCGGTCCACTTGTGCGAGTCGTAGGTGCGCAGCCCGCACATATGATCGCCGTAGTTCTCCGACGGGTCATGGTCCATGTAGGCATAGAACCAGCAGTCGCGGCCAATCTCGCAACCGGCGGGAAACGCGAAGCTCGGAGCCGGGTTCGCAGCAGACTGGGCCGTCACCTGCTCGACGCCAGCCGCCATCGCAAGGCCGGTCAGCAGAATGAGGACGGAAGCGGCGCGCGGCAGCATGCAGAATCCTTTCGCGGGAACGGCGGATCATCGCGCGATCGGCGTGCGTCGGCAAATCCCGGTCCCGGCGAATGGACCTGGCCTACACCGCCCTTTAGTCTCCTGCACATATACTGCACCAGATTCGAGAGTCTACATGGCAGACCGTTTCGGACCACGCGGGGTCTTCGCGATCCTGATTCCGCAGCAGAATTCGACCCAGCAGCCCGAGTATGATGCGATGCGCATCGACGGGGTTTCCCACCAGATCTACCGGTTCGAGCTCGAGAGCCAGGCGGACGTGGCCGGCGCGGTCCTCGATGCAGTTCCCGGAGCGCACGGTTGCTGGCCCGACCTGATCATCGGCGGAAACTCCCTCGAGATGCGCGGCTGGTCGATCGCCCGCCAGGCCCGATATCGCGAGGAATTCGCGGAGCGCGCCGGGGATGTGCCGTTCATCACGGCAACCGATGCCATGGAAGCGGCGCTGCGCAAGCTCGGCGCCGAGCGGATCGCGATTTGGGTTCCCCTGTACGAGGAGACCTTGCGGAGCACCGTCGGCTACTACGAAG
>JAYQGE010000014.1:84537-86352 GCA_038140435.1 Rhodospirillaceae bacterium | reverse complement strand
GACCGCTGGTTCCTTGACCGGATCGCGACACATATCCTCGCCTTCGAGGGCGACAGCGAGGTGGTGTGGTTCGAGGGGAACTACGATGCCTATACCGAGGACCTGAAGCGCCGCAAGGGGGCCGACGCCGATCAGCCCCACCGCATCAAGTACAAGCCGCTGCAGCGCTGAGGGCGGGCGGTCAGCCGTCGCGCATCTTCCGCAGGCGATCGAGAATTGCCGATACCTTGCGTCCGTTGTTGCGGATGTAGGAATTGAAGTCGTCGCGCTGGGTGTTGGCCATGCTGATGCCCCCGAGCTTTACATCGACGATCTTGATGATGTTGCCCTGGCTCGCGACCCGCCATTCGATGTCGACCGGCGTCGTGGGGCCGGTGAAGAACTGGCTCGCCACCAAAGCCACCTTCTCGGGGCCGTTGGTGGGCTCGTTCACCGCGTCCACGACCTCGAATTTCTGGCCGGAATACTGCGAGAAGCGGTCGGCCCAGGTGTTGACGATGACGTCCTCGAACAGGACGAGATATTCCTCGCGCTCTTCCTTGGAGGCGCTCCGCCAGTAGCGGCCGAGCGCGAAACGCGCGATTCCGTCGACGGCAAAGCCTTCGCGGAACAGGTTCCGGAACTTCTCCCGACGTTCCTCGCCGGTGATCTTCGTGTCGGTCAGCGCCGTAATGGCACGATCGGAGAGGGACTTGATGAAGTCAGCGGACTTGTCCAGATGCCCATCGGCCCGCGCCGCGGGGGCGGCGAGGCTCAGCGTGAGGATGAGGACGAACGCGGGAAGGCTGCGCGCGATCATCTGATCAGATCCTACTTGCCGGATGCGGTTTCTTTTGTGTCCGAATCCTCTTCGGTCTCGAGCCCGAGCGTCGGCGCCGGCTGTACGGGCGTCGACCCGCCGTTGCGGACCTGCGCTTCGCGCTGCTGCCGGTAGAGGCTGCGCACGGCGGCATAGTAATCAAGCGAGTTGCGCTGCAGATCGCGGACCTGTTCGACATTGTTCGACCGCACGACCACCGCGTTGCCGGCTGCCCGACCGACCGTCACCGGCGTGTCTGTGAGCCAGCCGACCGGATCGAAGAAGAAATCGCCGATCGTCCCGACGGTGTCGCGTACCGACGAGGGGCCGAGGAGCGGCAGCATGACATAGGGGCCTTGCTCGAAGCCCCAGACGGCCAGCGTCTGCCCGGCATCCTCATACACAGGCTCCTGGTCCGGCAGGGTGTTGCCGAGCAGGAAGGTCGGAAGTGCCGTGAAGAAACGGGTCGCGGCCTGGTCGGCGCGCTCCATGTCGCCCTGAAGCAGCGAGTGCAGGAAGCTGAGGGGCATGAAGAGATTGGTGATGAAGTTCTCGAACGGCGGCTTGAGCTCGTCCGGGAAAAGATCCCGGTAGGTCACCGCGGTCGGCTGCAGGACCAGCTGGTCCACGGCGACATTCGCGGAAAAGACCAGACGGTTCGCGGGCTCGAACGGATCATTCGCCTCTTCGTATTCCGCCATCGCTTCCTTGTCGTCGCTCGGCGGAACGGCGCAAGCCGTCAGCGCACCCATCAGGAGTGCGGCGAACAGGAAGCGAGTAGGGTTAAGGCCAGTGATTGTTTTCAACATTCTTCTCTCGTCCACATCGCAAGTCCGGCTCCCCACCCAGGAATGGCCGGCTGCGCGACCTGCACACTAAACCACCGCCTCATCATGCCCTGATGCCCTTGCGGGAACCTTAACATGCCGCCCCCCGACGCAGTTCCGGTCAGGTCGTGTGATCGATTTGCTACCACAGCATTCCATGATGTGCCACATGCCAGCGTCTCGCGCGTC
>JAYQGE010000014.1:61401-84437 GCA_038140435.1 Rhodospirillaceae bacterium | reverse complement strand
GCCGGCAGGAGAGGTCATGCGGATGCTGCTCGACACGCTCGACGATTCAGATGCGCAGCTTGCTCGAGACATGACGCGCCTGGCCGAGATCAAGTCTGACCGCGCGCGGCGGGCCGAGGCCTACTTCCGGGATGCCGCCGGTTCCTGGGACGAGATTCGCGCGTTGCACGTCGACGAGGCGGTGGTCGAGGCGGCCATCGGCGACCTGCTCGCCGGTGAGACCCATGAGACGTTCTTGGACATAGGGACCGGGACGGGTCGAATGCTGCAACTCATGAGCTCGCAGGTGCGCGAGGCCGTGGGGGTCGATCAGTCACGGGACATGCTGGCCGTGGCGCGCACCAATCTCGCCGATCCGCAGTATCGCAACTGCAACGTTCGTCAGGCGGATATGTACCAGCTCCCCTTCGAAGACCGGTCCTTCGATCTCGTGATCCTCCACATGGTCCTGCATTTCGCAGAGGAACCCGCGGCCGTGGTGCGCGAGGCCGCACGGGTTCTGACGCCCGGCGGGCACTTTCTGGTGGTGGATTTCGCGCCCCATGCCATGGAGGAGCTGCGCGAGGTGCATGCCCATCGACGGCTCGGGTTCCGCACGGAGGAGGTTGAGCGCTGGGCTGCCGTCCATGGCCTGCAGACAACGGATGTTCGCAGCCTTCCGGGGGCGTCTCTGAATGTCACCATCTGGAAGACCCGCCGTCCGGCAGATGTGCAGCCCCTGGATTCGACGGCGCATTCGCGCGCCGGGACCGGCTCCTGAACATGCCGAGCCAAGCCGCCATGACCGATATCGCGAATGCCGAGGCCGGGCTCTCGCTCAGCTTCGAGTTCTTTCCACCCAAGACGCCGGAGATGGAGCGGACGCTCTGGGATACCGTGTGTGCGCTCGCGCCGCTCGAGCCAGCATTTGTCTCCGTGACCTACGGCGCCGGCGGCACGACGCGCGAACGCACACATGCGACGGTGTCGCGGATCGTCGGGGAGGCTGGCCTGACGGCCGCGGCGCACCTGACCTGCGTCGACGCGACCCGGGATGAGATCGAGTCTGTCGCACGCGGCTACTGGGATGCCGGCGTGCGCCACATCGTGGCGCTGCGTGGCGATCCACCGGAGGGTGAGGACGCCTACACACCGTATCCCGACGGGTATGCGTATGCGGCGGACCTCGTGACCGGGCTTCGGGCGGTGGCACCGTTCGATTTGTCGGTCGCGGCCTACCCGGAGACACACCCCGAAGCGCCCAGCGCCGCGTTCGACATCGACAACCTCAAGCGCAAGGCCGACGCGGGCGCCACGCGCGCGATCACCCAGTTTTTCTTCGACAATGACGTCTTCCTTCGGTTCCGGGACCGGGTTGCCGCGGCGGGCATTTCGATCCCGCTGGTGCCGGGCATCATGCCGGTCGGCAACTTCACGAACATGCTGCGGTTTGCCGAGATGTGCGGTGCGAGCGTGCCGAGCACCATGGCCGCAGCCTACGAAGGTCTGGATGACGACCCGGCCGGACGCGCCGAGGTCGGCAAACGGATCGCCAGCGAACAATGCCTCGATCTGCGGGCAAACGGAGTCGAGGATTTCCACTTCTACACACTGAACCGCGCCGATCTCACCCGCGCCATTTGCGCGAACCTGGGAATCGTCGGTGCGGCGGCGGAGGCCTCATGATTCAGCCACGCGAGAAGGCGTCGCTGGTCGACGTGTTGAAGACACGTATCGTCGTTCTGGACGGTGCCATGGGCACGGAGATTCAGGCGCTCAAGCTCGTATCGGCGGATTTCCACGGGAAGCATTTCGAGGGCCTCGGCAACGATCTGACCGGGAACAACGATATTCTCAACCTGACGGCACCCGACGCGATCCGGGACATTCATCTGAGCTATCTCGCGGCGGGCGCCGATATCGTCTCGACCAACACGTTCAACGCGACGACCGTTTCCCAGGCCGACTACGCCATGGAAGAGTATGTGGTCGAGATCAACGCCGAGGGGGCGCGGCTGGCGCACGAGGCGTGTGACCAGGCGATGGCGGCGGAGCCCGGGCGCACATGTTGGGTCGCCGGTGCGATCGGCCCGACCAACAAGACCACATCGATTTCGCCCGACGTGAACGATCCGGGGTTCCGGGCGATCGATTTCGACACGATCAAGGAGTCCTACAAGCAGGCGGCCCGCGCGTTACTGGTCGGTGGCGTCGATCTGTTTCTCATCGAGACGATCTTCGACACGCTCAACGCCAAGGCCTGCATCTTCGGTCTCGAGGAACTCTTCGAGGAGACCGGCGAGCAGCGCCCGGTCATGATCTCCGGTACGATCACGGACCTGTCGGGGCGGACGCTGACCGGACAGACGCCCGAGGCGTTCTGGAACTCGGTGCGCCACGCGCGGCCCCTGACGGTGGGCCTCAATTGCTCGCTGGGTGCGGAGGGCATGCGGCCCTACCTCGTCGAGTTGGCGCAGACCGCCGATGCCTTCATCTGCGCATATCCCAACGCCGGTTTGCCCAACGAGTTCGGCGAGTATGACGAGGTGGCGGAACAGACCGCGGGCTTCGTGCGCGAATGGGCCGAGGAGGGCCTGGTGAACGTCGTCGGCGGATGCTGCGGGACCACCCCGGCACACATTGCCGCGATCCGCGAGGCGGTCGCGGGTGTCGTGCCGCGCGCTCTCCCCGAACGGCCGACAGCGATGCGGCTTTCGGGGCTCGAACCGTTCACCGTCGGTGCCGGCGCGGGCGATGGAGCCGTGGCATGAGCGCCAGCGGCAGCCTTTTCGTCAACATCGGCGAACGTACAAACGTGACCGGGTCGGCGCGCTTCCGCGAGCTGATCACGAACGGAGATTACGACACCGCGCTGGAGGTCGCGCGCCAGCAGGTGGAGAACGGTGCCCAGATCATCGACGTAAACATGGACGAGGGGATGCTCGATTCCGAGGCGGCGATGGTGCGGTTTCTCAACCTGATCGCCGCCGAGCCGGATATCTCGCGCGTGCCGGTCATGATCGATTCCTCGAAATGGTCGGTGATCGAGGCGGGTCTCAAATGCGTCCAGGGCAAGGCGGTCGTGAACTCGATCAGCCTCAAGGAGGGCGAGGCGCCGTTCCTCGAACAGGCGCGCAAGATCCGCCGCTATGGTGCCGCCGCCGTTGTCATGGCGTTCGACGAGGAAGGCCAGGCCGACACGGCGGACCGGAAGTTCGAAATCTGCGCACGGTCGTACCGGCTGCTGACCGAAGAGGTCGGCTTCCCGCCCGAAGACATCATCTTCGACCCCAACATCTTCGCCGTGGCGACGGGGATCGAGGAGCACAACGAATATGCCATCGCGTTCATCGAGGCGACAAAGCGAATCCGGGCCGAGCTGCCCCATGCCCATGTGTCGGGCGGCGTGTCGAACCTGTCCTTCTCGTTTCGCGGCAACAATGCCGTGCGCGAGGCGATGCACGCGGCGTTTCTCTATCACGCGATCCGCGCGGGCATGGATATGGGGATCGTCAACGCCGGCCAGATCATGGTCTATGACGACATCCCGGCGGACCTGCTCGAACGGATCGAGGATGTGCTGTTCGACCGGCGGCCCGACGCGACGGACCGTCTCCTGGAAATCGCCGACGAGCATCGCGACAGCGGCGCGGCCGCGGCCGAGAAGAATCTCGAATGGCGCGAGGGGGATGTGGCCTCACGGCTCGAACATGCGCTCGTCCACGGCATCGCTGACTATGTGATCGAGGACACCGAGGAGGCCCGGCAGGCCGCGGAGCGGCCGTTGCATGTGATCGAGGGGCCGCTGATGGATGGCATGAACGTCGTCGGCGACCTGTTCGGTGCCGGCAAGATGTTCCTGCCCCAGGTCGTAAAAAGCGCGCGGGTGATGAAGCAGGCCGTGGCCCATCTCACGCCGTTCATGGAGGCCGAGCGCGAGGCGGCGGGCGGCGCGGCAGCGGCGAACGGCAAGATCCTGCTCGCGACCGTGAAGGGCGACGTCCACGACATCGGCAAGAACATCGTCGGCGTGGTCCTGCAGTGCAACAGCTACGACGTGGTCGATCTTGGCGTGATGGTGCCGGCGGAGAAGATCCTGGCAACGGCGCGCGAAGAGAATGTGGACATCATCGGCGTCTCGGGCCTGATCACGCCGAGCCTCGATGAGATGGTCGGCCTGGCGCGGGAGATGCGGCGCCAGGAGTTCGAGCTCCCGCTCCTGATCGGCGGCGCGACCACGAGCCGGCTGCACACGGCGGTCAAGATCGCGCCGGGTTACGACAACCCTGTGATCCATGTGAACGACGCCTCGAAGGCGGTGGGCGTGATGAGCAGCCTTCTTTCCGAGACAGCCCGCGACGACTTTGTCGCGGCGATCCGTGACGAATATGCCGAAGCGCGCGAGAAGCATGCCGGCAGCGGCCGCGAGTCCAGGCGCCAGACACTTGAGGGGGCGCGAGCGAACAAGGCAGCCATCGACTGGTCCGGTTTCACGGCGCCTGAGCCATCCTTCCTCGGCACGCGGGTCTTCGAAGCCTACGACCTGGCCGAGCTGCGCGCCTGCATCGACTGGACGCCGTTCTTCCGGGCGTGGGAGCTGGCCGGGAAATTTCCCGATATCCTCGAGGACGAGATCGTCGGCGAGGCGGCGCGTGATCTTTATGACGACGCGCAGGAGATGCTCGACCGAATGATCGCCGAGACGTGGCTGACGCCGCGGGCGGTCGTGGGGTTCTGGCCGGCGAATGCCGACGGCGACGACATCACCCTGTACGGCGATGCGGGCCGGACCGAGCAGCTGTCCGTGATCCACACGCTGCGCCAGCAGATGATGCGCGGCAACAATGCCCGTCCAAACTTCGCCCTGTCCGATTTCATCGCGCCGCACGATTCAGCTGTGCCGGACTATTTCGGCGGCTTCGTGGTGACGGCCGGCGCAGAGATCGACGGTATCGCCGCCCGATACGAGAAGTCGAACGACGACTACAACGCCATCCTTGCCAAGGCGCTGGCCGATCGCCTGGCCGAGGCCTTTGCCGAGCGCATGCATCAGCGCGTTCGCACCGAGCTCTGGGGTTATGCGCCGGATGAAGACCTCTCGAACGAGGAGCTGATCTCGGAGGACTATCGGGGGATTCGTCCTGCGCCGGGATATCCGGCCTGTCCCGATCACACCGAGAAGCGCACCCTGTTCGAGCTTCTGGACGCCGAGGCGTCGACGGGTGTGTCCCTGACCGAGAGCTGCGCCATGTGGCCGCCATCGTCGGTGTCGGGGTTCTACTTCGCCCATCCCGAGGCGCGTTACTTCGGCGTCGGCCGCATCGAGCGCGACCAGGTCGAGGACTATGCCCGCCGCAAGGGCATGGATGTCGAGGAGACGGAGCGGTGGCTTGCGCCGAACCTCAACTACAATCCGGACGATCACGCGGATCGCAACGCGGCGGCCTAGGCCGCCGCAATGACCTGATGCGCGATGGCGCGTTTCTCTTGTCTCGGCTACTTGCCGATCATGCTGAGAAACTCCTGCCGTGTGGCCGGGTCATCCCGGAACGCACCCAGCATTCGGCTCGTGACCATATTGACGCCGGTCTTGTTGACCCCGCGGGTGCTCATGCATTGATGGCTGGCCTCGATCACCACGGCGACACCGCGCGGCTCCAGGACTTCGTTGATGATGTTCGCGATCTGAGCGGTCATCTTCTCCTGGATCTGCAGGCGCCGTGCGTAGGCCTCGACCACGCGGGCGAGCTTGCTGATGCCGACGACGCGCGTTTTCGGCAGATAGGCGACATGGGCATGACCGATAATCGGTGCCATGTGATGCTCGCAGTGGCTCACAAAACCGATGTTGCGGAGGAGGACGATCTCGTCATAGCCGTCGGTTTCGGAGAACGTGCGCTCCAGGATCGCGACCGGGTCTTCGAGATAGCCACCGAAGAACTCGTCATAGGACCGAACGACCCGGTCCGGCGTATCGAGGAGGCCTTCGCGTGCCGGATCGTCGCCGGCATAGGCAAGAAGCGTCCGAACGGCCGCGCGGGCCTGTTCGCTCGAAGGCCGGGCGATACCCGCGGAGGTGCTCGCGTCTTCGTCGCTTATCTGGCGCTTATGCGAGTTCATGGTGGGGTTTCCTTTTTACCGATCGGAGCGTCTGCGCGTTGACGCGCGCCTTGTATCACCGCTGGGAAACACGCGCTACCTCGTCGTCACGGAGCACCCGTTCCGCAGGAATCGATCGACGAAGGCTCATTCGCGGCGCGTGGCCATTTACCCCGGGGTGCGTCTCAGCCCATGACCTTCCGCGCCAGGTCGATCAGCAGTTCGTCGCCGCCGCGCGGCCCGATCAGCGACAGCCCCTGCGGCCGCCCGTCGACGCCGGCCAGCGGCAGGTTGATCTGCGGCGTGCCGGCCAGCCCCGAGATGCAGGTCATGGCGATGACGCGGAAGCGCCGCGCCTTCTGGGCCGAGCGGGTCTCGCCGCGCGGCGGGGCGGGGAAGGGCGTCGTCGGCAGCGCGATCACGCCGTCATCGCCGAGCAGTTCCTCGATCCGCGCGCGGTAGCGCGGGCGCGCCGCGGCAGCTTCGGCGCGGGCGTCGTCGGACCAGTTGCGCCCGATCAGGAAGTTCTCCGCCACCTCGAAGCCGAAGCGCGGGTCGGTGCGGTCGATCCAGTCGCCGAAGGTCTCCCACGCCTCGCGGCCCTGCAGCGTCGCCTGATGCCCGAACCAGGTCTCGATCCCCTCGGGCGCGACGATTTCGTCCGTGTGGTCGCGGGTCGCGGCGCGGACCCGGTCGAGCGGTCCCGCCAGCGCGTCGCGCACGGCCGCGTCGGCGTAGGCGAACAGGTCGCTCGCGACGATCAGGCGGGGCGCATCGTGGTCGTCGATCTCACCTTGCAGCAGAACCTCACCGGCGCGTGCGAAGGTGTCGGCGTCGCGGGCGAACCAGCCGACCGTGTCGAAGCTCGGCGCCTGGTCGATGGCGTTGGCGAAGGGGATGCGGCCGTGGGTGGTGCGCATGCCCACCAGCCCGCAGAAGCTCGCGGGCACGCGCACCGAGCCGCCCGTGTCGGTGCCCAGCGCGATGTCGACCAGCCCGCCGGCGACGGCGGCGGCCGAGCCGCTCGACGAGCCGCCGGGCACATGGCCAGGTGCGGCCGGGTTCTCGGGCGTGCCGAAGTGGGCGTTCTCGCCGAAGATGCCGCGCGACAGCTCGTCGGTGTGGGTTTTGCCCAACATCGTCGCGCCGGCGGCGACCAGCGCGGCGACGGGCCACGAGGTCCCGGTGGCCGCCTCGTGGGTGCGCTTCCAGTCGGGGTTGCCGCCGCCGGTCACGTGGCCGGCGACGTCGTAGAGGTCCTTCGCCGCGAGGGTCAGGCCCGACAGCGGCCCGCCTGCCGCGCCCTCGAGGAAGGCATCGGTGTCGGTGCAGAACGCGCCGTACGGGTCGTCGAAGGGAAGCGGCATCGGCGCGGTGCCGCTACTCGCCCAAATCGACGATGGCGATGACGGGGCCGCCGCCCTGGGGCCCCTGATGCATCGCGTCGACCGAGACAAACACGGCCGGGTCGCCGATGGCCGTCGCCGCGACGCCGCCGACGGCGGCCTTGGAATGGCGGTGATGATGCACGTCGGAATCGTCGAGCATGATCTGGCGCCGGCCGCGCAGGCGCGCGCGCGGGTCGGCCTCGCACTTCATGAAGCAGTTCACGACCCGGTCGCCGAGGTCCTCGGCACGCGGCCGCTCGGGCAACTCGAGGCCCGCGTCGCGGATTGCGTCGTAGATGCCGTCGATGTCGAGCGCGTCCTTCATGACCGAATGTCCGATACGGTAGCGCCCGCCGGCGCCGGCCTTGTTGCCGAACAGCACGATCTGGGCCCGGTCGAGCTCGACGCCTGAAGAACAGGACGAGACGGCGGAGTAGATGTCGAGGTTCCTGCAGATTTCCTCGGGCTTCGGCATCTCGATCTCGCCGAGCGCGACGCCGATGCCCAGCGCCGTCGTGCCGTTGGACACGCCCATGGAATCGTGGACCTCGCAGGCGACTGTCTCGCCGCGGGCATGCGCGTCCTGCACACCCTCGACCGTCAGCAGCGGCGTCTTGGTCTGGACGTAGTGGACGTCGGCCGGGTCGTCGATGCCGGCGTCGGCCATCGCGAGGCGTACGGCGGCGGCGACCTTCTCGACCATCGCCGGGCGGCCGATATCCTCGGGAAAGAGCTCCTCGCTCATGGCGACGCCCATGACGATCCGGTCCTGGTCGGCGGGGCCGGTCGCGTCGTTGCGGGCAAACGCCACGGCATGGGGGGTGATCACCCCGTCGCAGCCGCCGGACCAGACCATGGGGATTTCCTTGACCTCGGCCTCGGACCGCGTGCCGTGCTTCATCAGCACGCCCCGGAAGGCTTGGTCGGACAGGATGCGGGTGAAGTCGTTCACACCGCCGTTGCCCTCGGTCTTGCCGATGACGGCAACGATCTCGTCGGCCGAAACCTCGCCCGAGGCGACCCACTCGTCGAGGCCCGCCGCGTCCATCACGGACTTGATCTCGATTTTCCTGACGTCGATGGCCATGTTGCCTTCCCTGTGTACGTGTTCGCTGGTTCGTTGAAGTTGGTTCTAGACGGCTTCGGGTGGCCAGCCCAGCGGGCAGGCGTCCTGGATCGCGCCGGCGACCGCAAGAATCTTCGGCTCGGCGAGCCGGGGGCCGATCACCTGCATCCCGACGGGCAGCTGCGACGGCCCGAGCCCCGCCGGGACGGACGCCGCGGGATAGCCGGCGAGTGTAACCAGGAAGGTTGGCGCCACCCAGTCGATGTAATTCTCGAGCACCGTGTCGCCGATCCGTTCGGGGTAGTTCTGTTCGACCGGGAAGGGCAGAACCGGCGCGGTCGGCGTGAGGATCGCGTCGAAGACCGCGAGCTTCTCGCGCACCGCATGCCAGAGCCGGGCGCGGACCTGTTCGGCCTCGGCCGTGTCGCGCACGCTGAGCTCCAGGCCCTGCCGGATGTTGCCGGCCAGGTTGCCGCCGAACTCGTCGGCCCGGTCGATCCGCGAGAAGAACTGTCCGGCCATGCGCTCGCCACGCAAAGCCTTGTAGGCCTCGCGTCCCTCCGACAGGTCGAGCTCGATCTCCTCGACGGTGACGCCGGCGTCGCGCAGCGTCGCCACCGCCTGCAGGCAGACCTCGATGACCTCGGGGTCGACGCCGATCCCCGCGATGTCGGCGACCCAGGCGAGCCGCCAACTGGAGGGATCGGCAAGCCGGCGCATCTCGGCGAGGCAGCTGTCCCAGGGCGGCGGGACCGAGAGCGGCGACAGCGCGCTGTGGCCGGCCATCGCGTCGACGGCCAGCGCGAGGTCCTCGGCCGTACGTGCCAGCGGTCCCTGCACCTGGCCGGGATGGAAGGGCAGCGGCGTGGGGTGGGCGGGCACGAGGCCCGGCGTGGTGCGCAGCCCGGCGACGCCGCAGAACGCCGCGGGGGTGCGCAGCGAGCCGCCATAGTCGGTGCCCTGCGCCAGCGGCGCCATGCCGGTTGCGACGGCGACGGCCGAGCCGCCCGACGAGCCGGCGGGGCTGAGCGCCGGGTTCCAGGGGTTCCGCGTCGCGCCGAAGACGTCGTTGACCGTGTTCGCGCCGGCCGCGAACTCCGGCGTGTTAGTCTTGCCGAGGATGATCGCTCCGGCAGCGCGCAGGCGGGCAACGACCTCGGCGTCGGCGTCGGGAATGTTGTCGGCGAACAGCGGAGAGCCGAAGGTCGTCAGGATGTCCCTGGTCGGCGTGGTGTCCTTGATGACCACGGGAAGTCCGGCCAGGGGTCCCGGCGATTCGCCCCGCGTGATCGCCGCCCCGATTTCCATCGCTTCCTGCCGGGCGCGTTCCTCGGCGAGAGTGACGACCGCGTTGAGCGTCGGGTTCAGCCGCGCGATGACGGCCAGGTGCGCGTCGAGGACCTCGACCGGGCTGACGTCCTGCGCGGCGATCCGGTCGCGCAGAGCGGTGGCGCTGAGGCGTGTCAGATCAGTGTTCGGACCAGTGGACATGGCGTCTCTCGATCAGAAGGAACAGAAGTTTAAACCCTCGTCCCGGCGCGCCCGACCCGAAAATCGCCGCATACAGGCGCGGCATGTCGAACAGCATCTGGTTGTCGTGGGCATTATGGCCCAGTCCATGGATCGAACCGATGAACATTTCTGCGACGACAATGAAAGTCAGGGCGAACGAAAGGTGCGGACCAAGCATTTGCGGCCCAAGATCAAGCTGTTTCGAGGCCGGCTGATCGCGGAGGCCGCGTCGGGTGCGGAGATTCTCGCTGTGGCGCCTTGATGTGGCGCTTTGATCGCAAAGCCCTGCGTGGTATGAGCACGCAGATTTACTGTAGAAATCACATAAACACATAATATTTATGTGAAAATTCCGTGATCCCGCTCATTCGCGGATCACGCCAATCGCGCCGGAGATCACGATGACCAGTTCCACCAATCCTGAAACCCTCGCACTTCACGCGGGCCATCGGGCGGACCCGACGACCGGATCGGTCGCGGTGCCGATCCACCAGACCACCAGCTATCAGTTCCGCGATACGGAGCATGCGGGCAACCTGTTCGCGCTCAAGGAACTGGGCAACATCTACACGCGGATCATGAACCCGACGGTCGATGTCCTCGAACAGCGCCTCGCGGCGATCGAGGGCGGTGTGGCCGGACTGGGGCTTTCCTCCGGCCAGGCCGCATCGATGTTCTCGATCATGAATATCGCCCGGGCCGGCGACAACTTCGTCTGCTCGACCGACATCTACGGCGGCACGTGGAACCTGTTCAAGAACACCATGCGTGATATGGGCGTCGAGGCGCGTTTCGTCGATCCGGCAGACCCCGAGGCGTTCCGCGCGGCGACCGACGAGAAGACGCGCGCCTACTATGCCGAGACCTTGCCGAACCCGAAGCTGGAGGTCTTTCCGATTGCGGAAGTCGCCGCGATTGGCCGTGAGCTGGGCGTGCCCCTGATCGTGGACAACACCGCGGCCCCGCTCCTGTGCCGCCCGCTCGATCACGGTGCGGCCGTCGTCATGTACTCGACCACCAAGTATATTGGCGGCCACGGCACGTCGATCGGCGGGATGATCATCGATGGTGGCAACTTCGACTGGGAGGCGCATGCCGACCGGTTCCCGCTGCTGAATGAGCCGGACCCGAGCTACCACGGTGCGGTCTGGACCGAGGCGGTGAAGCCGCTGGGTCCCATCGCCTACATCATCAAGGCCCGGGTCACGCTCCTGCGCGACATCGGGGCTGCGATGTCACCGCAGAACGCGTTCCAGTTCATCCAGGGCCTCGAGACGCTTCCGTTGCGCATGGAGCGGCATTGCGAGAATGCGATCAAGGTGACCGATTACCTGCAGGCCCACGACAAGGTCGAGAAGGTGATCTTCCCGGGCCAGATGGACGGTTATGCGCGCGAGCGGGCCGACAAGTATCTGAACGGCGGGTACGGCGCGCTGGCCGGTATCGTCCTCAAGGGCGGTGACGAGGCGGGTCGCAAGTTCATCGATTCGCTGGAGATGCTGTACCACGTGGCCAACATCGGTGACGCGCGCTCGCTGGCGATTCACCCGGCCTCGACCACGCACAGCCAGCTCGACGCCGACGAGCTGCTGCAGGCCGGTGTCGAGCCGGGCTATGTGCGGCTGTCGATCGGCATCGAGCATGTCGACGACATCATCGCCGACATCGACCAGGCGCTGGCCAAGGCCTAGTCGGAACGCGGTATTTCGATATGGGCGCGGCCCCGGATCCGGGGCCGCGTCAATCGGCTGTTGCTGATTTTTTCAACATAATGCTGTTACTAATTTTGGCCGGATTTCCGGGCATTAGCCGGTCCATGGCAACACTTTGTTAAGAATTGCCGGGTAGCCTTCCTGCTGCATAACAGGGATGGGAAGTGAAAGTGCCTGATTCAGTAAATTCCGAACGTCCGGTCGATATTGCGACCAGCGCGTTGGCGCGCATGGTCGAGCTGGACATTCCGCCGACGCCCGAGAACTATACCGTTTGGTACGCTTATCAGAGTGGCAGCGACCCCGACATCGCCCACATGATCGACCATATTCTCAAAACGGACGGCAACTTCACGAAACAGTGCTGCAATGCGCTTTATCTGCGTTGCATGGCCTTCTCCGAAAACACGGCTGAAGACGAACGCGAAACGAAGTTCCTCGCGGCGAGTACCGATTTCGAGAAATAGGTCGAGTCGGTCATGGACCTCCTGAATGAGGCTGGAGCGGGTGCCGCGCGTTACGGCGAAGCCCTTGCCGACGTGGATGGCGAACTCCGGAACGCCGACGGGGCGGACCGGGTGCGTCAGATCGTGTCGAACCTCGTGGCCGAAACAAAGCAAATGGCCGAGCAGAACGAGCTGGTGAATCAACGGCTCGAGAAATCGAACCAGGAGATCGCGGACCTGCAACAGCACATCACGGCGGCGCGCCGTGAGGCGATGTGCGACCCGTTGACCGGACTGGACAACCGTCGCGCGTTTGACGAGCAGTTGCGCAAGGGAGTCGAGGAATCGGTCGCAAACAACACGCCGATCTCGCTGCTCATGCTCGACATCGATCATTTCAAGAAATTCAATGACACCCATGGCCACCAGCTGGGCGACGAGGTGCTGCGGTTGGTGGCGCGCTGCCTGGTCGATTGTACCAAGGGCCGTGACACCGCGGCACGCTACGGCGGCGAGGAGTTCGCGATCGTGCTGCCCGAGACCGACCTGGAAGGTGCGATGGCGGTCGCCGAACAGGTCCGCGAGACGGTCAACAGCAAGCGCATCGTCCGCAAGTCGACGGGCGAATCGCTCGGAGGCGTGACGCTGTCCGGTGGCGCGGCGCTCTTCTCGGGCAACGAGACGCTCGAAGAATTCATCGAGCGTGCGGATTCAGGCCTCTATGAGGCCAAGGAGAACGTGCGGAATCGTATCGTCCCCGTGGACATGACGCAGGACCTTTGCATCGTCGGGGGCAGCGATCTGGCATAGCTGCCATACGTAAGTCTCTGTGACGAAACCGGAATCCCCGTGCTACAACCAAACTTCGGGTAGCCGTCTGGAGGGAAGCCCGTGCGTCCGCCGATTATCGTCAGGGCGCGGCTGGGGCTTCGCCGTGTCCTTCGCAACGAACATCTGCTTCTGGCCGCGATGGCGCTCGCCGTTGGTGCTGCGGCGGCCTATGGCGCCCTGTTCTTCAGGCTCGCAATCGATTTCGTACAGGAACTCGCCTTCGGTCTCCCGCTGGACGCGTTGACGCCCACGACGGAGATGCTGGCGTGGTGGCACATCCTGCTCGTCCCGACCGCCGGCGGACTCGCGATCGGGGTCTTTCTGCATTTCGCGCATGGCGGACGCCGGGCCCACGCAATCGCCGACGTCATCGAGGCATCGGCGTTGCGCGGGGGCAGGATGTCCCTGCGTGACGGTCTCGTCTCCGCGGTGGGCAACGCGGCGTCGCTCGGCGCCGGCGCCTCGACCGGCCGCGAGGGGCCACTGGTGCATCTGGGCGCGACGCTCGGTTCCTGGATGTCGGCGCGGCTCCGGCTCGACCGGTCCCAGTCGCGGACGTTGCTCGGCTGTGGCGTGGCGGCTGCGATCGGGTCCCTGTTCAACGCGCCCGTCGCGGGCGCGGTCTTCGCGATCGAGCTGGTGGTCGGGAACCTGTCTCTCAAGGCCGGCGCACCGATTTTCATCGCGGCCGTGACCGGCACGGCCATCGGCCGGTTCTACTTCGGATCGGAACCGTCATTCACGGTGCCGTCCCACGAACTGATTTCGCTCTGGGAATTCCCGGCCTTCATCCTGCTCGGCGTGGCGTGCGCGGTCGTCGCGATCGCGTTCATGCGGGGCATTTTCCTGATGGACGGCCTGGTGGCCCGCACACCGATCCCGCGTTGGCTTCAGCCAACCGTCGGCGGCCTTTTGCTCGGCCTGATCGCGCTTCAGGTCCCCGAAGTGCTGGGCGTCGGGTTCCTGACGGCCGACGCGGCGTTGCATGCCGAACTCGCCCTCGAGATGCTGCTCGTGCTGATCGTTGCGAAGATCATCGCCGTGGCCATCAGCATGGGGTTCGGGTTCGGCGGCGGCGTGTTCTCGCCCGCGCTGATCCTGGGCGCGCTTGTCGGCGCGGCCTACGGTCTGGTCGCCGGCAGCGTTTTCCCGGAGCAGTTCTCCGGCGTGCCCGCCTATGCGCTGATCGGCACCGGTGCGCTTGCCGGCGCGGTCATGGGGGCGCCGCTGTCGACGATCTTCATCATCTTCGAACTCACCGGTTCGTCGGAAATGACCGTCGCCGTGATGATCGCGACCGCGGCGGCGTCCGTCCTCACCCATCAGTTCTATGGCCGGTCCTTCTTCCATGCGCAGCTGCAGCGCCGGGGCCTCAACGTGTCCAGTGGGCACGACCAGGCGCTCCTGCAGGGCATGTCGGTGGGCCGCGTGATGCACACGAACATGGTGTCCGTCGATACGGGCATGGCGCTCGATGCCCTGCACGGCAAGCTGCGGGAATCGCCGAACGGCGAGGTGTATGTGGTGGACGAACGCGGCGCGCTGCTCGGGATCATCAACTATATGGATCTCAACAACGCGATCCTCGCGCGCGGCAACGAGGATGCGCCGACGACCGCCGGCGACATCGCCCACGAGATGGGCAAGGTGCTGACGGTGTCCGACAGTCTCGAGGATGCGCAGCGCCTGTTGTCGGGATCAGACCACGAGAATGTCGCGGTCGTGTCCAACCGGGACGAGCTGATCCTCCGGGGAACTCTGACGACACTCGATGTGTCGCGCGCGCATAACGATGCGCTCCTGAACGAGCGTGCCGAGGAACACGCCTGAGCGGGTACGCGGCTCGTTAGAGCGTGGGGTCGAGGCGCAGCCAGTTGTTGCGGTCCATGGACTCGATCGCGATGTCCTGCAATTCGCCTTCCGGGGTGAGCACGCGCACCGAGACCGTGTCGCCGGCGGCGCGATCGCGCCAGACCGCGCGGAAGTACCCCGCCATGCTCGCGACGGGTGCCTCGTCCACCGCGACGATCAGGTCGCCCGCCCGCACGCCGGCCCTGGCCGCCGGGCTGTCATCGGAGATACGGTCCACGAACACCCGGTCGCGCAGTTCGGACGTTCGGATGCCGAGCCAGGGGCGGGGCGGAGCGGTGCGGCGACCCTGATCGATCATCTGGTCGAGGATGGGTTTCAGCTCGTCGATCGGGACAAACATGTTGCCGGCGACGGGACGCTGGAAGAATGCGGCGTTGCCGACGAAAAGGGAGCCGATCCCGATGAGCTTGCCGTCCAGGTCGAAAAGGCCGGCACCGCTGAAACTGGGGTTGGGCGGGGACGTGAAGATCGCCTCGTCCAGCAGATACTCCCACGCGCCGACGAACTCGCGCCGGTCGACGACGAACACGGCCTGGGCCGCGTCCGGGCCGAAACGGTTGGCGATCAGGGCCTGCGTGCTGACGCCCTTGCCGGCGGAGCTTCCGAAGCCCGCAGGTTCGACGCCGAGGTCGCTCGCGGCGCGGACGAGACCGAAGCCGCTTTCGTGGTCGTAGGCGACGTAGGACGCGGGCACGCGCCGTCCGTCCGTCAGGATCAGGTCGATCTCGATCGCCTCGAGAATGAGGTAGCCGATGGTCAGGACCAGGCCGTCGTCGGAGATGATGACGCCGCTTCCTTCACGCTGGGTGCCAAGGAAGGGTGCGGTGCGCGCCGTCCCGGGAACGCGGCTGTCGATACCCACGACCGCTTCCAGGGCCTCGCGGGGAGGCGTTGCGCCGCGATCTTGCGCGTTGGCGTACGGTGTCGCGACGAACCCGAACACGGCGATGGCAACAAAAGCGAGCGACCTGGCTGCGAGCTTCATGTGTCGAATGCCTCTCGACGGTGTGGGATGGCAGGAATGTTAGCACCGAAATCAGCCGGCGGAAGGCGGATCACACGAAATTCAACCGGCGTACCGACGGCACGACTCATCGTTTGCGCGTGATATAAGCTGTGGTTTCCATGTCTGACCCGTTTCACATCGAAGAACCGCAGAACGCCCCGGTTTCCGGGGCTTCTTCCGCGGTCGCGGAGGCGCCCCCGGCGCCCTATCTGAGCCAGCTCAACGGCCCCCAGCGCGAGGCTGTCGAGACGCTCGAAGGGCCGGTGCTGGTGCTGGCCGGCGCCGGCACCGGCAAGACGCGAGTCCTGACGACCCGCCTGGCGCATCTGCTGCGCCTGGGCCATGCGCGCCCCTACCAGGTGCTCGCCGTGACCTTCACCAACAAGGCAGCCCGCGAGATGCGCGAGCGTGTTGCGGGGCTCGTCGGCGGGCCGGCGGAGGCCATCTGGCTCGGGACGTTTCACGCGCTGGGCGCGCGGATCGTGCGCCGCCATGCGGAGCTGGTCGGGCTGCGGGACAATTTCACGATCCTCGACGCGGACGACCAGGTGCGGCTGCTCAAGCAACTGCTCGAGGCGGAGAATATCGACGACAAGCGCTGGCCCGCGCGCGTGCTGATGGGCGTGATCCAGCGCTGGAAGGACCGTGCGCTCACGCCGGACAAGGTCTCGGCTGCCGATGCGGGCGATCTCGCCGGCGGCCGGCTGATCGATCTCTACCGCGATTACCAGGACCGGTTGAAGACCCTGAACGCGGCGGATTTCGGCGATCTCCTGCTGCACAACCTGACCATCTTCAGCGAGCATCCCGAGGTGCTGGCCGAGTACCAGGACCGGTTCCAGTACATCCTGGTGGACGAGTACCAGGACACGAACGTGGCGCAGTATCTGTGGCTGCGCCTGCTGGCCCAGAAGCACCAGAACATCGCCTGCGTGGGCGACGACGATCAGTCGATCTATGCCTGGCGCGGTGCCGAGGTGGGCAACATCCTCCGCTTCGAAGAGGATTTTCCCGGCGCCAAGATCGTCCGCCTCGAGCAGAACTACCGCTCGACCGGCCCCATCCTCGGGGCGGCATCGGGCCTGATCGCGCGCAACGAGGGCCGGCTGGGCAAGACGCTCTGGACCGAGGCGAATGGCGGCGAGAAGGTGCGGGTCCGCGGCGTGTGGGACGGCGAGGAGGAGGCGCGGACCGTCTCCGACCGCATCGAGGACATCCAGCGCCATGGCCGCGACGGGCAGCCGATCCCGCTCAACGAGATCGCGATCCTCGTCCGCGCCGGTTTCCAGACCCGGGAATTCGAGGAGCGGTTTCTGACGCTCGGCCTGCCGTATCGGGTGGTGGGCGGCCCGCGTTTCTACGAACGTCTCGAGCTGCGCGACGCGCTGGCCTACCTGCGGGTGATCCACCAGCCGGACGACGACCTGGCATTCGAGCGCATCGTCAACCGGCCAAAGCGCGGGATCGGCGACGCAACGGTGCAGGCGCTCCACGTCGCCGCGCGCGCGACCGGCTCCACGCTCTATCGCGCCGCGGCGGAACTCGTCACCACGGACGAGCTCCGGCCGAACATCCGCAGTTCGCTGGGCAACCTGATCGCGGACTTCGAACGCTGGCGGGCGCTGTCGGGTGACGGCCGGGACGGGCTGCCCCATCCGGAGCTCGCGGAGATGGTCCTCGACGAGAGCGGCTACACCGAGATGCTGATGAACGACAAGGCGCCCGAGGCGCCGGGCCGGCTCGAGAATCTCAAGGAGCTGATCGTGGCGATGGAGGAGTTCGACACGCTCGCGGGCTTCCTGGAGCATGTGTCGCTGGTGATGGAGAACACCGAGGCGGCGGGCAGCGATCTCGTGAACATCATGACGCTCCATTCGGCCAAGGGTCTCGAGTTCGACACCGTCTTTCTCCCGGGCTGGGAGGAGGGGCTGTTCCCGCACCAGCGGAACATGGACGAGAACGGCCTCGCGGGCCTCGAGGAGGAGCGGCGGCTCGCCTATGTCGGCCTGACCCGGGCGAAGCGGGACGCGACCGTCCTGTTCGCCGCGAACCGGCGGGTCCACGGCCAGTGGCAGTCCGCGATCTCGTCGCGGTTCGTCGATGAACTGCCGCCGGAGTTCGTCGATGTGGACAGCGAACCCGGCCTGTATGCCGGCGGCGGCGCGGGGGGCGGCGATTTCTCCCATGGCCGGGCGCTCGGGTATGGCGGCGGTCTGGCGCGTGCGCCGAAGCGGGACATGGAATCGACGCTGATCCATGCCGCGCCCCAGGGCTTTGCCGTCGGCGAGCGCGTGTTCCACCAGAAGTTCGGTTATGGCCGCATCACCGCGATCGATGCCAACAAGCTCGCCATCGCTTTTGAGAAGGCTGGCGACAAGAAGGTGCTCGACAGTTTTGTCGTGCCCGCCGACGCGGTCTAGTGGCCGGCGACGCCGCCTGGAAGATCGAATTTTTCGCGCCGTCCGCGGCCCATGACGCCTTCGCGGACGCGCTCGATCCGTTTGTCGGCGCGCTCAGCCTGTTCCCGGTCGAGGAGAGCGGCGAGACCCGGATCACGGGCTACGGCGCGGACGCGCCCGACGAGGCGGTTCTCGCGGCGGCGCTGGCCGAGACCGCAAAGCAAATGGACGTGCCGCCGCCCGCCGTCCATGTGGTCTGGCTTCCGGATGTGGACTGGGTCGCGGAAAATCAGGCGAGTTTCGCGCCGGTGCGCGCGGGACGGTTTCACATCCACGATTCCGACCACATGGCGCCGCCGCCGGCGGGCAGCGTCCCGGTGCGCGTCGATGCGGCCACGGCCTTCGGGACGGGCCATCACGGCACGACCCGGGGATGTCTGGAGGCGCTCGACCACGCGATCCGTTCGGGCGTCGCGGCCGCGCCGGTCCTCGATCTCGGCTGCGGCACCGGAATCCTTGCGATTGCGGCGGCGAAGGCCATGCGGACCCGGGTCATCGCGTCCGATATCGATCCGGTTGCGGTGGCGCGTGCGCAGGAGAATGTCCGCGTCAACGGTGTCGGCGCGTTCGTGCGCAGCTATGCGAGCCGCGGTCTCGAGGCCGTGGAGGTGCGTCGGCACGGGCCGTTCGGTCTGGTCCTCGCGAACATCCTGGCGCGCCCTCTGGAGCGCCTCGCCCCCGCGATCGCCGCGCGCCGGGCGGTCGGCGCCACGGTGATCCTGTCGGGCCTGATGCGAACGCAGGAACCCCAGGTGATCGCCGCATATCGACGTGCCGGAATCTTCCTGCAGGCCCGAATCCATCACGACGAATGGTCGACGCTGATCTGCCGGTGATCGCCTAGGCTGCCTTCTGGCCCGGCGCGGCCCGCCGGTCCTCCCGGATCATGTCGGCCGCCTTCTCTGCGATCATGATCACCGGCGAGTTCGTGTTGCCGCTGGTGATCGTGGGCATCACCGAGGCATCGACCACGCGCAGGCCGGCAATGCCGTGGACCCGCAGCCTTCCGTCCACGACCGCGCGCTCGTCGGTGCCCATCTTCGCGGTGCCGACGGGGTGGAAGATGGTCGTGGCGATGTCGCCCGCGGCCTTCGCCAATGCTTCGTCGCCGTCGATTTCGGGGCCCGGCTTGAACTCCTCGGGCGCGAACCGAGCCATCGCGGGCTGGGCGACGATCCGCCGCGTCAGCCGGATCGATTCCGCCGCGACGCGCCGGTCGGTCTCGGTCGAGAGGTAGTTGGGCCGGATGGACGGCTTGTCGCCGGGTGCGCCGCTGCGGATATGCACGGATCCGCGACTTTCAGGGCGCAGGTTGCACACGCTCGCGGTGAAGGCCGGGAAGGGGTGTAGCGGCTCGCCGAACTTCTCCAGCGTCAGTGGCTGCACGTGATACTGCAGGTTCGGGAACTCGAGCGACGGATCCGATTTTGCGAAGGCGCCCAGCTGTGACGGCGCCATGGACATCGGCCCCGACCGCTTGAACAGGTATTCGAGTGCGATCCCCATCTTTCCGAGCAGCCGGTTGGAGCGCTCGTTCAGGGTCTCGACGCCCGTGACCTTATAGGCGCACCGGACCTGCAGATGGTCCTGCAGGTTCTCGCCGACCCCGGCGAGCGCGTGGACCGTCTCGATCCCGTGGGCGCCGAGTATTTCGGGGTTGCCGATACCCGACAGTTCCAGGATATGCGGGCTGCCGACGGAACCGGCCGAGAGAACGAGTTCGCCGTTCACGCGCACCGACGCTGGCGTGCCCTTGTGGCGGAGTGCCAGTCCGGTCACTTGCCGTCCGTCGAACAGGATGCGGTCAACCTCCGCATGGGTCAGGACCGTCAGGTTGGATCGGTTGCGCGCGGGCTTGAGAAAGGCACGCGAGGTGCTCCAGCGAAGGCCGGTGCGCTGGTTGACGTGGAAATAGCCGCAGCCGTGATTGTCGCCCCGGTTGAAGTCGCTGGTGCGCGGAATGCCGGCCTGTTCCGCCGCCTCCTGGAAGGCGTCGAGCACCTCCCACGACAGGCGCTGGGTCTCGACCCGCCATTCCCCGCCCGTGTCGTGGACGTCGTCGGCGGGCACGGCGGCCTGGTCCTCGGACTTCATGAAGTAGGGCAACACGTCGTCCCAGCCCCAGCCGGTGTTGCCGAGCTGGCGCCACTGGTCGTAGTCGCGCGACTGGCCGCGCATGTAGATCATGCCGTTGATCGAGGAGCAGCCGCCCAGGACCTTGCCGCGCGGATAGGCCAGCGCGCGCCCGTTCAGCCCGTCCTCGGCCTCGGTGCTGAACATCCAGTCCGTGCGCGGATTGTTCATGCAGAACAGGTAGCCGACGGGCACGTGGATCCAGAAGTAGTTGTCCTTGCCGCCCGCCTCGAGCAGCAACACCGAAACATCCGGATCGGCGGAGAGCCGGTTGGCCAGCACGCAGCCGGCCGAACCGGCGCCGACGATCACATAGTCAAAGGCACCGAGGTCCCGCATATCGCCCATCGTCAGTCGAGCTCGACCAAAAGCCCGTTGTCGTCGACCGCCAGGCCGGTCGCGCGGGCCGCCTCGATGACCGAGGGGTGCCAGTGGACCTTGCCGGTGTCGGGGCCGCCGACGATGAAGTGCAGCGTCGCCGGCTTGTCCGAGACGTTCTTGAAACCCCGGTAAATACCGATGGGGACCGAGACCGTGTCGCCGGCTTCGAGGAACACCTCGTGCTCCTCCTCGCCGTCGCGCCAGTAGATGGACCACCGGCCGTCGAGCGGCATGAAGACCTCCTCGGTCTCGTGCCAGTGCAGCGCGGCGCCGCAGCCCGGGTCGCACTTGGCGAACCCGTGGGCGAAGCCGTGCGCGTTGCCCAGCTTGGGGGCGAGATCCGGGTCGTCCTCGTTCTCGGTCACGCCGAGGCCGTGCAGGTTGATCATCTCGCGCTCGTGGCCCGGAATGCGCTGGTCCATGAAGCAGAGATCGCTGCCCTTGAGATCGCTGAACCGGGCGGTCCGTGCCTCCATGTCGGCAACGGTGACGCTGGGCCCCGGCGGCGGTTCGATGCGGGTCATTGTGTCTCCTCCCTCGTGCGGGTCGAATGGGAAGCCGCGACGATAGCGCGGTCGCCCGCAATTGTCTTGCGCCGGGGCGTCGCGTAGCTTCGCGGTCATGAGCAAGCCAAATCTCGCAGACCGTCTGGGTGCATTGCGTGCGCGCCTCGACGAAGCCGGCCTCGACGGGTTCGTGGTGCCCCATGCGGATGCGCATCAGAACGAGTTCCTGCCGCCGGATGCGGAGCGGCTGGCCTGGCTGACGGGCTTCACCGGCTCGGCAGGGACGGCGGTCGTGTTGCGCGAGCGGGCGGCGATCTTCGTCGATGGCCGTTACACGCTCCAGGTGCGTGATCAGGCCGATGGCGACCTTTACGAGTTCCGGCACCTGATTGAGGAGCCCGTCGCGGGCTGGCTGACCGAACATCTGCCGGCGGGGGCCAGGCTCGGCTACGATCCCTGGCTGCATACGAAGTCACAGGCCGAACGGCTGGCGCGGGCGGCTGACAGGGCGGGCGCCGAGCTCGTGCCGGTCGCGGAGAACCCCCTCGACGCGACCTGGACGGATCGGCCACCGGCGCCGCGCACACCGGTCGTTCCGCACGAGGGCCGTTTCGCGGGCCGGGACAGCGCGGACAAGCGAACGGAAATCGCGGAGATAATCAAGGGCGGCGGCGCGGATGCCACGGTCCTGACGCAGCCGGATTCGATCGCCTGGCTGCTCAACATACGCGGCGCGGATGTGGACCACACACCGTTGCCGCTCAGCTTCGCGATCCTGCATGCCGATGCGAGCGTGGACTGGTTTGTTGCCGCGGAAAAGCTGATGGATGAGCTCGCGCCGCATCTCGGCGACCGTGTGCGGGTGCATGTGCCGGAGGCATTCGCGGACGCGCTCGAGGGGCTGGCGGGCCGGCGGGTGCTTGTGAGCGCCGACACGGCAGCGGCCTGGGTGTTCGACCGGCTGGCCGACGCCGAGGTGCTGAGTGGCGACGACCCGGTGACGCGGCCCAAGGCGATCAAGAACACGACGGAACTCGAGGGGACACGCGTGGCCCACCTGCGTGACGCGCTCGCCCTCGCGCGGTTCCTCCACTGGCTCGATTGCACGGCGCCGGGTGGCGGGGTGGACGAGATGAGCGCGGCCGCAAAGCTCGAGGATTTCCGTCGGACCGGCGAGCATTTTCGCGACACGAGCTTCGATACGATCTCCGGCGCCGGGCCGAATGGCGCGATCGTCCACTATCGGGTCACGCCCGGGACGAACCGGGCGCTGGGCGATGGCGAACTCTACCTGGTGGATTCCGGCGCCCAGTATCTCGACGGCACGACGGACGTCACGCGGACGATCGCGATCGGGACGCCGACGGATGAGATGCGGGATCGGTTTACCCGCGTGCTCAAGGGACACATCGCGCTTGCGGCCCTGCGGTTTCCCGCGGGGACGACGGGTGCGCAGATCGATGCGTTTGCCCGTGCCGCGCTCTGGCAGGCGGGCATCGACTATGACCATGGCACGGGCCACGGGGTCGGCAGCTACCTCGGCGTGCATGAGGGGCCGCAGCGGATCTCGAAGGCCGGTGGCAGCGTGGCGCTCGCGCCCGGGATGATCGTCTCCAACGAGCCGGGTTACTACCGGGCCGGCGAAT
>JAYQGE010000014.1:0-61301 GCA_038140435.1 Rhodospirillaceae bacterium | reverse complement strand
CTCGCGCCCGGGA
Source organism: Rhodospirillaceae bacterium (assembly GCA_038140435.1). Lineage (GTDB taxonomy): Bacteria > Pseudomonadota > Alphaproteobacteria > UBA6615 > UBA6615 > UBA8079. Next base: position 61,288 of record JAYQGE010000014.1, on the reverse strand, counting down.
TGATCGTCTCCAACGAGCCGGGTTACTACCGGGCCGGCGAATACGGCATCCGGATCGAGAATCTGGTCGCGGTTTCACCGGCCGAGGACATTGTCGGCGGCGAGCGCCCTATGCTCGGCTTCGAGACCCTTACGCTGGCACCCATCGACCGGAGGCTGATCGACACGGTGCTCCTCGATCGCGCGGAGCGCGAATGGCTCGACGCGTATCACGCGCGCGTTGCGTCCGAGGTCGGCCCGCTACTCGACGGCGACGTGCGCGACTGGCTGATGGCTGCGACCGCGCCCCTGGCGTAGCGGGGCGCCGGCGCGTTACTCGGCGGCTTGGGCCGTCGCCGTCGTCGCCTCGAACTCCGGGAATTCCGGGATGTTCAGGTGCGGCAGCACCTTGGTCATGAACATCTCGATCTCGTCGATCACCGACTGTTTCGGCGCCTGGGCGTAGTGCCAGATCAGGCACAGATACTCGCACGGTACCTTGTCGAGAGCGTCCTGCCAGTAGGCGATCTGCTCGTCCACCGTGCCGCACGGGAACAGGCCCGTCTCGACGATCCGGTCCACCATGTTGTCGGCGCCGGCGACCAGGAACGGGAAGAACGAGCCGTAGATGTTCTTGTAGAACTCCTCGTCCTGCTCGGCGAGCTTCTTGCGCGCTTCCGCCTCGCTGTTGGCGAAGTGCGGCCAGCGCACGATGCACTGGCGTTCGCCGTGCTGCCACGGGCGGCCCTGCTTCTTGCCATGCTCGGCATAGTGCTCGGACATTGCCACGACGCCATCCATGTTCGAGAAGTACACCGGCACGATACCGCGCTCGGAACAGAACTCGATCGATTCCATGCTCGCGCTGACGGCCGTGAAGGTGGGCGGGTGCGGCTGCTGGTAGGGCGCCGGCACGACCGACACCCGACGCACGGCGTCGCCCGCGTCGATCTCGCCCTCGGCGCCCATCCGCTTGGCGACCTCGCGCGCCGGGAACTCCTCCACGCCGGTGTCATAGGGGTAGGGGGCCTTGTAGTGCTTGCCGTCGAACTCGACGGTCTCCTGGGTCCAGCAGGCGAGGATCTGGTCGACGCGCTCTTCGAAGATCTCGCGGTTCATCTGGTCCGCCTCGCTGCCGTCCGACATGGTGGCCTGCATGTCGTTGTTCTGGCCGAGGATGCTCGTCCAGCGCTTCTGGTAGCCGCGCGCGAAGCCGGCGAAATACTTGCCCTTGGAGACATGGTCGAGAACCGCCATCTCCTCCGCGACCCGGATCGGATCACGGGTGCCTACGACATAACCGAGCGTCCCGACGCGCGCATTCTTCACCTGGTTTGCCCAGTGCGCGTTGATGATCCCCGGCGCCGGCGCGAGCTCGTAGCCCTCGGAGTGCAAATGATGCTCGATGGTGCTGACACCCTACGCGCCGAGCTCGTCGGCCGCCTTGACGATGTCGGTCATCTCGTGGAGTACCTGGTGGTAGAGCGCGGCGTTGCGGCCGATCGGCCGTTGTGCCGCGCGATCTTCCTCGCCGCCTGCCGGCAGAACGGGGTACAGGTTCACGATAACCTTTGGATTTGCCATTGTTGCCTCCCGTTGGGCGATCCGATGGTCGAGGATCGCGGACCATTGCCCAAAATGCTATCGCGTCCGCCCGTTATACAGAAACTCTTTTCGACTATAGTCGTTATTCAAAATTGGCTGATTAGAGCCGTGTTTGGGTTTGCTGCGTCGCTGTCGGGCCCGGCGGCGAATGCCCTGAGCCGGTCCCGGACCGTGCGGACGGCGACGGAGTGGCTTCGGGCGCGGTTCGCGCAAAGTGACCAGGTCAGTTCCAGGCCGTCGATCGGCGCTGCCGACAGGCCCGAAGCGGTGCCGGTTCGCCCGTGCAGCGCGGATTCGGGCATCACGGTGTATCCGAGTTCACGGCGCGTCAGTTCCAGACAGAGCGCGATCGAATCCGTGTCGAAACGGCTCTGGTAGGTGCCTCCCGTCTCCTTGATCGCCGCCTCGACCTGGGTTCGGATGACGTTCGGACGGCCGGGCAGGATCAGCGCGACATCGGCCAGCCGGCCGGTCGTGACGGTGCCCGCATTCGCGAGGTCGGACGATGTGGGGCCGACGAGGAAAAGCCGTTCGGTCAGGAGCGGGTTCGAATCGTAGCTTTCGGGCGCGCGCTCCGTGGCGGCGATGACCGCAACATCGACCAGTCCTTCGTCCATGAGGGCCCAAATAGCGTGGCTGGTACCCTCATGCAGGCGCAACATCAGGTTGGGAGCGTCCCGGGAGAGCTGTTCGACGAAGGGGGCGGTCATGGGGTGGCGCAACGAGCAGGGCATGGCGATCGCGACTTGCGATACAGACGTCTGGCCGATCTCGTCCCGCAGAAGTTCCAGCTGGCGCAGGATCGGCTGGGCGCGCTCCGCGAGTTGCTGACCGGAATCGGTGGGGTGGACACCCTTGCGCGTCCGGATCAGAAGCGGCGAGCCGAATTCGCGCTCCAGCAACGCCAGCCAGCGCGAGAGCGAGGGTTGCGAGAGCCCGAGTTCGTTGGCCGCCCGATTGATGCTGCCCAGCTCCACCACGCGGAGAAAATATTCGAGAATGCGTGCGTCCATCCCGGCGCCGTCCGTTCACTTATTCAAATTCGAAGAACGATTATAGATTATTAGGTTTCGTGATTAACATGCTCATGCGCTAGAAAGCCGTCACGACAGCGTCGAACAGGGTAAGAGACATGGCCGAACGCAAGGTGATCGTCACCATCGCGCCCACGGGCGGTATGGCGAGCAAGGAACAGAATCCGAATATCCCGACCCAGCCGCAGGAAATCGCCGACGATGTCTATCGCTGCTATGACGCCGGCGCGTCGGTGGTGGCGGTCCATGCGCGCCGGCCGGACGACCAGGCCACCTGCAACCCGGACATCTACCGCGACATCAACGAACGCATCCGGGACAAGTGCGACATCATCCTGAACAACTCGACCGGCGGCGGCATCAATGGCGACATGATCAAGGAGGGCCCGGAAGGGTTCCTTGAGCTGTCCTGGGAGGAGCGGCTCAAGGGCATGGAGGCCGGTGCGGAGATGTGCACCCTCGACCCGACCACCATCGTCGCCAACTTCGAGGGCCGCGAGATCATCATGAACACGTCGCCGGAACGCTGCCGCGAACTCGCGACCAAGATGCAGGCAAAGGGCATCAAGCCCGAATGGGAGGTGTTCAGCCCGACCCATCTTCTCCAGGACGTCATGACCCTCCTCAAGGAGGGGCTCGACGAGCAGCCCTATTTCATCAACTTCGTTCTGGGCGCGGATCGCGGCTTCCAGGGTGCGATGCCCTATTCGCCGAAGATACTGCAGGACATGGTCGAACTGATTCCCGAGGGCGCAAACTTCAATGTCAGCGCCATCGGCCCCGCGCAGCTGAACGCGGCTCTGCTCTCCCTGCTGCTGGGCGGCCACGTTCGTGTCGGCCTAGAGGACAATCTCTATTACGAGCGCGGCGTGCTGGCGAACAACGTGCAGTTGGTCGAGCGTATCGTGCGGGTCATCCGGGAGCTGGGCATGGAGCCCGCAACCCCGGAGGAGGCGCGCGAGATCATGGGCCTCAAGCCGCTTGCGGCCTGACGGGAGCGCGAACGACCCATGACCATGCGTATCGCCGTACTGGGGGGCGGCCCCGCCGGCCTCTACTTCGCCACGCTCTGGAAGAAGCGGCACCCGGACGATACGGTCCGTGTGTATGAGCAGAACCCGTCCGACGCGACCTGGGGCTTCGGCGTGGTCTTCTCGGACCGCGCGCTTGAGTTCCTGCGCGAAGACGACCCGGAGACCCATGACCTGATCGCCCCGCGCATGGAGACGTGGGAGGACATGAACCTGTTCCATCGCGGCGAGCAGGTCACGATCGACGGCATGGGTTTCTCGGCCATCGGCCGGCTGGAGCTGCTGCAACTCCTGCAGTCCCGGGCGAACGATGTCGGGGCGGAGCTGGAATTCGACCGGCTGATCCCCTTTGCGACAGAGCTGGGCGATGTCGACCTCATCGTCGCCGCGGATGGTCTCAATTCGGTCGTGCGGCGTGGTTTCGAGGGCGACTTCGGCATGTCGTTGTCGTACCTGTCGAACAAGTTCGCCTGGTACGGGGTCGAGAAGCCGTTCGACACCCTGTCGCAGACCTTCATCGAGACCGAGTACGGTCCCTTCAATGCCCATCACTACCGCTACACGCCGAACATGAGCACGTTTCTGGTGGAGTGCGGGCGCGAAACCTGGCTCAACGCGGGCTTCGCCACCATGGACGAGGAAGAATCCGCGGCGCTGTGCGCGCGCCTGTTCGCCGACACGCTCGACGGCAAGCCGCTGATCACGAACAAGTCGAACTGGCGCAACTTCCCGCTGTTGTGGAACGACAGCTGGTCGCATCTGAACATGGTTCTGGTCGGCGATGCGCTTCACACCACGCACTACTCCATCGGATCGGGAACCCGGCTGGCGATGGAGGATGTGATCGCGTTGGTCGAGGCGCTCGAGGCCGAGCCGGCAGACGTACGTGCTGCGTTGACACGCTACGAAGCCGATCGTCGGCCCATCGTCGAGAAGCTCATCGCCGCAGCCAACACCAGCGCCCGCTGGTACGAGGATTTCGAGGACCACATGAAGCTTGCGCCTCTCGACTTTGCCTATGCGTACATCACGCGCTCGGGCCGGGTCGACGACGAGCGGCTGCGCAAGCTCGCACCCGGTTTCATGGCCCGATACGAGGCGCGCGAACGTGGCTGACGCGCGCGTTGCGGGCGAGGGGGTCGAAGTCTGGCGACGGCGGGTCCGCTTCGGCGACTGCGATCCGGCGCAGATCGTCTACTACCCCAATTACTTCCGGTGGGTGGACGAGGCGTGCCATGCACTTTTCGAACGCGCCGGCATGCCTATGCGCGAACTCGATGCGCGGTTTGGCGTCACGCTGCCCATCGTGAACATCGAGAGCAATTTCATGTTTCCGGTGATGTGGGACAACGAGATTGCGATTGAGAGCGCTGTGAGCCGCTGGGGAAGGACGTCACTTACAGTCAGTCACCGTATCCTCGACGCGGGAACGCGCAAGTGCGTTGCAGAAGTGAATGAGGTCCGTGTTTGTGTCCGGACGGGACCGGCCGTCGACGGCAGTATCGAAGCGCTTCCGATCCCGGATGAGGTGCGCGCCGCGTTCTGACCTCGGGTGACGGGTTTCCCGACCACGCGTATTCGCGCGATCCTGTCCCCGGTCCTGACGGCCCGGCGTGTGACGTTCGCAGTTCATTCCGAACACGCGCGCTGCGAAACAGCGCGATGGATCCACGCGGTGAAACGGCGTCAGCGGTCGATCATCGCGATCCACGCATCCTCGTCGATGGTCTCGATGCCCAGCTCTGTTGCCTTCTTCGCCTTGGAGCCGGCGCCGGGTCCCGCAACCACGAGGTCGGTCTTGCTTGATACCGAACCCGAGACCTTGGCACCCAGCGCCTCGGCGCGCGCCTTGGCCTCGGACCGGGTCATCTTTTCCAGGGTGCCGGTAAAGACAATCGTCTTGCCGGCGAGCGCTGAGTCGACGGTTGGGGCCTCGAACGCTTCGATGTCCAGCAGCGCCCCCAGGTCGTCGAGGACATCGGTGTTGTGCGCTTCGGCGAAGAACGCGACCAGGTCGTCCGCGACGGAGATACCGATCTGATCAATGTCGCACAGCGCCGCGAACGTCTCGCCCACGAGCTCGGGTTTCTTCATCTCGTCCGGATTCCCGGCGCGCTCTGCCGCCGCCCGGCACATCGACGCATGCCAGTCCGCAAAGCTGCCGTAGTTACGGGCAAGAAGGCGGGCCGTCGCCTGGCCGACCTGGCGAATGCCGAGCGCATAGATAAAACGATCCAGCGGGATGTTCTTCCGCTCCTCGATGGCGCGAATGAGGTTCGCCGCCGATTGCTCGCCCCAGCCCTCGCGTTCGGCGACGACGCTCTCCTCGAGGCGGAAAATGTCCCCGGGAGACGAGATCAGGCCATCGTCGTGAAATGCGGTGATGTGCTTCGCGCCGAACCCCTCGATGTCGAAGGCGTCGCGCGATACGAAATGCTTGAGCCGTTCGACGACCTGTGCCGCGCAGGTGAGGCCTCCGGTGCATCGCCGCACGGCCTCGTCGGGGCCGCGTACGGCATCCGATCCGCAAATGGGACACTTGTCGGGAAAGACGAATGCCTTTGCGCCCTTCGGGCGCTTCTCGGTGATGGCCCTGACGACCTGGGGTATCACGTCGCCGGCGCGCTGCACGACCACGGTGTCGCCGACGCGCACATCCTTGCGAGTGATCTCGTCCTCGTTGTGGAGCGTGGCGTTGGACACGACGACACCGCCCACCGTGACGGGTTCCAGCCGCGCCACGGGCGTAAGCGAGCCGGTGCGCCCGACCTGGATATCAATTCCCTGAAGCACGGTCGTCGCCTGTTCAGCCGGAAACTTGTGCGCGATGGCCCAGCGCGGTGCGCGGCTGACAAAGCCGAGCCGGCGCTGGAGATCGAGGCGGTTCACCTTGTAGACAATTCCGTCGATATCGTAGTCGAGCGATGGCCGTTGCTCGGAGATTGCAGTGTAGTTGGTGAGAATGTCGTCGAGGTTACGGCAGATCAGAGACAGCGGGTTGGTCTCGAAGCCCCAGGCCTTTGCCTGCTCCAGAAAATCCCACTGGGTTTCCGCGACATCGGCGCTCATCTCGCCCCAGGCGTACGCGAACATCCGAAGCGGGCGAGCGGCGGTGACCGACGTGTCGAGCTGGCGGAGGCTGCCGGCGGCCGCGTTGCGGGGGTTGGCGAACAGCTTGGCGCCGGCTGCGTCCTGCCGGGCGTTGAGTTCGAGGAACGCGGAGCGGGGCAGGTACACCTCGCCGCGCACCTCGACAATGTCCGGCGCAGGACCCGCGAGCGTGTCGGGAATGTCGCCGATCGTCCGCAGGTTCGCGGTGATGTCCTCACCTTCGTTGCCGTCGCCACGGGTCGCGCCGCGCACAAAGGCGCCGTCCTCGTAGCGCAGGGACACGGACAGCCCGTCGATCTTGGGTTCGGCGACGATTTCGGGGGTGTTGGCGTCCTCGAGGTTCAGGAACCGGCGAACACGTGCGAGAAACTCGCCGACATCCTCCGCGTCGAAGGCGTTGCCAAGGGAAAGCATCGGAACGGCATGCCGAACCTTCGCGAACCCCTGGGCCGGTGCGGCACCCACAGCCTGGCTCGGACTGTCGTCTGTTGCGAGGTCCGGGTGCGCTGCCTCAAGAGCCAACAGGCGCTGGAAGAGGGCGTCATACTCGGCGTCGGAGACGACCGGTGCGTCCTCCTGATGGTATGCGACGTTATGGGCCCGGATCTCGTCGGACAGCCGTGCATGCTCGGCGCCGGCCTCGGCCAGGGACAGTGCGTTCGCGTCGATTGGATTCTGGTCGGTCATCGCCGTCAATCTAGGTCCATTGGACGATTCCGTCAGGCCCTTGCAGGTTCGCGCGGACGCGTACGGATCCCGCCGGCCATCATGCCGACGACGACGAGCGCGACTCCGCCCGCGCCGAGAGCGCTGAGGGGCTCGTCGAGCACGTACCATGCGATGACCGTAACGGCCGCGGGCACGACGGCGACGGCGGTTGCTGTCGGCGTGGCACCCAGTGCAGCGACCGCGCGGGGGTAGCCGAGTGTGGATCCCATGAACACGATCAGGCCCTGGAAGACCCACTGCGCGCCGATCTCCTGCCAGGAGGCCTGCAGCAGGCCCGAGGGCAGGAACAGCAGGTGGATGGGAGAGTACAGGGCGAAGGTGAAGATCGCGACGATGGCGGCGCTGCGCAGCGGCGTGACCTGCCATTTCCGGATCAGGACTCCATAGAGCGACCATGAAGCCGCGCCGACGAAGAAGAAGAGGTCGCCCAGCCATTCATTCGGGCGTCCGCTGTCCGATGCGCCGAACACCAGGAACATCGCCCCGGCCAGGATCATGGCGACGGAAACGGCTCGCCAGCCGCTCATTCGCTCTCCGACCAGCCACCAGGCCAGCGGTGCGGTGAACAGGGGCAGTGTCCCGGCGAGGATCGTCGCGCCATGGGCGGCGGGCGCAAACAGGTACCCGCCGAATGCGAAGACGGCGAAGCCGGGTCCGGCCGTCAGCGCCAGCAGGCAGGCCTGCCAGAAGTTGATTCCCCCAAGGCCGTGCCGGAGCAGCCACGGAAACAGGACAATCGCCGCGACGGCCACGCGCAGCGTCGTCAGATCGAACGGGGTGAGGACGAACTGCACCGAAATGCGGCCCGAAAGGTGGAAGGCAGACCAGATCACGACGATGGCGGCGACCCAGAGGATTCCGATCAAGTGTTCGCGCCGGGCGGGTGTCATGGCCGGTCAGGCGGTCACTTCGCGCACATGGTCTATCAATCTATCCGCCGCGGCGCGTGCCTCGTCCGTGATGTCCGCGCCGGATAGCATGCGCGCGATTTCCTCGCGCCGCTCGTCCGGGTCGAGCCGCGTGACGCGTGTCGCCGCTTTCCTCGCTCCGGCGTCGCCCGAAGTTTCCTTCTCCACCCGCAGATGTTCGCCCGCCGATGCGGCGACCTGGGGGCTATGGGTGACCACGAGGATCTGCTGAGCCGTCACTGCTTCCGCCAGCTCCGCGAGACGTTCGCCCACGGCCGCGGCCGTCGCGCCGCCGATACCCGTATCGACTTCGTCGAAGACAATGGTGCGCGCGCCCGATGTGCCGGCCAGCACCACCTTGAGGGCGAGCATGAACCGGCTGAGCTCGCCGCCCGAAGCAATGCGGCCGAGGGGCCCCGGTTCGGTCCCCGGGTTTGTCGCAACATTGAAGGCTACCGAATCGATCCCGTGGTCGCCCCAGTCCGTTTCGTCGAGCGGCGTCACACTGGTCGCGAGGCGCGCGTTTTCGAGTTTGAGCGGTGGCAGTTCCTCGGCAATCCGCGCATCCAGCTTCCTTGCCGCCTCCCGGCGCGCCCGGGAGAGGGCCTCCGCGGCTTCACAGTAGGCCCGGCGTGCGGCTTCGGCCTCGCGGGCGAGCGCATTGAGGTGATCGTCGCGCCCGTCGATGGCTTCCAGTTGTGCCGCAAAACGCTCGCGGAGGGCCGGCAACTCGTCGGTCGTTACCTGGTGGCGCCGCGCCGCGGCCAGCATCGCGAACAGTCGCTCCTCGACCGCCTCGATCTCGCCGGTGTCGGTGTCGAGCGCATGAGCGACCGAATTGAGCTCCTGGATCGCCTCCGCGAGCTCCGCGCTGCTCTTGTCGATGGCGGTGATGATCGGGCCAAGGCGGCCGCCGGAGATGTCGTCGTCGCGCTCCAGACCACCGGCGGCGCGCTGAAGCATCGTCTCGGCTCCATTCTCTCCGGTCAACGCCTCGGTCGCGCCATTCAGTGTCTCGATCAGCCGTCCTGCGTTCTGGAGCATCTGACGTCGCGAGGAAAGCTCGGCCTCCTCGCCGACCTGCACGTCGAGAAGTTCGAGTTCCTCGAGCGCGGTCCGCAGCGCGTCGGCCTTTTCGGCGGAGGCGGACAGCGCTTCCTGCGCCTCCTTGTGTCGTGCGACGGTGTCGCGCCACTCACGGAATCGCTGGGACACCGTCGTGCACGCGCCGTCGTTTGCGGCGAAGGCGTCCAGTGCACGCCTTTGCTGGACGGGTTCGGCCAGGGAGAACCGCTCGAACTGGCCGTGTATCTCGACCAGCGCATCGCCGATCTGGCGTAGCAGGCCAACGCTGATCGGCTGGTCGTTCAGGAATGCGCGGCTGCGGCCCTCGGCGCCGACTGTCCGGCGGAGGATCAGCTCCTCACCCGGATCGATCTCGACGCCATGCTCTTCGAGGAGCTCCGTGAGCCGCGCGGCGCTGTCTTCGTCGAATATTGCGGTGATGGTTGCCCGTTCGGCGCCCCGGCGGACCAGTCCGGCGTCCGACCGCGCGCCGAGCGCGAGGCCGAACGCATCGAGCAGAATGGACTTTCCGGCGCCGGTCTCCCCGGTCAGCGCGCTCAGTCCCGGGCCGAACGTCAATTCGGCCCGATCGATCAGGACGACGTCCCGGATCGAAAGCTGACGCAGCATCGTGCGCTAGAACGGCCAGAGGCGGCTGAAGAACCCTTTTTCCGGTACCGGGTCGGGCTCGCCGTCACCATCGAGATCGCGGACGACCTTGCCTTCGACGAGCTCGTAACTGTCGATGTACCAGTCGCTGCCGGGGAAATTATGTCCGAGCACGGCCGCATTGGCGCGCGCCTCGGGCTCGATGCCCAATGCGGTATAGGCTTCCGACAGCCTGAGCAGCGCTTCCGGCACATGGGTCGTTGTCTGGTAGTCCTCGACCACGGTGCGGTAGCGATTGATCGCAGCCAGGTAGTTCTCACGCTCGTGATAGTAGCGGCCGATCTCCATTTCCTTTCCTGCGAGATGGTCTCGGGTCAGGTCGATCTTGAGCCGCGCATCGCCGGCATAGCGGGAATCGGGGAAGCGGCGCACGACGTCGTCCAGCGACTGCAGCGCGAGCTCGGTGATACGCTGGTCGCGGCCGACATCCGTGATCTGTTCGTAGTAGCTCAGCGCCTTGAGGTAGTAGGCGTAGGCGATGTCCCGATTGCCGGGATGGAGCTGGATGAACCGGTCGGCGGAGAGGATGGCGTCGTCATACTGGCCGTCGGAATAGTAGCTGAAAGCCGACATGAGCTGTGCCTTGGTCGCCCATACGGAGTAGGGGTGCTGGCGCTCGACTTCGAGAAATGTTTCGGCCGCGTCGGCATAGTCTTCCGTTTCGACCTGATCGACGGCTTCGTTGTAAAGCTCCTCGACGGGGCGCTCGACATACTCGGGCGTGTCGTCGGATGAGCAGCCGACAAGGATCATTGCGGCGAGCAACGCGGCGCCAGCACTGTGGTGCATTGTCCAGGTCTTGCGTTCGGGCATCGCTCTTCAAATCCCGCGAGTCTGGGCCGCTTGCGTCTCCGCGCCGCGGACGGATTCCGGTGTGACCGTCACCGATATCTATATATCACGCCCCGGCGGGATTCACAGAAAAACGGGCCGGCTGGGCCGGCCCGTTCGATATCTGGAGCAGATGAAACGCGTCTAGGCCGTCGCGGCGATTAGCTCCGGTGCGAGCGCCTCGCCCGTCTCGGCGTAGCGCCATGCGGCGGGATCGGCGAAGAGGGCGCGGACGATTTCATGGTTCATCGCGTGGCCGGACCGGAATCCCTGGAAATGGCCGGAGATCGGTGCGCCGGCGAGATACAGGTCGCCGACACAGTCGAGAATCTTGTGGCGGACGAACTCGTCCTCGTAGCGCAAGCCCTCGTCGTTGAGGATTTCGTCGCCGCTGACGACGACCGCGTTGTCGAGGCTTCCGCCAAGCGCGAGGCCCATGCGACGGAGCTGATCGACCTCCTCGGCAAACCCGAACGTGCGGGCTCGGGAGATTTCGCCCTTGAAGGTGCCATTGACGAGGCGGACTTCCATATCCTGGCGACCGATAGCGTCGGAGTCGAAATCGATTCCGAACCCCACGGAGAAACCGTTGCCGGGCGACAGGGAGACCTGGCGGCCGTCGATTTCGACATCGACCCGCTTCAGAACCTCGATGACGCGGCGCGGCGCATCCTGGGCGACCACGCCCGCGCATTCGATAAGGAATACGAACGGCGCTGCGCTGCCGTCCATGATCGGAATCTCGGAGCCTTCGACCTCGACAATCACGTTGTCGATGAGACAGCCGGCCAGCGCGGCAAGCAGATGCTCGACCGTCGCGACGGTGACGCCGTCCTCGTTTCCGAGTGTCGTGCAGAGGGTTGCTTCGACGACGTTCTCGACGAGAGCGGGGATTTCGGCGCCGTTGCCGATCTGATCGGTGCGGAGGAAGACAATACCGGTGTTCGCGGGGGCCGGCTTCAGCAGGATCGAGACGGTCTCGCCCGTGTGCAGGCCGGTGCCGCTGCAGCCGATCTCGCTCTTGAGCGTGTGCTGCAGGCCCGTGTGCGTTTCCGGTGATGTGGTCATCCGCATGTGTTCTTTCGTTCTGGTCACGCCATGGCGCGTGAAACGTCAATTTCCGCTACGGGGTGTAACAAGTCGCAGGCGGTCGTCACAAATCACTCTTTGTTTCAGAATGTTGCGGGCGGAAACCGCGGATTACTGGAGAAAACCGTGGTTTCCGCCCTGCAACGTGATCAGTTGGCCTGTCGGCGCAGGAATGCCGGAATTTCGAGCATATCCTCGTCCTCGCGAGCGGTCTCACGGGGCGCGGCGGGCTCGATATTGGCCAGCGTCGGCTGGGCCGGCGCCGTGGCGCGTTCGACGGTGGCCGGTGCGGCCGCCGGCTCGACGACAGGTTCCGGCTCCGCAACCGGTTCCGGCTCTGCGGTTGCCGCAGGTGCCGGTGTCGCTACCGGTTGAGGTTCCGGCTTGACCTCGACCGTCGGCTCCACAGCGGCCGGCTCGGCCGGGGTGGGCTCCGCCGGAGCAGGCGCCGTCGCGGTCGCGGGCTGCGCGACGGCTTCGACAGCCGGTTCCTCGGACATCGGCGCGGGCTGTGCCTCCGCGACCGGTTCCGCGGCAGGCACGGCTTCCGCAACGGGTTCCGGGGCCGGAGCAGGCGCCGCAGGCTTGGCCGCCACCGGTTCACGCCTCTCTTCGAGCTTGGCTGTGTTTCCGGCCTGATCCTCGGCCATGGCCCGGTTTACCGCGCCCGTGACCTTCTGGAACAGACTGCGGCCACGCCGACGTTCGGCCTGGGCGCCCGCGTTGGCGATTGCCGCTTCCGCGAAGGCGTCGGGACGAGGGGCCGCGGCGCGCGGCGCCGGGCGTTTTTCCTCGATGACAGGCTTCGGCGGAATGAAGGGCGATGCCGTGGTCGCGGGTTCGGATGCGGCCGGCTTCGGAGTTTCCGGCTGTGCCGTGACCTCGGTCTGAGCGGGCTGCGCGGGTGCAGGCTCCACCTTCTCGGCGGCCGGCGGCGTGGCGTCGGCAGCAGGCGTCTCTTCGGTGGCCGTCTCGGCGATCTTCGCCTTCGACTGGTCCGCGTCATGAACCAGAGAGATCATCGGCGAGCGCGGCAGTGCGTCCGCGTTGGCGTCAATGCCGGTCGCTACGATTGAGACCCGCATCGTGCCCTCGAGCTTCTCGTCGAAGGTCGAACCGAAGATGATGTTCGCGTCCGCGTCTACTTCCTCGCGGATACGGTTCGCGGCCTCATCGACCTCGAACAGCGTCATGTCGGGACCGCCGGTGATGTTGATCAGCACGCCGCGGGCGCCGCGCATGGACACATCGTCCAGCAACGGATTGGCGATCGCGGATTCGGCGGATTCGATCGCGCGCGATTCGCCGCTCGCCTCGCCGGTGCCCATCATCGCCTTGCCCATCTCGCTCATCACCGTGCGAATGTCGGCAAAGTCGAGGTTGATCAGGCCCGGCATGATCATCAGGTCGGTCACGCCGCGTACACCCGAATGAAGAACGTTGTCGGCCATGCAGAACGCGTCCGCAAAGGTCGTGTTCTCGTTGCAGATGCGGAACAGGTTCTGGTTCGGGATAACGATCAGCGTATCGACGAAGTGCTGCAGCTCCTCGATGCCCTCGTCCGCCAGAGTGGCGCGATGGCGGCCCTCGAACTGGAACGGCTTGGTCACGACACCGACGGTCAGAATGCCCTGCTCGCGCGCGGCGCGGGCGATCACAGGCGCCGCGCCAGTACCGGTGCCGCCGCCCATGCCGGCTGCGATGAAGGCCATGTGACTTCCCTGGAGGTGATCGATGATCTCATCGAGCGCCTCTTCGGCTGCCGCGCGTCCGATGTCGGGACGCGCACCCGCGCCGAGGCCATTGGTAATGTTCGCACCGAGCTGGATGCGCCGCTCGGATGCGTTCATCGCGAGGGACTGGGCATCGGTGTTGGCGACGACGAACTCGACGCCTTCGAGGTTCGACGCGATCATGTTGTTGACCGCGTTGGAGCCCGCGCCGCCGACGCCGATGACGACGATCCGTGGCTTGAGTTGGGATTCCGGGGGGGGAGCAGTGAGATTGAGCGTCATTTTTGCCTCCAGTTTCGAAAAATTGAGCTCGACGAAAGATCGGCCAGACATGGCCGGAACGGTGACCCACCGTTCCGGCATGTGCCGAAACCCTGGGTCGGGGACGTGGATGCGCGCGGACTAGAAATGTTCACGGAACCACTGACCAAACCGCCCGGTCAGGCGGCCTGGTTCCCCTTGGTGAACCGGTGTCGGCATCGTCAGCGACGACGCATTGTCGGCGGCGTGGGCGATGAGGCCTGCACCGGTTGCGAAAGCAGGGCCGGCGATCGCGTCCGCGAGACCGCGCACGCGCAGGGGCCGACCCATGCGAACCTGTTTGTCGAGAATGCGCGCCGCGAGGTCGCGCACGCCCTGTAGTTGGCTGGCGCCGCCGGTCAGGACGACCCGGCGCCCGGCGAGCGGCCCGAAGCCGCTGTCGTCGAGGCGCGCGCGCACCAGTTCGAATGTTTCCTCGATCCTTGGCTGGATGATCCCGTTCAGAAGCGAGCGGGGCATCTGGACCGTGGCGTTGAGATCCTCTTCGCCAACCTGCGGCACGTCGAGCAGCTCGTGTTCGTCGGATTCGGCCGCGAGCGCGTTGCCGTGGAAGGTCTTGAGCCGCTCGGCATTGGCGAGCGTTGTCGAGAGCCCTCGTGCGACGTCCGACGTCACGTGGTTGCCGCCGACCGGAATGGTGTCGGCGAACATCATCTGGCCGTCGTAGAAGATTGCGAGGCTTGTGGTGCCGCCGCCCATGTCGACGACGGTGACCCCGAGATCCGCTTCGTCCTCGACCAGGGTCGCGAGACCGGCGGCGTAAGGCGAAAGGACGAAGCCCTCGATTCCCAGGTGACAGCGTTCGACCGCCGCGCGGATGGTGCGGATCGCGTTCGTGGACGCGGACACCAGATGCATGTTTACCGACAGTTTCTGTCCGAACATGCCGCGCGGATCGTCGATTCCCTTCTGGTCGTCGATGGCGAAGCCCACCGGGATCGAGTGAATGAGCTCGCGGTCCTTCCCGTTCCCGTTGGCCGCCTCCTGGCGGAGCGTATGGGTGTGTTGGAAGACGCGATGCAGGTCCATCTCTTCGATCTGCTGGCCGCCGATGTCGACATCGACCCCCAGGATCTCGGACTTTGGCGCGCCGGTGCCGAGATTGACGGTGACCGCACTGATGGTTTCCTGGGCCGTCTGCTCGGCCATGTGGACCGCCTTGCGGATCGAATCTTCGGCCGCATCCACGTCGATGATGGTGCCGGCCTTCAGGCCCCGGCTCAGCTGATGGCCCGCGCCGATGACGCGCGGCTGTGCGCTCGGCGTCGCGCTGCCGTCGGCTGATGGCCGCCCGGCGCGCGCGATGAGGCAGCACACCTTGCTGGTGCCGATATCCAGGACGGCGAACGTGCCCGTCCGCGGCTTTGCGAGTTTCTTCGGCAGGCCGCCGTTCCCCCAATCCATGCTCATGTGTCTTTCCCCTCGGAGGTTGGGCGGGGTGCGCTGTCACGGCCGACGCGGACGATGAGGCGGTCGGGAACACGCAGGTCGACGGCGACGACGTCGCGGTCGAGGAGCGCGTGCTCGCGCTGGAAGTCGTCCAGGCGGGTCAGCGCCGCCGAGATGTTCTGTTCCGGAAGCCGGACGTCGATGCCGTTGCGCAGGCGGAGGTTCCAGCGGCGCTCAGAGACCCGCACAGCGGCCTCGATCGCGTCAGAGATGGCGGGGTAGGTGCGCAGGAGATCGATCAGCTGCGCGGCGTGGTCGGGAGCGCCGTCGCCGACGATCAGCGGGAGATGGGCAAAGGCGTCGAGATCGGTGCGCTGAATGGTCTCGCCGAAGCGATCCACCAGCGCAATGCTGCCATCATGCTGCCAGAGCGCCAGCGGCTCGCGTTCGACAACCCGCACGAACACCACGTCAGGGAGGCGGCGGGCGATCTCCGCGGAGCGGATCCAGCCCATCGATTCCAGCCGTTCGCGCGCGGCCTCCATGTCCATGGCGAGGATCGGCGAACCGCGCTCGACGTCGAGGGCGGCAAGAATTTCGGCAGCGTTGGCGTTCTTGCGACCGCTCAGAACCACGTCGCCGACCCGCAGGCCGGCATTTGCGGACATCTCGAGGACCGACGCAGACACGCGCGCAATGCGGGCGTCGACCCAGCCGTTCGCGGGCAGCTGCCAGGCGCCCACGCCGATCGCCGCGATGCTCGCGGCACCAACGCCGAGCGTGGCCAGTTGCCGCCGCCGCCGGGTGACCGGCGAACGCCGCTTTGTGCCTTTCTTCGAAGCGCCGATCTTTGGAATCAATCGCATTGCGCTGTCTCCACCATCCAACTCACAAGTTCGGGGAATGCGATCCCGCAATGGGTCGCCTGCTCCGGCACGAGCGACAGGCGCGTCATGCCGGGCTGCGTGTTGACCTCGAGGATGACGAGCGCGTCATGGTCGTCGTCGTAACGGAAGTCCGCGCGTGTCACGCCGCGGCAGTAGAGCGCCTTGTGCGCCTGCGCGGCCCAGGCCATGGCCTTGTCGTAGACGCCCTCGCTGACCGGCGCGGGCACCAGGTGCTCCGTCACCCCGTCGGTGTACTTCGCCTCGTAATCGTAGAAGCCCTTGGTCGGGCGCAGTTCGGTCACGGCCAGGGGACGGGGGGCCTCGCCCGGCGCGCCCATCACGGCCACGGTGAGCTCGCGGCCCGGGATGAACTCCTCGACCAGATGGGTGTCGTCGGTTAACGCGTTCGGGTCGGGTCCGTTGGCACCGTCCTCGATGATCTGGACACCCACGGATGACCCTTCGCTGTTCGGCTTGATCACATAGGGGCGGGGCATGACGTCGCCGGCGAGCAGTTCCTCGCGGCTCGCGAGCTGTCCCCGGGCGATGCCGAGACCCTCTGTTTCGAAGATCGCGCGCGCGGCAGCCTTGTCCATCGCCAGCGCCGACGCGAGGACGCCGGAATGGGTGTAGGGCAGGCCGAGCAGGTTCAGCAGGCCCTGGATGTTGCCATCCTCACCGAACCGGCCGTGCAGCGCGTTGAACACCGCGTCCGGGCGCGGATCGAGTGCTTCGAGAAGGGCTGCGATGTCCGCCGTGACGTCGATCTCGTGGGCGTCATAGCCGGCCTCGCGCAGTGCTTCGGCGCACTGACGACCGGATTCGAGCGACACGTCCCGTTCAGCGGACGTGCCGCCCATCAGCACGGCGATGCGCTTGCGGGCGCTCATTGCTCGCCTCCTGCGCACTCGCCAATCCGTTCCAGCTCCCAGGTCAGCTCGACGCCAGTGGTCTCGCGGACCCTGCGGCGAACCTCTTCGCCGAGCCCCTCGATGTCGGCCGCCGTGGCGCCACCGGCGTTGACCAGGAAGTTGCAGTGTTTCTCGGAAACCTGGGCGCCGCCGAGCTTCAGGCCACGACAGCCTGCGCGGTCCACGAGCTCCCAGGCCTTGTGGCCGTTCGGGTTCTTGAACGTGCTGCCGCCGGTGCGGGTGCGGATCGGCTGGGTCTCCTCGCGAGATTCCTGGACGAGGGCCATCGCGCGTTCGATCTCGTCGCGGTTGCCCCAGGCGCCCGCCATGACACAGCCCACGAAGATCCAGTCAGATGGGACCGCCGAGCCGCGGTAGCGTGGCCCCCAGTCGTCCGGCGTCAGGACGCGGATTTCGCCATGCGGCGTCAGCGCGGTTGCCTCCTGCACGACGTCCCTGAACTCGCGGCCGTAGGCGCCCGCGTTCATGCGCAGGCCGCCGCCCACGGTGCCCGGAATCCCCGCCATGAACTCGAAGCCCGCGATCCCGGCATCGCGCGTGGCCTTGGCGACGTTGTAGTCGAGAGCCATGGCACCGGCCTGGACGGAGACGCCGTCGATCCGGATTTTGGAGAAAGGTCGGCCGAGGCGGATCACCACTCCGGGGACGCCGCCGTCGCGCACGAGAAGGTTCGAGCCGGCACCGAGGACCGTCACCGGCACGTCGTCGGGCTTTCCGGCGAGGAAATTGGCGAGATCGGTCACGTCTGCGGGTCGGTACAGCACCTCTGCCGGGCCGCCGACGCGGAACCAGGTGTAGCGCGCGATTGCGCCGTCCGCCTCGTAGCGGCCGCGCACCGGCGGAAGTCTGTCCAGCAGCGAGGGAGGGCTCGAAATGGCCGCCATGGTCATCCCTCCGTCCCCGTATCGCGCGCCAGCAGACCCTCGAGCTCGCCGGGCAGGGCCTGAGCCCAGTTGGTGACCGTGCCGGCCCCGAGGCAGACGACCATGTCGCCGTCGCGCCCGGTTGCGGCAATCAGTTCGGCAAGCCGGTCCGGATCGGGGAGTGGCCGCACGTCCCGGTGGCCGCGGGCGCGAAGCCCTTCCACCAGTGCGTCGCGGTCCACTCCCACGATCGGAGCCTCGCCGGCCGGGTAGATGTCCGACACGAAGACGATGTCCGCGTCGTTGAAGCAGGTGCAGAAGTCGTTGAACAGGCTTTCCACCCGCGAATAACGGTGGGGCTGGAAGATCGCCATAACCTGGCCCGGCGTCGCGCTGCGTGCCGCATCGAGCACGGCGGAAATTTCCACCGGGTGGTGTCCGTAATCGTCGATCACGGAGATGCCGCCGGCCTCGCCGGTCTTGGTGAAACGGCGTTTCACGCCCTCGAAGCGGGTGAAGGCGTCCTGGATCACCGCGTCGGGGATATCCATTTCGATCGCGATCGCGACCGCCGCGAGCGCGTTCTGGGCGTTGTGGGCGCCGAACATCGGCAGGCGAACGTTCTCGATCGTGCGGGCCGCGCTTCCGGTGCGCGGTGCGACGATCACATCGAAGCTCATGCCGGAGCGGTCGGTTTCGAGGTTGATGCCCTGGATGTCGGCCTGGCGCGATAAGCCGTAGGTGACGATCCGACGGTCCTTCAGCTGCGGGATCAGGGCCTGCACCTCCGGATGGTCGATGCACATGGCCGCGAAACCGTAGAAGGGGATGTTCGACACGAACGTCGCGAAGGCCTCGCGCACCGCGTCGAAATCGCCATAGAAATCCAGATGCTCGGGGTCGATGTTCGTGACCACCGCGATGGCGGCCGGGAGCTTCACGAAGGTGCCGTCGGACTCGTCCGCCTCGACCACCATCCACTCGCCCTCGCCGAGGCGCGCGTTGGTGCCGTAGGCATTGATGATGCCGCCGTTGATCACGGTCGGGTCGCGGTCAGCGGCGTCGAGCATTGCTGCGATCAGGGATGTCGTTGTCGTCTTGCCGTGGGTGCCCCCGACGGCGATCGACCATTTCAGCCGCATGAGTTCGGCCAGCATCTCGGCGCGCCGGACGACCGGGACGAGACGGGTGCGCGCGGCGACGACCTCGGGGTTGTCGTCCTTGACGGCGGTCGAGACGACCAGGACGGATGCGTTCTGGATGTTCTCGGCGCGCTGGCCGATCTCCACATGGATACCGAGGCCGCGCAGGCGCGTCACATTCGCGTTCTCGGACAGGTCGCTGCCCTGCACCTGGTAGCCGAGCGCGTGCAGCGTCTCGGCGATGCCGCTCATGCCGATGCCGCCGATGCCGACGAAATGGATCAGGCCGATGTCGATCGGGAGCGCTCTCATTCCGCAGCCTCCCGAATTCCCGTGGGATCGATGCCGAGGCCGTTTCCGTTGGCGGGGATAAGCTCCTCGACCAGGTCGGCGAGCCGGTCGGCCGCGTTCGGGTACCCGAGGGCGCGCGCGGCCGACGCGATTCGTGCCAGCGCGTCGGCGGATTCGATTGCCGCCTCCAGCCAGCCGGCCATGGCGGCCGGGGTGAATTCGTTCTGGGCCATCACCCAGCCCGCGCCCGCGGCTTCGACGGCCCGGGCGTTCGCCATCTGGTGATCGTCGGCGGCGTGGGGGTAGGGGACGTAGAGCGCGGGACGCCCGGCGGTCGTGAGTTCCGCCACCGTGGATGCCCCGGCGCGCCCGACGACCAGGTGGGCCGCGGCGAACCGTGCCGGCATGTCGTCGAAGAAGGTTTCCAGCTCGACGGGCATATTCAGCGATGCGTACACCTCTCGCGCGGCGTCGATGTCCTCGGCGCGGCACTGTTGCGCGAGACGGAACCGCGCGCGCTGGGCGGGTGTGAGCGACGTGAACGCGGCTGGCACGATCTTGGAAAAGACCTGGGCGCCCTGGCTGCCGCCGACGATCAGAAGGTCGATCACGCCGCTGGGCGGGGTATAGGGACGCGCTGCAAGCGCGGCGATCTCCGGGCGCACGGGGTTGCCGACGACCGTGACCCGTGCCTGGCCCGCGGACTTCAGCCGCTGGGTTTCCGCGAAGCTGAGCGCGAACGCCCGCGCGCCGCGCGCGAGCCGGCGGTTGGCGCGTCCGAGGACGGCATTCTGCTCGTGGATGACCGTAGGAATTCCCGCGAAGCCGGCCGCGAGAATGGGCGGCACGCTCGGATAACCGCCGAAGCCGACGGCCACGCACGGCGCATACTCGCGGATGAGGCCGCGGGATTCGAAGAAGCCGGTTGCGAGCGCCTTCACGCCTGCCAGCATGCCTCTCGGGCCACCGCCCAGGCTGCGGGCGGAGATGGTGTGACGCATCACGGTCTTCGGCAGGCCGAGCACGTCGGACTTGACCTGGCTTCCGCGCGGGTCGGTGACAAAGAGGATGGCGTGGCCGCGGTCGGAGAGCGCGCTGGCGAGCGCGACCGCCGGGAACATGTGCCCGCCGGTACCGCCGGCGGCGATGAGGACGGGATGCACGGTCATGACGACGCCCCCCGTCCGATGCGCCGGCGCGTTAGGGCAAGGGTCATGCCGAGGCCGATGGCCACGCCGAGCAGGGATGATCCGCCGTAGCTGATGAAGGGGAGGGTCATGCCCTTGGTCGGCATCAGCTGCAGGCTGGACCCCATGTTGATCAGGGCCTGCATCCCGAACTGGACCAGCAGGCCGGCGACGGCGAGCAGGATGAACAGGTTCTGTTCCGACAGCGCGCGGCTCATCCCGCGCAGCACGATGAACGCGAACAGGGTGACGATGAAGAGTGCCACGAAGAGGCCCAGCTCCTCGCCGGCGACCGCGAACACGAAGTCGGCATGGGCATCGGGCAGGACCTGCTTCACCTGGCCCTCGCCGGGACCGCGGCCGAACAGGCCGCCGCTCGAGAAGGCCTCGATGCTGCGCTCGATCTGGTAAGTGTCGCCCGACTTCGGGTCGATGAAGCGGTCGATCCGGCTGGCGACATGCGACAGCGTGAAGTAGGAGCCGATCAGCCCCGACACGCCGAGAACGATCAGGCCGACAACCAGCCACATGGGAAGCCCCGCGAGAAAGAACTGGGCCATCCAGACGCCGGTGATGACCACCGCCTGACCGAGATCGGGCTGCGCGATAACGAGGGCGATGACGACGCCGAACAGGCCGGTACAAATGAGCCGACCGGGGAAGCGGGGATCGTGCGCCGCTTCGCTGAAAAGCCATGCCGCGACGACCGCGAAGGTGGGTTTCACGAACTCCGTGGCCTGGAGCGAGAAGCCCGCGATCGAGAGCCAGCGCCGGGCGCCCTTGATCTCGGCGCCGAACAGCAGGGTCGCGACAAGCAGCAGGATGCAGCCGAGGAAGGCGATCACGGCCATGCGACGCACCTGGATCGGCGTCAGCGCGGACACGGTCAGGATGATCCCGATTGCCACCGGGAGCAGCATGAAGTGGCGCTTGATGAAGTAGAACTCGTCGAGACCGATGCGTTCGGCCACGGCCGGGCTCGATGCGGCCGCGAGGAGTGCGCCGAACGCCATCAGCGCTGCGATCGCGGCGAGGCTCCAGCGGTCGACGGTCCACCACCACTGACCGAGAATCGATGTGTCGGCGCGTGTGAAGGGGGTCATGCGGCCCCCCCGGCGGTATGGGGTGCGAAGCCCGGAAGCTGCGTGACGGCTGCGCGGAAGGCATCCCCGCGGGCCTCGAAGCTGGGAAACTGGTCGAAGGACGCGCATGCCGGCGAGAGCAGGATCACGGCCTCGTCGTCGGTCTCGGCTTCGGCCATGGCCTGTGTGAGGGCGGTCGCGAGATCGCCGGACAGGGTCACCGCGACCCGTCCATCGAGGGTGCTGGCGAACGTGTCTGCGGCCTCGCCGATCAGGAAGGCGTGACGCACCCGGCCGAACAACGGTTCGAGGCTCGTGATGCCGCCGTCCTTGGCGATGCCGCCGGCGATCCAGTAGATATTCTTGTAGGCCGCGAGGGCGTGGGCCGCCGCCTCGGCGTTGGTGGCCTTGGAATCGTTGACGAACCGCACGCCGCCGCACGTCCCCACGAGTTCCTGGCGATGGGCGAGGCCGGGGAAGCTTGCGATTGCCGCCGTAATCGCGGCGCGCGTCTCGGCAGTGCGGTCGTTCAGGATTGCAGTGACGGCGGCGTAGGCCGCGGCGATGTTTTGCGCGTTGTGCTCGCCCGGCAGCGCCGGCAGCGTGCGTACATCGACAATCGGTTCGGCCAGGCCGTCCCGGTCGTCGACGATCATTCCGTTTTCCAGGTAGATCCCGCCGGCGCAGGCGTCCCGGGTCGAAACGGGGATCATGCCGGCCGCGTGGCGGGCGCGCACCTCGTCGAAGATGCCGCGCGCGTAGCTGTCATCGATGCCGACGATCGCGGACTGGGTGTCGTCCTGGCCGTCGAAGATGCGCCGCTTGGCGGCGACATACCCGTCCATGCCGCCGTGGCGGTCCAGGTGATCGGGCGTGATGTTCAGAAGTATGGCAACGTCGAAGACAGCGCGTGGCAGCAGGTCGAGCTGGTAGGACGACACCTCGAGGACATAGACCCCGTCCCGGCCGAGGCCTTCCAGTTTCAGGGCCGGGGCCCCGATGTTGCCGCCGACGGCGCTTGCAATCTCGAGTGTCTCGAGGATGTGGCCGATGAGCGCCGTTGTTGTCGATTTGCCGTTGGTCCCCGTGATCCCGACATACCGCGCGTCCGACGCGGCCCGGACGAGGATCTCCACGTCGCAGAGTATTTCGCAGCCCGCCGCGCGTGCGCGCGCAACCACCGGGTGCATGTGGGGATGTCCCTGGGGAATGCCCGGGCTCAGGACCAGCATGTCGATGTCTTCGAACGGCGCCTGCTCGAGGTTGTGCGGGGCCAGCCCGCGCGCCGCCGCGCCGTTGCGGCGGTTTTCGTTGTCGTCCCACGGCAGCACCCGTGCGCCGGCGCGCCGGAGCGCGTCGGCCGCGCTCATGCCGGACACGCCGAGCCCCAGGACGGCGATCGTGTGATCGCCGTAGGCGCTGAGGTCGAGCATGTTGGAGGTCGCCGTCATCGGATCACCGCAGCTTCAGGGTGGCGAGGCCGATCAGGGCCAGCACGGTGGCGATGATCCAGAAGCGGATTACGATGGTGGGTTCGGCCCAGCCCTTCTGCTCGAAGTGATGGTGCAGCGGTGCCATTCGGAACACGCGCTTGCCGGTCATCTTGTAGGAGCCGACCTGGACGATCACCGACACCGTCTCGAGGACGAAAAGCCCGCCGATGATGGCGAGGACCAGCTCGTGCTTGGTCACGACGGCGATCCCGCCCAGCGCACCGCCCATGGACAGCGAGCCGGTGTCGCCCATGAACACCATGGCGGGTGGCGCGTTGAACCAGAGGAAGCCGAGGCCGGCGCCGACCAGCGCGCCGCAGAAGACGGCGAGTTCGCCCGCGCCGGGCACGGAGAAGATCAGCAGATAGTTCGAGAAGACGATGTTGCCGGTGACGTAGGAGATGAGACCGAAACAGCCGGCGGCGATCATCACGGGGACGATGGCCAGTCCGTCGAGCCCGTCGGTCAGGTTGACCGAGTTCGACGCGCCGACGATCACGAAGATCGCGAAGGGGATGAAGAACCAGCCGAGTTCGACCAGGAAGTTCTTCACGAAGGGAAGGGCCAGGGTCGTGGCGAGCGGATCGGGGGTGAGCCGCATGATCCAGAACGTCGCCACGCCGGCGACCACGATCTCCGCAAGCAGCCGGACCCGTGCCGGGATTCCCTTGGACTTGGACCGGGTCAGCTTCTGAAAGTCGTCGGCGAAACCGATCGCGCCGAAGCCGACGGTGATGAGAAGCAATGCCCAGACATAGCCGTTCGTCAGGTCGGCCCAGAGCAGCGTGCTGACGATGATCGCCAGCAGGATCAGAAACCCGCCCATCGTCGGCGTACCGGCCTTCTTGAAGTGGGTCTCCGGGCCGTCCTCGCGGATCGGCTGACCTTCGGGCTGCTGCTGGCGCAGCCAGCCGATGATCTTGGGCCCGAACAGGAAGGCGACGATCAGCGCGGTCACGACCGCG
Organism: Rhodospirillaceae bacterium; assembly: GCA_038140435.1. GTDB lineage: Bacteria > Pseudomonadota > Alphaproteobacteria > UBA6615 > UBA6615 > UBA8079. Next base: position 36,953 of record JAYQGE010000014.1, on the reverse strand, counting down.
CCACCCGCCCGGAATGTCAGGGAGTTGAACAGGTTGAACAGGATGAACTGGTCGGCGAGCGGGCCGAGGAGGTTAAACAGCATGGTTGGCCTCCAGCCCGTTGTTGGTGTCGAGCGCGCAGAGTGCGTCCACGACCAGCGCCATCCGGCTGCCGAGCGATCCCTTGATGAGGACCACATCGCCCGCCGAAACGGCATGGCTGACCTGTGGCGCCAGGGCGCTGGAATCCGGTGCCGCGCCGCCGCGCATGTCGGCGGGCAGCGCCTGGTCGAGTGCGGCCATATCGGTGCCGGCGCAGAAGACGGTGTCGATCCCGTTTGCGGCGAGATCCGGGGCGAGGCCCGCATGCAGGCCGACGCTTGCCGGGCCCAGCTCGAGCATGTCGCCGAGCACCGCGATCCGCCGGCCGCCCGCGTCCGGCGTGCTCTTGCTGAGGACTGCGAAAGCCGCACGCATCGAGGCGGGGCTCGCGTTGTAGCTGTCGTCGATGACCGTCAGCACGCCGTCGCCGAGCTGTACGCTGATCCGCGCGCCGCGCCCCTTGGGCGGCGTGAGGTCGGCCAGTGCGCGCGCGGCACGGTCGAGATCGCCCCCGAGCACGGACACGACGCCCAGAACGGCCAGCGAGTTCTGCACCCAGTGTCGCCCCGGTACGTCCAGGCGATAGCGCACGATCCGGTCATTGACGCGGGCCGTGACATCGCTGCCGTCGTCGGTCAGCGTGCAGTCCGCGAGATGGATGTCGGCCTCGGGGTGTGCGCCGAAGCCCGTGACCTTTTCGAGACCTCGTGCCCAGGCGCGGGCGGCGAGAATGGCGAAATACACGTTGTCGCGGTTCAACACCGCGACACCGCGACGTGACATCCCGTCGAAAATCTCGGCCTTGGCGTCGGCGATCTCCGCGACATGATCGAAGAATTCGAGATGCACGGCGGCAATCGTTGTGATCACGCTCACGTCCGGACGGGCCAGCAGGGACAGTTCGGAAATCTCGCCCGCATGGTTCATGCCCATCTCGATCACCGCGAAGGCGATATCGCGCGGCATGCGCGCCAGCGTGAGCGGCACGCCGATATGGTTGTTCAGGTTGCCGGCGGTTGCGTGCGTCGGACCGAGCGCGCCGAGCGCGAGGCGCATGGCTTCCTTGGTGCCGGTCTTGCCCACCGAACCGGTGATCGCGACCACGGCGGCGTCGGTTCGGTCGCGCGCCGCGCGTCCCAGGTTCGTCAGCGCCTGCATCCCGTCCTCGACGCGCACCGTCGGCCGGTCCATATCGGCCGCCTCGTGCGCAACAATCGCGGCGACGGCGCCGGCCCGGAACGCGTCGGCGACGAAATCATGTCCGTCGAAATTCTCGCCGGCGATCGCGACGAACAGGTCGCCGGGTCGGCAGGTTCGGCTGTCGATGGACACGCCGGTTGCCGTCCAGTCGTCGGGATGCTGCTTGGCCTGGCCGCCGGTCGCCGCCAGAACTTCAGCGCGTGTCCAGATGGGCTGGGCTGCCGTCATGCGACCACCTCTCCGCCCATTTCCGAGAGAATTCCGGCGGCGATTTCGACATCGTCGAACGGAAGCGTCTCGAGGCCGACGATCTGGCCCTGCTCGTGGCCCTTGCCGGCGATCATCAGGATGTCGCCCTCGGCGAGGTCCGCGATGCCGGCACGAATGGCTTTTGCGCGGTCGCCGACATCCTCAGCGCCGCTGCATGTCGCGAGGATCTGCCGCCGGATGGTCTCCGGGTCCTCGCGGCGCGGGTTGTCGTCGGTCACGATCACCCGGTCGGCGAGTTCTGCGGCGACCTTGCCCATCATGGGGCGCTTGCCCGCGTCACGGTCGCCGCCTGCGCCGAAGGCGAGGTGCAGCCGGCCGCCGACATGGGGGCGGATCGCGCGGAGCGCGGTTTCCAAGGCATCGGGTGTGTGGGCGTAGTCGACATAGACCTGTGCGCCGTTCTCGAGCGCGCCGACGCGTTGCATCCGCCCGCGCACACCCCTGAGATGGGCGAGGGCCGAAAACGCCTCGATGATGTCGGCGCCGGTCTCCGCGACCAGTCCGAGGGCGGCGAGGACGTTATAGGCCTGGAAGCCGCCCACGAGGTTCAGGCGGGTCTCAAGGCTCCGGTCCCGAACGGTTACGCACAGCCGCAACCCGTCGGGCAGGGCGGAGACGTCCGCGATGTGAATGTCGCTGGTCTGGATGCCGAAGCTGCGCACGCGGTGACCGGCGGTGCGGCAGATTTCCGCCACCGTGTCGAAGTGCGCGGAGTCCGCGTTGAGGACCGCGGCCCCGTCCACCGGCAACAGGTTCCGGAACAGCCGCATCTTCGCGTTCAGGTAATTCTCTTCCGTGCCGTGATAATCGAGGTGATCGCGGCTGAGATTGGTGAAGGCGGCGGCCGAGAAGCGCACACCGTCGAGCCGATACTGATCGAGCCCGTGAGAGGATGCCTCCAGCGCCAGATGGTCGATTCCGGCGCCCGCCATCTTTGCCAGGGTGGCGTGCAGGTTCACGGGGTCCGGCGTCGTCAGGCTGGGGCCGGCGTCGAACCCGTCCGCATCGACGCCGAGCGTGCCGATGGAGCCTGAGGCGTACCCCATTTGCTGCCAGATCTGCCGCGCGAAGCCGGCCACCGAGGATTTGCCGTTGGTGCCGGTCACGCCGACGACGTGGCGCGGCTGGTTCTCGTAGAAACGCGCGGCGAACTGGGACAGGCGCCAGCGCGGGTTCTCGTCGGTGATGAGATAGGGCGTGTCGTCGGGCAGGTCGTCGATCCGGGTACCCTCGGGTGCCAGGATGGCTGCCGCGCCGCGGGCCACGGCGTCGCCGATGAAATTGCGACCGTCGGTGCCGGAATTCTCGGACGTGCTCGGAAGGGCGGCGAACAGATAGCCTGGCCGGACCAGGCGGCTGTCCGCCGTCAGTCCGGAGATCTCCGTGTCGTGCATCCTCGGATCGACCATCACCATATCGGCCGCCAGCTCAATTAACCGCATCGGACCGGTTCCTGATCGCCGGCTGTGCGTTGATGTTGATGGCGTGCCGGATATCCGGCGCGGATTCGTCGAGCGGCGCGATCCCGTAGAGTGGCGCCATGCGCGCGACGACGCCCTTGACGACGGGCGCTGCGGTCCAGCCGCCGGTGGCGTAGCCGTAGCTCTCCTTGATCCCCTTGGGCTCGTCGAGCATTGCGAAAACGACGAAACGCGGCGCGGTCACCGGATAGACACCGACGAAGGACGAGATCAGCGCATTGCGCTTGTAGGCGCCGTTGACCTGCTTCTCGGCGGTCCCGGTCTTGCCACCAACGAGGTAGCCCTCGGCGTCGGCGTTGCGTCCGGTGCCGGTCTCGACCACGAGCCGCAGCAGGCGGCGCATGCGGTCGGAGGTCTCGGCCGAGAAGACCTGGACGCCGTCGACCGAACTCCGCTCGCCGCCCACGAGGGTCGCCGGCCGCAGAATGCCGCCGTTGACGGTGGCGGCCACCGCGCTCGCGAGGTGTAGCGGGCTCACCGCGATGCCGTGTCCGAACGAGATCGTCATCGTGTTGATTTCGCGCCAGCGCGACGGATACATCGGCTGCGCCTGTTCGGGCAGCTCGATGCTGGTGCGGCGCAGGAGGCCGAGATGGCCGAGATACTTGCGCTGATCCTCTGCGCCGATGTCGAGCGCGATCTTCGCGGAGCCGATGTTCGACGAGTGCTGGAAGATTTCCGGCACGGTAAGCCAGCGCTTCTCCGGGTGATAATCGGAGATGGTGAAGCGGGAGACGCGGATCGGCTTGGTCGCGTCGTAGCTGCTCTGGAACGACGCGACGCCTGTCTCGAGCGCGATCGCGTGATTGAAGATTTTGAAGACCGAGCCCAGCTCGTAGACACCGAGAGTCATCCGGTTGAAGCGGGTGTCGTCGGAGGCCTGTCCCGCGGCGTTGGGGTCGAAGTCCGGCAGCGACACCATGGCCACGACCTCGCCGCTCTCCACATCCAGGACGATGCCCCCGCCGCCGATGGCCTTGAATTTCTCGATCTGGCCGGCGAGTTCCTGGCGGAGGATCTGCTGGACCCGGATGTCGATCGACAGGCGCAGCGGGGAGCTCGCCCCCGCAATCGCGGCGTCCATGCTCTTCTCGATGCCCGCGAGCCCGACATTGTCGACGTTGGTGAAGCCGACGATGTGGCCGGCGAGGCGCCCGTGGGGATAGACCCGGCGCTCTTCCTGCTCGAAGTCGAGGCCCGGAACGCCCAGGCGATTGACCTCGAACTGCTGGCGCGGCGTGAGGTTGCGGCGCAGCCAGACGAAGTTCTTGTCCGCGCCGAGCCGGGCGGCGATCACTTCCTCGCTCATGTCCGGGATGATCTCGACCAGGCGGCGCGCGACGTCTGCAGGATTGCCGATCTTGCGCGGGTTGGCGAAGAGGGAGGCCGTCTTCAGGCTGGTCGCCAGCAGGACGCCGTTGCGATCGACGATGTCGGCGCGCGCCATGCTCGCGGGGCGTGCGATCTCGCGCGACGCGGCCCGGCGCAAGTCCTCGGTCTCGTTGAAAACGGCGAGGTCGAAGAGCCGCACGCCGACGACGAAGAAGGCCGCAGCCATCAGCGAACCGCCCACGAGGAGGCGGTTGCGGGCGGTCTCGATCGCCTGTTTCTTGCTGCTTTCGAACGCGATCCGCTGTTTCATCGGGGTGCTCCCCCGGTGGCGCTCGCCGGCGTCGCCATGACTTCGCGCAGCACGTCGTCGAGCGAACGCACGAGATCGGCGCGGTTTTCTGTCTGGGCGCTCGCTCGCGGGGCTGCTGCCCGGGCGACGGGCGCGGCAGGCTTGGCCTTGGGCGCGGCAATGACGGCCGTGGCCGGCGTGACGGCGATGTTCGAGCCGTTGGCCGGCAACTCTTCCTCCGGCATCACCGGCACGGCGCCGGTGCCGGCAATCTGGGAGCCCGACGCGGGCAAGAGATCGAGATGACGGCGGGTCAGCTCCTCGAGCCGCTCGGGCTGGTTCAGGAAGCTCCATTCGGCGCGCAGAACATGGATCGCGTCCCGGTCGGCACGGATATCCCGGTTCAGCTGCGCGAGTTCGTCGTCCAGCGCCGACACCTCGAAGGCGACCTGGAACAACGCACCGCCGGCCGCGGCGGCGAGCACCATGAGGATGAGGGAAGTTGGGCGGATCATCCGGCACCCCCCTCCGCGGCCGATCCCGCGGGGGCTGCCGAATTCCAGGCAGGCTCCGCGGTGCGTTCTGCGACCCGCAGGCGCGCCGAGCGCGCGCGGGCGTTCATGCTGATTTCCGTCTCGCCGGGGCGAATGGCGCGCCGCGACACGAGACGCCAGGCCGGCGCGTGGCGGGCGGGTTGATCGGGGAGGTGGCGGGAGCCCCGTCCGTCGCCGCCGCTACGCGTGCGCAGGAATGCCTTCACCCGGCGGTCCTCGAGCGAATGGAACGAGACCACGGCGAGGCGACCGCCGGCGGCGAGCAGCTGCTCGGCGGCGACGAGGCCGCGGTCGAGCTCGCCGAGCTCGTCGTTCACATGTATGCGCAGCGCCTGAAAGGTCCGGGTCGCGGGGTCGATCTGGTTGCTGCGGGACTTCGGAATCGCCGCGCGCACGATGTCCGCGAGCGCTCCCGTCGTCGCGATGTCGGACTCGTCCCGGGCGGTGACGATGGCGCGCGCGACGCGGCGCGCGTGCCGCTCCTCGCCCAATGCGCGGATGATCCGCGCGAGCTCGTCCTCGTCGGCGGTGTTCACGACGTCCCGGGCGGACATGCCGCTGCGTTCCATGCGCATGTCGAGCGGCCCGTCGGAGGCGAAGGAGAAACCGCGCTCGGGCGTGTCGATCTGCGGCGAGGAGACGCCGAGATCGAGGGCGATCCCATCGACGGCCGCAACGCCCCGGTCGCGCAGGAGCGTGTCCATCTCACCGAACCGGCCGGACACGAGCCGCAGGCGATCGCCGAAGCGGGCGGCGAGATCGGCGTTGCGGGCGATCGCATCGGGGTCGCGGTCGATGCCCCAGACCGTGCAGTCCGCGGCCTCCAGCAGCCGTTTCGTGTAGCCGCCGCCGCCCAGCGTCCCGTCGACATAGATGCCGCCGTCGCGGGGCGCGAGCGCGGTGAGGACTTCTTCGAGGAGCACCGATGTGTGCCCGGGAGTCACGGGGACTCCGGATGTGGTGGGGTGACGCGATGTGCGCGCCGCCGTCACGGTTGTCCCCCGTCGGATCCGGGCGGTCCGGCCGGGCGCAGGGTCAGACCCTGCTCGGCGGCCTGTCGAACGGCGTCGGACTGATAGGTGGCGAAGGCCTCGGGGTTCCAGATCTCGAACAGCGGGCCGCGGCCGACGAAGGCGGCCTGCTCGGAAAGACCTGCATGCGCGATCAGGGCCTCGGGCAGCATGACCCGGCCCTCGCCGTCGAAGGCCAGCTGCTGGGCGTTGGCGAACAGCGCGGCGGTCAGCGTGTCGTGTTCGTCGGAGAACATGTCATAGGCATCGACGCCCGCGCCCAGCTTCTCCATCCAGTCCATGCCGCCGCACTGGACGGCCGGATGCTTGAAGGAAGGGAAGGCCACGATGCCGTGGAACGCCTGGCCCGACAGCACAGCACGAAACGCCGCCGGAACGGACACCCGTCCCTTGCGGTCGACCTTGTTCGTGGTGGTCGACAAGAACATCGCCATCGTTTCCGCCCACTGCCGGAAATCTCCGACAGCCCTTGGTCTCCCCGTTGCCCTGGCACACGCGCCAATATGGGATTATCTGGGATATCATGGGATAAATTGGTTCGTCAACGCCAAAACCAGTAAAAATCGCGAAAAATCAGAGTGCTGCATGGACCTGATTTGCGCCCGGAAGTAATCGCGATTTCGGCATGAGAGGACTTTGGCCGAACCGCAAGAGTTGGATCGGCGCATAAAGCGGCAGAACTTTGTTCTTGGAATGTTCTTTTCTTGGGGGAAAAGGCGTCAGGCGGCCTGTAAGCCGGGTTCTGTCCCCGCATGTCGCGGGAGATGGCCATTCATCTGGGACGCCCGTCGCCGGACGCCTCGCGCGACCCACCCGGGCGGCGGCGCGGAAGCGCGCCATGTGCCGCCCCTATTCGGTCTTGCTCCCGGTGGGGTTTGCCCTGCCACCCCCGTTGCCGGGGGCGCGGTGCGCTCTTACCGCACCCTTTCACCCTTGCCCCCCTTCGCCGAGGCTTCGGGAGGCGGTTTGCTTTCTGTGGCACTTTCCCTGGGGTCGCCCCCGCCGGCCGTTAACCGGCACCGTACTTCCGTGGAGCCCGGACTTTCCTCACGCGGACGGGTTTCCCCATTGCCCGCGCGCGGCCATCCGACCGCCTGACGCGCGCAATCCTTAGGCCGAACCGCACGAGGCCGCAACCAGCGCGTGCACCTGGGCGATCCGCGTCCGCGTCTCGTCGTCGAGCACACCGTCGAAGCGCGATGGCCGGAACCGGCGCTGGAAGGCGGAGACGACGGTCTCCTCGGTTTGTTCGACGGTGTCGTAGCCGATCTCGGACAGCGCGACGAACGGCGCGTCGAAAAGTGGCGTTCCGGCCTCGACCGTGGCGTCCGGGTCGGGCCACAGGCCGATCCCCGCGGCCGCCAGCCGCGCCCAGGGGAAGCGCTCGCCGGGATCGATCTTGCGGTCGGGCGCGATGTCCGAATGCCCGACGACGTTGTGAGGCGGTATCGGATGACGGCCGAGGATGTCCTGAGCAACCGCGATCAGCGTCTCGATCTGGGCGTCGGGGAAATCCCGGTAGCCATAATCATGGCCAGGGTTGGACAGCTCGATCCCGATCGAGCGGGAGTTGATGTCCCGCCAGCCGCGCCAGCAACCGACGCCGGCGTGCCAGGCGCGGTCCTCTTCTGCGACCATCCGCCAGGTCGTACCGTCCTCGTCGAGGAGATAGTGGGCGCTGACCTTGGAGACCGGATCGCACAGCCAGTCGCGTGCGCGCAGCGTCGGCATCATGCCCGTATAGTGAATGACCAGCATGTCGATCTCCGGCGCATGGCCCTGCTCGGGCTTGCGCGCGCCTTGGCTCGGGGATGTGAAGTCCGTGATCATCGCGCCGCGCCGGCCTCTTTCGCGCGTTTGAGGCTCTCGCGCCGCGCTTCGAGATCGAGCCAGCGTTCCTCGGCGGCGCCGATGGCTGCCTCCACCTCCGCGAGCTTCCGCGCCGCCGTCTCGTAGGCGGCCGCGTCACGGGCGAAGAGCTCGGGATCGGACAGGACCTTCTGGAGCTCCGCGCGGGCATGTTCGAGCGCCTCGATGCGGCCGGGCAGTGCGCCGAGCTCATGCTCCTCCTTGAAGGAGAGTTTTTTGGGGGCCGATGCGGGCCGTTTCTTCGCCTCGACCCGCCCGGGTTTATTCTCCGCCTTCGCCGTCGGCCGCTCGGCGCGCCGGCGCTGGCGCAGATAGTCGGAATAGCCGCCCGGGTATTCGCTGACCTGGCCGCCGCCTTCGACGGCGATGGTCGAATTGACGATCTTGTCGAGGAAGTCGCGGTCATGGCTCACCAGAAGGACCGTGCCCTCATAGCTGTCGAGCATCTCGAGGAGGACGTCGAGCGTGTCGGCATCGAGATCGTTGGTCGGTTCGTCGAGCACGAGAAGGTTCGACGGCTGGGCGAGGATCTTCGCGAGCAGCAGCCGGTTGCGCTCGCCGCCCGACAGCGTCGCAATCGGCGCGCGTGCCTGCTTGTCATCGAAAAGGAAGTCCCGGAGATAGGCGACCACGTGGCGCTGGCGGCCGCGCACGTTGATGGAATCTCCGCCCTGCGGCGCGAGCGCCTGCCAGAGCGTGTCATTCGGGTCGAGCTGGGCACGGGTCTGGTCGAAGAAGGCGAGCGACATGTTCTTCGCCCGCCGCAGCCGCCCGGAGTCCTTTTCCAGTTCGCCGATCAGGAGCTTCAGCAGGGTCGTCTTGCCCGCGCCGTTGGGACCGACCAGGCCGACCCGGTCGCCGCGCAGGATGCGGGTCGAGAAATTCTCGATGATCGTCTCGTCGCCGAAGGACTTGCACAGGTTCTCGCACTCGACGACGAGCCGGCTGCTGATCGGGCCGGCATCCGCCTCGAGCTGCACGAGGTCCTGGCCGGTCAGCAGCGCCTTGCGCTGGGCGCGCATCTGGTGGAGCCGGGTGAGCCGCCCCTGGTTGCGCCGCCGCCGGGCGGTGACGCCGCGCTCGAGCCAGCGCGCCTCCGCCTTGAGCTTCTGGTCGAGTTTCTGGGCCGCGCGCACTTCGGCATCGGCGACCTGCTCCGTCCAGTCCTCAAAGGCTCCGTAGCCCGCCGCGTTGTGGCGCAGGGTGCCGCGGTGCAGCCAGAAGGTGTCGGTGGTCATGGCCTCGAGGAACGCCCGGTCATGGCTGATCGTGATCAGCGTCTTGCGCCGGTCCACGAGCTCGCGCTCCAGCCACTCGATGGTCGGCAGGTCGAGATGGTTGGTCGGCTCGTCGAGCAGCAGCACGTCCGGGTCGCCGAGGAATGCGCCCGCGATCGCCGCCCGGCGGGCCTCGCCGCCGGACAGGCTGTCCACGCCGCGCGCGCCGTCGATATCGACTCGCGACAGGGCGGCATCGACCTCGTGGCGTGGCGCCGTCTCCCCGCGCATGCCGAGTTCGTTGCCCATCTGCGCGACGAAGTCGGCGACGGTCATGCCGTCGGGCAGCGGGATATCCTGGGGCAGGTAGCCGACGGTCAGGCCGGGTTCGAGGTAGAGCTCGCCGTCGTCGGGCTCGAGCTGGCCGGCGAGGAGCTTGAGGATCGTTGACTTGCCGGTGCCGTTGCGCCCGACGAGGCAGGCGCGCATGCCGGGTGTGATGGCGAGTTCCGCGCCGGTGAACAGCGGCGTGCCGCCGAAACCGACGGCGGCGTTCTTCAGCGTGATGACGGGGGGATCGGCGGCCATGGGACTGCGCTGCGGCTACTTGATCCCGCGCGCGGCGCAAATCTTGTCGTAGGCAGCGTTGACGGTCGCAAGCTTCTCGTTGGCGACCTCGACGAATTCCTCGGGCATGCCCTGGGCGATCAGCGTGTCGGGGTGGTTCTCGCGGACGAGTTTCCGGTAGGCCGACTTGACGGCGTCGTCATCGGCGTCTTGGGCGACGCCCAGGACCGTGTACGGGTCGGCCGCGTCGGGGCCGATATTCTCCTCGCGGATGCGCGCGAAGTCGGCCTCGGTGAAGCCGAAGATCGCGGCGACATTCTGCAGATAGGTGAGCTCGTCGTCATGCACCTCGCCGTCGGCCTTGGCGATGATGAACAGGCAGTTGAGCAGCTCCTCGAGGACGGCCGGGTTGTCGCGGAACATGCCCGCGACCTGCTTCGCATAGGGCTCGTAGCCGGCGACCGACTTACGGGCCATGTTGAAGACCTTCGCGACATTCTGGGTCTCCTCCGGCGCCACCTTGAAGACGCGGCGGAACGCCCGGATCTCGTCCGGGGTGACCACGCCGTCGGCCTTGGCGAGTTTTGCGCCCAGCGCGATCACGGCGATGGTGAAGCCGACCTGCTTGGTCGGGTCGCCGCCGCCCTCTTCCGCGGCCGCGCGGGCCTTGTCCACGAGATGGCCCGCCCCGGCGCCGATCAGCGCGCCGAGCGGTCCGCCGACCGCGAACCCCGCCGCGCCGCCCAGAACCTTGCCCCATATGCTCATGGGAGACGTTTAACCCAAAACCCCGCGCCGGAGAAACGGCGCGCGCCGTCGAAGGTGTTTTCGACGCCGTCGCGCCTTTGACTTTCGCCGCCCGACAAACCAGTCTGCCGCCGAATATCGAGGGCCTTCCATGACGGGCGACGCACCCAATCTCACTGCCGATCGCTGGCACTTCTGGATCGACCGGGGCGGCACGTTCACCGACATCGTCGGGCGCGCGCCCGACGGTTCGCTGCGCACCCACAAGCTGCTGTCCGAGAACCCCGGCGCCTATGCGGACGCGGCGGTGCAGGGCATCCGCGACCTGTTGGGACTGGACGCCGGCGACCCGATCCCGTCGGACCAGATCGGCGCGGTCAAGATGGGGACGACGGTCGCCACCAACGCACTCCTCGAGCGCAAGGGCGACCGCACGGCGCTGGCGATCACGCGCGGTTTCCGCGACGCGTTGCGCATTGGCTACCAGGCACGCCCGCGGCTTTTCGACCGGCACATCGTGCTGCCTGAACAGCTCTATGAAACCGTCGTCGAGATCGACGAGCGTGTGAACGCCCGCGACGAGATCGTCGTGCCGTTTGATGCGGTGAGCGCGCGGGCGGGTTTGCAGGCGGCCTATGACGACGGCATCCGCGCCGTCGCGATCGCGTTCATGCACGGCTACCGGGTGCCGGACCACGAGCAGGCCTGCGCCGAGATCGCGCGGGATATCGGTTTCACCCAGGTATCGGTCAGCCACGAGACGAGCCCGCTGATCAAGCTGGTCGGGCGCGGCGACACGACGGTGGTCGATGCGTATCTCTCGCCGATCCTGCGCCGCTACGTGGACCGGGTCGCCGACGAACTGGGCGACGTGAATCTCATGTTCATGCAGTCGAACGGCGGGCTGACCGATGCGCGCATGTTCCAGGGCAAGGACGCGATCCTGTCCGGCCCCGCGGGCGGCGTGGTGGGCGCGGTGCAAGTGAGCGAGGCGGCGGGATTCGACGCCATGATCGGCTTCGACATGGGCGGCACCTCGACCGACGTGACCCACTACAACGGCGAACTGGAGCGCGCGTTCGAGACGCTGGTGGCCGGGGTGCGCATGCGCGCGCCGATGATGCAGATCCACACCGTGGCGGCCGGCGGCGGGTCGATCTGCTCGTTCGACGGTGCGCGCTACCGCGTCGGCCCTGAGAGCGCCGGCGCCGACCCGGGGCCGGCGAGCTACGGGAAGGGCGGCCCCCTGACGGTGACCGACTGCAACGTGATGCTGGGTAAATTGCAGCCCGCGCATTTCCCGGCGGTGTTCGGACCGAACCAGGACGCGCCGCTCGACGCCGAGGCGGTTCGCGCGAAGTTCACGGCGCTCACCGACGATATCCGCGCGGCGACGGGCGACACCCGGAGCCCGGTCGAGGTTGCCGAGGGGTTCCTGAAGATCGCCGTCGAGAACATGGCGAACGCGATCAAGAAGATCTCCGTCCAGCGCGGCTACGACGTGACCCGCTACACCCTGTGCGCGTTCGGCGGCGCGGCCGGACAACATGCTTGCCTCGTGGCGGACGCGCTCGGCATGAGCCGAGTGCTGCTGCATCCGTTCGCCGGCGTGCTGTCGGCTTACGGCATGGGGCTGGCCGACATCCGGGCGCTGCGCGAGCAGTCTGTCGAGGCGCCGCTGGGCGATACTGTCGAAGGCCGGGTGACGGAAATTCTGGATCGGCTGGCCGAGGCCGCGCGCGGCGAGTTGTCGGGGCAGGGCATCGAAGATGCGCGGATCGACGTCCGCCGCCGCCTGCACCTGCGTTACGAGGGAACGGACACGTCGCTGGAGGTCGATTTCGCGGACGCGGCCGGCATGGCCGATGCATTCGCGGAGATCCACCGCCAGCGCTACGGCTTCACCATGCCGGAGAAGGCGCTGGTCGTGGAGACCGCCGCCGTCGAGGCGATCGGCGTGTCGGACCAGAGCGCGGAAGCGTCACTCGCGTCTGAGGCGTCGGGCGAACCGCAGGCGGTGGACCGGGTCACCGCACATATGGACGGTTCAGCCCACGACACGCCGGTCTTTGCGCGCGACGCGCTCGCGCCGGGTGCGGCCATCGACGGTCCGGCGATCATCAGCGAGGCAGTGGCGACGACGATCGTCGAGCCCGGCTGGCGCGCGACCATGACCGAACGTGGCGACCTGGTGATCGAGCGGGTCGTCGCCGCGGAGCGCGCCGCCGCGATTGGCACCGATGTCGATCCCGTGATGCTCGAGGTCTTCAACAACCTCTACATGTCCATCGCCGAGCAGATGGGAGTCACGCTCCAGAACACGGCCTATTCGGTGAACATCAAGGAACGGCTCGACTTCTCCTGCGCGATCTTCGCGCCCGACGGAAATCTCGTGGCGAACGCGCCGCACATGCCGGTCCATCTGGGCTCGATGTCCGAGAGCATCCGCACCGTGATCCGCGAGAACGCGTCCCGCATGTCGCCGGGCGATGTGTACATGCTCAACGCGCCCTACAACGGCGGCACCCACCTGCCGGACGTGACCGTGATCACGCCCGTCTTCGACGATGCGGGCACGGACATCCTGTTCTATGTCGGCAGCCGCGGCCATCACGCGGACATCGGCGGCATCTCGCCCGGGTCCATGCCGCCGGATTCGCGCACCATCGACGACGAGGGCGTGCTGATCGACAACTTCCAGGCCGTTGATGCCGGGACGTTCCGCGAGGATGCGATCCGCGAGCTCTTCGGTTCCGGCGTGCATCCGGCGCGCAACCCGGACCAGAACATCGCGGACCTGAAGGCCCAGATCGCGGCGAACGAGAAGGGCGTCGCGGAGCTGCGCCGGATGGTCGCCCAGTTCGGGCTCGAGACCGTCCACGCCTACATGGACCATGTGCAGGACAATGCGGAGGAATCGGTTCGCCGCGTCCTCGACGTGCTGACGGACGGCGCGTTTATCTACCCGCTCGACAATGGCGCGGAAATTCGCGTCGATATCTCGATCGATCGCGCGACGCGCAGCGCGACCGTCGACTTCACGGGCACCAGCGCCCAGCTCGACAGCAACTTCAACGCACCGACGGCGATCGCGCGCGCCGCGGTGCTCTATGTCTTCCGGACCTTGGTCGACGACGAGATCCCCATGAACGAAGGGTGTCTCAAGCCCATCGAGATCATCATCCCGAAACGCTCGATGCTGGCGCCGGAGTATCCGGCGGCCGTGGTCGCCGGCAACGTGGAGACCAGCCAGGCCCTGACCGACAGCCTCTACGGCGCGCTCGGCGTGATGGCGGCGGCCCAGGGCACGATGAACAATTTCACCTTCGGCAACGCGCGCTACCAGTATTACGAAACCATCTGCGGCGGCTCGGGCGCCGGCCCGGACTTCGACGGGACCTCGGCGGTCCACACCCACATGACGAACTCGCGGCTGACCGATCCCGAGATCCTCGAATGGCGCTTCCCGGTGCTGCTGGAAAGTTTCGAGATACGCACCGGGTCGGGCGGCGGCGGCCGCCATCACGGCGGCGACGGCGCGCGGCGGCGCGTTCGCTTCCTCGAGCCGATGGACGTGATGATCCTCGCCAACCATCGCGAGATTCCGCCCTACGGCCTCGCCGGCGGCGCGGACGGCGCGCCTGGCAAAAACTGGCTGGAGCGGACCGACGGAAGCCGGGTCGAGATGTCCGGGACGGACCGGACGGAGGCTGGTCCCGGCGATGTGTTCGTGATCGAAACGCCCGGCGGCGGCGGCTATGGTGAGGTGCCCGCGGACTGACCGCGGAACGGACCCGATGCTTGAGAAGAAGACGTATCAGAAAGACCTTCGCGCGCTGCAGGTCGAGCTGGTCAAGTTCCAGCGCCATGTCATCGCCGATCATGTCGGCGTCCTGGTGATCCTCGAGGGTCGGGACGCCGCGGGCAAGGGCGGCGTGATCAAGCGTGTGACGGCTCATCTCAGCCCGCGCGAAACGCGTGTTGTCGCACTCGGAGCACCGTCGGACCGGGAGCGTCGCAGCTGGTACTTCCAGCGCTATGTCGCGGAACTGCCCGCGCTTGGCGAGATCGTCCTTTTCAATCGCTCCTGGTACAACCGCGCGGGTGTCGAGCGGGTGATGGGGTTCTGCACGGACGAGGAGTACCAGCTGTTCATGGAGACGGTGCAGGATTTCGAGCACAACCTCTCGCGGAACAATATCCTCCTCGTGAAGTACTATCTCGATATCTCCCGCGACGAACAGCGCGCCCGGCTGGATGCGCGCCGGCTCGATCCGCTCAAGCAGTGGAAGGTCAGCGCGGTTGACGAGCAGGCGCAGGCGAACTGGGGTGCCTACAGCGCCGCGCGTGATTCAATGCTCGCGGCCACCCACCGGTCCTTCGCGCCCTGGACGGCGATACGCACCGACGACAAGCGGGCGGCCCGGCTCAATCTCATCCGCGACCTGCTTTCCCGGCTGGACTATGAGGGCCGCGATGATGCGCTGTGTGTCCCGGACCCGTCCGTCGTGATTTCCTACGATCGCGTGGCGAACGGCGAGGAACGCCTCGCGGAGTGATCGCGGCCGCGTTTCCGGGCGCGAGACGCAGCGGGGATTGCGCTGTACCGGGACAGCCGCGCCGCGCTATGCAGCAGGCATGTTTCGCCGCGTTCGCCGACACCCCTCCCGGGTGGTTCTTCATGACCATGCCTGATCCCGGCGCGCCGTCGAGCGCGGCTGCGCCACGCACAAAGTTGCAGACGCGCACGCTTGTCGCCGTGCTCGCGGTGATCACGGCACTCGGTCCGCTGTCGATGCAGATCATCCTGCCGATTCTGCCGGTCATGCAGGACGCGTTCCTGGTGACTGCCGCCACCGTTCAGTACGTGCTGTCGCTGGCGCTGCTGACGATTGCCTTCGCGACCCTGGTCTATGGCCCGGCCTCCGATCGTTACGGGAGACGCCCGGTGCTGCTCGTCGGTCTCCTGATTTTCCTCCTTGGCTCGATCATCAGCGCGCTTGCGCCGACCATCGAGCTGGTCATCGTCGGCCGCGTCATCCAGGCCGTCGGCGGCGCGGCCGGCATGGTCATCAGTCGCGCGATCATCCGCGATCTCTACGACCGCGACACCGCCGCGCGGCTGATGGCCTACATGATCACGGCGCTGGTCGTCGCGCCGATGGTCTCGCCGTTGATCGGAGGATTGCTCAACGATTCATTCGGCTGGCGGGCCGTCTTCGTGTTCTCCGGCGCGCTGGGTCTCGTCGTGCTCGCGGCCGCGGCCCCCAGGGTGCCCGAAAGCCTGCCGCCCAACGCCTCGGTGCAGACGTTTCGCGGGATGCTGTCCGGCTTCGCCGTGCTACTGCGGGTGCCCGCGTTCCTCGGCTATGCCGGGCAGGTCGGGTTCGGGATGGGCATGTTCATGGCGTTTCTCGGCGCAGCACCCTTCGTCATGATCGACGTACTCGGGCGCCCGCCGACCGAGTTCGGTCTGTTCTTCGTGCTGATCTCGGCCGGCTTCATGGCCGGCACGTTTCTGACGGCGCGGATCGGGCAGCGGGTCGGGCTGGATCCGATGATGCGGATCGGAAGCGGCCTCGCAGTCCTGTTCGGGGCCGTGATGCTGGGTTTCGTGCTTGCGGGATACTGGTCGCCCTGGACGATTTTTCTGCCGGGCATGGGTATGGCGTTCGCCAACGGCCTGTCGATGCCCAACGCGCAGGCCGGCGCGGTGAGCATCAGCCCCCGCTTCGCCGGCACGGCATCCGGCCTGCTCGCCTTCCTGCAAATGCTGGTGGGCGCGGGCTTCGCGCAGCTGGCGGGCATGGTCCAGGACAATACGCCCTTGCCGATGGCGGTGATCATGCTGACGGCCTCGACGCTGGCCTTCCTGAGCGCGGTCTTCCTGACCCGGATCGGGGCCAACCAAAGCTAGTCCCCGCGCGCAGTGCCCTCGCGGCGCGGATCGGCGCCCCCGTGAAGCCGGCCATCGACGATTTCGATTCCGTGGAGACCCGAGTTGAGGTCGCGGACCCGGGTCGTGTGGCCGAGCGCCTCGAGGGCGGGTGCCAGCGCCGCCGCCCCGGTGCCCGCCTCGAGATCCGTCGCGCCGTTCCGGTTCACGACATGGCCCAGGTCGATGGCTGCCTGGATGTCGAGCCCCCAGTCGAGCACCGCGACGAGGGTCTTGGCGACATAGCCGATGATCCGGCTGCCGCCCGGCGACCCCACGACCAGCCGCAGGGTGCCGTCGGCATTGAAAACCATCGTTGGCGCCATCGAGCTGCGTGGACGCTTGCGGGGCTCGACTCGGTTCGCGACCGGTTGGCCGTCCACGGCCGGCCGGAACGAGAAATCGGTGAGCTCGTTGTTGAGCAGGAAACCGCGCACCATGAGCTGCGAGCCGAACGCCCCCTCGATCGTGGTCGTCATGGAGACCGCGTTGCCCTCGCCATCCACGATCGCGATGTGGCTGGTCCCGGGGCGGCCGTTCGTGGCGTCGGGTGCGCGGTCGTTTCCGTCAAGGCCGGGCGGCAGGCCGTGGACCACCGGCGGTAGGATCGAGGTGTCCTGGCGGATGAAGCCGGCGCGTTTCGCGAGATAGCCGGGATCGAGCAGGCCCGCCTCGGGGACGGGAACGAAGTCCGTGTCCGCGATGTAGCGGTTGCGGTCCGCGAAGGCGAGCTTGGACGCTTCGGCGACCAGATGCCAGCCGCGCGGATCGTCGGGGGCCATGCCCGGCAGATCGAAGTGGCTCAGCATCCCGAGGATTTGCCCGACGGTGAGACCACCCGAGCTGGGCGGCCCCATGCCGCAGACACGATAGCTGCGATAGTCGTGACAGACGGGCGTGCGGCGGACGATGTCGTAGGCGGCGAGGTCGGCGAGGGAGAGGCGTCCGGGATTGCCGGGCGCATTGCGGACCGTATCCACGATGTCCTGGGCGATGGGGCCGGCATAGAAGGCGGCGGGTCCGCGTTCGGCGATCGCGATGAGGGTCTCCGCGAAGGCCGGGTTGGTGCGCCGGTCGCCCGCACGCAACGGTTTTCCATCGGGAAAGAAATACTCCCGCGCCGCCTCGAAGGTCTTGAGTCGGTCCGCCCGCTCGCTCGCCAGCATGGCTGCGAGACGCGGCCCGACGATGAAGCCGTCCTGTGCGAGCCGGATGGCGGGTGCGAACAGCTCCGGCCAGGTCAACTTGCCGTGTTCCTGGAAAAGCCGTGCCAGAAGCGCGACGGTGCCCGGCGTGCCGACCGCGCGTCCGCCGACCACGGCGCTTGCAAACGACATGGGCGTGCCGTCCGGTTTCAGGAACAGATCGGGCGTGGCGGCGACGGGTGCCGTTTCGCGGCCGTCGAAGGCATCAACCGCGCCCGTGCCCGCATCGTAGAAGAGCAGGAATGCGCCGCCACCGATTCCGGAACTCTGGGGTTCGACCAGGTTCAGCAGGAGCTGGACGGCGATGGCCGCGTCCGCGGCGCTGCCGCCGTTGCGCAGCATCTCGAGCCCCGCCTCGACAGCCGCGGGATGCGCCGCCGCCACCATGTGCCGGTCCGCCGAGGCGAGATGTTTTTCCGTCCGCCCGGTCGAATCCTCGGGCTGCACCTGCTGTCCGCTCGCGGGTGCGGCGAGGACGATGCATGCGGCAATGAGGAAGAGCAGGCGAGCAAAATGGGGGCGATTCATGGGCACAGGCTGCCACGGATCGACCGATGACCCAACTGTGAGCGCCGTCACATCTCCGACAGGCGGTTTTCCCCTATAAACAGGACGCATCGGTTTGCGTCCGGGGGGGTGATAATCTAGCTTCGACCCTAGGCGGAAACCCGCCCGGGCGCGGGGTTTGACGCGCCGCCGCTGCCCGCGCGCTGCGGAAAATTCTGGAGACGCCGTCTCGTGCGAAAACTACTCATCGGCTTGGCCGTTCTGGTCGTCCTCCTCGTTGCCGCCGCCTTCGCCGGGCCGCTGTTCGTTCCGACCGACAGGATCAAGGCGGACATTGCCCGCGAGGTCGAGAAGGCGACGGGCCGCACGCTCGCGATCGACGGTAACCTCAAGTTTCGAATCCTGCCGGCGCCGGGTGTCTCGGCGAAGGGTGTGCGCCTCTCGAACGCACCGGCGGGGAGTACCCCGGACATGTTGCGGCTTCACGGCGCGGCCATCGAGGTCGCGCTGCTGCCGCTGATCTCGGGCAACATTCAGGTGAGCCGGATCGTCCTGTCCGAACCTAATATCCTGCTCGAACAGTATGCGGATGGAACCAACAACTGGACGTTCGCGCCGGCGAACGGGGAGACGGCTGAGGCGGGCACCTCGGAGCCGGGCGCGGGCAATGGATCCGAAGCGCCGCCGGTGCGCCTGGACGATGTCGTCATCCAGGGCGGAACGCTCGTCTTCCGAACTCCCGACACGGCGGAGCGGGTCGAGGACATCAACGTCTCGCTCGGTGCCGGGAGCCTGACGGGGCCGTTCCGCGCGGATGGGACCGTCCGCGCACGCGGGTTTGCCGTCGGCGTGAATGCCGCGGTTGGCGAGTTCGTTCCGGACAAGGCCACGCCGGTGAACCTCAAGGTCACTGCGGGTGGCGCCGAGATCGGCTACTCCGGCGTGCTGGCCGGCGCACCCGATGCGGCGCGGATGTCGGGGCAGATCGAGGTCCGGGCTGAGGACCTGTCTGCGCTGATCGCCGAAGCCACGAAGCAGCCGGCGCCGGCGGCGCTGAAAGGCAAGCCGCTGGAGGTGGACGGGACGCTGGCGGCGAGCGCCGAGGCCATCGCGATCAACGATCTGGCGTTGCGGCTGGGTGACGATTCCGCCACCGGCGCCGTCGATGTCACGCTGGGCGAGGCACCGAAGGCATCCCTTGTGCTGAACCTGGCGCAGCTCGATCTCGACCGGCTCCTGGCGACGGGAACCGCAAGCAGCGGCGCGACGAAACCGGCGTCCAACGGCGCGGCCGCGCCCGGAAACAAGCCCCCGAAATCGACAGAATCGGAGGCCGGTGGGGCAGGCGGCGGGTTCGCGTTGCCCACGGGGATATCCGCGACCCTCGAAGCAAAGGTCGATGCGATCGTCTATCGCGGGGGCGTGATCCGGCAGGCGGTGCTGAACACCGAGCTCGCCGACGGCAGTCTTACGATATCCCAGGCCGCCGCGCTGCTCCCGGGTGGGGCGAGCGCATCTGCGCTCGGATTTGTCGCGACGGCCGACGGCGTTCCGATGTTCGAGGGGCAGGCGGAGTTGGCGGCGGACGATTTCCGTGCGCTGCTGCAGTGGGCGGGCGTCGATGTGACGTCGGTGCCCCAGGACCGGCTGCGGAAGATGAACGGGTCGCTTTCGATCGCCGCGACGCCGGAGAACGTCACCCTGACCGACATTGATGCGAGTGTCGATGTGTCGCGGATTCGCGGTGGCGTCGCGATCGCGGTGCGCGAGCGGCCCGGGCTCGGGATCGGGCTGTCGCTCGACAAGGTGAACGTCGATGCGTATCTGCCCGACGGCGGGAACACCGACGCACCGGTGAGCCGCGCGCCGACGGGTGCTGCGGACGGCACCGGCGGAAACGCCGCGCCGGCCAAAGCCGGGTCCACGGCACCATCGGGACTGGCGGCGCTGAACAGCTTCGACGCGATCCTGCAGCTTAAGGTGGGGGAAGTCGTCTTCCGCGAGCAGCGGCTGAGCGGCATTAACGTCGACGGGACCTTGCAGGGCGGGGCGCTGGAGCTTCGCGACGCGTCCGTCGTCAGCCTCGCGGGCGCGAAAGCGGCGATAAAGGGCCGGATCGACGGGCTGAACGATAGCCCCAAGGCGGATGTCACGATTGCGCTCGACGCGCGCGACGGCGACCGTCTCCTGGCGCTGGCAGGGATCGACTCCCCGGCGAAGCTCGGCGCGACAAAGCTGGACGGAACGCTGCGCGGAGACATGCAGGACCTCGACGTGGACGTCACCCTGCGGGCGATGGGGGTGGAGTTGCGTACCGACGGCAATCTCGGGGTCCTGTCGCTGCCGCCACGCTACGATGTCGAACTCAGCCTCGATCATCCCGATGCGGCGGGTTTTGCCGCGCGCCTGCGCGGTACCGAGTCCGGCGCCAGGCTTGGCCCGCTCGCCGCGCGCGTGAAGCTCGACGGCGACCTCGCGGCGAGCGATATCGACGCGCGTGTTGGCGTCGGTTCCGGTTTGATTGACGCGAAGGGGCGCCTGACCAGGCTCGATTCCGGACGGCCGGAGGGCAACCTCAAGCTCGATGCGACCCATCCGGACATGGTCGCCTTCGCACAACTTTTCGCGCCGGATTACCGTCCCGCCCGGGCCGACCTCGGTTCCTTCGCCCTGCGGACGGACCTCGCGTTGGGACCGAAGGGCGCTGCGTTGTCCGGCCTCGGCGGCAACGCCGGTCCCGTCGAGTTCAAGGGCAGTGCGGACATCGCCACGGACGGTCCCCGAC
Organism: Rhodospirillaceae bacterium; assembly: GCA_038140435.1. Lineage (GTDB taxonomy): Bacteria > Pseudomonadota > Alphaproteobacteria > UBA6615 > UBA6615 > UBA8079. Next base: position 15,883 of record JAYQGE010000014.1, on the reverse strand, counting down.
CCGAGATCGTCGCGGCGCTCGAGACCGGCGAGATCGTCGTGGACTGGTTCCTGCCGGCGGGCGGCGACGGGGCACCCGCGGCGTCGCCTGGCGGCACGTCGTCCGCAGCGGCGGCTCCCGCGCGCAGCCGGGCCGGTGCGTCGGGTGGCGCGCGTTGGTCACGCGAACCGATCGAGCTGTCCGGGCTTCGCGCCGCGGACGCCGATATCAAGCTGTCCTCGCCGGCCATCACCTACACCAACATTCGGGTGGATCAGCCTCGGCTTGTTGCCCGGCTCGAGGACGGCGTGCTGGACCTGACCGAATTGTCCGGCCAGGCGTTTGGTGGCGCCTTCAACATGACCGGGCAACTTGCCGACGGCGAGGTGCCGTCCATGCGCTACGCCATGAAGGTCGAGAATGCCGATGCCGCGCGTTTCGTCGGCGACGGCAGCGGGGAGCGCGGCGTCATGTCCGTGCTGGATCTCCTCTTCCCGGTTTCCGATGTAAGCCTCGCGTCGGGCCGGCTTGGCGCCGACCTGATTGTCGCGTCGCGCGGGCGCAGCGAGTTCGAGATGATCTCCAACCTGGCCGGCAAGGGCGCGATGCGGTTCACCGACGCCGTGGTCGAGGGTGTCGACGTCTGCGGCATCAGCAACCAGCTCGACCGGCTCAACGGGATCGAGGGATTTCTCGGTCTGACCCAGGCCGGTCGCGGCGGACAGACGAAGGTCGCAAACTTCGACGGCCGCTTCGATCTCGAGAACGGGATCGCGACCCTGCCGCAGCAGCAGATCAACGCGGACTGCGCCGCGGTCGCGTTCCGCGGCACGGCGAACCTGCCGGCGTGGCTGGTGGATATACGTGCGCGCGCTGCGTTCCCGGCACATCCGGAGTTCGCCGGTGTGGAGGTCGAGCAGAAGGGTTCGCTCGATGCACCGAACACGCGGCTGGTGAACCTCAACGAGATCAACCAGTTCATCGTCGGGAAGGCCGCCGGCTCCGTCCTCCGCAAGCTGTTGCCGGGCGGTAATCAGGAGCAGCCGCCGGCTACGAACGAGGGAACGTCCCAGCCGCAGCAACCGTCCAACCGGCCCGAAGACCAGTTTCGCAATCTTCTCGAGGGAGTGATTCGCGGGCGGTAAGGCCGCGCGCCGCGCGGGCTATTTCCGGAGATCGTCCAGGACGAACACGCGGATGGCGCTCGACAGGCTGCCGTCGCGCTCGCGGTCGATCTCGGTCACCAGTTCGTTGACCGACATCCGCCGCGACTTGGCGACCTTGCGCAGGTGATCCCAGAACACGTTCTCGAGCGACACGCTCGTGCGATGTCCGGCGACCACGACGGAACGTTTCTTGTTCGCCGATTGGCGCGGCAGGGTGTCGACAACGTTGCTGATCATGACGGCTTGATCATGTTCTCCGGCTTGACCCACTCATCATACTGCTCGGCCGTCAGCAGGCCCAAGTCAATTGCGGCCTCTTTTAGGGTACTCCCGTCTGCAAACGCCTTTTTTGCGACCTTTGCGGCATTATCGTACCCAATGTGCGGGTTCAGCGCCGTGACCAGCATGAGCGACTGGGCCATCAGCTCCGCGATGCGCCCGTGATTCGCCTCGATCCCGTCGACGCAGCGATCCGTGAAGCTCCGGCAGGCGTCGCCGAGCAACCGTGCCGAGCGCAGCACGTTGAAGATGATCACCGGCTTGAACACGTTGAGCTCGAAATGCCCGTTGCTGCCGGCGACCGTGACGGCGACGTGATTGCCCATGATTTCCGCCGCGACCATGGTCAGGGCCTCGCACTGGGTCGGGTTGATCTTGCCCGGCATGATCGATGAACCGGGCTCGTTTGCCGGCAGGGCCAGCTCGCCGATGCCGCTGCGTGGCCCGGAGCCGAGGAAGCGGATGTCGTTGGCGATCTTCATCGCCGCCGCCGCGCCGACGTTGAGCGCGCCGGAGGCCGCAACCATCGCGTCATGCGCGGCGAGACCGGCGAACTTGTTGGGCATGGTGACGAAGGGCTTGCCGGTGATGCCCGCGACTTCCTCGGCGAAGCGCTCGGCGAAGCCGGTGGGCGTGTTGAGCCCGGTTCCGACCGCAGTGCCGCCCTGGGCGAGTTGCAGCAGGTCGGGGGTCGCGCGCTCGACGCCGGCGATGACGGCCTCCATCTGGGCCGCGTAGCCCGAGAACTCCTGGCCGAGGGTCAGCGGGGTCGCGTCCTGGGTGTGGGTGCGGCCGATCTTGATGATGTCCGCGAACGCCGCGGCCTTGGCCTCGAGCGCGTTCTTCAGATGGGTCAGGCCGGGAACCAGGCGATCTTGGAACTCGATCGCGGCCGCGATGTGCATCGCTGCGGGGAAGGTGTCGTTCGACGACTGGCTGCGATTGACATGGTCGTTGGGATGCACCGGAGACTTGTCGCCCGGCTTGCCGCCGAGAATCTCGTTCGCGCGGTTCGCGATCACCTCGTTGGCGTTCATGTTCGACTGGGTGCCGGATCCGGTCTGCCAGACGACGAGCGGGAAGTTGTCGTCGAACTTGCCGTCGATCACTTCCTGCGCCGCCTCGATGATGGCGTTGGCGACGTCTTCCTCCAGCTGGCCGAGTGCCAGGTTGGCACGGGCGGCGGCCTGTTTCTGGATTCCCAGGGCGCGCACGAGGGCTGTCGGCATGCGGTCGTCGCCGATGGGGAAATTCTCGATGCTGCGCTGGGTCTGGGCGCCCCAGTACTTGTCGGCCGGGACGGCCACCTCGCCCATCGTGTCGCTTTCAATACGGGTCTTGTCGGTCATCACTTCCTCCGGGTTCGGCGCGCATTATCGTCGCCGCAAGCCATAGGTAAAGGGCTAAGGCGCGGGACGCTTCAGGGTTTGCGTGGTTTCTTCTTTGCGTGGGCCCGATTTGCCGCCGTGAGCGTCATATGCGCCCATGGGCGCAGGTCGTCGATGTCCTCGGCCGCCGTGTCCGGCACCGTGACATACGACAGCTCGACGTCCTTCCCCTTTCTCTCATAAACGAAGGGTTCGCTGCCCGTGTCGAAGAAGGCCTGCCGGGTTTCGTCATCGACCTTGAGATAAAGCGTTTCGTCCGCGATCAACGCGAACATGACGCCGTCGCAGAAGATTCCGTGACCGCCGAACATGCGGCGCAGGCGTGTTCCCTCGTCGAAGGGCGGCCCGACGCGCGTTAGCAGGTCGCGCGCATGTTCGGCGAATTCCTGGCCAGGCGGCATGCGGACGGGATTCTATTTCTTGCGGAACTGGTCCAGGCTGACGACCTCGGCGCCGTCGCCGTCGTCCGTCGGCTCGCGCTGTACCGGCCCGTCCTCGGCGTCATCGCCCGATGTGCTCATATTGTCGGGCACCGGCACGAGGTCGCCCTCGGAGCGCACCGCCGGCACCATCACGTTGCCGCCGGTATCGACGTTGAACTGGAGGCCGAACTTGACCGAGGGATCCACGAAGGCGGACAGCGCCGAATAGGGAATGCGCAGCTCGGCCGGGCGGTTCTTGAAGCTGAGCGTGACCGAGAAAAAGCTGTCCTCGACGATCAGGTCCCAGAACTGGTGCTGCATGACGATCGTCATCTCATCGGGATACTGGTCCTGAAGATAGTCGGGGATCGAAACCCCCGGTGCCTGCGTGCGGAACGTCAGGTAGAAATGATGATCGCCCGGAAGCCCCTCGTTCAGGGTCTTCGTCAATGCTTCGCGGACCACCCCGCGAAGGGCGGTCTCCACCATCTGGTCGTATCGCATCTGGTCGTCGGTCATGTTCGCGAACTGCAACTGCGCCGGTCGGCGGGCCTGATTGATCCTGAAAGGTGAATATCGGGCACTGCGCCGCCAAGAGCAACGGTTACCCGACGAGAATCCGCCGGAATATGTGAACGCGTAGGGGCGGAGGCTTTCGGCGGGTCATGGAAGTGGGGGGCTTCTGTTGCCCGGTGCCCCCCGAACCGCGCTAATTACCGGTTATTAAGCGGCAACAGCGGAGGTTTCAACGTTGTCGTTGGCACCTATGAATATGGCCCGATATCGGTGGTACCATGCCGGGCAAAAGTTGAGCCTTTACGCGCCCGTCGATCCTGTTTCGCCCCCATTCCGGTCGCGGCCCGGGCCGCGAAATACCGAGAAAATGGTGGAGGCGCCGGGTACTGCCCCCGGGTCCGAACGTTTATTGCGCAAAACGTTTATTGCCATAGTCGGGCGAACCCGACGCCCCATTATATAGGCGCGGTGCGGCGATTGCGAAAGGCCATGGCCGGTTATCCCCGATCGCCCGGCTTTCCACAGGGCGTCATGGATATTCGCGACTCGCGTTGCGCACTAGGTTTACGGAAATTCCGAAGCCCGACCCGAGGTCAGCGACCCGATGCAGCAATATCTCGATCTGATGCGCCATGTGCGCGACAACGGCACCGAGCGGACGGACCGCACCGGGACGGGTACCCTGTCGGTCTTCGGCCATCAGATGCGGTTCGATCTGAGCGAAGGCTTCCCGCTCGTGACGACCAAGAAGATCCACACGAAGTCGGTCATCCACGAGCTGCTCTGGTTCCTCAAGGGCGACACGAATATCGGGTACCTGAACGCGAACGGGGTCTCGATCTGGGACGAATGGGCCGATGCCGACGGCGACCTGGGACCGGTCTACGGCCATCAGTGGCGTTCCTGGCCGACTCCCGACGGCAGCCGCATCGACCAGATCGCAAACCTGCTCGACCAGATCAGGACCCGGCCGGACTCGCGCCGGCTGATCGTCTCCGCCTGGAACGTCGCGGACGTGGACAACATGGCGCTGCCCCCGTGCCACTGCCTGTTCCAGTTCTACGTCGCGAACGGGAAGCTTTCCTGCCAGCTCTACCAGCGCAGCGCCGATATCTTCCTCGGCGTGCCGTTCAACATCGCCTCCTATGCGCTGCTGACGATGATGATCGCCCAGGTAACCGGCCTCGAGCCCGGCGAGTTCATCCACACGTTCGGCGATACCCATCTCTACCTGAACCATCTCGAACAGGCCGATGCGCAACTCGAGCGCGCGCCCTATCCGTTGCCGCGGATGACGCTGAACCCGGAGATCGACGATCTGTTCGCGTTCGAGTACGAGGATTTCACCCTCGACGGCTACCGGTTCCATCCGCACATCCCCGCGAAGGTGGCGGTCTGACGCGGTGCGCGTTTCCCTGATCGTGGCGGCCGCTCGGAACGGTGTCATCGGCCGGGACGGCGATCTGCCCTGGCGCATTCCGGCGGATCTGAAATTCTTCAAGGAAACAACGATGGGCCGGCCCATCGTGATGGGACGCAAGACCCACCAGTCGATCGGCCGCGCGCTGCCCGGCCGCACGAACATCGTGATCAGCCGGGATCCAGCCTTCGCGGCCGAGGACGTGGTGGTTGTGGGGAACCTGGACGCCGCGTTCGCGGCTGCAGGCGATGTGGAAGAGGTGATGGTGATCGGCGGGGCGCAGATCTACGCTTTGGCGCTACCGCGCGCGGACCGCGTCTACCTGACCGAAGTGCATATGGACGCCGAGGGTGACACCAGCCTGCCGGTACTGGAACGTGGCATCTGGCGCGAGATCGCGCGTGAGGACCATCCCGCCGAGGGTGATGTTCCGGCCTACAGCTTCGTCACCCTCGATCGCTCGGGTGGTTCGGTCTAGCCGTCGCGCAGGCCCGGCCAGTTCCGGTCGCCCTTGATGATGTTGCCGGACTTGTCGATCGCCCAGCGCGCGCGCACGAGCTTCGAGTAGTTCAGGTAGAGCTTGCCGTCCTTGATGGACCAGGCACCCGGATCGGTCGGGGCAGTGTAACCCTCCGCGACAGCCCAGGCGCAGTAGCCGCCATACTGGGGCGCGTACTTCTCCGGGTTTGCCACGAACAGATCGCGGTTTTCAGCGGACGCGAAATGCCACGTCGCCCCGTCGTGGGTTGCACTGTGCGCGGCGCTGCCCTTCATCGGCTTTTCTTCCGTGAAGTAGGCGACCGGATCGTAGCCGCGTATGGCCGCGCCCTCCGCACTGTAAACAGGATCGATAGCGTGCGCGGGGGCGGCGAAGAAAAGGCCGAAGATCAGAAAAGCGGCGGCTTGCGTTGCACGGCGCATATGAAATCTCCCGGGGGTGAGTTGCGGTATGACCTGTAAACACATCCGCAGTGAAAATCATTCCGATCTTCCGCAGAAAAATCGTTCGCGACGTCCGCCGGGCCGGGCCCATTTGGTGCCGGCCTTTTGGGGGGCAAAGACGACCGGCGGCCTGCGGGGCAAGGCCTGACGCCGGCCCGGCGGAATCGCGATGCGGGCCCGCATGACCGGCCCGCGTCTGTTCCTGTAGCTGGTGACGGAGCGCGCATTCGGCAATGCACGAAGATGTGTCGAACGATCAAATCGTCGCGACCGGCCGTCGCGCCGCGCCGTTATTCCATCGAGATCGCGGGCGCGGGACGGGTTGTCGCGGCGGAAATCTTGCCCAGGACCGCCATCGCCACATCGCGATAGGCGGCGGCGTGGGGGCCGTCGGGCTCACTTGCGGTGATCGGTTGTCCCGCGTCCGATGTGACGCGAATGGCGACGTCGAGCGGTATCTCGCCGAGGAAGTCGGAACCGAGCCGTTCGGCCTCTGCGCGGGCGCCGCCATGTCCGAAGATGTCGGTGCGCTCGCCGCAGTTCGGGCAGATGAAGGTGCTCATGTTCTCGATAATGCCAAGCACCGGCACATTGACCTTCGCGAACATGCTCATGCCCTTGCGCGCGTCGATCAACGCGATGTCCTGGGGCGTGGAGACGATCACCGCGCCGGCGAGCGGCACGCGCTGTGCCATGGTCAGCTGCGCGTCTCCCGTGCCCGGGGGCATATCGACCACCAGCACATCGAGTTCGCCCCACTCGACCTCGCGCATCATCTGTTCGAGCGCGCCCATCACCATCGGGCCGCGCCAGACCATGGCCGTGTCCTCGGGCACCATGAAGCCCATGGACATGATTTTCACCCCGTGTGCCTCGAGCGGCGCGATCTTCTTGTTCGCGAGCGGCTTGGGCTTCTCGTCCACGCCGAACATGCGCGGCAGCGAGGGGCCATAGACGTCGGCGTCGAGAATCCCGACCCGCTGGCCGAGCGCCGCGAGGGCGACCGCGAGGTTGACGGCGGTGGTGGATTTGCCGACGCCGCCCTTGCCGCTGGCAACAGCGACGATGGCGCCGACGTCGGGGAGCAGGGGGGTGGCCGGCGCGGTATTGGCATTCGCCCGTGCCTGGGGCTCCGGGCGCGATGCCGGCGCGTCGTTGTGCGCGGTCAGCACGGCGGAGACGGAGGACACACCTTCGAGCGCCATGACCGCGCGCTCGGCCGCCTTGCGCAGCGGTTCCATACGCTCGGCGTCTGCCGGGTCGATCTCGATCGCGAAGCCGATATTCCGGTCCTTGATGACGAGGCCGGAGACCATGCCTTGGCCGACAATATCCTCGCCGCTGACAGGATCGATAATCGTGCGAAGGGCCGCGCGAATATCGTCTTCGGAAACCGCCGACATGCTTGAAAACTCCGGGTGTGCAGACAATATCGTCAAGGACTGGTCGCCAGGGCGTGATCGCACCTCGCAACATCTTGTGTGATATAAGCCCCGGTGATCGAATTATAAACCCGGCGCGGTGACCGTTTGCCCGGCAAGGGCGGACATCCGGTTTTTGGCGTCAGCAAACAGTCGAAGGAATTTGTGATGCCTTGGAACAGTCAGGGAGGCGGTGGAGGCCCGTGGGGCGGCAGCGGCGGCGGTGGCGGCGGCGGCGGTCCCTGGGGCGGGCAGCGCCCGCCATCCGGCGGTGGTCCGGGCGGCGGTCAGCAGCCCAACATCGAGGAGATGCTGCGCCGCAGCCAGGACAAGGTTCGCCGCCTGATGCCGGGCGGCTTCGGCAGCGGCCGCGGGATCGCGATTGTTGTGTTCGTGTTGTTGGTCCTGTGGGGTCTTAGCGGGTTCTATCGGGTGCAGGAAAACGAGCGCGGCCTCGAGCTGGTCTTCGGCAAGTGGAACGAGCAGGTCACGGCGCCGGGTCTGCGCTGGCGCTGGCCCACCCCGATCGGCGAGGTCCTGACGCCGGCGGTCACGCAGATCAACCGGCTGAACATCGGGTTCCGAGATGCCGACGACTTCGGCGGACGGTCCGCGTCGCCGCGCGACATCGAGGGCGAGTCCCTGATGCTGACGAGCGACCAGAATATTTCCGACGTCGATTTCACGGTCCAGTGGCGGATCGCCGACCCGGCGGACTATCTGTTCAACATCCTCGATCCCGAGCAGACGGTGAAGGCCGCGGCGGAAAGCGCCATGCGCGAAGTCGTCGGCCAGACCAAGCTCGACGATCTGCTGACGACCGCGCGTGAGAATGTCCAGGACGAGACCCGCGATCTGTTGCAGGCGATTCTCGACAGCTACGGCGCGGGCATCAACATCGAGCGTGTCCAGCTCCAGAAGACGGAAGCGCCGCCGCCGGTCATCGATGCATTCAACGATGTGCAGCGCGCGCGCCAGGACCAGGAGCGCCTGCAGAACCAGGCGGAGGCCTATCGAAACCGGATCGTGCCGACGGCACGCGGTGAGGCGGCCGGTATCCTCGAAGAGGCCGCCGCGTATCGCGAGCGGGTGATCAAGGAAGCCCAGGGTGAGGCGGCACGTTTCGACCAGATCTTCGAGACCTATCGCGCGGCGCCGGAGGTCACCCGCCGGCGTCTCTACATCGAGACCCTGCGCGACGTCCTCGAGCGGGCGGACAAGGTCATCATCGATGAGGGCGCCGATGGCGGGCAGGGCGTCGTTCCGTACCTGCCGCTGAACGAACTCAATCGCAACCGAAGCGCGAACTCGGGAGACTCGCAATGAGCCGGGCCAAACTCGCCATTGTCGGCGGCATCATCATCGTTATCGGAATTCTCCTGAACTCCGGCTTGTTTACCGTCCGCGAGACCGACCAGGTCCTCGTGCTTCAGCTCGGCGAACACAAGCGCACGGTCCAGGAACCCGGGCTGCATCTGAAAATTCCGTTCATCCAGAATGTGGTCAGCTACGACAAGCGGGTGCTGAGCGTCGATCCCGCGGCGGAGGAAATGCTGCTGAGCGATCAGAAGCGTATCCTCGTGGACGCGTTTGCCCGCTACCGGATTACGGACCCGCTGAAGTTCTTCCAGACGGTGCGCGACGAGGCGATCTTCAACAACCGTTTCGGCAACATCCTGACCTCGACGGTCAAGGAGTTCGTCGCCCAGCGCAATCTCGAGGACCTGCTGTCGGACAAGCGCAACGACATCATGCAGTCGATCCGCGACGGCGTCGCCACCGAGAGCGACGGGTTCGGCATCGAGGTCGTCGATATCCGCATTGGTCGCTCGGAGTTGCCCGAGGCGGTGTCCCAGACCGTGTACGAACGCATGCGCACCGAGCGTGAGCGCCAGGCGAACCTCCTCCGGGCCGAGGGCCAGGAGAATGCGCGCCGGATCGAGGCCGAGGCCGACCGCCAGCAGGTGGAGATCATCGCCGAGGCCCAGCGTGAGGCACAGGAGCTGCGCGGCGGCGGCGACGCGACCCGCAACGCGATCCTGGGCGAGTCCTACGGAAAGGACCCGGAATTCTTCGAGTTCTTCCGCTCGCTCGAGGCCTACAAGGAAACGTTCGCGCGCGAGGGGACAACGATGGTCCTTTCGCCCGACAGCGACTTCTTCAAGTATTTCGGAGACCTGCAGGGCGGGCGGGACCGCGTGACCGACCGTCAGTCAAGGTAGGGCAAGGTAGGGAACCATGGCGCAACTCCTTCACTGGGGCAGCTTCCTGCTGATCGGGTTTGCCCTGGTCCTCCTGGTGGAGGGGTTGATCTACGCCCTGGCACCCAACCTGATGAAGCGGTTGCTCGCGCAGGTCGGCGAGATGTCGGAGAGCACCCTGCGGTCCGGCGGCGTGGTGGCCGCCGGCGCCGGGTTCGGGCTGCTGTTCCTTTTGAAACTTGTCTAGCCCCCACGATTCCGGCCCGTTCACGCGAATGTCATGGCCGGGCAATGCGATGCCCAGAATGTGCCGGGCGGGCGCCCAATTCCGACCATGATTGCCTCGCATATCGGTATCCGGCGGCTCGGGAGTCGCCGTGTCGTCCGCCTGCCTCTTGAAGCCGTGCTTCGGGTTTCGCATATCGGAGGGACCGGTGGTCGAGGGTTCGGTGGAAGACACGAATGCCTGGAACGGGAGTAACGACGAAGATGAACTCAAAGCGACATCAAACTTCACGCGCGCTGGTCGGATGGACGGCCGGACCGGTCAATGCTGCCGGTGCATTCCTGGTCGGGATGCTGCTGGCCATCGCGCTGATCATTTCGGCTCAGCCGGCCGCTGCGAAATCGCCGCCGGACTCGTTCGCGGACCTTGCGGAAAAGCTGCTGCCGTCGGTGGTCAATATTTCGAGCACCCAGCTGGTGAACCGGGGGCAGGAGCGCGGTCCGGATATTCCGCAAGCGCCGCCGGGTTCGCCCTTTGGCGACATGTTCCGCGATTTCTTCGACCGCAACCAGCAGGGTGCGCCCCGCCGCGCGACCTCGCTGGGCTCCGGCTTCATCATCGACCCGAGTGGCCTGGTGGTGACGAACAATCACGTGATCGACGGCGCCGATGAAATCACGGTGACCCTGTCGGATGACACCCAGCTCAAGGCGGAACTTCTGGGGCGCGACCCCAAGACCGACCTTGCGTTGCTGAAGGTGGATACCGAACGTGATCTGCCGTTCGTCCCCTGGGGCGATTCAACGGGCGCGCGGGTCGGCGACTGGGTTGTGGCGATCGGCAACCCGTTCGGCCTTGGCGGAACGGTGACGGCCGGCATCATCTCGGCCCGCCAGCGCGATATTCGCCAGGGACCGTATGACAGCTTCCTGCAGACCGACGCGTCCATCAACCGGGGCAACTCGGGCGGCCCGATGTTCAACATCAACGGTGAAGTGATCGGTGTGAACACCGCCATCTTCTCGCCGACCGGCGGCAGCGTCGGCGTCGGCTTCGCCATTCCGTCTTCCATCGCGGCGCGCGTCATCGACCAGCTCCGTGACTTCGGGCAGACACGGCGCGGCTGGCTGGGTGTTCGCATCCAGTCCGTCACCGATGAGATCGCCGAAAGCATCGGCCTCGAGGGTGGCGCACGCGGTGCGCTGGTGTCGTCCGTGACCGAGGACGGGCCGGCGGAGGAAAGCGGCATCGAGGCCGGCGACGTCATCCTGAAGTTCGATGGCAAGCCGGTCGAGACCATGCGTGAGCTGCCGCGCATCGTCGCGGAGACCGACATCGGCAAGCGCGTGCCGGTCGAGGTGTGGCGCAACGAGCGGATGGTCACGATCGGTGTGAAGATCGGGGAGCTCGAGGAAGAGGTCCCGATCCTGGCCTCGACCGGCCCAAGCGGGAACGCGCTCGAGCCCGAAGAGGCGGCCATCGACGACATCGGCATCACCGTGACCTCGATCACCGATCAGATGCGTTCGCAGTTCACCCTGCCGGATGATCTCAAGGGCGTGGTCATCACCGGTGTCGAGGCCGACAGCGCCGCGGCGGAAAAGAGTCTGCGCCCCGGCGATGTGATCGTCGAGGTGAGCCAGGAAGCGGTGAGCACGCCCGGTCAGATCGCGGAAAAGATCCGCGAGGCCCGCGACGCGGATCGCAGCTCGGTCCTGCTGAAGATCAACCGCAACGGCGACCGTCGGTTCGTCGCGGTTCGAATCAAGAAGTCCTGACGCATATCGACCCCGTACATGGGTCGGTGACGACGGCGGTGCCCTCGGGCGCCGCCGTTTTTCGTGGGAGGACCGGTCGCGCGGAACGGACGCTTTTACTCGCGCGGCCAATATGCGAAGAGAGCGCGCCGCAACCGATCCGGCGCAAAGCAAGAAAGAGCGAGTTACCGAGATGAGCGAACGTCTGCTCCACCCGTTTCCTGGCCTGCGACCGGCCGCTGATGCCGCCGCGGACGTGGCCGCGCCGCCCTATGATGTCGTCTCGTTCGACGAGGCCACCGCGCTGTCCGAGAGCCGGCCCTGGAGCTTCCTGCACGTATCCCGGCCGGAGATCGACCTGCCGCCCGGCACCGATCCGCATGACGACGCGGTCTATGCGAAGGGCGCGGAAAACCTGAAAGCGATGATCGACGCGGGCAAGCTCGTCCGCGACGCCGGCCCGTGTTTCTATATCTATCGCATCATCATGGGAGATCACGTCCAGACCGGGCTTGTGGCCGCGACGCCGGTCGAGGCCTATCTCCGAAATGTCGTGCGCAAGCACGAGTTCACGCGTCCCGACAAGGAAGACGACCGGGTGCGCCAGATCGACGAGGTCGATGCCCAGACCGGGCCCGTGCTCGTCGTTCATGAGCCCCATGACGGGATCGCGGCGCTCCTCGCGGAGATTGCCGCCGGCGATCCGACCTACGATGTGACCCAGCCGGACGGCGTGCGTCATATCGTCTGGGCCGTGACCGAGGCTGCGGCCGTCCAGCGCGTCGCCGATGCCTATTCGCCGGTGGACGTGCTTTACATCGCCGACGGGCACCATCGCTCGGCCGCCGCCGCGCGGGTTGCCGCGCTGCGCGCGAAGCGCGGCGGCACGTCCGATGCTCATGAACGTTTTCTCATCGTTGCCTTCCCCACCGACGAGTTGCAGATCCTGGACTACAACCGCGTGGTCAAGGATCTGAACGGCCTTGCGGAAGACGAGTTTATTGCGCGCGTGGGGGAGGCCTTCGAGGTCACGCCTGTGGCCGAGCCCGCGCGTCCCGGGCGCCAGCACGCGTTCGGCATGTATCTGGCGGGCACCTGGTACGCGCTGGAGACGCGATCAGCGCCTGGCGCCGATGCGCCGCCGCTCGACCGGCTCGACGTGAAGCTCCTGTCGGACCGCCTGCTCGAACCCGTGCTCGGCATCGCAGACCCCCGGACCGACCCGCGCATCGACTTCGTGGGCGGCATCCGCGGCCTCGAGGCCCTGGAAGCCCGGGTCGATAGCGGCGATTGGGCCGTGGCGTTTGCCCTCTATGCGACCAGCATCGAGGATTTGATGGCGGTCGCCGACGCCAACGAGGTCATGCCGCCGAAATCGACCTGGTTCGAGCCCAAGCTCGCCGATGGCCTGGTGTCCTATCCGCTTGACGTTTGATCGTCCGCGCGATGGCTGAGCTTCCGGTCATCGTTGTCGCGGGCCCGACCGCGAGCGGCAAGTCCGGTCTCGGCCTCGAACTTGCGGAGCGTCTCGACGGGGCGATCATCAATGCGGATTCGATGCAGGTGTACCGCGATCTGCGGATTCTGACAGCGCGCCCGTCCGAAGCGGACGAGGCTCGCGTCCCGCACCTGCTCTACGGCGACCGCGATGCGGCCGAGGCGGGATCCGCGGCGGACTGGGCAACCCGTGCCCGTGCCGCCATCGAGGCTGTCATCTCCGATGGCAAGCGCCCGATCGTCGTCGGCGGAACCGGGCTCTATCTGAAGGCGCTGATGGAGGGGATCGCGCCGATCCCCGAGGTGCCGGTCGACGTGCGGGCCCGCGCGCAGGCCCGTCGGCGCGAGATTGGCGACCTGGCGTTTCACAACGAGCTCGCGACGCGCGACCCGGAGATTGCCGCGCGTTTACATCCTGGCGACAGCCAGCGCGTGTTGCGGGCCTGGGAAGTGGTCGAGGCGACCGGACGGCCGCTCTCGGACTGGCAGCGCGAACCGACACCGGCGCCTGATACGCAGTTTCGGGTTGCGGTTCTGGACCCGCCGCGCGACGAGCTCTACCGCGATTGCGATCGGCGGTTCCTCGACATGGTCGATGCCGGTGCGCTCGATGAGGTGTCTGCGCTGTTCCGCCGCGCGGAAGCGGAAGGGCTCGATCCGGCGCTGCCGATTTTCAAGGCGCTGGGCTACCCGCCGCTGCGCGCGCATCTCCGTGGCGAAACGACGCTCGATGCCGCGATCGGCGATGCCCAACAACAGACGCGGAACTACGCGAAACGCCAGGTGACCTGGCTGCGCCACCAGATGCCATCCGAGGACGAGACGCCGGGCCGTGTTAGGGCATTGAAATATAATTACACAATAGATGATAAGTTGTTTTCATTTATGAGTTGACGGGAAATAAATCTTTTCTTAAGTTACGCGTTCGCTTGTAACGGGGACCGCCGGGGAACGGTGGTGCACGTACGGGGGTTTTTGTGCCTGGCAGTTTCGTGCACGAAGAAGGGGATGCTGTGTCGGCATGGCCGGCGCAGCAAGGCGGATCGGGCTGGCCAACCGGGGTCGATTCGTTTATCCCGCCTGCCTGGTGTGCAGTGCAGCATGGCGCAGCCGGTGCCGGAGTTCGGCGCCGGACCGAAATGGAATGAAAGGTGGACGAGAGATGTCTGGCAATCGCATGACCGGTGCGGAAATGGTGATCAAGGCCCTGGCGGACCAGGGCGTCGAGGTCGTCTTCGGTTATCCCGGCGGCGCGGTCCTTCCGATGTACGACGCACTGTTCAAGCAGAACTCCGTGCGCCACATCCTTGTGCGCCACGAACAGGGTGCTGTCCACATGGCCGAGGGCTATGCCCGCTCGACCGGCAAGGTCGGCGTGGTGCTCGTGACGTCCGGCCCGGGCGCGACCAACGCGGTGACGGGCCTGACCGACGCGCTGATGGATTCAATTCCGGTCGTGTGCCTGACGGGCCAGGTGCCGACCCATCTGATCGGGAATGACGCCTTCCAGGAGGCGGACACGACGGGGATCACCCGGCCGTGCACCAAGCACAACTACCTGGTGAAGGACGTCGACGATCTGAGCACCGTCATGCACGAGGCGTTCTACGTCGCAGCTGCCGGCCGTCCCGGCCCGGTCGTGATCGATCTGCCGAAGGATGTGCAGTTCGCGGAAGGCGAGTATCACGCGCCGGAGAACGTCACCCACCGCCACTACAAGCCCCAGCGCGAGGGCGCGGAGGCGGCGATCGACGAGGCGGTCGAGCTGCTCGCGAATGCCAAGAAGCCGATCTTCTACATCGGCGGGGGCTGCATCAATTCCGGCCCGCGCGCGTGCGAACTGGTGACCGAGCTGGTCACGGCGACCGGCTATCCGGCGACGACGACCATCATGGGGCTCGGCGCGTTCCCCAGCTCCTCGCCCCAGTGGCTCGGCATGCTCGGAATGCACGGCACGTATGAGTCGAACCTCGCCATGCACGATTGCGACGTGATGGTCGCGATCGGCGCGCGCTTCGACGATCGGGTGACCGGGCGCACCGACGCGTTCTCGCCGAACTCGAAGAAGATTCACATCGATATCGACCCGAGTTCCATCAACAAGAACATCGCGGTCGAGGTGCCGATCGTGGGCGACGTGGAGAATGTCGTCGAGGACATGCTCGAGAAGTGGAAGGCCCGCAAGGCGAAGCCCGACGGCAAGGCGCTCGAGGCGTGGTGGAAGCAGATCGACGAATGGCGTGCGGTGGACTGTCTCGGGTTCGAGCAGGCCATGGGACCCAAGGACGACATCAAGCCGCAGTACGCGATCAAGCGGCTCTATGAGCTGACCAAGGACATGAACGCCCTCGTTACCACCGAAGTCGGGCAGCACCAGATGTGGGCGGCGCAGTATTACCACTTCGACAAGCCGAACCGCTGGATGACGTCGGGTGGCCTCGGCACCATGGGGTACGGCCTGCCGGCGGCGATCGGTGTCCAGGTCGGGCACCCGGATTCGCTCGTGATCGACATCGCCGGCGAAGCCTCGACGATGATGAACATCCAGGAGCTCGGCACGATCGCCCAGTACAAGTTGCCGGTGAAGATCTTCATCCTGAACAATTACTGGCTCGGCATGGTGCGCCAGTGGCAGGAGCTGCTGCACGGCGCGCGCTATTCGGAATCCT
>JAYQGE010000013.1:0-88437 GCA_038140435.1 Rhodospirillaceae bacterium | reverse complement strand
CCACCAGGCCCTCGAACATGCCGCGGATTTCCGGGTGGCCGGTTTTCTTGCCCCCGGGAACATGATGACCGCGTCCGGCGGCGAGGCCGAAGCTGTGGGGCCGGGGCTAAGCGGGCCCCGGCAGCGTGATCCCGTAGCGCCAGCGCTCGATGGTGACGTCCGCGAACACCCCGCCATAGTTGAGCGGCTCGCCGGCCCAGAACTCGTCGCACGCCGCCCGGTCGGGATACTCCATGATCATCATCGAGCCGATCATCCGGGTGCCGTCGTCGTTGAACATCGGCCCGCGCGCCACGTAGCGGTCCATCACGCTCGCCTGGAACTTGTGATGTGCCTCGGCGACGGCGGCGCGCTTCGCCTCGGCGTCGTCGCCGTCGATCGCGGTGATCACGAACTGCTCCCAGCCCGCGGTGCGCGGATAGTCGTTGTAGCGGAGCGCCATCGACGACGACCAGCGGGTGATTGTGATCCGGTCGAAGGCACCCGCCTGTGTGTAACCCTCATTGTCCATCCACGCTTGCGCGGCGGCCTTGTCGGGCGCGTCGATCAGGGCCATCGCCCCGCTCGGCGTCTTGCCGTCGTCCTCCAGCAGGGGACCGGAGAAGCGGATCTGCGGCTCGGTGGCGCGCAGATAGGCCTGGTGGGCGTCCATCGCTGCCTGGCGCGCCTCCAGCCCGCCATCGGCCTTGAAATAGCCCTTGCAGATCCAGCTCGGGCTCTTGGTCCGGTAATACTCCTCGAGCTCCGCCTCGGACAGGCCGTAGCGCGGGTCGCCGGGCAGCGCGCCGGACGGGTTGTTGGGATCGGACATGGCTGGTTCCCCCTGTTTGGAATTCGTTGGTCGCATGGTCGCCGCCCCGGCGGCCGGGCGCAAGTGCTGTGACCTGCCCGCGAGTCCGGCTAAGCTGTCGCCCGACATCCAAGGGAAGGGACGCATCATGGCACGCACATTCCGCCGCGTGGTCACGGGGCACAACGAGGCCGGCAGGTCGATTATCTGGCAGGACGGGCCGTCGCCCCAGACCATCGAGCCGCTGCCGGGTTTGTTTCTGCACGAGTATTGGGAAACCACGGCGCCGGCCGACAATACGGGCGACACGGATACGGCGATCCGCGAGAACTCGATCGAGCCCCACGATCCCAACGGGACGATTTTCCGGGTCGTGGACTTCCCGCCCGACGAGATGTGGAAGGACGCCGATGTGGGCGCGGCCTTCGACGAGATGGGATCGGGCGGCGCCCATGACGGCGCGTCCGACACGCCCGGCATGCACGAGACCCAGACGACGGATTTCGCGATCGTGCTCGAGGGCGAGATCTGGGCCGTGATGGAGGAGGGCGAGACCATGCTCCGGGCCGGCGACGTGCTGGTCCAGCGCGGCACCAACCACGCCTGGTCGAACCGCTCCGACACGAACGCCGCCGTGGCCTTCGTGCTGGTCGGCGCGAAACCGCGATAGGCCCCTCTCCCATGGGGAGAGGGGTTTGGGGTGAGGGGGTAAAACCATTCCAAGCGATGTCCGATCGACCGAAACCCCTCACCCGGCTCACGTTGTTCGCCACCCTCTCCCATCGGGAGAGGGTTGAGTGCCGAAAGGAAGACCAATGACCGCGAAACTCCGTCACTTCGCCCTGTCCGTGCCCGACCCGCAGAAGGCGGCGACCTTCTATGAGAAGGCGCTCGGCATGACCCGGGTCGGTGAGAATGATCACCCGGGGGCGACGGCGGTCTATCTGACCGACGGCACGGTCAATATGGCGTTGCTGCGCTACAAGACCGAGGAGGCCGCCGGCGGCGACCCGGACAAGTTCGGGGTGCATCACTTCGGCTTCGTGGTCGATGACGTCGAGGCCGTGCAGGGCGAGATCGAGGCGGCGGGCGGCAACTGGCTGATGGGCGAGGCCAGGGAGGCCGGCGCGTTCTACGAGATCAAGTTCCGCGATCCCGACGGGGTGATCTTCGACATCAACGAGGGCGGCTGGAAGACCGGCGAATAGCCGGTCACGGAGATATCCTCCGGGCGCCGGTTCGCCCAACGAACGCTTGGACTCGGGTTGGCATTTCCCTGTCCCGAGCGGGCGCGCTAGTCTTCAAACGACCAAAAATCGGAGAGAGAAACTCATGGCCCGCACACTGATAAAGGGCGGCTGGGTCGTCTCGATGGACGACGCGATCGGCGACATCCGGGGCGGTGACGTCCTGATCGAGGATGACAGGATTGTCGCGGTGGACCGTGACATCGACGCCGGCGACGCCGAGGTCATCGACGCGTCGAACATGATCGTCAGCCCGGGCATGATCAACACGCACGAGCACACCTGGCAGACCGGGGTGCGCGGGGTCGTCGCCGACTGGACGATGTTCGAATATTCGACCCTGATGCACGCGACGGCGGTGGCGCATTTCACGCCGGACGACATCCGGCTCGCCAATCTCTGCGGCGCGCTGAACCAGCTCAACTGCGGCACCACGACCCTGTTCGACTGGCACCACTGCAACGCCACCACGGACCACACCGACGCGGCGATCGACTCACTCGAGGAGGCGGGCATCCGCGCCGTCTACGGCCACGGCCAGACCAAGCTCGCGCCGAAGCCGGGCGAGCCGCCCTTCTCGGAGGTGCCGCACTCGCGCGAGCGGGTGGAGCGGCTGCGCAAGGGCCGGCTCGCGTCCGACGACGGGCTGATCACCATGGCCATGTGTATCCAGGGCGTTGGCTTCTCGGTCTGGGACTGCATCGAGCATGACGTGCGGCTGGCGAAGGACATGGGGCTGCGCTGGTCCAACCACACGGGCGCGCAGGGCATTCCGTTTCTCGCCGACAACGCGGTGCACCGGCTCGACGAACTGGGCCTGCTGGGGCCCGAGGCGGACTTCGTCCACGCCACCAACTTCACCGATGACGAGCTGAAGCTGATCATCGACCGGGGCGGCTCGATCACGGTCGCGCCCGAGTGCGAGTGCAACTTCGGCCATGGCAACCCGGTGACCGGTCGTGTGCTGGAGCTGGGTGGCACGCCGTCCTTCGGCATTGATCTCGAATCGAACATCTCCGGCGACATGTTCTCCGTCGTGCGGTTCTCGCTCCAGCTCGAGCGTGGCATGTACACCGATGCGCGCCCGCGCCCGACCAAGACCATGCCGGAGCATCTGAAGACCCGGGTCGCGCTCGAGTGGGCGACCATCGGCAACGCTCGCGCACTCGGCATGGACGACAGGATCGGCTCGCTCACACCGGGCAAGCAGGCCGACGTGATCCTGACCCGGGGCGACGATCTCAACACCTGTCCCGTGCACGATCCGATCCAGACGCTGGTCTTCATGGCGACGCCCTACAACGTCGATACCGTTTTCGTCGGCGGCGAGGTCCGCAAGCGCGATGGCAAGCTGGTCTATCCGGAAGCGGCACTTCGCGACACGCTGGGCCGGCTAACCGAGTCCGGCCGACGCATCCTCGATGCGGCCGGCGTGTTCGCGGCGGCGGAATAGGCGACAGCGTCAGGCCTTATGCTGAGCTTGTCGAAGTATGAGGGCGCCCATCCTTGTCCTTCGACAGGCTCAGGGTGAGGATGGGTCATGCAGATGATAGTGGTTCCACTTCACACCAGAAGATCGGCGCGCCCATGACCGCCAATCGCTGGGTCGTCCTCGCCGCGCTCTTCCTCGCGCGCTCGGCGCTTGGCTTTCATTTTCAGTCGGTGGCCTCGGTCTCGCCGCTGCTGGTCGAGGATCTCGGGATCGACTTCACAGAGGTCGGCACCCTGATCGGGTTCTTCTCGCTCCTGGGCGTGGTCACGGCACTGCCGGCGGGATTTCTCGGTCAGCGTTTCGGTGAGCGCCGGGGGTGCATTCTCGGACTCGCGATGATGGCACTCGGCGGTCTCGTCATGTGGCTGGGCGATGATTTCACGGTGATCGGCGTCGGTCGGATCGTCGCGGGTACCGGCGGGGTCATCATCACCGTTCTGATGGTGAAGATCGTCGGCGACCTTTTCGAGGGCAGGGAGGTCGTCACGGCGATGGCGATCCTGATGAACAGCTGGCCGGTCGGTATCGCGCTCGGCCTCTACACCCAGGGCGCGATGGCCGAGGCATGGGGCTGGCAGGCGGTCTTCCTGACGGCCGGTATCGGGTCCTTCGCCGGCATGTTGCTCATTGCAATCCTCTACCGGCCGGCGGCGAAGCCGGTTGCGCGCGCGGTGCAGCGCCTCGCCATCACGCGCAGCGAGGCGACCAAGGTCTCACTCGCCGGCATCGTCTGGGTTCTCTACAACGCCGGCTACCTGATGGTGCTGTCCTTCGGCCCGGCGATGCTCGTGGTGCGCGGGTTCGATGTCGCGGCGGCGGGTCTGCTGATCGCCAACGCGACCTTCGTCTACATGTTCGCTATCCCGCTGGGCGGATGGCTCTCCGAGAAACTCGCACGGCCCAACCTCGTGATGGTCGGCTGCTTCGCCGCGAGCGCGCTGGTGATAGCGATCATCCCGGTTGTCGATGCGCCGCTGCTGTTGTTCATCCTCGCCGCGATCTTCATCGGGATCCCGACCGGGAACGTGATGGCGCTCACCGTCGAGACGGTGCGCGCGGAGCATCGCAACACGGGCACGGGCCTCTACCACACATGGAATCATGCCGGCCTGTTCGTCGGCCCGGCGCTGGCCGGCTGGATCGTCGATCAGACCGGCGATCCGGCCAGCGCCATGTTCTTCGGCGGCGCGGCGGTGGTCCTCGCGATCTTCGTCCTCGGTGCGTTGCGTCTTGTGCAGCGACGTGAAGTCCTTGCCGGCTGAGCCGTCGTTATCCGTCGTGATCCTGGCTCTGAACGCGGGTGAGGGGCTCGCCGCGACGCTCGAATCGCTTCGGGAAGGTGCGGGTGCGTTCGACATGGATGTCCTGGTCGTCGATGGCGGCTCCGAGGACGACACCGTCGCGGTTGCGGAAGCGAACGGCACACGTGTCGTGACGTCGCCGCGCGGGCGCGGGACCCAGATGGCAGCGGGCGCGGAAGAGGCGCTGGGCGACTGGCTCCTGTTCCTGCATGCCGACACGGTTCTCGCGACCGGATGGGCACGGGAACTCGCGGCGTTTATGGAATCGGGCGATGCCCGCGCGGCCTATTTCCGGTTCCGGCTCGATGACGACGCGCCGGGCGCGCGGCGGATCGAGCGGCTTGTCGCCTGGCGCTGCCGCGTCCTGGGTCTGCCCTACGGTGACCAGGGACTGGCACTGTCGCGGAGGCTCTATCTGGAGACCGGGGGGTACCCGGATCAGCCCCTGATGGAGGATGTCCACCTGGTGCGCCGCCTCGGGCGCGCCCGGCTCGCGGGGCTGCAAAGCGCGGCCACGACGTCTGCCGAAAGATACCGCGCAGGCGGTTACTGGCGCCGTCCCACGCGCAATCTCATCTGCCTGCTGCTCTATCTGCTCGGCGCGTCGTCCCGGCTCGTGGCGCGGGTCTATCGATGAAGCCTCATCTCGTCATCTTCGCGCGCGAACCCCGGCGCGGCGCGGTCAAACGTCGGCTCGCCGCCGACATCGGCGACGGTGCCGCGATCGGCTTTTACCGCCAAACCGTAAACGATGTGGTCCGCCGGCTTGGCGGCGATCCGCGCTGGCACACCTGGCTCGCGGTGACCCCCGATACGGCCGCCGCCCACCCGCGGCTCTGGCCGCCGGTTCCCGGGGTGCGGCTGATCCCGCAGGGCGGCGGCGACCTGGGCGCGCGCATGGCGCGGCCGCTCCGCAAACTGTCGCCGGGACCGGTGATCGTCGTCGGGACCGATATCCCCGATGTCTCCGTGGGACATATCGCCCGGGGGTTCGCGGCTCTCGGCCGCTATGCGTTCGTTTTCGGACCGGCCTCCGACGGCGGATACTGGCTGGTCGGCGCGCGCCGCCGTCCCGCGGTTCCGAAGAAGTTGTTCGAGAACGTGCGCTGGAGCACTGAACACGCGCTCGCCGACACGCTGGCGGGACTTCCGCCGCACGTGCGGGTGGCCATGCTCGACACGCTCGACGATGTCGATGACGGGGACGCCTGGCGGCGCTGGAGGGCGCGCTCTCAACAAACCGTGACGTGACAACGCGCCTGTTTCTTCCGACATGGTGACCGCTACAATTGCGGGTCCCAGCGGGGAAGGCATGGAATCGATCTATTACGTCATCTCGTGGCTCTGCCACCGGCGGTGCGCGCACTGTTACGACACACGCTTTCGCCCTTACGTGCGCGACGAACGCGATGCGGTCGTGAACGAGGCACTCTCGAGCCATGCCCGGATCGTCGCGAACCTGCCCGAGCGCATGACCTATCGCGAGACCGACGACGGGCCGGAGAAGCGGGGACGGGTGATCCTGTCGGGCGGCGAGGTGCTGCTCGACGAGATTCGCGAGCCGGTGCTCTACCCGGTGATGGAGATGCTGCGCGCGAAGTATGCCGACCGGGGCGGCGTGCGGGTCGTGGTGCAGACGACCGGCGACCTCGTGACGGCGGAGATCCTCGACGAGCTTCTCGCGCGCGGCATGTGGCAGATCTCGATCACCGGCATGGACGATTTCCATGTCGGCCATGAGGGCGAGAAACGGGCGCCGCTGATCGAGAAACTGACCGAAATGTTCGAGGCGGCGGGGCTGCAACCGACGGGCCGCCGCCATGACGGGACCGACGCCCGCGGCACCGTGACGCCGGTCTATTCCTTCATGGGGGCGAACCCGGAGGAATGGATCGGGCCGATCTGGCCGCGTGGGCGGGCCTGGGACAACGAGCTCTCGAGCGCGACCCTGGACGACAATTTCTGCAATCGCTGGTCGGGCGGCCTCAACTTCATGAACCATGGGCGGCTCGGCTCCGAGGTCTCGATCGAGCCCGACGGCAACGTCTATCCCTGCTGTCTCAAGACGAAGGCGCCGCTGGGCAATCTTACCGAGGAGCCGCTTACCGACATCCTCGACAGTCTTGCCGGACATCCGGCCTTCGAGGCGATCAACGCCGGCGCACCCGAACGGATGGGTGCGGCATTCGGCTGGGACGAAGCGACGTTCCTGCGCCACAGCGAGACGAAGACGCCGTCGGGCGAGACCTACCGCAACCTCTGCATCGGCTGCGACCGGTTCCACGAGCAGGTGTTGGGCCCGATCATCGACGGGCTGCGCCAGGCGCGGCTCAGCGGGCGCGACGCGGCATGAGCGAACGTATCTCGCAAGTCTGCGCGACGCTGGCGGACCGGCTCGAGGTGCCCTTGTCCTACCTGCATCCGCTGCCCGACACCGGGCTCGCCCACGACCATTTGCGGATCGCCGGGACGGGGACGCTAGCCCGTGTGCCGAAACAGAGCCAGCTCGGGCTCGCGCCGGCCGACAATCTCGAATACCAGGCCGCGTGTTTTGATCGGGCTGCCGTTAGCGCCCACGCGCCGCGCCTGTACGACACCCTGGCGCCGGACGACGATCTGCCCATGGGCGCGCTGATCGTCGAACTGATCGATGGGCGGCCGCTGTCGCTCCCCGGCGACCTCGCGGCAATGGCAGAATGTCTCGCGGCGATTCACGCTCTGGCGCTGCCGGAGGAGCGCGCGCCGCTGAAGGATCCGGTCGATCCCCTCGCCGATACCTTCACCGAGGTCATGGCCCAGGCCGCCTACATCGCGGCGGCCGGTCTCCATCCGGAGGCGGAGGCGCAGATCCGCGAGGAACTGCGGGCAGCCGGCGCGACCCTCGGCCGCGACGACCGCCCGCCCCGGACGCTCATCGCGTTTGACGCCCATCCCGGAAACTATCTGATGACGCCGGACGGCAGGGCGATCCTCGTGGACCTCGAGAAGGCGCGCTACGGCGCGGCCGGCTTCGATCTTGCCCATGCCAGCCTCTACACCTCCACGACTTGGGACGTGGACAGCCATGCGGTGCTCGACCGCGACCAGGTGGACGCATTCCATGCCGCCTGGCTCCACGCGGTGCCCGGTCCGCTCGCGTCCGCGACCGAGCCCTGGCTGTGGCCGCTGCGCCGGATCATGTGGCTCTGGTCGGTCACCTGGTGCGCCAAGTGGCGGGTCGAATCCCGACGCGATATTGGCGACGAAGATGCAACCGAGAACTGGTCGGCGGAACTCAGCGAGGACGCGCTCGTCGCCCATGTCGCCGGCCGGGTTGCCGATTATCTCGATCCTGAAACCATCACGCGCGTCCGCGCCGACTGGCAGTCACCCGTCGAGGCGGCGGGTCCGGCGGTCGCGCGGGCCGTCTAGCCATCTGAAGGAGGTTCGCAGATGCGGATCCTGATCGCGGCGCTCGCCGCCATTCTGACGTTCATCGCCGCGCCGGACGGCAAGGCCCAGGACTGGAACGAGGTGATCGGCAAGGCCCGGGGCCAGGTCGTTTTCTGGAACGCATGGGGCGGAGACGAACGCATCAACGCCTACATCGCGTGGGCCGGCGACCAGGTGCAGGCGCGCTATGGCGTCACCGTCCGACATGTGAAGCTGTCCGACACGTCCGAGGCCGTCGCCCGGGTGGTGGCGGAGAAGGCCGCGGGCCAGTTCGACGGCGGCTCGGTCGATCTCATCTGGATCAACGGCGAGAACTTCGCCGCGATGAAGCGCAACGACCTGCTGTTCGGACCATGGACCCAGGACGCGCCGAACTACCGCTTCGTCGATACGGTCAACAAGAAGACCACCACCGTCGATTTCACCGTGCCCGTCGATCATCTCGAGGCGCCCTGGGGCATGGCCCAGTTCGTTTTCATGCACGACACGGCGCATGTGGACCGCCCGCCGCGCTCGATCCCGGCGCTGCTCGAATGGGCGAAGGGGAACCCGGGGAGGTTCACCTATCCTCAGCCGCCCGATTTTCTCGGGACGACCTTCCTGAAGCAGGCGCTCATCGAACTCGCGGCCGACCCGGCGGTCCTGCAGGCGGCGGCGGATGTGGCGCGGGTGACGGCGCCGCTCTGGGCCTATCTCGACGCACTGCACCCGCTGATGTGGCGGCGCGGTCAGGTCTTCCCGCAGAACGGGCCAGCGCTGCAGAGGCTGCTGGACGACGGCGAGATTGCCATCGCGCTCTCCTTCGAGCCGGCTGAGGCGTCCGGGCTGATCGCCCAGGGCAAGCTCCCCGACACGGTGCGGACCTTCGTTCTCGAGGGGGGCACCATCGGCAACACCAACTTCGTGGCGATCCCCTTCAATGCGAACGCCAGGGAAGGCGCGATGGTGCTCGCCAACTTCCTGATGTCGCCCGAGGCCCAGGCCCGCAAACAGGACCCGGAAGTCTGGGGCAGCTTCACCGTGCTCGACACGGCGCGACTGCCGGAAGCCGCAGGAGAAGCGTTCCGCGCGCTCGACCTGGGCGTTGCGACGCTGTCGCCGGGTGAGTTGGGCGCGACGCTGCTCGAGCCGCATCCGTCCTGGGTGGCCGCGCTCGAGGCGGAATGGGCGAAGCGATACGCCAGCGGAAAGTAGCCGGTATGAGGGCCAATTTCCCCCTGCGCTGGGTGCCGGCGGCAACCCTCGTGCTGCTGCTCGGCCCGGTCTTCGCCGGGCTGCTCGGCACGCTGCTGCCGGCCTTTGGCTATCTGCCTGCGCTCGGCGGCGTCACGTTCAGCCTTGAGCCGTGGCGGGCGCTGTTCGCCGCGCCGGGGGTCGCGGAATCGATCCGCCTCTCCTTCGTGACCGGGCTCGCCGTGACGGCTCTCTCCTTCGCCGTGGTGATTCTCTTCTTCGCCGGCTGGCACGGCACCGCGTCCTTCGCCTGGGTGCAGAGGTTTCTTTCGCCGCTCCTGTCGATCCCCCATGTGACGGTCGCGTTCGGGCTGGCGTTCCTGCTGGCGCCCTCGGGCTGGATCTTCCGCCTCACCTCGCCCTGGCTCACGGGATACGACCGGCCGCCCGACCTCATCATCGTCCAGGACCCGGACGGGCTCGCGCTGATCGCCGGGCTGATGATCAAGGAGATCCCGTTCCTGTTCCTGATGACGCTCGCCGCGATCGGCCAGGTCGATGCCGCGCGCGTGCGCACCATGGCGCGCACCCTCGGCTACGGCACCGTCGCCGCTTGGCTCAAGTCGGTGTTCCCGCTGGTTTACCGGCAGATCCGGCTGCCGGTCTTCGCGGTCCTCGCCTTTGCGGCCTCCGTGGTCGATGTCTCGGTCGTGCTGGCCCCGTCGACGCCGCCGCCGCTCGCGGTTCAGCTCGTGCGCTGGTTCAACGATCCCGACCTGGCGCTCCGCTTCGTCGCCTCCGCAGGTGCGCTGGTGCAGCTCGCGCTGGTCGTTGCGGCGATCCTCGTCTGGTGGCTGGGCGAACGGATTGTTGCCCGGCTCGGGCGCGCCTGGGTGCGCGCCGGCGGCCGCGCGCGCGCAGACCTGCCGCTGCGGCTCGCGGCGGCCACAGCCCTGACCGCGAGTTTTCTCGCGGCGTTTCTCGGGCTCGCGAGCATGGCGCTCTGGTCCATCGCCGGTCGCTGGCGCTTCCCGGACCCGGTCCCGTCGCGCCTGTCCCTCGACGCGTGGATGGCGAATGCCGACCGGCTGATGAACGCGACCGTCAACACCGCGACCATCGGGCTGGCGGCGGCACTGGTCGGCCTGATCCTGACGGTGGGTTGCCTCGAGAACGAGGCGCGGTTCGGGCGGCGCGCGACCAGTCGGGCGCTGTGGCTGCTCTACCTGCCGCTGATCGTACCCCAGATCGCCTTCCTGTTCGGGACCCAGGTCCTGCTGGTGGTGAGCGATCTCGACGGCGCCTGGGTCGCCGTCGCGGGGGCCCATCTGGTGTTCGTCCTGCCCTATGTCTTCCTCTCGCTCGCCGATCCTTACCGCGCCTGGGACGAGCGCTATGCGCGCGCCGCGCTGTGCCTGGGGGCGTCGCCGCTCCGGGTGTTCTGGCGGGTCAAGTTGCCGATGCTGCTGCGGCCCGTCCTGGTGGCCGCCGCCGTCGGTTTCACCGTCTCCATCGGCCAGTATCTGCCGACGCTGTTTGCCGGCGCGGGGCGGATCGACACGCTGACCACCGAGGTGGTGTCGCTCGCGTCCGGTGCGGACCGGCGCGCCATCGGCGCCTATGCGCTGCTGCAGATGACCCTACCTTTCATCGCGTTCGGGTTGGCCGCCGCGGCGCCGGCCTGGCTGTTCCGCGACCGGAGAGGTCTCCGGGTCACGGCATAGGGGTTACCGCTTGACAGGCGCGCGCCGCAGAAGGCCCACTGCGGCCAACGAAAGACCAAGCTTTCCGGGGATCACATCATGAAACTGTTCAGCTACTGGCGTTCGCTCGCCGCCTTCCGTGTGCGCATTGCGCTCAACCTCAAGGGCCAGCCCTTCGACGTGGTCTCGACCGACCTGATCAAGGGCGAGCAGTTCGATCCGGAGTATCTCAAGATCAATCCCCAGGGTGTCGTCCCGGCACTGATCACCGATGACGGAAACACGCTCACCCAGTCGATGGCGATCCTCGAATATCTCGACGAGACCTATCCCGAACCGGCCCTGATGCCGGCCGATACGATGGCGCGTGCGCGGGTGCGCTCGCTCTGCATGATTCTGGTCGCCGATATGCACCCGCTCGTCGTGCCGCGCATCCGCAAGTACATCACCCAGGATATGGGTCATAGCGAGGAGGAGCTCGGCGCCTGGATCGGAAACTGGACGAAGAAGGGCCTGGAAGCGGTGGAGAGCCATCTCTCCGAAGGCGGCCATTCGGGCAAATATTGCGAGGGCGACCAGGTGACCCTGGCTGACCTCTGCCTCGTTCCGCAGGTGGGTGCGGCGATGCTGTTCAAGATTCCGCTCGACGACTTCCCCAACTGCGTGCGCGTGTTCAAGGCCTGCATGGAGAATCCGGCCTTCTTCGATGCGCGTCCGCAGGCGCAGCCCGATTTTCCGGAAGACATGAAGTAGGGAATCTGCACGGTGGAGATCCTGTTTGGTGCACTGGATTCTCTTCTGACCGGCCTGCGCGCACTGATCGCGCCCGGGCCCGGCGAGCTGCTGGTGTTCGGCGCGGTGCCGTTCGTTCTCTATGCGATGACGCTGCTGTTCGAGGTGCGGGCGCTCTCGATAGCGATTCTCGCGATCGTCCTGGGCGGGCTGCCCTTCGGGTTGCGCCTGGCGATCGGTGGCGCCGGGACCGAGCCCTTCTTCGCCAACCCTGACCTGGTTCCCAGCATCCTTGCGGCGGCCGGGTTCGCGCTGGTCATGCTCCTGTCGCTGGTGAGCGCCCTCCCGCCGTTCCGGGTCCGGGGGCACTGCCGGTCGTTCGCATTCTACCTGTTCGCGCTGGGCATGGCGCTGGTGATCCTGGTCGCCTGCCTCGATATCGCGGGCTATGACGCTACGGGTGGGCCCTTCGCGGACGCGTCGTTCGGCGCGGGGCTCGGGGCTCTGATCGGCCTCGCGGCGTTCATCTTGTTGATCAGCCTGGTGCCGGCCGTGATCGGTGCAATCGTCCCCATCGCGGGCGCAGCAAAGCCCGTCCACATGCTGTTCTCGGTCGCCGCGGCGGGGGTGGCCGGCTGGTTCCTGTTCATGAGCGTCGGGCGCGTGCAGACGGGCCTTGCGATGATCGAGCAGAGCCCGGCGCTCTGACTAGTTTCGTTTCTGCGCCCCCGCGGCGTCCAGCAGTCGCTCGAGCACCTCGTAGGGCTGCGCGCCGACCACGCCCTTGGCATTCGCGACATAGGTAGGGACGCCCGTGACGCCATATTGGCGGGATTTCTCCCAGTCGGCATCGACCGCGGCCTCGAAGCTGCGCTCCTCGATCACCTCGCGGGCGGCCGTGCCATCGAGGCCGACGCTCTCGGCGATCTCGACCAGAATATCGGGGTCGCCGATGTTCCGCCCCTCCACGAAGTAGGCCTCGTAGAGCTTCATATGGATGGCCTCGCCGCCGTCCTGCGTGTCGGCCCACTTGCCGAGCTCCTGGGCGAGGCGGCTGTTGTAGGTGTGGGTCCGCTTGCCGTAGGGCAGGCCCTCCTCGTCCATCCGCGCCTTCATGTTCTGGTACATCGCATCGAGATCGACGTCGCGGCCCGCGAACAGCTGTTCGAGGGACTGGCCGTCGGCCGGGGTTTCCGGGTGCAGCGGGAAGTGCACGGTCTGGATATCGACGTCGTAGGCCTGGCGGAGTTTTTCAACACGCACGGTGCTGAGATAGCACCAGGGTCAGACGTAGTCGGAAAAGACCTCGAGGGTCACGGGATCGGACATGGGATCGCTTTCCTTGCTTGAGAATGCCCGCAGCATAGCAGAGTTGGTCCTGCCCGGGATAACATCGCCGGGAGAACCGCCCGAAGGAGCCCCCATGACCGACCATACGATCCCGTCCCGCAAGCTCACCCATGACGGGGTGCGTGCCCTGATCAACGCCGCCGTCGCCAAGGCCGACGAGATGGGGGTGCCCATGGGCATCGCCGTGGCCAACGACGGGGCGCGGATCGTCGGATATCTGCTGATGGACGGCGCGCGGATCCTGGCCCAGGACTCCGCCAGCGCCAAGGCGATGACGGCGGCCAGCCACCGGATGCCGACTCACGCCATCGACTACAATATCGGCATGGGCCTGTCGGTCTCGACCCAAGGCAAGGTGCTGCCGCTCAAGGGTGGGGTGCCGATCATCATCGACGGCTACTGCGTCGGCGGCATCGGTTGCGGCTCGGGCACCGGCGAACAGGACCTGGTTGTCGCCAAGGCGGCGCTCGCGGCGGTGGGTGCCGATATTCCCGACGATGATGTCAGCGAGGGTTAGATCGGTTTCTCCCGGCGCACCATCACCGCGAAGAACAGCCAGGACAGGACCGAGCAGCCGAGCATCAGCAGGCCGAGCTCGAGGAACGAGGTCTGGACGAGGCCGGCGACAATGAGCGTGCTCAGGAAACCCGGCCCATCTGGATGAATCCGCCGAGCGCCGCGGCCGAGCCCGCCGCCGCGGGTTCCACGGCAGTCAGCGCGCCCGCCAGGCTATTGGGCACCACGAAACCCGAGCCCCAGGAATAGACGAAGACCGGGATCAGCAGCGTGTAGGGCGTGTCGAGCCCGGCCAGCGCCAGGGCGACGGTCGCGCCCGTGCCGGCGATGGCAAGCATCCCGCCGATTCAGATCATGCGCCCGCGCGACACCCGCTGGGCCAGACGGCTGGAGAGGTGGTTGCCGATGATGTAGCCGGCCGGGGCCGACAGGATGAAGTAGCCGAACGCGTCGGGCGTGACGCCCATGACGACGAGGAAGGCGACCGGGGTGCCCGCGAGGAAGGCCTGAAACGTCGCGCCCATGGCGCCGGTGCTCAGGCTGTAGCCCATGAAGCGGGCCATGCGCGCGAGGCGGACATAGGAAAGCGCGAGGACGCCCGGGCGGGTGAGCTTGCGCGCCCCGGGCGGCAGGGTTTCGCGCAGGGTCGCCACGGTCGCCGCGAGCGCGCCGGCGCCGAGCAGAGCTGTCGCCAGGAATGACGACTGCCAGCCGAACCGTGCCTCGAGCTGGCCGCCGATGAGCGGCGCGACCATGGGCGCGACCGCGAGCGCCATGCCCAGATAGGCCATGGCACGGGTCGCCGCCGCCCCATCCGTGGTGTCCCGGACGATCGCCCGCGAGATCACGATGCAGGCGCAGCCGCCGATGGCCTGGATGACCCGGGCCGTGATCAGGACCGTGATGTCGGGTGCGAACGCGCAGGCGGCGCTGCCCAGGGTGAACAGGACAAGGCCCGCGAGGAGCGGTCCGCGCCGACCAACGGCGTCGGACAGCGGCCCGACGACGAGCTGGGCGAGCGCGAAGGTGCCGAGATAGGCCGAGACCGTCATCTGCGCGAGCGCCTGGCTGGTCCCGAGATCGTCGGCGATCGCGGGCAGCGAGGGCAGGAAGATCGTGATCGCCACCTGGCTCGCGACCATCAGCATCACCAGCAGGAGGATGGGCGGTGAAGACGCGGTGGCGGTCATGCCGGTCCGCCGCGCGGCTCCGACAGGAAGGTGCGCGTCACGAGCGCCAGGACCATGACCAGCACGATCCCCGCGCTCAGCGCCAGCGACATGTGGATGCCGATCAGGCTGCCCGCCATGCCGACGGTCACGCCCGAGATCGCCCGTAGTCCGAAGGCGGCCATGACGTAGAGGCCGACGACCCGGCCGCGGATCTCGGGCGCGGCGTGGAGCTGCACCAGGGTCTGGGCCATGGAGTTGTAGGACAGGTCGAGGAACCCGGCGGCGAACAGGAGCACCATCGCCACCCGGATGTCGGAGGTCAGCGCGAACCCGGCCATCGCGAAACACCAGAGGATTACAAGGACGAACACCGTGTTCAGCCGCGCCGGCAGCAGGGACCGGGTCTCGAGGATGATACCGGCGGCCATCGCGCCCGCCGCGTTGGCGGCCAGGAGCAGCGAGTAGAGCAGTCCGCCGCCGCTGCTGCCCAGGTCGAGCGCGAACTCGGGCATCTGCGGGTGATGGGCGTTGCCGACCAGCATTGCCGCGACGCCGACGACCAGGGTCATCGGCATGATGACCCGGTCGGTCGAGACCTCGCGGATCGTCGAGACGATGTCCGAGAACCCCTTGATGGCTCGGCGGCCCGTCGCGGCGGCTGCCGTCGCGCCGGTGCGGAAGGCCGGACCGTAGGGCGCGCCGATCAGCCACCAGGTCAGCGGCACATAGATCAGGATGTTGATGAAGATGCCCCACACCGGCCCGACGAGGAGCAGCAGCCCGCCGCCGACGGCCGGACCCAGCAGGATACCGAGCGTGCGCGCCGTGGCCTGCAGCCGCACGCCCGACTGAAGCAGGTCGCGGCCGACAATGTCGTGGATCATGAGCTGGGATGCGGGGGCCCACAGCGCGCCGGCGAGGCCGTGCAGGATGAGCAGGATCACTGCGTGCCACATCTCGAGGCTGTCGGTCATGAAAAGCAGGCCCCAGGCGGCCGACACCGCCATGAACAGGAGCATGGCCGCCTGGATCACCCGCCGCGGGTCGAACCGGTCGGCGAGCGCGCCGGTGTGGATCGAGAAGAACAGGAAGGGCAGCCAGTGTGCGACCACCGCGAAACCGCCGAGGGTGGGGGATTCGAACTTCTCCCAGATCACCAGGTAGGTGATCACATGCTCGACCGCGTCGGCGTTCATGGCCAGCGCCGTGCCCAGCAGGTAGGCGCGTGCACCGGGATGGCGCAGGGCCGCGAAGGCACGCGGGGGCGCTTGGGTCTCGCTCATGATGGACTAGATCCGTCTGGGGCTGTGCGGCGAGCGAGTTGGCCATTGCACTCGCCGGTCTTAGCCCGCAGGGTACCGTCTTTCGAGTGAGGAGAGAAAGCATGTCCGACGCATCCGAACGCTCCGGCCCGCTGGTGGGCCTCAAGGTGATTGAGCTCGCGGGCATCGGCCCCGGGCCGTTCGCCGCAATGCTGCTGGCCGACCTGGGCGCCGACGTGGTCAAGATCGACCGCCCGGCCGACGCGGGTCTCGGCGTGCCGCGCGGCGCGGAGTTCGACCTGGCGACCCGTTCGCGGCCTTCCGTCGCGGTCGATCTGAAGAATCCCGATGGCGTCGAGACGGTCTTGCGGCTGGTCGAACAGGCGGACGTGTTGATCGAACCCTACCGGCCGGGCGTCACCGAGAAGCTCGGCCTCGGCCCGGACGACTGCATGGCGCGCAACCCGAAGCTGGTCTACGCCCGGATGACCGGGTTCGGCGGCACGGGCACGCTCGCCAACGCGGCCGGCCACGACATCAACTACATCTCGCTGTCGGGCGCGCTGCACGCGATCGGCGGCAAGGACAAGCCGACCCCGCCGCTCAACCTGATCGGCGACTATGGCGGCGGCGCGCTCTACCTCGCCTTCGGCGTCATGGCCGCCGTCTTCGAGGCGCGCCAGAGCGGCCAGGGCCAGGTGGTGGACGTGGGTATGGTCGACGGGGCGGCGAGCCTGATGATCCCCGTCATCGGCCTGCACGCGTCGGGCTACTTCACCGACGAGCGTGCCTCGAACATCCTCGACGGCGGCGCGCCCTTCTATGACGCCTACGAATGCGCCGACGGGAAGTTCATTTCCATCGGCTCGATCGAGAAGAAGTTCTACGCGATCCTGCTCGACAAGCTCGGCCTCGCCGACGAAGACCTGCCCGACCAGATGGACCGGGAACGCTGGCCCGAGCTGAAGGCGCGCTTCGCCGAGGTGATCGCCGGCAAGACCCGGGACGAATGGGTCGAGATCTTGGAGGGCTCGGACGTCTGCTTCGCGCCGGTCATGTCCATGACCGAGGCGCATGAGCACCCCCACAACCGGGCGCGTGGCAACTTCGTCGAAGTGGCGGGCATCACCCAGCCCGGGCCGGCGCCGAAATTCTCGCGCACGCCGGGGCGAATCCATTCGCCCCCGTCGGTGCCGGGCGAGCACACGGAGGAGGCACTCTCCGCCTGGGGCCTGCCGGCCGACGACATCGCGGCCCTGAAGGCGTCGGGTGCGATCGGGCGCCGAGGAGATTAGGTGTTCACCCTCTCCCATTGGGAGAGGGTGGTGAACGAAGTGAACCGGGTGAGGGGTTACGGGCTTTCGGTGTATCCTCGGACAGAAAACAACCCCTCACCCCAACCCCTCTCCGACAGGGAGGGGGGCCGACAGTCGACGCCCGGTGTTTATGGATTCCGGCCTTCCGGCGCTGCGCGCCTGCAGCCGGAATGACGAGGAAGAAAACTATGCCCACGAAAATTCCCTACAACCGCGAGCTAGACTTCGAGTATGGCCGGGTCGACGAGCTGACGCCGCTGATCCGGCGGGTGATCGCCAACAATCCGTCGGCGTTCACGTTCCACGGCACCGGCACCTACATCATAGGCCATGGCCAGGTGGCGATCGTCGATCCGGGGCCGGACATGGCCGAGCATGTGGACGCGCTCCTCGATGCGATCCGCGGCGAGACCGTCAGCCACATCCTCGTCACCCACACCCACAACGATCATTCCCCCGCCGTGAAGGCGGTGCAGGCCGCGACGGGCGCGCCAAGCTACGCCTACGGCCCCCATGGCACCCGGCCCGAGGACGGCGCGAGCGAGGGCGGCGCCGATTACGATTTCGCGCCGGACCATGTGGTGGGCGACGGCGACGTGGTGACGGGGAAGGGCTGGTCGGTCGAGGCGGTGCACACGCCGGGCCACTGCTCGAACCATCTGTGTTTCGCGCTGAGCGAGGAGAACTCACTCCTGTGTGGCGATCACGTCATGGGCTGGTCCACGTCGATCGTCTCACCGCCTGACGGTGACATGGCGGCCTACATGGCCTCGCTCGAGAAGGTGGGGAAGCATGACGCGGCCCGCTATTTCCCGACCCACGGTGCACCGATCGACGACCCCAAGCCCTATGTGGCGGCGCTGCTGGCCCACCGCCACGAGCGCGAGGACCAGATCATGGCCGAGCTCGCGAACGGTCCCGCGACCATCGCCGAGATGGTGCCGCGCATGTATGCCGACGTGGACCCGAAGCTCTATCCCGCGGCCGCCCGCTCGGTGCTGGCGCACCTCGTCCACATGGTCGAGACGGGGCGGGTGACCGCGGATGGTGAAATCTACCGCCTCAAAGGTCGTTAGGTTCCGTCATACCCCGACTTGATCCGGGCATCTCTTTGGGTCTGGTGACGAGATACGCTGGTCTGGCCCCCGTACGACAACCACAGATCGCCATCGCACTATTCCGGCGTGATGTAGTACTGGCCGCGCAGGAAGCGCGAGAGTGGCACCGGTCGCGCGGGGTCGGGCGCGGGCGGGTTGTCGATGTGCCGCTCCGCCTCGGCCATGGCGATCCGGGTGATCCCGGCCACGTCGAGCCGCCGGGAGTCCTCGAACGAGCGGAACGCGAGGTCCAGCAGCTCGCCGTCTCCGGCGAGCGTGCCCGATGCGTTCTCGGCATTCACCAGGAAGAAACGCGCGTCGAACCGGCGCGTACGGCCCGGCGGGGTGATCGCCCGGAAGAAATAGTCGAGCCCTGCGAGGTCTGGTTGGACGGTGTCGCCTTCCAGGTCTCCGATAATCAGCCCGGTCTCCTCCCAGGTCTCGCGTACCGCGCCCGCGGCGATGGCGCGCGCGCGGGTCGAGGTGGCGGCGCGCTCGAGCCGTGCCTGCACGTCGGCGCGAAGTTCGGACACCGGGTTCAACCTGCCGTCGGCGCGCTCGACCCGCCCACCGGGAAACACGTAGGCGTGGGGCATGAAGACGTGGTTGCGGTGCCGCCGGCCCATGAGGACCTCGACGGTGCCGCGATGGCGGCGCCAGACCACCATCGTTGCGGCGTCCACGGGGCGCCGGCTGCGTTTGGACTTTTCCACCATGGTGATCGGTGCCGCGCCCCTACTTCACCATCGAGAAGGAAGTGGGGACCAGGTAGCGGTTCTGCTGATCGACGACCCGGTGCCCGTTCGCGGCCTGATAGAGCGGCCAGCGGGGGTCGCTGACGGCCTTGGCCTGGCGCTCTTCGCGCTGGCCCTGGCTGTCCCAGTACCAGAGATGCACGACCTGGTTGATCTTCCCGGTGATCGAGGAGAAGTAGCCGATGAGCTGCCAACCGGAGTCCTCGATGATCGGCCAGGCCATCGCCTTGGTGACCGCCACATAGTTCGGCACCTGCGCGTAGGTGACGGTGTAGGTGCGTTCGTCAACGAAGCCCGTGGGGCTGCCGTTGCCCATGAAGGCGAAGGGCTCGACCACGTCGGTCGCGGCGAGCAGGCGGTTCGACTGGGATACCAGCTTGTCGGCACTGCCCGCGCGGTACTCGTTCCACTCGGGGTCGGCGTAGAGCGAGGCGCGGCAGTCCTGGCGCACCTGGGCGTTTTCCCACTTCCAGTAGTGGACCACCGAGTTGATCTCGCCGGTCTCGACCGTGTAGTAGCCCGCCGGCTCGAAGCCGTGCTTGCGCTGCAGCGGCTGGCCGACCTCCTCGACATTCTTCAGGAACGCCGGCATCTGGCCCGGCTTGATGGCGTAGGTGCGCGCGTCGACGATCATTGCCTGTCTCCCCCGTTTTATTGTGTATCGTGGCATCGTCGCATGGCTGGGTTGCGGTTGAAAGACGGGGGTGGAAATGAGCGATGATGCGATTGTGGGCGTGTTCGAGGCGGGGGCGATCCTGGGCGAAAGCCCGGTCTGGTCGCCGGACGAACAGTGCCTCTGGTGGCTCGATATCAAGGCGCCGGCGCTGCACCGCTATGACCCGGCGAACGGCACCGACGACCAGTGGCCGCTGCCCCAGGAGACCGGCTCCATCGTGCTGCGCGCCGGCGGCGGGCTGGTGGGCGCGCTGCGTGGCGGCTTCGCGTTTCTCGAACCCGGCGCACCGGGCACGCCGGTCGAACCGGAGTGGATCGGCGACCCCGAGCCGGACCGGCCGCTGAACCGGCTGAACGACGGCCGGGCCGATCGCCAGGGCCGGTTCTGGGCCGGATCGATGCACGATCCGGACGGTCCGCCCGCGACCTACTTCGAGCGCGAACCCGTGGGCGCGTTCCACCGTCTCGATCCGGACGGCTCTATGCATCGGATGATCGACGGGATCCTGGTGTCGAACGGCCTGTGCTGGTCGCCCGACGGGACAACCATGTACACCGCCAACTCCCCGACCCGCGAGATGCGCGCCTGGGACTACGATCCCGCGACCGGCGAGATTGCCAACGGCCGCGTCTTCGCGACCTTTCCTGAGGAAGAGGGCCGAGGTACGCCGGACGGCGCCATCGTCGACGCCGAGGGCGGGGTCTGGGTCGCCGAATTTCGCGGCGGACGGGTGACGCGGCTGGCGCCGGACGGCACCGTGGACCGCCAGGTCGCGCTGCCGGCGAGCCGGGTCACCTGCCCCATGTTCGGCGGGGAGGATTTCCGCACACTCTATGTCACCACCGCCCGGATCATGCTGACGCCCGAGGAACTGGCCGCCGAGCCGCTGGCCGGGGCCATCTTCGCGCTGGATGCGGGGGTGGCCGGCCTGCCGGAGGCCGCGTTTCCAGGCTGAGCCTGGCTTGCCGGCCCGGCATGAAATGGCCCCATTCCCGACATCCAGCGGCCCCGTTGCGCGGCCAGTCTTTCATCAGCCCTGTCAGGGAGGAGAGACGGTTGCGCGGTTTGACGATGCTCGCATGGATCATAGGCGGTCTGCCGGTCGTGGCGTTTGTCGCGACCCTCGCCGTGACCAATGGGGCACCCATACGTGCGCCGTCTGCAGGGTCAGGGATGCCGGCCGGGGCCGATGCGGCGCCGGACTGGCCAGGGCAAACGGCGCTCGTATCGCCCGCCGGCATCCCAACTCTGGCCGTGACGCATGCGCAGACGCGGATGGTGCCGGCGATTACTGGCTGGGCGCCGCCGCCAGCCGACGAATTTCGCCATGACCGGACGCATGCCGGCTGGGAGCGGCTGGAGCGCCTGGCGAATGCGGGCGACCGCGACGCGCTCGTGTTCCTGACCCTCATGCGTTCGGGCGCGATTCCGGGGCGGGACCGGATTCACAACGCCGCCGCACCTTGAAATTTCCGCTTTCGAAACCAATTTACCCTTATGCTGTGTGGCTCATGCGAGCGCATGGCACATGCAACCCGGGGTGCCGCTAGCGGGCCCCAAGGATCGTGCCGCCCGGCCTTTCAATGCCGACCGGCCTGGGGCGCGGCCCGGAACTCGCTCATCAGGAGGAGTGACGGCAATGCCACGTTTGTCCCCGCTCAACAGCCCGCTTCTGCTCGGATTCGACGAATTCGAGCGCACGCTGGAGCGCATCTCCAAGGCGTCCTCGGACGGCTATCCGCCCTACAACATCGAACGCACCGGTGAGAGCCAGTTGCGGATCACCCTCGCGGTGGCCGGCTTCGCGCGCGACGACCTCGACATCCAGCTTGAGGACACCCAGCTCTCCGTGCGCGGCAAGCAGGCCGAGCAGGAGACGCGGGAGTATCTCCATCGCGGGATTGCCACGCGCATGTTCCAGCGCAGTTTCGTTCTGGCAGACGGCGTCGAGGTGACATCGGCCTCGCTCGACAACGGATTGCTGCACATTGACGTGTCCCTGCCGCGGCCGGAACGCAATGTGCGCAAGATCGAGATCGAGGGCAGCGGTTCGCCGGCCCTCGATGTGGAGACGAAAGGACAGGCATCATGAACACGCGTTTCGAGAAGTTCAGCCCTGACCAGTTCGGCGCCCTCGGGGTCGACCGGCTCGCCTATGTGCGGCCCGCCGTCGTGGACGGCCGCACGGTCTATGCGATCCACAACGCCGACGGCAACGAGCTGGGCATGATGGCCGAGCGCGACATCGCCTTTGCGGCGGTCAAGCAGCATGACATGGAGCCCGTCAGCGTCCACTGACGGCCACTGACGGTAGGGTGCGCGGCTAGCTCGCGACCCGGAAGTTTTCCGGCGCGACGAAGCCGGATTCGATCAGCAGCGCATAGATCGCGTCCGGATTGTCGGAGCCGCGCAGCTTGTCGCAGAACTCGCGGTCGCGCATGATCCGCGACACCCGGGCGAGTGCCTTCAGATGATCGGCGCCCGCGCCTTCCGGCGCCAGCAGCAGGAACACGAGGTCGACCGGTTCGTCGTCGATCGAGTCGAAATCCACCGGCTTTTCGAGCCGCGCGAACACGCCCTGCAGACGCTCCAGGCCCGGCAGTTTGCCGTGGGGGATCGCGAGGCCTGCGCCGACGCCGGTGGAGCCGAGCCGCTCGCGTTCGACCAGGATGTCGAACACCCGGCGCGCATCGACGCCGAGCGCGTCGCCGGCTGCCTTCGACAGCTCCTGCAGGACCTGCTTCTTGCTGGTCGCGCGCAGGTTCGCAATGACGCTGCCGGGTTCGAGAATATCCTCGATATTCATCGTCTTCTCGCTAGGCCTCGTTCTCGGGGGTGTCGATCCAGCCGACATTGCCGTCGGCGCGCCGGTAGACGACGCTCATGCCGCCATTCTTGGCGTTGCGGAAAACCAGGGCCGGGCTGTCCGCCAGGTCCATCCGCATCACGGCTTCCGAGACCGTCAGGCTCTCGATCGAGGTCTGGTCCTCGGCGATCACGACCGGGTTGTCATCGGCCGGAACCTCCTCGGCGTCGTCATCGTCGCCAACATAGGGGGCGATCACATATTCCGGTGTGACGGCCGCGTTGAATGTCTCGCGTTCCTTGTGGTGGTCGCGCAGCCGCCGCTTGTGCCGGCGCAGGCGCTTTGCCAGGTGCGCGAGCGCAACATCGAAGGCCGCGTAGGGATCGTCGGCCTCCTCGTGGGCGCGCACATGGATGCCGCGCCCGACATGCATGTTGATGCTTGCGCGAATTCGATAGGATTCGCGGGAAAGCACGACGCTCGCGTCGATGGCGTCGGCAAAATACTTGTCCGTCGTGCCCTCGATGGCGCTCTCGATGTGGCCGCGCAGGGCGTCGCCCACGTCGATTTGCTGTCCTGTCACGTTGATCTGCACGGGTTCGAATGCCGCCTGTGATTATAGAATGGAGCGCCGGGGCCGCAGGGACCTCGAGAACTTGAACCGTTATCCTGTTAGTGCGAGTGACCCGCTTCTGACCGGCTCGCAACGCTGCACGTCGCTTCTTCTTCGTACCGAAATGTTTGTGCTTCGCTCTCGGTTTGCGGCGCGGAACTTAGTCAGGCGCCGGGAAGCTGTCAATACGGTCCATTGTTCCCTCTCGAAAGATGGGCAACGCCACCGTGAATTCAAGTAAGAGCTTGTGAATAAACGAACTTCACCCGGCAGCGCGTTTCATGCGCCGGCGCTCGACCGAGGACGGAATCTTGAGTGAATCCCGATACTTGGCCACCGTTCGCCGGGCGATCTCGACCCCATCTCCGCGCAACATCTCCACGATCCGGTCGTCCGACAGGATCGACTTCGGGGACTCGTTGTCGATCAGAAGCTTGATCTTGTGGCGCACTGATTCGGCCGAATGGGTCTCGCCGCCGGTGGTGGAGCCGATGGCGGTCGTGAAGAAGTACTTGAGCTCGAACAGCCCCCGGGGCGTAGCCATGTACTTGTTGTTCGTCACCCGGCTGATCGTGCTTTCGTGGAGATTCACGGCAGCCGCGATGTCCGCCAGGATCAGCGGCTTGAGATGCGCCACGCCCAGGCGGAAGAAGGCATCCTGCTGGCGGATGATCTCCGTCGCGACCTTGAGGATCGTGCGCGCGCGTTGATCGAGCGCCCGGACCAGCCAGTTCGCCGCCTGAAGGCGCTCCTGGACGAACGCCTTGTCTTCCTTCTCGCTGGTCAGGCTGCTGATCTCGGCATAGTAGGCGCGGTTCACGAGGACCCGGGGCAGGGTGTCGTTGTTGAGCTCGATCTCCCAGCCGCCGCCCTGCTTGGGCCGCATCATCACATCGGCCGTCACATACTCCACATTTGCATTCTCGAAGGCCGCCGCGGGCTTGGGGTCCAGCGTCTTCAGTTCGGCCAGCATGTCGGCGAGGTCCTCCTCGTCGACGCCGCAGGCC
The DNA here is from genome assembly GCA_038140435.1 of Rhodospirillaceae bacterium. Classification (GTDB taxonomy): domain Bacteria; phylum Pseudomonadota; class Alphaproteobacteria; order UBA6615; family UBA6615; genus UBA8079. The sequence continues at coordinate 63,997 of JAYQGE010000013.1, read as the reverse complement.
CGTCGGAGACCCGGCAGGTCGTGCTTGGTCAGGAGGTCGAGATTCTCGAGCATCGCCTGCATGGCCGGGTCGAGGCGGTCGCGCTCGGCGAGTTGCAGCGCGAAGCACTCGATGAGGTCGCGCGCAAAGACGCCGGTCGGCTCGAAATTCCGGAGGATGTCGAGAACGCGCTCGACGAGCACGGTATCGCAGCCGAGCTGCTCCGCCATGTCCTCGACCGACACGGTCAGGAAGCCGCGATCGTCCAGGGAATCGATGATCGCGCGGCCGACCAGACGGTCGGTCGGATCGGAGACCGAGAGATCGAGCTGATCGGTCAGATGCTCGCGCAGCGTGACCTCGCTCGCCATGGTCTGGTCGATGCCGGGCAGGGAATCGCTGTCGCCGCGCTGCGCGGGCGCGCCGCCGCCGGCCGGTCGGAACGGGTCGTCCTGCCAGACATTGGTGTAGTTGGTGTCGAGGGGTGCTTCTTCCGAACCCAGCGCCTCACGCCCCGTTAGGGTCGCGGCATCGCCGTCGTCGCCGGTGTTGGTCCCCGTCTCCGCCGGAGCGCTCTCATCCTCGATCAGCGTGTCTTCGCGCTCGAGAAGTGGATTCTCCTCAAGTTCTGTTTCGACGAAGGCGGCCAGTTCCAGATTCGACAGTTGCAACAGCTTGATCGCCTGCTGCAACTGCGGCGTCATGACCGGCGCCTGCGTCTGCCGGACGTCGAGACGCGTTGTCAGAGCCATGGTTAACGTCTTCTACAGACTGAATCTTTCGCCAAGGTAAACACGTCTCACATCGGCATGGGACACAATTTCGGCCGGTGCCCCGCTCATCAGGACACTGCCCTCGTGCAAGATATATGCCCGATCGACGATATCCAAGGTCTCGCGTACATTGTGGTCGGTGATCAATACGCCGATACCTCGGTCCTTGAGGTGGCTGACGAGCTGGCGAATGTCCGCCACGGCAATGGGATCGATCCCTGCGAGGGGCTCGTCCAGCAGGATGAAGTGCGGCTGGCTGGCCAGGGCCCGCGCAATCTCGACGCGCCGCCGCTCGCCGCCGGACAGCGCCAGCGCAGGCGTTCGGCGCAGATGGCTGATCGAGAACTCTGCCAGAAGATCGTCGAGCAGCGCCTCGCGCCGGTCCCGCTCGGGCTCGATGACCTCGAGGACGGAGCGGATGTTCTGCTCGACGGACAGGCCGCGGAAGATCGACGCTTCCTGCGGCAGGTAGCCGACCCCGAGACGCGCACGGCGATACATCGGCAGCTCGGTGATGTTGTGGCCGTCGAGCGAGATCGTGCCTGCATCGGCGGTCAGGAGCCCGGTGATGATGTAGAAGCAGGTCGTCTTGCCGGCGCCGTTCGGGCCGAGGAGGCCGACCGCCTCGCCCTGCTGCACCGACAGGGAAACGTCGCGAATGACGGGGCGCTTCCGGAAGCGCTTGCCGATGTTCTGGACGACCAGGCCTTCGTTGCTGGTCACCAGCCGCGGCATGCTGTCTGCGCCGGAATCGTCTGGGTCGGTCTGATCGTTCATCGGTTTCCTGTCGATCCCGGATCGCCACCGGTTTTGGCCCGTGGCAGGAAAAGCCCGCGGACGCGCTCGCCGGACGGCGAGGAGAGCAAGCGGCTCTCACCGGTTTCCAAGTTAACCTCTGCACGCTCGCCGTTCAATTGCGTGTCTCCACGGGTGATCTTGACGTTGCCGGTGACCGTGGCGATGCCGCGGGCGGGGTCGTATTCGCCCTTTTCGGCGCGCACGATGTCGGTCGGGGTCGAGACGAGGACATTGCCCAGCGCCTCGATCCGCTCCATCTCGGCCTGCTGTCCACCTTCGCCGAAATGCGCCGTCAGCATGTCGGCGCGCACCCGCCGGTCGCCGCGGATCGCAAGCGCATCGCCCCGGGCGACGGCGAGCTGCCGGGTTTCGTAATACTCCATGCTGTCGCGCGCGACGATGGTGTCCTGCGCCGTGTCCAGCTGAATCCGATCGCCTGTCATGACCAGCACGCCATTGTCGATGTCGTAGACCGCCTTGTCGGACCGCGCGACCTCGTCGTCGGAAAGAATGCGGACATTGCCGTTCGCGTCGATCCGGAAGATCTCGTTCTCCCCGGCGGCGTTCGGCCGGTAGAAGGCGATCAGTTCGTCCGCCTCGACCGTGACGGTTCCCTGCTGGGCGCGGGCGTTGCCTCGCGCGACGTAGAGCTGGTTCGCCCGCTGCCACTCGATTCCGTCATCCGCCTCGATCTGGATCGGGCCGTCGTCGCCGCGGCTGAAGCCGAGCGACTGTGCGTGCGCAATCTGGATGTGGGCGAGCGAAGCCATCACGAGGGCGGCCAGTATGTCGCGTACACGAATCATTGCGGGGGGGTGGCTCCCTCGAAGACGGTCAGGCGCGCGGGGCCGAGGAACAGGACCCGGTCACCGGAATCGAAGACCCGAAACCCCTCGGCGTTGAGCACTCCGAACGGTCCCTGGCCGTCCACCGGTTGGTCTCCCGAGGCCGTGCTCGTGACCAGGTCCACCTGTGCGGCGGTGGTCGTGAACTCGTAACCCTGGTCATGAAACAGGTTCACGTCGCCGGTGAGGTGAAGTGTGTTCGTCTTCGCCTCGAAGCGCCCGTCGTTGGCCGTCAGTGCGACCCACGAGCCGTCGGCGAGCACGATGTCGGCCTTGGGGTTCGTCAGGTCGTAGATCTCGCCGCCGCCCTCGACATCGCCGCGTGCCCCGAAATCGGCCGTGACCTGGAAGGGGCGTGCTGCGGAATCGATGCCCTGGAGACGCGGGTTCAGGACCTGGGGTTTGGCGCCGCCCGCGGGGCCGACGGCCTCGAGGTCGATGCGGAAGCGGTCCTCGTCGGGCAGCAGGCGCGGCCACACGGCGACCAGGACGAGCAGCGCGAAGGCGATCCCCGGCAGCAGATACTTCATCGTCGAGACGATGCGCGATCGCCCGAAGCCGCTGCGCCGGCGGCGCGGTGCGGCACCGAGCCGGGAGCGGCGCGCGGCGCGCGTGTCGGCTGACGCGTCCGGTTGGGGGGCCGTATTTCCCGCGTCGCTCATAGGGCGGTCAGGCGATGCCCGCGCGCAGGCAGTCGTGGATGTGGAGGATCCCCGTAGGCTTGCGGTCTTCGGCGACGAACAGGCTCGTGATCTTGCTTGCGTTCATCAGGCCGAGCGCCTCGGAAGCGAGAGCCTGGGCGCGCATGGTCTTGGGGTCGGGCGTCATGATGTCGGCGCAAGTGAGCTGCAGCAATGTGTCGGACATATGGCGGCGCAGGTCGCCGTCCGTGATGATGCCCGTGAGCTGGCCGCCGGAATCGACGACACCGGCGCAGCCGAAACCCTTGTTCGTCATCACCAGGATCGCGTCGCCGACGCTGGCCCCGGACTCGATCAGCGGCAGGTCCGCCGTATCGTGCATCAGATCGCCAACCCGCAGCAGGTTCTGGCCGAGCTGGCCTCCGGGGTGCAGGACCTGGAAGTCCTCGGCCGTGAAGCCGCGCCGGTCGAGGAGTGCGATGGCCAGTGCGTCGCCGAGCGCCAGCATGGCGGTCGTCGATGTGGTCGGCGCGAGGCCCATGGGACAGGCTTCGGCGACGGCGGGGAGAAGAAGCGTGCAGTCGGCGTTCTCGGCGAGCGACGAGCCGGCACGGCCGGTGATCGCGATCAACGGCACGTTGAAACGCCGGCAATAGTTGATTACGTCGTTGAGCTCCGGCGTCTCGCCGGAGTTCGACAGTGCGATCACCACATCGTCATGCGCGATCATGCCGAGGTCGCCATGGCTGGCTTCGCCCGGATGCACGTAAAAAGACGGGGTGCCCGTGCTCGACAGGGTCGAGGATATCTTGCGCGCGATATGTCCGCTCTTGCCCATGCCGGTGACGACCGTGCGGCCCGCGGCACCGTCGACGAGATCGACGGCGGTGACAAAGCCCTGGTCCAGCGCCTCGCCCATTGCCCGCAACGCATCGGCCTCAAGCCGGAACACGCGCCGTGCGGCATCGATGTCGCGAGAGGTCTCTGCGGGATTCGAATCTGGTTTTGCGGTACCGGTCACGGCAGGTTCAATCGGATCGTTCAAGCGGGCAATCGATCCACGTGACGCGCAGGAAATCCCCGTGAATCAAACGGACGCAGTATCGGTTGTACGCCATGACTCGTCAATTCGGCCACCGGAATCCGGCGCTTTTGGGGGCACCCGCCGCTCAACTGTGGGCGAGCAGGTCCGTGTCGGGCCACCCGGCCAGATCGAGTGCCGCCCGGGCCGGCAGAAAATCGAAACAGGCCTGCGCCAGATCCGCACGATCGTGACGCGCGAGCATGGCGTCGAGCCGCAGCTTGATCTCGTGCAGGAAAAACACGTCGTTGGCGGCATATTCGAGCTGCTCGCTCGAGAGCTCGTCCGCGCCCCAGTCCGACGACTGCTGCTGTTTCGAGATATCCACACCCAGAAGGTCGCGGCAGAGATCCTTCAGGCCGTGGCGGTCCGTGAAGGTGCGCACGAGACGCGAGGCCGTGCGCGTGCAATAGACCGGGCTGGCATCGACGCCGAGATACTGCCTGATCGCCGCGAGATCGAAGCGCGCGAAGTGGTAGAGTTTGAGACGCCCGCGGTCGGCCAGGAGGGCCTTGAGATTGGGCGCAGCGTAATTGTCGCCGCCGCTGGCCGGAAACTGGACCAGATGGGCCACGCCGTCGCCGGCCGAGAGCTGGACCAGGCACAGCCGGTCGCGCAGCGGATTGAGACCCATGGTTTCGGTATCGACCGCGATCATGTCGCCCAGGTCGAGGCCGTCGGGAAGGTCGTTCTGATGCAGCTCTATGTCCACAATGCCGTCCGGGTCATGGGTGCGCGCGCGTCGGTGACAGGCGGGCGGTTGCTAACCCCGCGCGTGAAGCCTGTCAACCGAGCTTGGCAGAATGCACGGCCCGGCGCTATACACCGGACAGCCTGCGGGTGGGGCTGCGAACGTGGAGTTTGGTGATGGAACGACGTCGGGTGACGGTGTTCGGGGGATCGGGTTTTCTTGGCCGCTATTTGGTCGAGCGGCTTGCCGATCTGGATATGACGGTACAGGTCGCGGTGCGCGACCCGGAGGCGGCGAAATACCTGCGAACCCTCGGGCAGGTCGGCCAGGTCACGCCGTTTGCATGTGATGTGACGGATGCCGCCGCGGTGGCGCGTGCGGTCGAGGGCGCCGACGCCGTCGTCAATCTCGTTGGAATTCTGGCCGAGCGTGGCCGTCAGACCTTCAAGGCCCTGCACGCCGACGCACCAGCGGCGATCGCGATCGCCGCTGCGAGCGCGGGCGTCAAGTCGCTGGTCCACGTCTCCGCGATCGGCGCCGCACCGAACGCGTTGTCGGACTATGCACGATCGAAGGCCGCGGGCGAGGCGGCGTTGCGGAGCGGGTTTCCGGATGCGGTGATCGTGCGTCCGTCGATTGTCTTCGGACCGGAGGACGGCTTCTTCAACCTGTTTGCCGGGCTGGCCCGTGTGGCCCCGGCGCTGCCGCTGTTCGGCGGGGGAGAAACCCGTTTTCAGCCGGTCTATGTCGCGGACGTGGCAGATGCGATTGTTGCGGCCCTTTCGGCCCCGTCGGCCCGGGGACAGACCTATGAACTGGGCGGCCCCGAGGTCTGCACCTTTGCAGAGCTGATGACGCGGATGCTCGACGAGATTCGCCGCCGTCGCCTCCTCGTGCCGCTCCCGTTCTTCGTTGGCGATGTGATCGCGACCGTGACGGGCATTCTGCCGGTGAGCCCCGTCACCCGGGATCAGCTCCGTTCGCTTCGGTCGGACAATGTGGTGAGCGCGGATGCGGCGACGCTCGCCGACTTGGGAATTGCGCCCACGGCGATGGATGCGATCCTGCAGACCTATTTGTACCGCTATCGTCGGGGGGGGCGGTTGGGCCGCACACCGATCCCGCAGTAGTGGCGCGCGGACACGGCCCCGCAGGAACGACTAGAACGCGCCGTAGACCCAGCCGAGGATCAGGCCGCCCAGCAGTATGCGGTAGATGACGAACGGGCCGAAACCGGCAAACCGCAACCAGCGCAAGAACAGCGCGATGGCGAGAAGCGCCGTTGCGAACGCGATGATCGCGGCAAGCAGCGCGTCGCGAGTCAGGACCGGATCGCCCGTCTCGAGCAGCCGCAAGCCGATCAACAGGCCGGCGCCGCCGATGGCCGGGATCGACATCAGCATGGAAAAGCGCGCGGCTTCCTGCCGGTCGTAGCCGAGAAAACGCGCCGCGGTGATCGTGATACCGGCCCGGCTCGTACCCGGGATGAGCGCCAGGATCTGGGCAATGCCGATCGTCAGTGCGTGCGGGACCGAAAGATGATCGATCCTGAGAATGGTCATTCCCATCCGGTCGGCGAGGAACAGCAGGATGCCGAAGCCCAGAGTGGTCCAGCCGACGATCTCCAGGGTGCGCAGATGGTTTTCAATCAGGTCGTCGGCAAAGTACCCGGCGACGATGATGGGGATGGTCGCGATCACCAGATATCCCGCGAGGCGCCCGCCGTCATGCTTGCGGCCGCGCAGGTTGTCGAACACGCCGACAACCATGAACAGGAGGTCGCGCCAGAAGTATCCGACGACCGCAAACAGGGTGCCGACATGCACGGCCACATCGAGGATCAGGGTGTTCTCGGACAGCCCCAGCATCTCCGAACCCAGTCGCAGATGTCCCGAGGAGCTGATCGGGAGGAACTCGGTGATGCCCTGGATGATGGCGAGAACGGCGATTTCGAATAGCGGCATGACGCCTGCGTCCGGCACTTCGAGATGCCGCCTTATAGCATTCGGCTCGCGCGCCGGAACATGAGTTTGCGGGACGTCGCGCGACTCTGCCGTCTCGGGATTTCAACAGTGGAAACGTTCGGGCCGGGCGTGTTGTCTGCGCGGTTCGAGATGTTAGTGTCCGGCGTTCATTATGTCCCGCCAGCGCCGGGAAAAGGGGAAACCATGCCGAACGACAACACCGTCCGACCGACCGACCGCATTCATCCGCAGCAGGCCGAGGCCCTTAAGCGGAACGCTGAGATCGTCGCCGAACTCGGTGGTCCCGGCGAGGGTGTCGAGGAGGTGCGCGCCCGCGCCGAGGCCGCGCGCGCGGTCTGGAACGAGGGCGGGCCGGACATGGCCGTCAACGAGGCGCGCACAATCCCCGGCCCGTTTCGCGATGTACCCGTGCAGCTCTACCGCCCCTCGGCCGATGGCACGTTGCCCGTCTTCGTCTATCTCCATGGCGGCGGGTTCCGGATCGGCGGGCCGCTTTCGAACGATCGGCAGATGCGCGAGATCGCGGCGGCCTGGGGCGGCGCCGTCATCAGCGCCGACTATGTGCATGTGCCCGAACACAGCTTCCCGGACCCTGTCGACGAGATCGTGGCGGTGCTCGAATGGGTCGCGGAGCATGGCGGCGAATGGGGCCTCGATACCGACCGGATCGCGATCGGCGGTGCGTCGGCGGGCGCGAGCGTTGCGCTGGGCGCGGCGATTACCCTGCGAGACAAGGGGCGTGTCGACCTGCTCAAGGCGATTGTCTCCCTCTACGGCGTGCTCGATTACAATCTGGAATCGGATTCCATGACCGAGCTTGGTGGCGGCGATTTCATGCTCACCACCGAGTACACCCAGATGGTCTATGACGGCTATGTGCCGGACGCGGGGGACCGATCCGACCCGCGCGCGTTCGCCGCGAAGGCCGACCCGACGGGATTGCCGCCGATCTTCATTGCGGCGGCGGAGCTCGATCCCATCCGGGACGATTCGCTCACATTCGCCACGACCCTCAAGGAGGCGAAGCACTTCTTCGTCCTCGAGGTCTATCCGGGAGTCATGCACGCCTTTTTCGGGCACTCCCCGGTCATCGACGAGGCCAAGCGGCTAATCAATGATACGGCGACATTTCTCGGTCGGGCCCTGACGCCCGGCGGGCGAGGCTAGCCATGGGCATCGCCGTCGCGGCTCTCATCGTCTCGATCATTCTGATCTTCGTCGCGCCGCCGATCGGGATCGTTGCCACGCCGCTGGCGGCGATCTGGGTCGTGTGTGCCTTCGTGTTCAAGGTCCTGGGCTGGGGCTTCCGCGGCGGGAAGTAGCGCCCTTTTTGCTATGCACCGCCGGTCGGGACCGCCTTGAAGCCCCGGGTGACGGCCGGCACCGAATCCTCGATGGGGAAGCGCTCGGCCGACGAACCCCCGACATAGCCGTGCAGTCGCGGTGCCAACTTGATGAACTCGGCAAAATGTTCCGGCGTTTCGATCGCACCGCCGTGACAGGTGATGATCCGGTCACCGTACTTGTCGCCCAGAACATCGGTGCAGAGCGCGACCCGCTGGGCCGCGTCGTCATAGTTCATGACCGTTTCGGAGCCGATGGTGCCGCCGGACGAATTGCCGAAATGAATGATGAGGTTGTCGACGCCGGCTTCCGCCATCGCGAGCGTTTCCTCGGGCGTGGTGCAAAACGCCTTGGTGAACAGCCCCTGGCTGCTGGCGTATCCGAGGACGTCGATCTCGCGCGCGTAGCCGGTGCCCGTCTCCTCGAGATCCGAGCGGAACTTGCCGTCGATCAGCGCGACCGTCGGGCAGTTCATCACGCCGTGGTAGCCGATGTCGGCGAGCCGGTCGACGAAGCGATGCATGTCCCGGGTCGGGTCGGCACAGAGGATGCCGGCGACGACCGGGCAATCGTCGATGACGTTGAGGAGCGAGCGCTCGCCGAGTTCGAGCGTGATGGCGTTGGCGTCCCCGATGGGGAGATAGCCCGCCATGGAGCTCAGGCCCTGCATTCGAAAATAGGCGAGGATGTGGGTCGTGATCATGTCCGCACCCCCGCGCGCCGCCATCTTCGCGGTGATGCCGGAGCCGCACAGGGCGTCGTAGATCGTGCGCCCCGCATCGCGCTCGGCGTGCAGGCGCTGCATGATGGTTTCGTGGGTCAGGTGGTGGGCCATGTCTCGGATTCCTTTCGGACAACTGTGACGCGATCAGCATAGCCCCATTCGACCGGCAGTTCCCGGCCCGAATGCGCGGTCGCCGCTTCCCCTGAATCGCGCGTCTCGTCTAGGCTGCGCCGTCATGCGGACGCTGTACCATCTCTGGCTCTGTCCCTTCGCGCGCAAGGTGCGGATCGTGCTCGCGGAGAAGAAGCTTCCCTTCGAACTCGAGATCGAAAAGGTCTGGGAACGGCGCGACGAGTTCCTGGCGCTGAACCCCGCCGGGGAGGTTCCGGTGCTTCTCGTGGCGAACGGCGAGGAGGGCGGCCCGCTGGTGCTGTCCGATTCCGCGGTCATCAGCGAGTATCTGGAAGAAACCTGCCCCGAACCGGGTTTGCTCGGGTCCGATCCCGATGCCCGGGCGGAGGCGCGGCGGCTCGCGGCCTGGTTCGATCAGAAGTTCCAGCGCGAGGTCACCGCGAACCTGGTCGACGAGAAGATCAACAAGCGCTTCCTCGGCCTGGGCGCGCCGTCATCGTCGGCGATCCGTGCGGGTCATGCCAACATCGGCGTCCACCTCGCCTATATCGAGTACCTGATCGAGCGCCGGAACTGGCTCGCAGGACCGGATTTCACGCTCGCCGATATCTGTGCCGCCGCCCAACTCTCCTGCGTCGATTATGTCGGTGATGTGCCGTGGGAAGACTATCCCGAGGCCAAGAGCTGGTACGCGCGAATCAAGTCGCGGCCGAGCATGCGGCCCATCCTCGCGGACCACATCCCCGGGATCCCGCCGCCCAAGCACTACGCCAATCCTGATTTCTGAGACGCCCTGGCCGGACGCTACTCCTCGATCTTCACATCCATCTGCTGGAGTGCCGCCCGGGCGGCCGCGGCCGGGCGGGAGCCGGGGGCGATCGACAGCAGCTTGAGCCAGGTCGCCCGGGCCCCGTCGAAGTCGCCAACATCCGCCTGAACGGCGCCGAGTTCCATGAGCGCGTCGGGGTTGTCCGGAGAGATTTCCAGGGCACGCGCGATGTCGTCGCGCGCCAGGTCCGGGACCTCGATCAGGCGGTACGCGGCGGCACGGAAGATGAGCGCGTCTAGCCGGCGGGCGTCGCGGTCGAGCGCCTCCGAGAAATCGTCGATCGCGTCCCAGTACTCCCCGCCGCGAGCGAGTGCGTCGCCCCGGTCGATCCAGATTTCGGGGTCGCGAGAATCGAAAGCGAGAGCCTGGGTCAGCACCGTGTGGGCACGCGTGAGGTCGCCGGCGTGCAGCCAGACGCTGCCGGCCTGGCCGAGGATCGCGGACTGTTCGCGGTTGGAAGCCGAGGGGATGTCGGCGGCCAGCGCCTCGAGGCGCGTCGCGGACTCGGCGAACTGCCCGAGGCCGAAGAGGGCGAGGGCCACGCAATGGCGTGCCGCCGGGCCACCGCCTTCGTCGCGCCACGCGATCGCGGCCTCGAACCCGTTGTCCGGATCCCGCTGCGCCTCTTGCAGGCAGGTCTGATAAGCCTCGCCCGCCGGCATCTCGGCATAGTTCGCCTGGGCCCCTGCGGGCCGGGTGCCGGGCCCCGCGAGGAGCAGGCCGAACGCGAGAAACGCGGCGGTGACTTCCAACAATGGACGGCGCAACGCGCAGCCTCCTATTCTGTCGCTCCGGTCTAGCAGCGCGGCGCGGCCGGTGCAAAACGCGAACGCGGGTTCGCGTGACCGGTCTGCGGGGTCCGCTTCATGTCACAGACTCTACTCGTGTTCGGCCTGGGGTATAGCGCCCGGGTGTTGGCGGACCGTCTCATGTCTGCCGGTTGGACGGTTCGCGCGACGGTGCGCAGCGATTCCAAACGCGAGGAGCTCCGGGCATCGGGCATCGAGGCGTTCCATTTCGACGGGACGGCGCCAATGCCGGACATCGAAGCTGCGCTCGCGGGTGCCAGCCACCTGCTTCTTTCGGTGCCGCCGGGCGCGGAGGGAGATCCGGTCCTGCGCCTGCACGGCGACGACATCGCGGCTCATGCGGGACATATCGCGTGGGCGGGCTACCTCTCGACCACCGGCGTCTATGGAGACCGGGCGGGCGGCTGGGTCGATGAAGGGTCCGAACTCGTCCCGGCGACAACGCGCGGCCGCCGCCGTGTGGAAGCCGAGGCGGACTGGTGTCGGCTCTGGCGCGATGCGGGGTTGCCCATACATCTGTTCCGCCTTGCCGGGATCTACGGCCCCGGCCGGAACGCGCTGGAGACGGTGCGGGCAGGCACGGCGCGGCGCGTGATCAAGAAAGGCCAGGTCTTCAGCCGAATTCACGTGGCGGACATCGCGACGGTCCTCGAGGCGTCGATCGCCCGGCCCAACCCGGGTGCTGCCTACAATGTCTGCGATGACGACCCCGCGCCGCCCCAGGACGTGGTGACCCATGCATGTGCGTTGCTCGGGGTCGAGCCGCCGCCGGGGATCCCGTTCGAAAAGGCCGAGCTGTCGGAGATGGGGCGCAGCTTCTATGCCGAATCGAAGCGGGTCTCAAACGACCGGATCAAGAATGAACTGGGTGTAAGCCTCGCCTATCCTGACTACCGCGCCGGGCTGGCGGCGCTGCTCGCCGAAACCTGATCGCAAAGTTTCGCGACGACCCCGATCAGCCGGTCCAGATCGTGCGGCTCCGACAGCCGATGGTCGCCGTCCTTGACCAGGATGAGTTCGACATCGCCCGACGTGAGCGCGTCCATGAGTTTCCGTGACTGGGTCCAGGGCACGTCCGGGTCCGCGGTGCCGTGGATCAGGCGAGCCGGGATGTCGAGCGCGAGCGATTCGCGCAGCACCAGATGCTCGCGGCCCTCGGCGAGGAGTTCCCGGGTGATCGTGTAGGGCGATTCGGAATAGTCCGACGGCGCCTCGAAAACGCCGGTCGTCTCGATCTGCGCCAGCGCGTCCGGTCCGAGCCGCGCGGGCAGGAGGTCCTCGGTGAAATCGGCCGCCGCCGCGATGGTAACCAGTCCGGCCACCTGTGGCCCGGCGTCGTCTTCGTTCAATGTTCGCGCCACGAGGGTGGCGATCCAGCCGCCCATGGAGGAGCCAACCAGGATCAGGTTCTCTCCGAGGCCCGGCACGGTGCCCGCGGCATGGCGGATGACCGTGAGCGCGTCGTCGCGCCACCGCCCGATGGTGCCGTCGCGGAAGGCGCCACCCGAAGCACCATGCCCGGAATAGTCGAGCCGCAGGAAGGGGTGGCCCTGCGCGCGTGCCCAGGCTTCGAGGGTGATCGCCTTCTGCCCGGTCATGTCCGACATGAAGCCGCCGAGAAAGACGATTCCTGGTAGCGGTCCGGGCCTTGTTTCCGCGCCTGATGCTTGCACCGGCGACGCACAATATGCGAGGCCGGTACCGTCAGCGGCATCGATAATCTGGATGTCGGCGGAAACCATCGGAACAAGTGCCTGGCGGATGAACGACGCTCCCGAGACTAGCACCCCGGAACCGGACGCGGCGAGCGACGCGGCTGCGCGCGCCACGGCTGCCCGGTTGCCCGTGGTCCTGCAGGTGCTGCCGTCCCTCGACGTCGGCGGGGGCGGGGTCGAGCGCAGCGCGATCGACGTGGCGGAGGCGCTGGTGCTGGCCGGCAAGACGGCGATCGTCGCGTCAGCGGGCGGCCGCCAGGTGGTGGAGCTGGAGCGCCGCGGGGCGCGCCATATCGAGCTGCCGCTCGCATCGAAGAACCCGCTGGTCATCCGGCGCAACATCGCGCGGCTGTCCGAGCTGATCGCGGCCGAGGGGGTCGAGCTCGTCCATGCCCGGTCCCGGGCCCCGGCCTGGAGCGCGCGGGCGGCGGCCCGCGCCGCGGGCCTGCCCTTCGTCACGACCTTTCACGGCACCTACAATTTCGGCACCGGCAGTCTGGGCGCGCTCAAGAAGCGCTACAACGCGGTCATGGCCGACGGCGACATCGTGATCGCGAACTCCCAGTTCATCACGGCGCATATCAAGGCGCATTACGACGTTCCCGAGGACCGCATCCGGACGGTGCCGCGCGGTATCGACACCGCGCGCTTCGACGCCGAGGGGTTCAATCCCAACCGGATGGTAGACCTGGCGAACCGCTGGCGGCTCGACGATGGCAACGCGGTGGTGATGCTGCCGGGACGCCTCACCCGCTGGAAGGGCCAGCTCCTGTTTATCGAGGCGCTCGCCCGGCTCCGGGCGCGAATCGGGGACGACGGATTCCGGGTGACCGGGCTTCTCGTCGGCTCGGACCAGGGCCGCGAGGGCTATCGCCGCGAACTCGAAGCGCAGATCGCCGAGAAGGGCCTCGGCGGCAATGTCCAGATTGTCGGCCACTGTGACGACATGCCCGCCGCCTACATGCTGTCGGACGTCGTCGTCTCGGCTTCGACCGATCCGGAGGCCTTCGGACGTGTCATTGCCGAGGCGCAGGGCATGGGCCGTCCCGTGGTCGTCGCGGACCATGGCGGCGCGACCGAGCAGGTGATCGACGGGGAGACCGGATGGCTCTTCGGGCCCGGCGACCCGGACGGGTTCGCCGATGCCCTCGAGACTGCACTGGCCCTCGATGCGGACCGGCGCGAGACGCTGGCGCTGCGGGCGGCTGAGCATGTGCGCGCGAACTTCTCCAAGGCCGGGATGTGCGCCGCGACCCTGCGGATCTATGCGGCCCTCTTCGAGACGCGGGGGGCTTGAGCGTGGAACGCGTCCTCGTGATCAAGCTCGGCGCACTGGGTGACGTGGTGCAGGCGACGGGGCCGTTTGCCGCGATCCGCGCCCACCACCCGGACGCGCACATCACGCTGCTGACGGCACCGGCTTTTCACGACTTTCTCGGCAGGTCGGACTGGTTCGACGCGGTGTGGAGCGACGAGCGGCCACGCTGGCGGGATCTGCCCGGCTGGTGCCGGTTGCGGTCGCGGCTGCGGGGCGGGCGGTTCGACCGGGCCTACGACTTGCAGACGTCCGACCGCTCGAGCCTCTACTACCACCTGATGGCGCCGGGGCGCCGGCCCGAATGGTCGGGGATCGCGCTCGGCGCGGCGCTCCGCCACCGCAATCGCGACCGTGACAACATGCATACGATTGATCGCCAGGCCGATCAGCTCTCCGTTGCGGGCATCGTCGACGTGCCGGCGCCGTCCCTCGACTGGGTCACGGCTGACACCGGGCGTTACGGTATTGACGACCCCTACGTGCTGCTCGTGCCGGGCGGCTCGGCCCACCGGCCGGAGAAGCGCTGGCCCGTCGGATCCTACACCGAGCTGGCCCGGCGCCTGGCGGCCCGGGGCGTCACGCCGGTGATGATCGGTGCCGGCGCTGACGCCCACGCGAACGGCACCGTCGCATCCTTCTGCCCCGAGGCGGTGGACCTGACCTCCGACACGAGCTTCGCCGAGATTGTGGCGCTGGCGCGCGGTGCATCCGGCGCCGTGGGCAACGACACGGGCCCGATGCATGTGATCGCGACGGCCGGATGCCCGTCCGTGGCGCTCTACTCCTACGCTTCGGATCCGGCACTGTGCGCCCAGAAGGGCCCCGATGTGACGATCCTCCGGCGCGACATGCTGACCGATCTTTCGGTCGATGAGGTTGAAGCGGCGCTCAAGCTGGATTAAATCCCGCAGGCGCGCCCGGTTCGATGATCCGGGCGTTTGGAATCTGGAAGCAACGGAACCGACATGGCAGACCCCGCGAAACAGGTCACGATCACGCTGCCCGACGGGAGCACGCGCGCGTTTGACGGCGCGGTGACCGGCGCCGAGCTCGCGGCCGACATCGGCCCTGGTCTCTCGAAGGCCGCGCTCGCTGTGAAGGTCGATGGCGAGGTGCGCGATCTCTCGCGCGCCATCGAAGCCGACGCCGAAGTCGCGATCGTCACCATCAAGGACGAGGATGCGCTCGAGTTGATCCGCCACGACGCGGCCCATGTCCTGGCCGAGGCGGTGCAGGAGCTGTTCCCCGGCACCCAGATCACGTTCGGGCCCGCCACGGACGACGGCTTCTATTACGACTTCCATCGGGCCGAGCCCTTCTCGTCGGACGACTTCGAGGCTATCGAAAAGAAGATGGAAGAGATCGTCGGCCGCGACGAGGAGATCGTCCGCGAGGTCTGGTCCCGCGACGACGTGCGCGCGTTCTTCGAAAAGGAGGGCGAGACGTTCAAGGCCGAGTGGGTCGGCGAGCTGCCCGACGGCGAGGACATCACGATGTACCGCCAGGGCGACTGGATCGACCTGTGCCGCGGCCCGCACCTGCCCTCGACGGGCCGGCTGCCGAAGGCCTTCAAGCTGATGAAGCTGGCCGGCGCCTACTGGCGTGGCGATGCGTCAAACGACCAGCTCCAGCGCATCTACGGTACGGCCTGGCGCGACCCGAAGGAGCTCAAGGCCTACCTGACGATGCTCGAGGAGGCCGAGAAGCGCGATCATCGCCGGATCGGCCGCGAGATGGACCTGTTCCACATCCAGGAGGAGGCGGTCGGCTCCGTCTTCTGGCATCCGAAGGGCTGGACGCTCTACCGGACATGCGAGGACTACATGCGCGTACGTCTCGACGGGGCCGGTTACACGGAAGTGAAAACGCCCCAGCTGGTCGACCGGGCGCTGTGGGAGCGTTCCGGCCACTGGGAGAAGTTCCGCGAGCACATGTTCATCGCCGAGGTGGACGAGAGCGATCCGGCCGCCCACGGCCATGATCATGACCATGAGGCGCCGTCGACCCAGTCCAACCGGATGCTGGCGCTGAAGCCGATGAACTGCCCGTGTCACGTGCAGATCTTCTCGAACTCCGGCATGAAGAGCTACCGCGACCTGCCGCTGCGCATGGCCGAGTTCGGCTCGTGCCACCGCTACGAGCCGTCGGGCGCGCTGCACGGAATCATGCGCGTGCGCGCCTTCACGCAAGACGATGCGCACATCTTCTGTACGGAAGACCAGATCGTCGAGGAGACGAAGTCCTTCTGTGAACTCCTGCAGTCGGTCTATCGCGATTTCGGCTTCGAGGAGGTCGCGGTGAAGTTCTCCGACCGGCCCGAGGTGCGCGCGGGCGACGACGCGACCTGGGATCGCGCCGAAGCCGCGTTGATGGATGCGACGAAGGCAGCCGGTCTCGACTTCACGCTCAACCCGGGCGAGGGCGCGTTCTACGGGCCGAAGCTCGAATTCGTGCTGCGCGACGCGATCGGCCGCGACTGGCAATGCGGCACGCTGCAGGTTGATTTCGTCCTGCCCGAGCGTCTCGATGCGAGCTTCATCGACGAGAGCGGCGAAAAGGCGCGGCCGGTCATGCTGCACCGGGCGATCCTCGGCTCCTTCGAGCGCTTCCTCGGCATCCTGATCGAGAACTATGCGGGCCGCTTCCCGCTCTGGCTCGCGCCGGTGCAGGCGGTGGTCGCGACGATCACGAGCGATGCGAACGACTATGCGGAAGAAGTGGCGGCCGCTTGCCGTGCTGCGGGACTGCGTGTCGAGGCCGATCTGCGCAACGAGAAGATCAACTACAAGGTGCGCGAGCACAGCCACGCCCATGTGCCGGCGATCCTCGTGGTGGGCCGGCGCGAGGCCGAGGAGGGCACGGTCGCGGTGCGCCGGCTCGGTTCGAAGGATCAGGAAGTGCTTGCGTTGGCCGACGCGGTCGGCAAACTAAGCGCCGAGGCCGAAAGCCCGGCGGCGAAACACGCTGTCTAGAGCTGCCGGCGACAGGAAAACAACATCGAATGGAGATTAGTAATCGCTAGACGACCAGTAGATCAGAGCCCCCCGAAGAAGGATGGACCGCGCACCAACGAGGATATCGATGTCTCTCAGGTGCGCCTCGTCGATGAGAATGGCGAGCAGGTCGGGGTTGTGGACACCGCCAGTGCGCTGCAGCGCGCGATGGATGTCGGGCTCGACCTGGTGGAGGTGTCACCGAACGCCGAACCGCCGGTTTGCAAGATCATTGATTACGGGAAGCTCAAATATCAGGAGCAGAAGAAGCGTAACGAGGCGCGGAAGAAGCAGAAGACGATCGACGTCAAGGAGATCAAGCTTCGCCCGAACATCGACACCCATGATTACGACGTGAAGATGCGCAACGCCCGCCGGTTCATTGACGACGGTGACAAGGTGAAAGTGACGCTGCGCTTCCGCGGCCGCGAGATGGCCCATCAGGACCTGGGTGCCCAGGTGCTGGAGAGGGTCCGCACCGAGCTCGACGAGATCGCCAAGGTCGAGCAGATGCCGAAGATGGAAGGCCGTCAGATGGTGATGGTGATCTCACCGCGCTAGACGGCGAATGGCGAAACCGAATGCGAAGGGCCCCGGGTGTTTCCGCCCGGGGCTTTTTCATGCGCGGACGTGATCCGTGCGTCTCGGTCCCTCGGCAATCGGAAACCGGGATCGAGCCGGGTCCTGCGCTCACGCCATGGCCGCGCCGGAACAGGTCGGCGCAGCGTTGCGGCTACGCCCGCGCCGAGAGCGAGTGTTGGCCGCCGTCGGCCATGATCACGGTGCCGCTGATCCAAGAAGCCCGGTCACTGGCGAGATAGGCGGCGAGCCATCCCATCTCCTCGGGGCGGCCCGCCCGTCCGCCCGGCAGCGACTTGTGGGTCTCGCGCCACCGGCTCTCGTCACCGAACTCCATGTCGGCATTGATCTTGGCCTGGCTGACAAGCCGGTCGGTCTCGATCGGACCCGGGTTGATGCCGACGACCCGGACGCCGTGGTCGAGGCTCTCGGCGCCGAGCGCACGAGTCATCTGCATCAGCGCCGCGTTGCCCATGGAGCCGGCGATGTAGGCGGCGCGGGGGCGTTCGCCGGCCATGCCGATCACGTTGACGATGACCCCGGACCCGCGTTCGCACATCCGCGGATAGATTTCCCGGATCAGGCCGACGAAGCCGAACACCTTCAGGTCCCAGGCGTTCTTGATGGCCTGATTGTCGAGGCGCGAGAGATTGCCGGCGGGAATGGCACCGGCGTTGTTGACCAGGATGTCGGCGTCGCCGACGGCCGCGACCAGGCTGGCGACGGATGCCTCGTCGGACAGGTCGAGGGCATGCACCGTGGCTTGCGCACCGAAGCGTGCATTCAGGTCGTCGCGCACGGCATTGAGATCTGCCTCGGTGCGGGAGACCAGGTGCAGCGAGCAGCCTTCCTCGGCGAGGACTTCCGCGACGGCGCGGCCGATGCCCTTGCTCGCACCCGTGACGATTGCGCTTTTTCCGGTCAGTTCGAGGTCCATGGTGCTTCCTGTGTGCGGGTTGGCAGATGTCGGGTTGCGGTGCGGATCAGGCCGGTGGCCGCGAATGCTGGCCGCCATCGACCATGATCACCGTGCCCGAGACCCATGAGGCCTGTGGGCTCGCCATGAACACGGTGACGGATGCGAGCTCCTCCGGCAGGCCGCCGCGCCCGCCCGGCAGGTTGCCCATGGTCTCGGGCCACCGGTCCGGATCGCCGAACTTCTTTTCCGCATTCGCGCGCGCGAGGAGCTGGAAGCGCTCGGTCTGGGTCGGGCCCGGGTTGACGCCCAGCACACGCACACCATGATCCAGGCTCTCGGCGCCGATGGCGCGGGTCATCTGCATCAGGGCTGCGTTGCCCATGGAGCCGGCGATGTATGCGGGGCGCCCTCGTTCGCCAGCCATGCCGATCACATTGACGATCACGCCATCGCCGCGCTCGCACATGCGCGGATAGAAATGGCGGACCAGGCCGACGGTGCCGAACACCTTGAGCTGCCAGCCGTCCTTGATCGCATCGTCGTCGAGCTTCGACAGGTCGCCGCCCGGGATGGCGCCGGCATTGTTGATCAGGATGTCCGAATCCCCCGCGGCATCCGCCAGCGCCTGCACGGCAGCGGATTTGGACAGGTCCAGGGCGTGCACGCGTGCCTCGATGCCAAACCGGCTCGTGACGTCGTCCCGCACGGCGTTCAGGTCGGCCTCGGTGCGCGAGACGAGATGCAGGTTGCATCCCTCGGCGGCGAGGGCTTCCGCGATGGCCTTGCCGATTCCCTTGCTGGCGCCCGTCACGATGGCGGTCTTGCCCTTGAGTCCCAGGTCCATGATGTTTCCCCAAAAAACCAGTTATCGTTGGCGGGCGACGCTAGAGGGGAAGGACGGCCATGGCAATGATCTTGCGGTGTTCCGCGGGTGCGCTGGGGCCTTGTCAGTCCGGGTCCGCACGGCTATAACCCCGCGCATTCCGAATAGCGACGGTGCGGCAGGGCGATCTTAACGCCCGGGGCAGCCCAGCCGTCGAGCGAATCACGCTAAGCAAAGCGAGGACAAAATGCCCAAGATGAAGACCAAGTCGTCGGTCAAGAAGCGATTCCGCGTCTCGGCCTCCGGCAAGATCCGAATGAAGCCTTCGGGCATGCGACACGGCATGCGAAAGCGCTCCCAGTCCATGAAGCGCAAGGCGCGCAAGATCGGCAACATCGCCAAGGCGGATGAGCAAATCCTCCGACCGATGATGCCCTATGCGAAGAGGGGCTAGCTCATGTCACGCGCAAAGAGCACCGTGCAGCGCAACGCGCGCCGCAAGAAGGTCCTGAAGGCCGCCAAGGGTTATCGGGGTCGCAATTCCAAGGTCTATCGCGTCGCCAAGGAGCGGGTCGAGAAAGGCCTGCAATACGCCTATCGCGATCGCCGGGTGAAGAAGCGGAACTTCCGCTCGCTGTGGATCCAGCGCATCAATGCGGGCGCCCGCGAGCATGGGCTGACCTACTCGCAGTTCATGGCCGGCATGAAGCAGGCGGGCATTGAGCTCGACCGCAAGGTCCTCGCCGACCTGGCGGTGCGTGAGCCCGACGCCTTCAAGGATCTGGTCGAGCAGGCGCAGAACGCCCTCAACGCATCCGCCTGAGCCGGGGGATCGCCCGGCAAGCGGGAACGCCATGACCGAAGTCACCGAGCTGCAAGCATCACTTCTCGAAGAGGTGGCGGCGGCGGACAGCCTCGACGCACTCGAGGCCGTGCGCGTGTCGGCGCTCGGCAAGAAGGGGCGCATCACCGAGCAGATGAAGGGCCTCGGCCAGCTCGACGGTGAGGCCCGCAAGGAGGCGGGTCAGGCGCTGAACCGGGTCAAGGACGCGGTCCAGGACGCGATTGCCGCACGCCAGGCCGACCTCGACGCTGCCGCGCTCGAGGCGCGGCTCGCCCATGAGACGGTGGATGTGACCCTGCCGCCGCGTCCGCGCCCCGACGGTCATCTGCATCCGGTGAGCCAGGTGACCGAGGAGTGCATCGCGATCTTCGGCGAGATGGGGTTCACCGTCGCCGAGGGGCCGGACATCGAGGACGACTTCCACAACTTCACGGCGCTGAACATCCCGCCCGAGCATCCGGCCCGTCAGATGCACGACACCTTCTATCTGGAGGCGGCCGATGGCGCCGCGCAGCCGGTCCTGCGCACCCACACCTCACCGGTGCAGATCCGCACCATGGAGACGGCGCAACCGCCGATCCGGGTGATCGCGCCGGGTCGGACCTACCGCAGCGATTCCGACGCCACCCACACGCCCATGTTCCATCAGGTCGAGGCGTTGGTGATCGACGAGACAACCCATATGGGTCATCTCAAGGGCTGCATCATCGATTTCTGCCGGGCCTTCTTCGACGTGCCCGACCTGCCGGTGCGTTTCCGGCCGAGCCATTTCCCGTTCACCGAGCCGTCGATGGAGGTCGATATCGGCTGCTCGCGTGAGGGTGGCGAGCTGCGGATCGGCAACTTCGGCGAGGGCGCGGACAACTGGCTCGAGATCATGGGGTCGGGCATGGTTCACCCCAAGGTTCTGGAGTATGGCGGCATCGACTCGAGCAGGTATCAGGGGTTCGCCTTCGGCATGGGGATCGACCGGATCGCCATGCTGAAATACGGCATCCCCGATCTTCGCACCTTCTTCGACGCCGACATGCGCTGGCTCAGGCATTACGGCTTCGTGCCGCTTGCCGTGCCGTCCATGGTCCGCGGGCTCTAGGGGGCGTGCGATGAAATTCACGCTTTCCTGGCTCAAGGACCACCTCGAAACCGACGCGTCCCTCGATACGATCGTCGAGACGCTGATCCGGATCGGGCTGGAAGTGGATACGGTCGTCGATCCCGGCGCGAAGCTGGCGCCGTTCAGGGTCGCCCATGTCATCGCTGCCGAGCAGCATCCCGACGCCGACCGCCTGCGGGTCTGCACCGTCGATACGGGCGAGGGACAGGTCCAGGTCGTTTGCGGCGCACCCAACGCGCGCGCGGGCATGAAGGGTGTGTTCGCCGCCGCGGGCACCTATGTCCCCGGCATCGATATCGAACTCAAGAAAACCAAGATCCGTGGCGTCGAGTCCAACGGCATGCTCGTCTCCGAACGCGAGATGGGCCTGTCGGACGAGCATGACGGGATCATCGAGCTGCCGGACGATGCACCGGTGGGCGAACCTTTCGCGGGCGTGCTCGGGCTCGACGATCCGGTGATCGACATCGAGCTCACGCCGAACCGGCCCGACTGCACGGGCGTGCGCGGTATCGCCCGCGACCTCGCCGCCGCCGGGCTCGGCAACCTCAAGCCATTCGACATCGCCGCCCCGGTCGAGGGCGCCTACGACAGCCCGGTCGCCTGGGCGATCGCCGACGACGGCAACGCCTGCGACTATGTGGTCGGCCGTCACTTCCGCGGCGTCACCAACCGGCCGTCTCCCGCCTGGATGCAGGACCGGTTGCGCGCCATTGGCCTGCGACCGATCTCGGCGCTGGTTGATGTCACCAACTATGTGTCGATCGATCTCGGCCGGCCGCTCCACGTGTTCGACGCAGCGAAGCTTCGCTCCGACACGCTGACCATGCGCCGGGCGCGTGAGGGCGAGGAGTTCATGGCCCTCGTCGAGCGCGAATACACCCTCGACGCCGAGATGACCGTCATCGGCGACGGCGACAAGGCCGAGGCCCTGGCGGGCGTCATGGGCGGGCTCGATTCCAGCTGCACGGAGGACACGACCGACGTGTTCCTCGAGGTCGCGCTGTTCGACCCGGTCTCGGTCGCGACGACCGGACGCAAGCTGGCGATCGAATCCGACGCGCGCTACCGCTTCGAGCGCGGCCTCGACCCCGAATCCGCCGAGTGGGGTGCGGATGTCGCGGCCCGGATGATCCTCGAACTCTGTGGCGGCGAGGTCAGCGCACCCGTTCGTGCCGGCACCATGCCCGACTGGCCGCGCTCCATAGATCTGCGCGCCGATCGGGTGGCAACCCTGGGCGGGGTCGAGATTTCCGCCGACCGCCAGGTCGAGATTCTGGAAGGCCTCGGCTTCGAGACTGCGCGCGATGGCGACACGATCACGGCCGCCGTGCCGCCCTGGCGTCCGGACGTCCATGGCGAGCCGGACCTGGTCGAGGAGATCACCCGCATCCACGGCTTCGACGAGATCGCGCCGGTCTCGCTCGACAGAAACACCGCGCTGCCGACGGCGGCGATCACGCCGACCCAGCTGCGCACCAGCCGGGTCCGCCGGGCGCTCGCCGCACAGGGCCTCGACGAGGCGGTGACCTGGTCCTTCATGGGGCGCGCCCATGCCGAGCTCTTCGCCGACGATGCGGTCTCCATGGACGCGCTGATGCTGGCGAACCCGATCTCGAGCGAGCTCGACGCGATGCGCCCGTCTATCCTGGGCAACCTGCTGCTGGCCGCCGGCCGCAACGCGGACCGTGGCTTCGCCGACCTGGGCCTGTTCGAGCTCGGACCCGCCTACCGCGACGCGTCGCCTGACGGACAGCTTCTGGTCGCCGCGGGTGTACGCCACGGCAATGCCCATCCGTCCCACTGGTCCGGGTCGGCACGTGCTGCCGACGCGCTCGACGCAAAGGCCGACGCGCTTGCCGCGCTCGACGCCGCCGGTGCACCGACTGCGAACCTGCAGGTGAGCCGCGATGCGCCGGCCTGGTACCACCCGGGCCGGTCGGGCGGGCTCCGCTTGGGCAAGAACGTTCTGGCATGGTTCGGCGAGATTCACCCCGGCGTGCTGCGCAAGCTCGATGTGCGCGGCCCCGCCATCGGCTTCGAAGTGTTTCTCGACGCGTTGCCGGATCGCAAGGACAAGTCGGCGGCACGCCCGCCGCTGCACCTCTCGGCGCTACAGCCCGTGCGGCGTGACTTCGCCTTCCTGGTCGACAGCGATATCGAGGCGGGCAACCTCATCCGCGCCGCGCGCGGTGCCGAGCGCGAGCTGATTTCCGGTGTCGAACTCTTCGATGTCTACGAGGGCAAGAATATCGAGGACGGCAAGAAGTCGCTCGCGATCCAGGTCACCCTGCAACCGGTCGAGGCGACCCTGACCGACGAAGAGATCGACGCCATCGCCGCGAAGATCGTCGCTGCGGTCGAGAAGGCGACGGGCGGCAGCCTGCGCGGATAGCCAGTCGGGCAAGCAGAATCGAATTGGTCCGTGCTTTATGTCCACATGTGCCTGTGGATGAAATGACAGTGCGGTGACAATGCCCGCGGGCAAATGTTACTGGCCGGTGGATAACGTTGATAAAGTGACTAATACGTTGAATAAAATAGTAAATATGTTTGATGCGGCGTTTCTTCTCCGGTCGCGGAGAGAACCCGTAATGGGTCTGTCATCGTCAATATGACAGTTACCCACATGTTTCACAGACCGTAGCCGACAGATTGTGACAGCCAAAGTTCCCCATTTGTTTCTGCCTTGACCCGACCCTCGATGACCGATCTCTCACATATCCGCAACTTCTCGATCGTCGCCCATATCGACCATGGGAAGTCGACCCTGGCCGACCGGCTGATCCAGGAGTGCGGCGGGCTCACCGAGCGCGAGATGCAGGAGCAGGTGCTCGACAACATGGAGCTCGAGCGCGAGCGCGGCATCACCATCAAGGCCCAGACCGTGCGCCTGGTCTATACGGCGAAGGACGGCGAGACCTATCACCTGAACCTGATGGACACGCCCGGGCATGTGGACTTCTCCTACGAGGTGTCCCGCTCGCTCGCCGCGTGCGAAGGCGCGCTCCTGGTTGTCGACGCCAGCCAGGGCGTCGAGGCCCAGACGCTGGCGAACGCCTATCTGGCGATCGACGCCGATCTGGAACTCGTACCGGTCCTCAACAAGGTCGACCTGCCGGCGGCCGAGCCCGACCGCATCCGCACCCAGATCGAGGACGTGATCGGCCTCGACGCGTCCGAGGCGCTGGAGATTTCGGCCAAAACAGGGCTCGGGATCGGCGATGTACTCGAGGCCATCGTCACCCAGATGCCGCCGCCCGAGGGCGATGCCGAGGCCGACCTGCAGGCACTGCTCGTCGACAGCTGGTACGACCCCTATCTCGGCGTCGTCGCGTTGGTGCGCGTGAAGCACGGGAGCCTGAAGAAGGGCCAGAAGATCCGGATGATGTCGAACGGCCGGACCTATCCGGTGGACCGGGTGGGCGTGTTCACGCCGGCGCGGACCGAGATCGACGCTCTGGGCCCCGGCGAGATCGGCTTCATCACGGCCCAGATCAAGACCGTCGCCGACTGCAACGTGGGCGACACCATCACCGACGACCGCAAGCCCGCGGCCGAACCGCTACCGGGCTTCAAGCCGTCGGTGCCGGTGGTCTTCTCTTCGCTCTACCCGGCGGACTCGGCGGAGTATGAGGATCTGCGCGAGGCGCTCGGGCGCCTGCACCTGAACGACGCCAGCTTCGAATACGAGGCGGAGAGTTCGGCGGCGCTGGGCATGGGCTTCCGCTGCGGCTTCCTTGGTCTCCTGCACATGGAGATCATCCAGCAGCGGCTCGAGCGCGAATTCGATCTCGAGATCATCGCGACCGCGCCTTCGGTCGTCTATCACATCACGCTCACGGACGGGGAGGAGATCGAGCTCCACAACCCGTCCGACTATCCTGAGGTGACGCGCATCGAGACGATCGCGGAGCCCTGGATCAAGGCGTCGATCATGGTGCCGGACGAGTATCTCGGTGCGGTCCTGCAGCTGTGCACCGAGCGGCGCGGGGAGCAGGTCGAACTCACCTATGTCGGCGGGCGGGCGATGGCCGTCTATCGGCTGCCGCTCAACGAGGTCGTGTTCGACTTCTACGACCGGCTCAAGTCGATCAGCCGCGGCTATGCGAGCTTCGACTACGAGCTCGAGGGCTACCGCGACGGGAACCTGGTGAAGGTGGATATCCTCGTGAACGGCGAGATGGTCGACGCATTGTCGATGGTGGTCCACCGGGACCAGGCGGAATCACGCGGTCGGCATCTGTGCACCCGGCTCAAGGACCTGGTGCCGCGCCAGCTCTTCAAGGTCGCGCTCCAGGCGGCGATCGGCGGCAAGGTCATCGCCCGCGAGACGGTGGGCGCCATGCGCAAGGACGTGACGTCGAAATGCTACGGCGGCGACATCACGCGCAAGCGCAAGCTCCTGGAGAAGCAGAAGGCGGGCAAGAAGAAGATGCGCCAGTACGGGAATGTCGAGATTCCCCAGTCGGCCTTCATCGAAGCGCTGCGCATGGGCGACGAGTAGGCATTTGCCTCAGTCGTCGTTCCCGCGCAGGCGGGAACCCATAACCATTGGCGGTTGCCCTGTTGCGCACGGTGTTGATGGATGCCCGCCTTCGCGGGCATGACGAGGATTGGGGCCGCTAGCTCTTGAACATCCCGGTCTTGCGCCGCCGCGGCCGGAACAGCCAGGACAGGAGCAGGCCCGGCACGGCGAAGACGAAGAGGGCGGGCCAGGTCAGCAGGGTGGAGATCACCGGGTGCCACAGCCACGGGCCGATGATCGGCACATGGCGCGCGATGGCCGGTTCCGCGACCTGCAGGCTTGTCTGATGCAGGTGGAACCAGAGTTCGCCGGCGGCGATAAGCGTGATGGCGCCGGCGTCGATCGACGCAAGGACGTCGCGCACCAGCACCGCCAGCGCAGCGATCAGGAAGATCCAGCCTATGATTCGGCCAACAATCATGGCCCATCGGGCCCCGCGTTTCCGTTTTTCTTGCTTAGGCTTTGCTCGATAATTAACCGCAGTCGGGGAGTCGGACACAAGGTTTACTCCGGTTCAATTTTGCGAAAACGCTCGGTGGTTGCCAGCGTGGGTCGGGTCGGCTATCCAGTGGCCCCAGTGCGGAGGGGTGGCCGAGTGGCTGAAGGCGCACGCTTGGAAAGCGTGTAAACGGGCAACCGTTTCGAGGGTTCGAATCCCTCTCCCTCCGCCACCCTACGCCTTCGGCTTCGGGTGGCAGGCCACGAAGTGGTCCGGCGCGTGATGCGCCCGTCGCGCTCGTATCTCATCACAACAACGCAAACACCGGGGCGGGCGCGCTATTCCCCGCATTGTGCCGGCAGTGCTCAAGCTTGCGTGATGTGTGGGCGCTGTGCTGCGCTTGCCCGTCGACAGTCGCCCCATCATCCCCGGAGGAACCCATGACCACTCGCAGGACCGCCCGCAATAATGACGCAAAGACCTTTCGTCAGCTCGCCGCCGAGAAGGCACCCCTCGTGACGCCCGGCGCGCACGATGCGTTGACGGCGCGGATCATCGAGCAGACCGGCTTCGATGCGTTCATGATCGGCGGCTTCCAGATTGTCGGCGCGCGCTATGGCGTTCCCGATATTGGCCTGCTCGGGCTCGGAGAAATCTCGGCCGGCGTGCGCGACATCCTCGCGGTGACGGACCTGCCATGTCTGGTCGATATCGACACCGGTTACGGTGACGTCAAGAATGCGGTCTACACGCTCAACCATTACGAACGGCTGGGGGCGCAGGCCGTCTTCATCGAGGACCAGCTGGCGCCGAAGCGTTGCGGCCACATGGCGGGCAAGCGCATCGTCCCGGCAGACGAGATGGAGGCGAAGCTGCGTGCGTGCGCCGGGGAGCGGGTCGATCCGGACACGTTCATCATCGCGCGCACCGATGCGATTGCGACCGACGGCATCGACGAGGCGCTCCGGCGCGGCGAGCGTTACATGAAGGCCGGCGCGGACGCGCTGTTCGTTGAGGCGCCGACAAGCATCGAGGACATGCGCCGCATCTGCGAGGAACTGCCGGTGCCCCAGCTCGCCAACATGATCGAGGGCGGGGTCACGCCGGTGCTGCCGCCCGCAGACCTGGCGGAGATCGGTTATTCAATCACCAGCTACGGCATCACGACGCTGATGCTGACCGCGCGCACGATCCGCGACACGCTCGCCGACATCAAGAGCGGCGAGCTGGCGCTGGCCAACACGGGCCTCAGCTTCCCCGAGTATCTCGATATCGTCGGAATGCCGCGCTGGGCCGGCGTCGAGGACCGGTACGGCGACGACTAGCTGCCGATAAGGCAGGCTCAGTCGTAGAACGCGATCGTCCGGGTCTCGATCGACTGGCGCGGTGCGGCGTCGGCCGGGCTCGTCGGGTCGTCGAAGGCGCTGTGCGCGGTCCAGCGCGCGCGGCCGTCGGTTTCCGTGTCGAAGCACTTGAGCAGGATCAGCTCGTCGGGCTGCATGCGCGGGAAATAGACCCAGCGATGGTCGGGGTTGTAGCGGGTCCGGTGGATCTCCCCGACCCGGTCGTCATACTTGAGGTCCATCAGGATCATGTCGCCCTCGGCGATGGACTGGGCATCGCAGATGCCCAGCGGTGCCTCCTCGACCGCGCCCTGGATCGAGCGCCAGACATTCACATAGACATAGCGCTTCTTGAGCGCGGCCTCGGCCTCGTCCGGCGGCAGCAGGTCGCGCACGCGCTGGGGGCCGGACTTGTCGGTGTAGTCGTTGTGGACCACGCGCACGGGTTCGCGGAGTTTCCTCGAGGTGCGGGTTTTTTCGTCGGCGACGCGCAGCGTGTGGTCGAAGACCAGAACGCGCGAAGCCCCGGTGGCCGCGGCGACGACCTTCTCGACCTCCGGGTTGTAGACGTTCTCGATCTGACCGGAGTCCAGGAAGTCGGTCACCCCCGTGGGGCTGTTGTGAAACTCGAACCCGTTGGCATCCAGGGTCAGCCGGTCGGCGATCGCGCGGCCGTCATGAACCGGGACCGTGCGAAGATCGGGGGTCTCGTCGCGGCGATTGGATTCGCCGTAGGGCGCGATATAGGTGACCGGCTTCACGCCGTTGTCGACCACGTATTTCATCTCGGCCTCGACGAACGGGAGGCCCTTGGTGTCGTAGCTGGGCGTGGTGTGTGCGGTGTTGGGCATCGGTCGGACCCTTTGCGATCTCGTCAGTTTGTCCACATCAAATAGGTCACGGCCCCGGCGTGTCGAGCGAAAAGTTCCGGCCGCGCGTGCCGCCGGGTTTTCACGCGACCCGACAGTGGGTAAACCGGAGGCATGGAGCAGGATACCGATGTGATCATCGCCGGCGGCGGGCCGGTGGGCTTGATGACCGCGCTCGAGCTGGCGCGGTTCGGCGTGCGCGCGATCCTCGTGAACGAGGGGGGCGAGACCGCGCTGCACCCCAAGGCCAACGCCATCAACGCCCGCTCGATGGAGCATTTTCGCCGGCACGGCATCGGGCCGACCCTGCGCGAGGTACCGTTGCCGGGGGACCACCCCACCGATGTCTGCTACGTCACCCGGCTGACGGGGCGCGAGCTGACACGCCTGCGCATGCCGTCGGCGGCGGAGGCGGTTGCCGAGGCGCGCGCGGGGACGAGCTGGTACGACTGCGCCGAGCCGCCCCATCGCTGTTCGCAGATATGGCTCGAGGCGATCCTGCGCGAGACGGCGAGTGACCGCGACGGCATCGACGTGCGGTTTTCGCACCGGCTGGAGGCGTTTCGGCGCGAGGGAGAGCGGGTGGTCGCGACGGTGCGCGATCTCGAACGGGACGAGACCTACGAAGTTGCGGCGTCGCACCTGGTGGGTGCCGATGGCGGCAAGTCCACCGTGCGCCGCTCCCTGGGTGTTCAGTATGAGGGCGAGGGCGGCGTGGTGCGGCGGATGATGGGCGGCGCGATGATGGCGACCCTGTTCCGCGCGCCGCGCGATGCCGGTTGGCTAAACTTCGATCGCGCGTGGCAGTACTGGGTGATCGCTGCGGACATCCGCGCCCTGCTGCTCACCGTCGATGGCGCCGACCGGTTCGTTCTGCTGACGCGCATCCCCGACGACGTGGACCCAGACACGATCGATGACCTGGCGCTGCTCGAACAGGTGGCCGGGCGGCCCGTCGCGGCCGAGATTATCCTGCGTCAGCCCTGGACGGCGGGGCACGCGCTGCTCGCGCCGACCTATGGCGGCGCGCGGGTCTGGCTGGTGGGTGACGCGGCGCACCTGTTCACGCCCACGGGCGGGCTCGGCATGAACACCGGGATCGACGACTGTGTGAATCTGGCCTGGAAACTCGCTGCCGACGTGAACGGCTGGGCCGGGCCGCGGCTGCTGGCCAGCTACGAGGGAGACCGGCGTCCGATCGGGGCGCGGAACCTCGCCTTCGCGCGCGGCTTCGCCGAATCCATCGGGACCTTCGAGGTCGATCCCTGCGTCGATGACGACACGCCGGAGGGTGCGGCCGAACGCGCCCGCCTCGCCGCGCACCTGGCCGACCACAGCCGGCGCGAAATGATCATTCCCGGGATCGCGCTGGGGGTGCGCTACGAAGGTTCGGAGATCGTCTGGGACGACGGGAGCGAACCCGTGTCCGATGACGCCTACGACTACGTGCCCTCCGCACGTCCGGGCCATCGCGCGCCCCATCTCTGGCTCGATGACGGGGATGCGCTCTGCGACCGCTTCGCCGACGGATTTACCCTGCTGCGGACCGACGCCGCGGTTGACGTGTCCGGGCTCGTTGCAGCGGCGGGTGAGGTCGGGCTCCCGCTGTCAGTGCTGGATCTTGAGGTGCCGGCGATTCGTGCGCACTACGAGGCCGCTTTGGTCCTGGTCTTCCCCGATGGACATGTGGCCTGGCGCGGAGACACCGCGCCGGACGATCCAAGGGCTCTGATCGATCGGGTACGGGGCGCCTGACGCGCTCCTAGAGCGCGGACGATGGCCGCGCCTTCACGGCACCGAACCACCGCTTTGCGTTTGCCGCATCGTC
This sequence comes from Rhodospirillaceae bacterium, assembly GCA_038140435.1. Classification (GTDB taxonomy): domain Bacteria; phylum Pseudomonadota; class Alphaproteobacteria; order UBA6615; family UBA6615; genus UBA8079. Next base: position 34,054 of record JAYQGE010000013.1, on the reverse strand, counting down.
GGGCAGGGCGAGCTTGAGCCAGCCCGCGAACTCGACCGTGACGAAGCCCATGATGTCGGCAGCGGAGAAGGCGTCGCCCGCGAGGTATTCGCGGTCGGCCAGTGTCGTCTCGAGCAACTCGAAGAAGTGGCCGACCCGTCGCCGGCCGCGTTCGGCGAGCTCGGAAATCTGCGCATGGTCGTGGGGACCGGTCAGCGCGCGGTTGGCGAGGCGCTTGGCGGCGTTCCGCAACCCTTCACCGACGGCGAGGAAGCCCTCCTGTTCTGCGCGCCAGACCCAGTCGGCGACCGCCGCCTTCTCGCCCGGTGTCCGACCGAGGAGTGCCGGCTCCGGGTGGATCTCCTCCAGATAGCGCCAGCAGCCCTGGGTGGCAAAGAAGCGCTGGCCGTTGTCGGTTTCGAGCACCGGCACCGTGCAGAATGGATTGATGGCGCGGAAGGCATCGCCCAGCTGTTCCTGTTCGCCAAGATTTACCTCGACCGTTTCGATCCGGTCGGTGAGGTCCTTCTCGGCGATGAAGATGCGGACCAGGCGTGGGCTTGGCGCCGTCGAGCAGTCGTAGAATTTCATGGGTGGTCTCTCCCTCCGCGATGACGGCGGAGCTTAGGCGGAAAGCGTTCGGCGGTTCAATTGTCGCCGCCAGGCAAGGGCCAGTGGTCCTTGACCCGGATCGCCTCGTCCGCGCCAGGCCAGGGGGGCATGGTTGTCAGCACGAAGCGCAGCGGCACGTCGCCGACGGTCCGGAACTGGAAATGGGTACCCAACGGAATGGTGATTGCGGTGCCCGGGCCGACCGGCGTCACCTCTTCCCGGCCGTCAAAGGAGCGCCACACCTCGCCCGCGCCGGAGAGGATGTACCAGATCTCCTCGACCGTCCTGTGCCGCACGGCCAGTGACGTCGCGCCGGGCGGCAGGGTGCAGTGGGCGAAGCTGCCGCCGTCGCGCGCGCCCAGCAGCCGGATCTCCGACCCGTCGGGCGCGATCGCGTCGACCTTCTCGCCGAGTTGCGTTGTTTCGAACGTCATCCCGCAGTCCTCCCGGTGCGTGCGGACGCCCGAGATGTGGCGCACCGCACCGGGCGGCGTCAAGCGGCGGGGAACTGCCCGGTTCGGTCAGGCGCCGCCGATCTGGGAGTCGAATCCCGGTGCCTGGAGATGAGTCTTGCCGCCATCGGCGGTTCCGGTGTTGGCGCAGGCGCCGAGCGCCAGCAGGGAAAGCATCGCGAAGCCGACGAGAAGGGGCCTGCACGCGCGTGGAGAGCTGTTTTGAATGTTCCTTGTCATGCGGGTCAGGTGGGGCTGGAGGTCACCGAAAACCAGCCACGGATGCGCGAACGGCACCTGCCTCGGACTTTTGAATTCCGGGAACTCCATTGTTTCCAGGGATGATGACATATTTTCACAAAAAGAAACTGGACTCCTGATATTTATGACGTAGATATATGTACAAATGTATAATAAACATAATTAATGGTGTGATATGGAGAACCTGCCACTTTTCTTCCGGCTGCGCGCAAAGCCAGTCCTGTTGGTGGGTGCGGGTGCGGCGGCCGTCGCCAAGTGCCGCCTGCTGCTGGCCGCCGGCGCGGAAGTACGTGTTGTGGCGCCGAACGGCCTGGATGCGATCCGGGATTGGAACGCAGCCGGCAAACTGCGTTGGGAGCGCCGGACATTCGACCCTGCCGATACGCTCGGGATGACCCTTGTCATCGGTGCGACCGGTCGGGACGACATCGATACCGCCGTGGCCGAGGCCGCACGTTGGGCAGGCGTCCCCGTGAACATCGTCGACCGGCCGGAGCTTGGCACGTTCATCTTCCCCTCGATCGTCGATCGATCGCCCGTGACGATCGGCATTTCCACGAATGGCGCGTCACCGGTTCTCGCTCGGCGCCTGCGCGAGCAGATCGAGTCGCTGCTTCCGGCAAATCTCGGAAGTCTCGCGCGGTTCCTCCAGAGTTTCCGCGGCGCGGTGAAAGCAAAGTTCCCGAGCTTCGAGTCCCGACGACGGTTGTGGGAAGAGGTGGTCGACGGTCCGATCGCGCGCGATGTGCTCGCCGGCCGGGAGCCGGCCGCCCGCGACGCGATGCTGTCTCGCATCAACCGGCGGCGTGATTCCGAACCGGTGACGGGGCATGTCGATATCGTCGGCGCCGGGCCGGGCGATCCCGACCTTCTGACGATCAAGGCATTGCGTGCGCTCCAGGATGCCGACGTGGTGGTGCATGATCGGCTTGTGGGTGATGGGGTTCTCGCGCTGATCCGCCGTGATGCCGAACGCATCTATGTGGGCAAGGCCCGTTCGAACCATTCGGTGCCCCAGGACCAGATCAACGAGCTCCTCGTCGAGCATGCGCGCGCCGGGCGCCGGGTGGTCCGTCTCAAGGGCGGCGACCCGTTTGTCTTCGGGCGCGGCGGAGAAGAACTCGAGCGCCTGCGTGCCGCCGGTGTCAGTGCCGCGGTCATTCCGGGCATCACGGCGGCGACCGGTTGCGCCGCATCGGCGGGACTGCCGCTCACCCATCGCGATCATGCCTCGGCTGTCACCTTCGTGACCGGTCACGGCGTTGATGGCGAACCCGACGTGGACTGGTCCGCAATGGCGAAACCGCGCCACACGCTTGTTGTCTATATGGGCGTTTCGCGCGCCGAGAGCCTGGCACGACAGTTGCTCGTCCACGGGCGGTCGCCCGAGACACCGGTCGCGATCATCGAGAACGGCACGCGAGCGAACGAGCGTGTGGTCACGGGAACCCTCGCGTCGGTGCCTGATCTGGTCCATGGCGCGCAGGTCGGGGCGCCCGCGCTCATCGTCGTCGGTGAGGTCGCCGCGCTCGCCGACGCTGCGCGTGACCTCGTCCTCAATGGCAATCCTCAACTCGCGGCCACGGCCGTCTAGGAGAAGGAATCATGACCCAGAAGGTGATTTCCGCGAACCGGCTCGCTGACGGGCTCGTCGTCTATCTCGCGGCGGATGGTAGCTGGTCGAAGTTTATCGCAGGCGGAGCGATCGCGGTCGATGACGCCGGCGCGGATGCGCTGCTCGAGAAGGCCAGGACGGCGGAGGAAGACCGGCTGATCGTCGATCCCTACCTGATCGATGTGGCCGAGATCGACGGCGAGGTGCGACCCACCAAGTATCGGGAGTTCATTCGCGCCACGGGCCCGAGCGTGCGCCCGGATCTGAGCAAACAGAATTACGCGCCCGATGCGGGCGTCCAGGAGTAGCGACGGATGTATATCTACGATGAAATCGACCAGACCCTCGTCGATCAGCGGGTCAATCAGTTCCGCGATCAGGTGCGGCGGCGGATCTCCGGCGAGCTGAGCGAGGACGAGTTCAAACCCCTGCGGCTCATGAACGGGGTGTACCTGCAACTGCACGCCTACATGCTGCGGGTCGCGATCCCGTACGGCACGCTCTCGGCGGAACAGCTGCGCAAGCTGGCATGGATCGCCCGCAAGTACGATCGCGGCTACGGGCATTTCACGACCCGCCAGAATTTCCAGTACAACTGGCCGAAGCTCGAGGATTTGCCGGACCTGCTGGCAGAGCTTGCGAGCGTGCAGATGCATGCGCTCCAGACGAGCGGCAACTGCATCCGCAACGTCACGGCCGATCAGTATGCCGGCGTGGCCGCCGACGAGGTGGTCGACCCCCGTATCTACGCCGAGCTCATTCGGCAGTGGTCGACGCTGCATCCCGAGTTCTCGTTCCTGCCGCGCAAGTTCAAGATTGCGGTTACGGGCGCCACGGCCGACCGGGCGGCGGTCAAGGTTCACGACATCGGCCTGGTGGCGAAGCGGGATGCAAACGGTGAACTCGGTTTCGAGGTGATCGTCGGCGGCGGCCTGGGCCGCACCCCGATGGTCGGCCCGACGATCCGGGACTTCCTGCCGGAGAAGCACCTGCTCTCCTATCTGGAGGCGGTTCTGCGCGTCTATAACCAGATCGGTCGCCGCGACAACATGTACAAGGCGCGCATCAAGATCCTTGTCCACGAGACCGGTGTCGAGACTTTCACCGAGATGGTGGAGCGCGAGTGGACGGAGATACGCGACACGGCGGTCGAACTGCCGGCGGGCGAGCGCACGCGCGTGGCCGGGTTCTTCAATCCGCCGGTCTATGACAAGGCGAAAGACGCGGCCGGCACCCTGCGGAAACATGTGGGGGAGGACAAGGCATTCGCCCATTGGGTCGATACGAACGTCGCGGCCCACAAGGCGGAGGGTTACGCGATCGCCAACATCTCGCTGAAGCCGATCGGCGGGGTGCCCGGCGACGCGACGGCGGAACAGATGGATGCCGTGGCGGCGCTGGCCGAACGATTCAGTTTCTCGGAGATTCGCGTCACCCACGAGCAGAACCTGGTTCTGCCCCATGTCCGCCAGGACGAGCTCTATGCGGTCTGGCAGACGCTCAAGTCATATGACCTGCACACGCCGAACCTGGGCCTCGTGAGCGACATGATCGCCTGCCCCGGCATGGACTATTGCGCGCTGGCAAACGCGCGTTCGATCCCGCTCGCCCAGGAGATCAGCGAGCGGTTCGACGACCTCGATCGCCAGTACGATATCGGTGAGCTCAAGCTCAAGATTTCGGGCTGCATCAACGCCTGCGGCCACCATCATGTGGGGCACATCGGCATCCTGGGCGTCGACCGCAAGGGCGAGGAATATTACCAGATCACGCTCGGCGGCAGCGGTGCGGAGGATGCGAGCCTGGGCGAGATCGTCGGCCCGGCCTTTCCCTACGACAAGGTGGTCGATGCGGTCGAAACGCTCGTGGACGCCTATCTGGATATCCGCGCCGACGGCGAGCGTTTTCTCGACACCTATCGCCGGGTTGGCGCCGACCCGTTCAAGGAGGCCCTCTATGGCACTGATTAAGAACCGCGGGCTGACCGAGGACAGTTGGCAGAAGGTCGGCGACGATACGCCTGTTCCGGCCGAGGGCGGCGCCATCGTGTCGCTGGAGCGATGGACGGCGGAACGCATGGCGCTCGCGGGACGCAACGCGCCGATCGGCGTGCTGCTTGACGTTGACACGCCGCCGGGGAATCTCGCTGAGGATATCGATCAACTCGACCTCATTGCCGTGCCGTTCGTTCATTTCAAGGACGGGCGTGGTTATTCGACCGCGCGCCTTCTGCGCGAGCGGCATGGATTTACCGGCGAACTCCGCGCGATCGGGAATGTCCTGCGCGATCAGCTCGCGTTTCTGGAGCGCTGCGGCTTCGACAGCTTCGAATATGAAGGCCGGACGGCGGCGCTCGATGCGCTCAAGGCATTCGACGAGATCGGCGTGGTCTTTCAGACTGCGGCGGATCGTCGGCAGTCTGCGGCCGCCGTGCGCAATCATCCGTCGCGGGCGTTCGTAAACGGAACCAGTGGCTAGGACATGCGCGGCGAATTCGAGGCCCCGTCCCAGTCACACAATGCGGCCCACATGCGGGCCGCACGGCTGATGAACCTGGTGCCCGATGGCAGGGGCGAGAAGGTCCTCCAGGCCGCGATGGAGGAAGTGTTTCCGTTTCGCATCGCGACGCTGTCGTCGTTCGGCGCCGAATCTGCCGTCGTGCTGCACATGATTGCGTCGATCGATCGCACGATGCCGGTCATCTTCCTCGATTCCGGCCATCTCTTTGCGCAGACGCTTCAGTATCAGGAGGAACTGTCCCACCGGCTCGGGCTGACCTGCGTTCGGGTCCAACACCCCGAAGCGCGGGATCTGACCAGAGCGGATCCTGGCGGAATGCTCTGGAAGACAGACCCCGGGGCCTGCTGTCGCTTGCGCAAGGTCGTCCCAATGGAACGCGCCCTTGAGAGGTTCGACGCCTGGGTCACGGGGCGCAAGCGGTTCCAGGGCGGCAACCGCACCACCCTGCCGGTCGTGGAGGTCGAGAACCGCCGGGTGAAGATCAATCCGCTCGCCGGCTGGTCGCCTGAGGATGTGGACGTCTATTTCGAGACCCACGATCTGCCGCGCCATCCGCTCTGGGAATTCGGCTATCTGTCGATCGGCTGTCACCCGTGTACGCGGGCGGTGAAGCCGGGCGAAGATCCGCGCGCGGGACGCTGGGACGGTTCGGACAAGACCGAATGCGGTATCCACGGGAACCGGTGGGGCTGAACAAAAAAACCGGCGCCCCGATTGGAGCGCCGGTTTCGTTCTGAATGCCGATTTACGGCGCGTGCTTTACTCGGGGATCGGCAGCGGCTGATCGTTCTCGGGAATGTTCCACGCCGCCTGCACCGCGGGGCGATCCAGCATCGTCATGTACCAGCGCCGCACGTTCGGGAACTCGTTGAGATCGATTTCCTGCCAGTTGTGGCGGGCCGCCCAGGGCCAGCAGGCCATGTCGGCGATGGAATAGTCGTCCACAATGAACTCGCGGCCCTCGAGACGCTTGTCGAGGACGCCGTAGAGCCGGCGTGCCTCGTTCTCGTAGCGCGTGCGCGCATATTCCGACGCGTCGGGATTGTACTTCGTGAAGTGATGGACCTGGCCGAGGATCGGGCCATAGCCGCCCATCTGCCACATCAGCCACTCCATGGTTCGCCAGTAGGCGTCCCGGTCGGTCGTGTTCAGGAACTGGCCGGTCTTCTCGGCGAGGTAGAGAAGGATCGCGCCGGTCTCGAACAGGGGATAGTCGTTGTTGTCGTGGTCGACAATCGCCGGAATCTTGTTGTTCGGGCTGATCTTCAGGAAGTCCGGATCGAACTGCTCGTCCTTGGCGATGTTGATCGGACGGACCGTGTAGTCGAGGCCGGTTTCCTCAAGCATGATCGCGACCTTGCGGCCGTTCGGGGTAAACCAAGTGTAGAAGTCGATCATTTCGGTTCTCTTTCCTGTCTTCGTATTGTTGGCGCGAACCTATTGGCCGTCGCAGAGACGGTCAATTGATGGAAGGTCACAAGTTTTGTGCGTTAGGCCGGGCGTTTCCAGATGATGAATTGGCGGGTCACGCCGTCGGGGCCGAGGCCGGAGAAGACCAGCTTGGCGCCGTCCCTTGTGATGTCGCGGGACAGCGACATGCCGACCATGTTCGGGTCCAGCGCCGTCTGGATCGTGTGCGTGACGGTGTCGTCCGCGAGGGCCCACGTTCCCGCGTAGTTGAAGTAGGTCGAGAAGGCCTCGGCGCGCTCCTCGTCGCTCGGCCGGTCGGCGGGCAGGAAGCGGTCGGCGAAATGCGTGATCGCCGACATGTATCCGTCGGGCGTGTACATGATCATGCCGCCCGCATCCCGACCCATCGGGTGGGTGCGCCCGCCATCCTCGTCCTCGGCATACATCTCGTCGAGCACCCAGGCGCCGACCAGATCGCTGTCACTCAGTGCCATTCGTCCGTTCCATCGTCGTTGAACGCCGGGAGCCTAGTGCCTTCGCGCGCAAGAATGAAGCGATTCCCGCGCCGCTCCGCGTTGCGGGCCGGGCGGCGCTGAGGCACAGTCTGCCCCACCCGGTTTCCATTTCGCGAGGAGCACGCAGGTGCCGCACAATCTGATTACCCGGTCGCGCAAGGACACGCTTCCACTGACGGTGCTCGATTCCGGGCGGGTGGCCACCTGGCGGAAAGATCTCCCGGCCGCGCAGCGGACCTGGCTCGACCGGAACGGCTTCTCGGGCAAGCCGGGAAGCTGGTCAATGCTGACGGACGAGACCGGCGGTCCCGACGGAGCTGTCTTCGTGACAGGCGCGGACACGGACGTCTGGGCCTGGTCGACACTTGCCGCGGGCCTGCCGGCCGGCAGCTACCGGATCGCGGGGCGGGTTGCAAAGACTGTCGCCCATGACGCCGCCCTGGGCTGGGGGCTTGCCGCCTATGAATTCACCCGCTACCGGCCAGCGAAGCTTACCCGGCCCGATCTTGTGTGGCCCACGGGGGCGGACCGGACTGCCGTCCGGGAGATGCTCGATGCGACGGCGTTGCTGCGCGACCTGATCAACACGCCCGCGGAAGACATGGGCCCCTCGGAGCTTGCCGGTGAGGCCCGGAAGGTGGCCCGGCGTTTCAAGGCGCGGATGCAGGTGACCACCGGTGACGCTCTGCTCAAGGCCAACTATCCGATGATTCACACGGTTGGCCGGGCGTCGGACGACGCGCCGCGGCTGATCGACATGCGCTGGGGCACGCGCGGTCCGCGCGTGACACTGGTCGGGAAGGGCGTGTGCTTCGATACGGGCGGCCTGGATCTCAAGCCGCCGGCGGGCATGCTGCGCATGAAGAAGGACATGGGCGGTGCGGCCCATGCGCTCGCACTTGCGCAGCTGATCATGGCGGCCAAGCTGCCGGTCCGGCTCCGGGTGATGATCGGCGCCGTCGAGAACGCGGTCGCCGGGAATGCCTACCGGCCATGGGACGTGTTGCAGACCCGCAAGGGTATCACCGTGGAGAATGCCAACACGGATGCGGAGGGGCGGCTTGTGATGGGCGATTGCCTGGCCGAGGCGTGCCGCGAGAAGCCGGACATGCTGCTCGATTTCGCCACGCTCACCGGCGCGGCGCGGGTCGCCGTCGGCACGGAACTGGCGGCGGTGTTCGCCAACGACGACAAGCTCTATGCCGATCTCGACAGGCATGGCGTGTCGTCGTCGGACCCCCTCTGGCGGCTGCCGCTGCACAAGCCCTACCGGAAACTTCTCAACAGCAAGGTCGCGGACATCTCCAGCGCGAGCGAGGGGCCGTTCGGCGGCGCGATCACGGCGGCGCTGTTCCTGCAGGAGTTCGTCGACGACGATGTGCCCTGGGCCCATTTCGATATCATGGCGTGGAACACCGGGGACCGGCCCGGGCGCCCGACGGGCGGGGAGGCGCAGGGGTTGCGCGCCGCGTTTGCGACCATCGTGGACAGGTTCGCGCGCTGAAGTCGGGGTGTGGCTGTGCCCCGAGAGCGGATTCAGATATAAAACAGGTATATGAATATTATTAGTTCACATAATTTGTGATTGGGTCATCGAAGCGCTAAAACCGTGCCAATCCGCCAACATCGAACATAACGACTGCCTGGGAGGCCCCGATGGTTAAACCGATTCTGCAGACCTATCCGGTGATTCACGCCGAGAGCGAGGAAGAGCGCGCCAAGCTGCGTCCGATCGGCCGCAACAAGGAGCGTTATCAGGAGACGGTTCAGGGTTGGCACGAGGTCATCATGGCCGCCGACAACCTCAATTTCTGGGGCGTCGCCACCATCGAGCATCACTTCTGGTCGGAAGGCTATGAGGTGGGGCCGGCCCCGGCGATCATGGACGCCTACTGGGCTGCGATCACGAAGAATGTCCGCGTCGGCCAGCTCGGCTACGTGATGAGCATTCAGAACCCGATCCGGGTCGCCGAGGAAACGGCGATCATCGATCACCTGTCCCAGGGCCGCAGCTTCGTCGGTTTCGCGCGCGGCTATCAGAGCCGCTGGACCAACGTGTTCGGCCAGCATTACGGCACCACTTCGACCAAGTCGCCGACCGCGGCCAAGAACAACCAGACGGCGGTGGGTGCGGGCTTCGCCCAGAGCGGCTTCACCATCTCCGACAAGGATGTGAAGAACGACCAGCACAACCGCGACGTTTTCGAGGAGAATATCGAGATCGTCCTCAAGGCCTGGACCCAGGATTCGATGAATCACAAGGGCAATGCCTGGCAGATTCCCTATCCGGGCGACACCGGTGTGGACGACTGGCAGCTGGCGCAGGTCGGCGTGACCCAGCGTCTGGGCGCGCTGGACGAGGTCGACGAGAACAACAATGTCGTCAATGTCAGCGTCTGCCCGTCGCCCTATCAGGACCCGCACCCGCCGGTCTTCGTGTCGGGCAGCGGCAGTCCCGAGACGATCGACTACAACGCGCGGATGGGCTTCATCCCGACCTACTTCACGGACATCAACACCGCCGCACCGCTGGGCAAGCAGTATGCCGAGACCGCGGCCGCGAACGGCTTCAACTGGCTCCCCGGCCAGAACCAGAACATCGTCCGCTGGTTGCAGATCGCGGAGAGCTATGACGCCGCCGTCGATGCGGTGATGGCCCACGATTTCGATATCTGGAAGAACTTCTACGCGGCCATGGGACGCCGGAAGCTCGACGAGGCCGATGTCATCGGCTCGATGCTGTCGTCCGGCCTCTACTGCATCGGTACAGCCGAATCCGTGCGCGATCAGTTGGTGGCGCAGTGGGAAGAGATGCCGGCGGAATACATCACGCTGATCTATCACTATGCGCAGATGCCGAAGGACAAGGTCATCCAGAACATGACCGAGTTCAACGAGGTGGTGAAACCCGCCCTCGACGAAATTACCGCTAACGCCGGCCATGACATGGCCGAGGCGGCGGAATAAACCCGAAGTCATAATCGGGGGAACGTGAGACGGAAGGGTCGCACTCTGTGCGGCCCTTCTGCTTTCCGCTTCAAGGGAGAGTGACGATGCTGAAGATTCTGGGGCGCGCGACGTCGACCAACGTTCAGAAGGTGCTTTGGTTCTGCGACGAGGAAGGCATCGCCTACGAACACGACAACGACATCGGGGGCGCGTTCGGCCGCAACGACACGCCCGACTACCTGGCGATGAATCCCAACGGCAAGGTGCCGACGGTGATCGATGGCGACTTCGTCATGTGGGAATCGAACAGCGTCGTCCGCTATCTCGCGCGCAAGCACAAGAGTGCGCTCTATCCGTCCGCGTTCGAGGCGCGGAACCTGGTCGAACGCTGGATGGACTGGGAACTTTCGGTGGTCGCGCCGCACCAGGGAACGGTGCTCGTGGGCCTAGTGCGCACCAAGACCGAGGACCGTGACAATGCGAAGATCGAGGCCGCCCGCGTGGCCTGGGCGCGGGGGATGGCGATCCTGGACGCGCAACTGGTCGAGACCGCCTATGTCGCGGGAGACGATTTCACCATCGCGGATATTCCTCTCGGGCCGATCGCCCATCGGTTCTTCAGTCTCGATATCGAACGGCCGGAGCTCGGCAATCTGCGGCGCTGGTACGAAGCGCTGTCCGAGCGCCCGGCGTTTCAGAAGTGGTGCCTGATCGAGATGGCGTGACGCGGGCGTTCAGTAGCCGAGCGCCGTATCGACCGTGTTGGAGAGCGCGGTACCCCGCCGGTGCCGGTCGATATCCTCGAGAATCTGCGCAACAACGCTCCGTGGGTCGGTGATCGATGCATTGTGGGGCGTGACGGTGATCCGCGGGTGATCCCAGAACGGGTGGCCCGCCGGTAGCGGTTCCGTTCGAAATACGTCCAAGGTCGCGTGGGCCAGCCGGCCCGACCCGAGCGCCGGGATCAGGTCCTCCTCGACCAGGTGCCCGCCGCGCGCGGCGTTTATCAGGAGGGCATCCTTCGGCAGCTTCGAGAAGAGATGCGCGTCGAGGATACCCTCGGTCTCGGGCGTGAGCGGCAGCAGGCAGATCAGGATACGTGAGCGGCCGAGCAGGGCATCGAGGCCGCCGCGCCCGTCGAAGCATGTCACGCCGGGTATTTCCTTCGGTGTTCGGCTCCAGCCGGCGACATCGAACCCGAGTTGCACCAGCGCTTCCGCACAGGCTTTTCCCAGCTCGCCCAGCCCGAGGATTCCCACCCCCTGCTCGTCGGCCTGGCGCAGCTCGCGCGCCCGGTCGTCCCACACATGTTCGCGCTGCTGCCGGTCGAGGGCGGGCTGGTTCTTGTGATAGCGCAGCGTGTGCAGCAGCACATATTCGCGCATGCCCGCGGTCAGGTAGGGGTCGATGACCCGCACGACCGTAACGTGGGCAGGGAAGTCGGGGTCCGCGAACAGATGGTCCACGCCGGCGCCGAGTGAGAACACGACGGCGAGGTTGGGCAGCGTCGCGAGCGCGCCGGGCGGCGGCTTCCAGGCGAGCACGTAGGTGATGTCCTCGGCGTTTCCCACCTCCGGCCAGACGCGCACGTCGAGATCGGGATCGCGCTGGCGGAGCTCGCGTGCCCACCAGTCGGGGCGGTCATGGGTGGCGACGATCAGGACGGCCATGGTGAAGACTAGGTCGCGACCGTGTCGCCCGCGCCGACGGCGGCCAGGTCGAAGGCCGCGGCCATCAGCGCTTTGGTATAGCCCTCGCGCGGGTTGTCGAAGATGTTCGCCGCCGGGCCCTGTTCCACCACCTTGCCGTTCTGCATGACGATCACATGGTTGGAGATTGCCCGCACGACCTTCAAATCGTGGCTGATGAAGAGGTAGGCGAGCTTGTACTTCGCCTGGAGGTCGCGCAGCAGGTCGATGATCTGCGCCTGAACCGAGCGGTCGAGGGCGGATGTCGGCTCGTCGAGCACGATGAATTTCGGCTTCAGGACGAGCGCCCGGGCGATCGCGACCCGTTGGCGCTGGCCGCCGGAGAATTCGTGCGGATAGCGGTGGCGCGCATTCGGGTCGAGGCCAACCTCGTCCATAACCCGGACGATCATCTCGTCGCGCGCAGCGGCGTTCTCACCGATGCCGTGGACCTTGAGTCCCTCGGCGATAATCTGGGCGATCGACATGCGCGGCGAGAGCGAGCCGTAGGGGTCCTGGAAGACGATCTGCATCTCGCGGCGCAGCGGGCGCAGCTGTTTCGTCCGCAGATCCTCGATCGCGTTGCCGTCGAACTCGATGGGGCCCTCGGACGAGATCAGCCGCAGGAGCGCGAGGCCGAGCGTCGTCTTGCCGGAACCGGACTCGCCGACCACGCCCACGGTCTGTCCCTCGCGCACCTCGAGGGTGATCCCGTCGACTGCGCGCACATGATCGACCACCCGCCGCATCAGGCCGGCCTTGATGGGGAAATGGACCTTGAGATCGTCGGCCTGGATCACACGCGGCGCGTCATGCACCGGGGCCAGGGCCGTCCCGGAGGGCTCGGCGTCGAGGAGTTGCTTCGTGTAGCTGTGCGTCGGGTTGGCGAAGAGTGTCTCGGTCTCCTCCAGTTCCACGATCTCGCCCTGCTGCATCACCGCCACCCGGTCCGCCATCTTCCGGACGATGCCCAGATCGTGGGTGATGAACAGGATCGACATGCCGAATTTCGCCTTGAGATCGTCGAGCAGCTCGAGAATTTGTGCCTGGATCGTCACATCGAGGGCCGTTGTGGGCTCGTCGGCAATCAGGAGTTTGGGCTCATTGGCGAGCGCCATCGCGATCATCACGCGCTGGCGCTGGCCGCCGGACAATTCGTGCGGATAGGCATTCAGGCGCTGCTCGGCATTGTTCAGGCCCACCAGCTTGAGCAGCTCGAGCGTGCGCGCTCGGGCGGCCTGGCGCGCCAGGCCCTTGTGGACGAACAGAACCTCGTTGATCTGCTTCTCGATGGTGTGCAGCGGATTCAGCGAGGTCATCGGCTCCTGGAAGATCATCGCGATGTCGTTACCGCGGATCGCCCGCAAGGTCGCCTCGTCGCCGCCGAGCAGCTCCTGTCCCTCGAAGCGGATCGATCCGCCGGGGTGGCGCGCGGTCGGATAGGGCAGCAGCTGCAGGATCGACAGGGCGCTCACCGACTTGCCGGAACCGGACTCACCCACCAGCGCGAGCGTCTCGCCCGGCGCCACGTCGAAGGAAACATTCCGCACCGCCTGGACTCGGCCGACCGGGGTCGCGAAATCGACGGACAGGTCACGAACTGAGAGCAGCGGTTCGGCCATCAGCCATGGTCTCCGGTAATTTGCTTGCGCGGATCGAACGCGTCGCGCACCGCCTCGCCGACGAATATCATCAGGCTCAGCATGATCGCGATTGCGAAGAAGGAGGTAAAGCCCAGCCAGGGCGCGAAGAAGTTGTCCTTGCCCTGCTTCAGCATCTCGCCGAGGGACGGCGAGCCAGGCGGGAGACCGAAGCCCAGGAAATCGAGCGAGGTCAGGACCGTGACCGATCCCGCCGTGATGAAGGGCAGGAGGGTTAGCGTGGCAACCATCGCATTCGGTAGAACATGGCGGAACATGATCACGGCGTTGCCCATGCCGAGCGCGCGGGCGGCGCGCACATAGTCGAAGTTGCGCGCCCGCAGGAACTCCGCGCGGACGACCCCGACCAGCGACATCCAGCTGAACAGCAGCATCAGCCCGAGCAGCCACCAGAAGGTCGGTTCCACCACGGATGCCAGTATGATCAGCAGGAACAGGGTCGGCAGCGATGACCAGATTTCGATGAAGCGCTGGAAGAGCAGGTCCGTCCAGCCGCCGAAATAGCCCTGCACGGCGCCCGCCGCGACACCGATGATGCTGGCGAAGATCGTCAGGGTGAAGCCGAACAGGACGGATATGCGAAACCCGTAGATGAGTCGCGCCACCACGTCCCGGGCCTGGTCGTCGGTCCCGAGCCAGTTCTGGGTCGAGGGCGGGGAGGGCGCGGGCACGGTGAGGTCGGTGACCGGCGTATCGAAGCTGTAGGGAATGAGCGGCATCACCAGCCATCCCTTCTCCTCGATCAATTCGACCACGAACGGGTCGGTGTAATCCGCCTCGGTCTCGAAGTCGCCGCCGAAGGTGGTCTCGGGATAGCTGTTGAAGATGGGTGCGTAGAACGCACCGTCGAAGCGTACGAGGAGCGGCTTGTCGTTGGCGATGAACTCGGCGAACAGGGTCACGAAGAACAGCGCGGCGAAGATCCAAAGGGACCAGTAGCCGCGCTTGTTCGCGCGGAAATTTGTCAGCCGGCGCGCGGTGATTGGTGTGATCTTCAGGCCGAGGAAGCGCGGCCGGTCCGGCATCGTCTGGCGGGTCGGGGCTGCCGCCGTCATCTCAGACCTCGCGGCTTTCGAAGTCGATGCGGGGGTCGACGACAACATAGGCCAGGTCGCCGATCAGGTTCATGACCAGGCCGAGCAGCGAGAAGAAGAAGAGCGTACCGAACAGGACCGGAAAGTCACGGTTCAGCGCCGCCTCGAAGCCGAGCAGACCGAGGCCGTCGAGGGAGAAAATGACCTCGATCAGGAGCGAACCGGTGAACAGGATGCCGATGAACGCCGATGGGAACCCGGCGATCACGATCAGCATGCCGTTGCGGAAGATGTGGCCGTAGAGGACCCGCTTCTCGGTGAGGCCCTTCGCCCGTGCGGTGATCACATACTGCTGGTTGATCTGGTCGAGGAACGAGTTCTTGGTCAGCATCGTCAGGCCTGCGAACGCGCCGATGGTCAGTGCGAGAAGGGGCAGGGTCAGGTGCCAGAAGTAATCCGCGACCTTGCCGATCGCGCTGAGCTCCGACCAGTTCTCCGACGTCAGGCCACGCAGGGGGAACCAGTCGACGAAGCTGCCGCCCGCAAACAGGACGACGAGGAGGACGGCAAAAAGAAACGCGGGCACCGCGTTGCCGAAGATGATAACGCCGCTGGTCCAGATGTCGAAGCGGCTGCCGTCGCGCACCGCCTTGCGAATACCCAGCGGGATCGAAATCAGGTAGGTCAGCAACGTGGTCCACAGGCCGAGGCTGATGGAAACAGGCATCTTCTCGATGACCAGATCGACCACCTGGCGATCCTGGAAGAAGCTGTCGCCGAAATCGAATCTCGCATAGTTGCGCATCATCGTCAGGAAGCGCTCGTGGATGGGCTTGTCGAACCCGACCATCTCCTCGATCTCGGCGATCAGCTCCGGCGGCAGGCCGCGGGCGCCACGGTATTTGGATTCGAATCCGCCCGACTGGTCGAGACGCTGCTGGTCGCCGAGCGAATCCTGGTTGAGATCGGAGCCCCCGCCGGTTACCCGGGAGGTGGCATCGACGGCGTTGCCCTGGATCTGCGCGATGATCTGTTCGACCGGCCCGCCGGGCGCGGTCTGGATGACCGCGAAATTGATGATCATGATTCCGAACAGGGTCGGGATGATCAGCAACAGCCGTCGGATGATATAGGCGAGCATGGGGCTAACCTAGCGACGCGCGTGAACCGGCGCTAGCCGCCGTTCTGCGTGGCCTTGCGGCCTTCGAGTGCCGCTTCCTTAGCCGGATCCACCCACCAGGCGGCGATGTTCGTGGCCTCGCCGAGCATGGGTACCTTCTCTGGCCGTCCGAACTTGTCCCAGAAGGCAATCCGGTCCACCGGAAGGTGGAAGTGCGGGATGACGTAGTGACCCCATAGCAGCGCGCGGTCGAGCGCCCGCGTCCGCTGGACAAGGCTCTCGCGCGACGGCGCGGAGATCAGGAGTTCGATCAACTCGTCGATGACCGGGTCCTGGATGCCGATCAGGTTGCGCGAACCGGCGGCCTCGGCAGCCCGCGTGCTCCAGAAGTCGCGCTGCTCGTTGCCCGGTGACAGGGACTGGCCCCATGAGCCGATGATCATGTCGTAGTCGCGCGCGTCCGTGCGGTTCTGGTACTGCGCGGTGTCGACGACCCGGACGCTGGCCTCGATGCCCAGGCGCTCGAGGTTGCGCGCGAAGGGTAGCGCCATCCGTTCGAAGGTCGGCTGCACGAGCAGAATTTCGAAGGTGAACGGCGCGCCGGTTTCGCCGTTCACGAGCGTGCCGTCGCGCACGACCCAGCCGGCCTCCTCGAGCAGTTTTCGCGCGGCGCGGAGGTTGTTGCGGATGCCGCGCGCGCCCGAGCCGTCCGTCGACGGCACGGTATAGGCCCGGGTGAAGATCTCGTCGGGGAGGCTTCCGCGAAACCGCTCGAGGATCTCGCGCTCCTCGGAGTCCGCGTCGGCCAACAGGCCCCGGCTTCCGAGCTCGGAATTGTCGAAGTAGCTGTCCGTCCGGCTGTACGCGTTGTAGGCGAGGTTCTTGTTGTACCACTCGAAGTCCCAGGCCAGCGTCAGTGCCTTGCGGACGCGCCGATCCTGGAACACGGGCTTGCGGATGTTGAAGACAAAGCCCTGCATCCCGGCCGGGCGGTCGTGGGCGAACTCTTCCTTGACGATACGGCCGTCGCGCACCGCCGGAATGTCGAACGCCGTCGCCCATTCCTTGGCCGAATTCTCGATCCAGATGTCGGTGTTGCCACCCTTGAACGCCTCGCGGGCGATCGTTCGGTCGCGGAAATAGTCGATCCGGATGGTGTCGATGTTGTTGAAGCCGGCCTGGGTCGGGTGATCCTTGGCCCAGTAGTCCGGCACCCGCTCGAAGGTCAGCGAGCGTCCCGGTTTGACGTCGGAGATGCGGTAGGCGCCGCTGCCGAGCGGCGGCTCGAGCGTCGTCTTCGAGAAGTCGCGTGTTTCCCAGTAGTGCTTCGGCAGGATCGTCAGATCGCCGATGATGAGCGGCAGCTCCGGGTTGAGGTCGCCGGCGAAGTTGAAGCGCACCTTGCGCGGACCCGTTTGGACGACGTCCTGCACGCTCCCGTAATAGAAGCGGTAAAAGGGCCGACCCTGCTCGCGCAGCGCATGGAACGAGAAGATCACGTCATCGACGCTGACCGGCACGCCGTCATGCCAGCGGGCGTCCTCGCGGAGCGTGAATTCCACCCAGGACCTGTCGTCGGGCGTCTCGACCGTCTCGCACAGCAGGCAGTAAAGGGTGAAGGCCTCGTCCACCGACTGCACCATCAGGGAATCGTAGATCAGGCCTACGCTTGCCGGCGTTCCCTGGAGGATGAAGGGGTTGAGGCTGTCGAAGGTGCCCGTCGCATCCGAGACCCGTGATCCGCCTTTCGGGGCGTCCGGGTTTGCGTAGTCGAAATGGGTGAAGTCGGGCCCGAACTTGGGCTTGCCGTGCATGGCCATGGCGTGCACCGGGCCGCCGGTGCCTTCGACTGCGTGCGCGACACCGATGGACGCGGCGGCCAGGCCGACGCCCGCGAGTGCCGCGATGAAACCGTTGCGGAGCATGACCCCTCCAGACCCGTCACTTCGATATCCCTAGTTGGGAGCAGATGGGGTGTCCGATCAAGGCAAACGCGCGTTTTTTCACGTGGAATTTAGCGGTCGCCTTGCGGCGGCCGCATTTCGGACCCGGTTTGGTCGTTTTGTCGGCCCGGCGGCGGGTGCCGGACCGGGTCAGAGCGCTTCGGCGCTGCTCGAAAGACCCAGGGACTGGGCGGTGTTGTCGACCGCCGCGAGACATGTCCCGGCCCGGTCAGCGGGGATCCAGGCCTCGATCCGGATCACGAAGTCCTCCGCGCCGCCGCCGCGGACCCGTTCGCAATCCATCCGCTCGATGTTCGCGCCATAGTCGGCGAAGGCCTCGGTCAGCCGGGCGACCAGGCCCGGCCGGTCGGTGCCGCGCACTTCGACCCGGTGGGTGATATCCCCGTCTCCCGGTGCGCCCTGGCCCGGGGAAAAGGCCGTGACGGAGATGTTGGCCTCCGCGATCTCCGAAAGCGCCGACAGGCCGTCGCGAACATCGTCTGGCGACAGCCCGTCGGGCAGCCGCGCGACAGTGGTGAACTCCGCCGCGCCACTGAGGACGGCGAAGCTCGTGTCACCGATGTCGGCGCCCATGTCGAACAGGCGGCCGGTGAGCGCCGAGAGCAGCCCGGTACGGTCGGGACAGGAAATCGCAATGCGGACGTCATGTGCCATGGCCTCGATCCCTCCTGGCCTATGTCGACTGTAAGAGCGCGAGCGCTTCCGCGTGGCGAGCCGGGTCGCCCGCTGCGAGAACCGAGCCGGGCGAATCGATGCGCAGCGGCTCTCCCGCCCAGTCGGTGATCGCACCGCCGGTGCCTGCAATGATGACCGCGTGCGAGAGATAGTCGTAGGGCTGCATTCCGGCCTCGGCGACCATGTCGGTCTGTCCCGACGCGACCATCGCATACGCCCAGGCATCGGTTCCGAACCGGGTGTCCCGCACGGCATCCTTGAGCCGCGCATACCGTGCCGCGTGCGGCGGGTCGAACATGTCGGGCGACGTGGTGCAGAGATGCGCGTCGGCAAGGGACGGACACGGACGTCCCGTAACGGGACCGCTTTCGCTTGCGCCATACCAATGACGGGTCGGCTTGCCGGCCACGCCGAGCCAGCGCTCAGCCAGCGCCGGGTATGCGTTCATGCCCAGCACGGGTTCGCCGTTGCGCACGAGGGCGATCAGGGTGGCAAACAGCGGAATTCCATTGACGAAGGCCCGGGTCCCGTCGATCGGGTCGAGAACCCAGACGAAATCCGCGTCGAGGCGTTCGCTGCCATGCTCCTCGCCCAAGATCCCGTGCCCGGGATAGGTCTCGGCGATGAGCGCGCGCATCGCCGCCTCGGCCTCCCGGTCGGCCTGTGTGACCGGACTGGCGTCGTCCTTCAGCTCCACGTCGAAGCCGGCGCGGAAATAGCGCAACGCCGCGGCGCCGGCCGCATCGGCCAGCGCGTGGGCGAAGGATTCGAGCTCTGGGTCGATTGTTCCGGACACGCTTCGGGCGCTCCTCAAATGCAAAGCGGCGCATTCGCGCCGCCTGCACTTTACGTCACCGTGGCGGATGCCCGCTACTGCGTGGGCAGCGGGAACGGCGTGTCCGCATACTGCCGCAGGAATGCAACGATGTTGGCCCGGTCCTGGGCCTTCTTGACGCCGGCGAAGGTCATCTTCGTGCCCGGCAGGAAGTCCTTCGGCTTGGCGAGGAAGGCGTTCAGATCGGCATAGGACCAGTCGCCGCCCATGGCCGTCAGCGCATCGGAGTAGGCGAAGCCGGAACCGGTACCCTTGTTGCCGCCGACGACGTTGTAGAGGTTGGGGCCAACCTTGTTCGGGCCGCCCTTCTCGAAGGTGTGGCAGGTGGCGCAGCGTTTGAACGCCTTCTCGCCGGCCGCGGCGTCGGCCGCGGCGAGCAGCGGCGCGATCGGTTCGATCACAGGTGCTGCCGGTACGGCCGCGACCTGCTGGTTGCCGTTGTCCGGCACCTCGACCAGGTAGGCCTTGATCTCGGGGTGTTCGGCATGCGTCGCTTCGTTGATGAAGATTCCAATGGCCAACGCCACCGTCATCGCAACGAGGGCCGCGCCCCAGACCTTGTAGAAATCGCCACCCATAGCGTCCTGTTCCCTGCTTCAGCCGGATCATGGTGCGGGCGGACTTGCCCGCGCGCCGCGAATTTAGCCGGGGACCGTGCACCTGTCCACGGCTCCTGCGCGGCATGGTGACGGTTCCGTTCACGCGCCCCGAGATATATCTTTCGCCTTCCGCCCCGGCCAGCATCGATCGGGGTCTCGCGGCATTAGGTCGCAGCGCCCATGAAGGAGGCCAAAGCCCTGGAAGATCGCGACGAATCCCGAAACCCGCCAACCAACCCGGTGGTGCTTATTCCCGCCCGCATGGCATCGACCCGGCTGCCGGGAAAGCCGCTGGCGGATATCTGCGGGTTGCCGATGATCGTGCAGTGCCTGCGCCGGGCCGAGGAAGCAGAGGTCGGGCCGGTGGTCATTGCCTGTGCCGAGACGGAAATCGCCGACGCGGTCGCGGCCGCGGGCGGCAGGGCGGTGCTGACGGACCCGGATCTGCCATCGGGCTCAGACCGGATTCAGGCCGCGCTCGCAGAGTTCGATCCTGCGGGCGCGCATGACGCGGTGGTCAACCTCCAGGGCGATCTGCCGACCCTCGATCCGGCAATCGTGCGCGCCACGGTTGCCGTGCTCAACGATCCTGCGGTTGATATCGCGACCGCAGTGTGCGCCATCACCGAAGAGGCCGAGCGCGGCAATCCGAACGTGGTCAAGGCGGTCGTGGCGGGTGACGGGGCCGCGGCCTCCGGTCGGGCGCTCTACTTCAGCCGCGCGACGGTCCCTTCCGGGGACGGGGATCACTTCCATCACATCGGCCTGTACGCCTATCGGCGCGCCGCGCTCGAGCGCTTCGTGACGTTGCCGGCGAGCCCACTCGAAAAGCGGGAGAAACTGGAACAGTTGCGCGCGCTGGAGGCAGGCATGCGGATCGATGCGGCGCGCGTTGACACCGTTCCACTCGGTGTCGATACTCCCGCCGACCTTGAACGCGCGCGGGCATTGCTGGCATAGCAGGCGCGCGCGTTTTCGCGAACAGAAGCCACCGACCATGACCGATTCGAACCCAGCGGCCGGCGATCCGGCCACCACCATCGCCTATCAGGGTGTCCCCGGCGCCAACTCGCACATCGCGTGCCAGCAGGCGTTTCCGGATATGACACCGCTCGCCTGCGCGACGTTCGAGGACGCGTTCGCCGCGGTGGAAAGGGATGGCAAGGCTGCGCTGGCGATGATCCCGATCGAGAACTCGCTCGGCGGGCGTGTGGCGGACATCCATCATCTGTTGCCCGAATCGAACCTGTACATCATCCGCGAGCACTATCTCGATGTGCAGTATCAGTTGCTGGCGACCAAGGATGCGACCCTGGAGGGTCTGACCGAAGTGCGCAGCCATGCTCAGGCGCTCGCCCAGTGCCGCGAGCAGTTGGCCCAGCTCGGTGTGCGGACAGCCGCGCGCGCGGACACGGCCGGCTCGGCCAAGGAGGTTGCGGAGCTGGGTGATCCGTCAATCGGAGCCCTGGCGCCCCCGCTGGCGGGAGAAATCTATGACTTGCAGGTGCTGCGCTCGCGTTTCGAGGACCGGATCGGCAACACGACCCGCTTCATTGTCCTGTCGCGCGCGCGGCGCGACCCGGATCCCAATGACGGTCCTTGCATGACCTCGTTCATCTTCCAGGTCCGCTCGGTGCCCGCCGCGCTCTACAAGGCGATGGGCGGGTTCGCGACCAACGGGGTCAACATCACGAAACTCGAGAGCTATATCTCTGGCGACCGCTTCTCGGTCGCGCGTTTCTACGCGGAGATCGAGGGGCACCCGGCGGATTCGGGCGTGGCGCAGGCATTCGAGGAACTCGACTATTTCTCGAAGAATGTGCGGGTGCTGGGCGTGTTCCCGGCGGCCGAGTACCGCAACCACTAGGGCTGTCTAGCCTTCGGCGAGCCACTCCTCGATCAGGCGGCGCGCGATCGAGTCGGGCCGCGGCAGCTGGACCGGCGAGTCCGGCGTGATCGCCTTGAGCTCGGCGCGCGACATCCATTCCGCCGACAGCAGCTCCTTCTCGTCGATGGTGATCGCCGTGTCGAGGGCCCGGGCCCGGAACCCGACCATGAGCGAGGCCGGGAAGGGCCAGGGCTGGGAGTGCTGGTACTCGACGTCGGTCACGCGCACGCCGACCTCCTCGAAGACCTCCCGCGCGACACAGTCCTCGAGCGTCTCGCCCGGTTCGAGGAACCCGGCCAGAACCGACTGCATCTTGCCCTGGAAGCGGGGCGCCTTGCCCATGATGATCCGGTCGTCGTCGTAAACCAGCATGATGCAGGCCACGTCCGTGCGCGGGAAATGCGACGCGTTGCAGGCCTCGTCCGTGCAGCGCCGCTGGTGTCCCGCGGCCTCGCTGCGGGTCGCCGCGCCGCACACGCCACAGAAGCGGTGGCGCTGGTGCCAGTAGTTGATGCCGCGCGCATAGGCCAGGAGGTTGCCTTCCTCGCGCCCGACATAGGGGCCGACCTTGCGGAGGTCCTCGAACATTCCCGCCGCCGCCAACACCTCGTGTTCGTGCGGGTCCGGGATGTGGCTCACATCGAGGGTGAAGTAGGCGGTGCCGTCGACCAGCCCGAGCAGGATCGGGTCGGCCTGCTCGTCGCGCAGCTGCTCGATATGGTGAACTTCCAGGGCCGCCGCGGCGACCGTGTCGCCGCTCACCACCAGGTTGTGCTGCTGCCAGACCGGCAGGAGCCGGCTGGTCGCGGCGGACATCTGCTCGGACAGCCACTGCTGGTCGTTGCGCAGGTGCGAGACGCGGTCGAGATAGTCGCTGGAATAGAAGTTGCGGCTCAAGGGATCTGGCCTTCGGTGTTCGGGGCGCGCGTAACCTCTCACAGCTTCCGGTCTGTGGAAAGAGGCCGGAAACACCGCGCCGGGCGTTGTTTATCCCGTCCCGCGATCTGATATAGTGCGCGCGGGAGGCCGGGCGGACGAGCGTCTCGCCAACCCGGTCAGGTCCGGAAGGAAGCAGCCGTAACGAGTTTCGCCCGGGTCGTATTCAACCGGTCTCCCACCTCGAACACCGAATCGGATATGGGTTAGAGTCCAGCCAGTCCGGGAACACGTATTCAACGATGACCGCCGACCTCGAAGACCAGCACGGTGCGCCGCAGGATGCGGACATCGACGAGTCTCCCGACGGCAGCCCGACCATTGACGATCCCAACCAGGCGAGTTTTCTGGACGGTGGCGGCGAGCCTGAACCGGCTGCGCCCGCGCCGGCCGAGCCCGCACCCGCGGCGCCTGCGGCGACACCGGTCGCACCGCCGGCTGCGGCGGATAGCGCGGAGACGCCCGACTACCAGGTGCTGGCGCGCAAGTATCGGCCCCAGGGGTTCGACGAGCTGATCGGCCAGGAGGCGCTGGTCCGGACCCTGACGAACGCCTTCGCGCTCGATCGTGTTGCTCACGCGTTTGTCCTCACCGGCGTGCGCGGCGTGGGCAAGACGACCACCGCGAGAATTATCGCCAAATGCCTGAATGCGATCGACGGCCCGACGATCTCACCGGCGGCGGACGATGAGCAATGCGTTGCGATCGCCGAGGACAGGCATCCCGATGTCATCGAGGTGGACGCCGCGAGTCGCACCGGCGTGGACGATATCCGCGAAATCCTGGACGGGGTGCGCTACCGCCCGGTGTTTGGGCGCTACAAGGTCTACATCGTCGATGAAGTGCACATGCTGTCGCGCCACGCGTTCAACGCGTTGCTCAAGACGCTCGAGGAACCGCCCGAGCATGTGAAGTTCATTTTCGCGACGACGGAAATCCGCAAGGTGCCGGTCACGGTCCTTTCGCGTTGCCAGCGTTTCGACCTGCGCCGGGTCGGCGCGGACGAACTGATGGCTCACTTCGGCGGGATCGCGGAGGCCGAAGGCGCGAAGCTGGAGGAAGGCGCGTTGCGGCTGATCGCGCGCGCCGCCGACGGTTCGGTCCGCGACGGACTCTCCCTGCTCGACCAGGCGATCTCGGCCTATTGCTCCGGCGGCGCCACGGCGACCGAGGACGACATCCGGACGATGCTCGGCACGGCGGACAGCGCCGCCGTGTTCGACATGTTCGAGGCATTGATGGCGGGCCGCATCGCCGATGCGCTCGAGGGGCTATCCACGCTGCACGATTCCGGCGCCGATCCGCTCGCTGTGCTGCAGGATTTGCTGGAACTCAGCCACTGGATCACGCGGGTGAAGCTCGTGCCCGCCGCTGCGGATGATGCCGCGGTCTCCGAACTCGAGCGTACGCGCGGGCGCGCGCTCGCCGAGGGCCTCAGTGTCGCCGTCCTGTCGCGCGCCTGGCAGATGCTGCTCAAGGGCGTGGGCGAGGTGCAGCAGGCGCCGTCCGCCATGCCAGCCGCCGAGATGGTGCTGATCCGGCTGGCCCATGCCGCCGACATGCCGTCACCGGGTGACATCCTGCGGAAACTCGAGAACGCGCCGGCCGCGACGTCCACACCCCCGTCAGCGCCGCCGCCCGGAAACGGCGGCGGTGGTGCCCAGGCGGTCGGCGGCACTGACGCGGTGGCCGCCGCGCCGGAACCGCGCGACGCAGCTGTGCCCGAACATGCACCCCAGGCTTTGGCGGACCCGGAGAATTTCCGCGGTCTGGTGGAGATTTTCGCGGCGCGCCGCGAGATCGGCCTGCGCAGCCACCTCTACAACAACGTCCATCTGGTGACCTACGAACCCGGCCGGCTTGAATTTCGGCCGAACGAGAACGCGCCGTCCGACCTTCCCGGGCAGATCCTGAACCGGCTGCGGGACTGGCTCGGCCCGCACTGGCAGGTCAGCGTCGCGGGCGACGAGGGCGAGCCGACGCTCGCCGCACAGGACCAGGCGGCGGAGGCCGCGAGCTACCGCCAGGCGGCCGAGCATCCGGTCGTGCGCGCGGCGCTCGATGCCTTTCCGGGCGCGAGCATCGAGAAGATCGAGGTGCGCGATGGTGCGGGCGATCTGCCCGACGCCGCGCCGGTGGATGACGACGAAATCGAGGATATGGAGACATGAAGAATCTCGGTCAGCTCATGAAGCAGGCGCAGGAGATGCAGGCCAAGATGGGCGAGATGCAGGAGCGTCTCGCGGAGATGTCGGTGGAGGGTTCGGCGGCCGCCGGCATGGTGACCGTTACCCTCAGCGGAAAGGGCGAGATGAAGGGAATCAAGATCGATCCCAGCCTGATCAACGCGGACGAGGCCGAGATTCTCGAGGACCTGATCGTCGCCGCCCATGCCGATGCCAAGGCGAAGTCCGAGCAGCGCATGGCCGATGAGATGAAGGAACTGACCGGCGGTCTCAACCTGCCGCCCGGGTTCAGCATGCCCTTCGGCGGCTGACCCGGCACCCGCGGATGTCCACTCCCGAGATCGAGCGGCTCGTCGACCTGCTGGCCAAGCTGCCGGGCCTCGGCCCGCGCTCGGCCCGCCGTGCCGCGCTGCACCTGATCAAGCGGCCGGGACAGGTGATGCAGCCGCTGGCTGAGGCGCTGGCCGGTGCCGCCAGGGCGATCCGGACCTGCAGCAACTGCGGCAACATCGATTCCGTCGATCCCTGCCGGGTTTGCGGGGACAATGAGCGCGACCGCACCGTGATCTGCGTGATCGAGGACGTTGCCGACCTCTGGGCGCTGGAGCGCACGGCGTCCTATGGCGGGCTGTATCACGTTCTCGGCGGCACCCTCTCGGCGCTCGACGGGGTGGGGCCGGACGATCTGCGGATCGGGGTGCTGGTGGACCGGGCACGCGACCTCGCCGTCGGCGAGGTGATCCTCGCGACCAACGCCACGGTCGCGGGCCAGACCACGGCGCATTACATCACCGAGCGGCTGGCGGATTGCGGTGTGAAGATCTCGCGGCTCGCCCACGGCGTGCCGGTGGGCGGCGAGCTCGACTATCTCGATGACGGGACCCTGACCGCTGCGCTCAAGAGCCGGCGCGAGGTCTAGCGGCTACTCGACCGTGCGCAGTTGCGGGCGACCGCCCGCCTCGAAGCCGTCCTCCAGTGACGGCGCCTCGCCTTCGCCCAGCTGGATGTCCTGGATCTGATCGCCGCGCCTGACGATCTTTCCCGTCGATGTGCGGATCTCGCGGATGTCCTTCTCGGCCAGTGCGAAATGCGCCTCGAGATGCCCGACCCGCTTGTCCAGCCGTTCCACATCCTCGAGCATCTTCATGACCTCGGTCTGGATCACGCCCGCGGCCTCCTTCATGCGTACGTCCTTCATGACGGCGCGCATGGTGTTCAGGAGCGCCCAGAGGGTGGTCGGCGAAACGATGAAAACCTTGGCCCGGTTCGCGGCGTCGACCACGTCCGCGAATGCCGCGTGCAGCTCGGCATAGACCGCCTCGGACGGCAGGAACATGAGGGCGGCGTCCGCCGTCTCGCCCGGGACGATGTATTTCTCCGCGATCGCTTTCACATGGGTGGTGACGTCACGGCGCAGCGCGCGCTCGGCCTCCTTCTTCTCGGGCTCGGTGCCGGCGGCCTGCAACTGGCGCCACGCCTCGAGCGGGAACTTGGCGTCGATAACGATCGGTCCAGGCGGGTTGGGCAGGTCGAGCAGGCAGTCGGCGCGCTTGCCGTCGGCGAGGGTTGCCTGGAAGGTGTAGGAATCCGGCGGCAGCACCGCCTCGACCAGTCCCTGGAGCTGGACCTCGCCGAAAGCGCCGCGCGCCTGCTTGTTCGAAAGGATGTCCTGCAGGCCGACCACCTGGGAGGACAGGTCCGACAGGTTCTTTTGCGCCGCGTCGATCCGCACGAGGCGCTCCTTGAGTTCGTCGAGGTTCGACTTCTGGGTCTTGCTGGTCTTGTCGAGTGTCTCGTTGATCCGCGTTGTCAGGGCCTGCAGGCGATCGTCCACTGACTTGGCGAGCGCGCGTTCCTGGGCCTGCAGCGTCTGGGCGAGCTGGGCCTGCTGTGCCGCCTGGGCCTCGGTCATCTGCGACAGGCGTTCGGCCAGGGCCGTGATCTCGCCGGGTTCGTCGGGCGTGGTTTGCCGCCGCAACAGGAAAACTGCCGCCAGCGCGCCGATGGCGACGGCGGCTACGACCGCGGCGATGAGAAGGGCGATGTCCATCGGTCCATTCTAGCAATGGCCGGGTTGAGTCGTCGGCGGCTTGACGCCGGGCGAGGGAGATCATAGGTAACGGCCGGAATTACCCGGATTTTCAAGCAAACAGGGGCATTCGCGGATGGCGAAGTTGCCGATCGTTCTGGCGCCGGACCCGGTGCTCAAGACCAAGTGCGAACCGGTCGCGTCGATCGACGATGGCGTACGCGCGTTGCTCGACGACATGCTCGAGACGATGTACGACGCGCCGGGAATCGGGCTTTCCGCGCCGCAGGTCGCGGCGACCCAGCGCGTGATCGTGTGCGACGTGGCGCGTGAGGGCGAGGCGTCCGCGCCCTACAGGATGATCAACCCGGAAATCACCTGGCGCTCGGACGAGAATGTGGTGGCCGAAGAGGGGTGTCTTTCCATTCCCGACCATTATGCGGAGGTCTCGCGGTCGCGCGAGATCAGGGTCGGCTATCTCGATCCCGACGGCGCGGCGCAGGAGCTGGAGGCGACGGGCCTGTTGTCGGCCTGCATCCAGCACGAGATCGACCATCTCGACGGGGTTCTGTTCATTGATTACCTCACGCCGCTCAAGCGCAACATCATCCTGCGCAAGATGAAGAAGCTGAAACGGCAGCAGGCCTAGTCAGCGTCGCCGCTGCCGGGAACGGAACGGAACATGCGGATCGCCTTCCTCGGCACGCCGGATTTCTCGGTACCGGCCCTCGATGCGCTGATCGCGGCGGATCACGAGATCGCGTGTGTCTACACCCAGCCGCCAAGACCTGCCGGGCGCGGCCAGAGCGAGCGGCGCTCGGCCGTGCACGATCGCGCAGGCGCCGCCGGAATTCCCGTCCGCACACCCGCGACCCTGCGTGAGGAGGCCGAACAGGCGGCGTTTGCCACGCTGGAGCTCGACGCGGCGGTGGTCGTCGCGTACGGCCTGATCCTGCCCCAGCCGGTCCTGGACGCCCCGGGTCATGGCTGTATCAACATCCACGCGTCCCTGCTGCCCCGCTGGCGGGGGGCGGCCCCGATCCAGCGCGCCATCCTCGCGGGCGACGCCGAGACCGGGATTACGATCATGCAGATGGACGCCGGGCTCGACACCGGCCCCGAACTGCTGCGCGAGGCCGTCCCGATCACTGCCGAGACCAACGCCGGCATGCTGCACGACACGCTTGCGGAGCTGGGCGGTCGGCTGATCGTCAAGGCGCTCGAGGGCGTTGCGGACGGCCGGCTGACGCCGATGCCCCAGCCCGATACGGGCGACACCTATGCCGCGAAGATCGAACGCGGCGAGGAGCGGATCGACTGGTCGCTGGATGCCGCGTCCCTCGATCGCCATGTGCGCGCATTCGCCCCCTGGCCTGGCGCCTGGTTCGAGCATGACGGTGAACGCATCAAGGTGTTGGCGGCAACGCCGGTCGAAGCAGACGGTGCACGCGGAACGGTGCTCGATGAAGCGCTGACGGTCGCCTGCGGAGACGGCGCGTTGCGCCTGCTCAAGGTCCAGCGGGCCGGGAAGGGTGCCATGGACGCGGCGGATTTCCTGCGTGGCCATCCGATCGCGCCGGGCACGGTGCTGGCATGACCCGCTACAAGCTGACCGTCGAGTATGACGGCACGGACTATGTCGGCTGGCAACGCCAGGACAACGGTCCTTCGATACAGGCGGAGCTCGAGGCCGCGATCCTCGCCTTCAGCGACGAGACGGCGGTCGTCCATGGTGCCGGGCGCACAGACGCGGGGGTTCATGCCGAAGCGCAGACGGCCCATGTGGACATCGCAAAGGACGTCGGTGCCGACACGGTGCGTGACGCGATGAATCATTTCCTGCGCGAGGTGCCGGTCTCGGTCCTGCGGGCGGAGGCGGTGGACGACGCCTTTCACGCGCGCCATGCGGCGAAGGCCCGCCACTACCGCTACCGGATTCTCAACCGCCGCCCGCAGCCCGCCCTCGACGCGGGCCGCGTCTGGTGGGTGCGGGTCCGGCTGGATGCCGACGCGATGGCCGATGCGGCGCAGGAGTTGCTCGGGTTGCACGACTTCACCTCGTTCCGGGCGAGCCTCTGCCAGGCGAAATCTCCGGTGAAGACCCTCGACCGGCTGGATGTGTCCCGCCTCGGCGAAGAAGTTGTTGTCGAGGCTTCCGCCCAGTCATTTCTTCACCACCAGGTGCGCAATATCGTCGGCACGCTCGTGATGGTCGGCGAGGGCAAGTGGACGCGGGCCGATGTCCGTGCCGCGCTCGAGGCGCGCGCGCGTGCAGCGGCGGGTCCCACGGCGCCGGCGTGTGGGCTCTGCCTTGTGCGCGTCGACTACTAGGATGTGGTCCGGTACCGAAACCCCGCGTCCGTCCCGATTGATACTGTTCATCCTGGTCGCGGCCGGCGGCGCGTCGCTCCTGTCGACGGACCTCTATGCGCCGTCGCTGCCGCACCTGCCGGCCTATTTCGGCACCGATGCGACGACCGTGCAGCTCACCATGGCGCTCAATATGGCGGCGTTCGCCGTCGCCCAACTCTTCTGGGGGCCGCTCAGCGACCGATATGGCCGCCGACCGATTTTCCTGATCGGGATGTCGGTCTTCCTCTTTACCGCGATCGGAGCCGCCGTTTCCCAGACGATCGATCATCTGCTTGTGGCGCGCATTCTCATGGGCGCGTCGGCGAGCGTCGAGGCGGTGATTGTCCTGGCCGTCATCGGCGATCTCTACAAGTCGGAGGATTCCGCGAAGATTTACGCGATCTACGGCATGGTCATCGCGCTGGTGCCCGCGGCCGGCCCTGTAATCGGCGGCTTCGTCTTCGAATGGTTTGGCTGGCGGGCGAACTTCACGCTGCTCACGGTCATCATCGTCGCGGTGCTGCTCCTGGCCGTGCTGCGTCTTCCCGAGACCCTGGCGACGGGGCACCGGACCGCGCTGCGGACCGGGTCCGTCCTGCGGGGGTATGGACGGCTGCTGGCGAACCGCGGGTTCGTCGCTATCGCCCTGTCGCTGGGTCTGGCACTCGGCGCGATCTTCGCCTTCATCACCGAGGCGCCGTTTCTGCTCATTGACCGGCACGGGGTCGCCACCCGGCATTACGGTATCTTTCAGGCCGTGATCGTTACTGCCTTCTTCTTCGGGAGCCTGCTTTCCAACCGCATCGTCGATCGGATCGGCGTCACCCGTCTTTACAGGCTGGGGATCCTGGCCGCGTCCGCGTCCGGCCTGCTCATGTTGCTTGCCGTTTCGTTCGGCGATACCCCGGTGACGCTGACAGCGGCGATGAGCGTCTTCGCCTTCGCCCTCGGGCCTATGTTCGCGTCCGCGCCGGTGATCGCGTTCGCCCGGGCGGGCGACCACGGCCGGGGCACGAGCGCCGCCATGCTTTCGACCTTCGAGATGGCGGGTGCTTCGGCCGGCGCGCTGTTAGTCAGTGTCGCGCCCGAAGGGTCTGCCTGGCCGCTGGCGATCGTCGTCTCCGGTGCGTCGATACTGATTCTGCTGGCGGGCAGCGTCGGTGCGGGGGCCGCGCGCGTGGCGGATCGGGCGGAAAACTGAATCGGCGGCGCGGGGTTACACGAGCGCGTTGAAGACGAAGGCGAAGACGGTCGCGGTTGCGATCTCGATCACGACGGTGCCGGCGGCCGCGCCCCGGGTAGCGCCCAGCGCCAACCTGGCGATGGCCCACGAATAGCCCCACATGGCGGCCTGGGCGGCATAGAACACGGCGAGGCCCCAGCCCGAGCCGTCCGGACCATCGACGGCGAAGATGGCGACAGCCGGCAGCAGAATCACGATCCGGACGATCTGGGACCAGTTGTAGGCGACGGCGTAGGTGACGAAGTTTTCGCCGCGCTGGATCAGCTCCGAGATTTCGGCGATCACAGCCAGGTAGGCGAGCCAGCGCACGGCGAAGATCATCACGAAGACCAGCGCGACGCGGCCCGGCCCGGCCTCAGGTTCGGTCTCGGGGATTGCCGACAGCACCAGGAGGCTCATGATGGCCTCAGCCGGGAGCGCGATGATCGCGACCCAGAACGAGTTCCAGAAGCCTGCTCGCGTCGGCTTGAAATGACTCAGGCCGGAGCGATCGAAGTGCAGCAGGCGCCATGCGCCGAATATGCCGTGGGCGGCTTCCAGAATGTGCGTGTCGTGCGCAGCAGCGCACCCTCGATCGTTAGTGATCCAGCCCGAAATACGTCTCGAGCACCCGCAGGTATATTTCAGCGAGCGTCTCGATGTCGGCGCAACTCACATTCTCGTCGACCTTGTGCATGGTCTGACCGACCAGTCCGAACTCCGCGACCGGGCAAAAGTCCTTGATGAAACGCGCATCCGACGT
Organism: Rhodospirillaceae bacterium; assembly: GCA_038140435.1. Classification (GTDB taxonomy): domain Bacteria; phylum Pseudomonadota; class Alphaproteobacteria; order UBA6615; family UBA6615; genus UBA8079. Next base: position 2,789 of record JAYQGE010000013.1, on the reverse strand, counting down.
GCCGCCGGTCGTGCTCAGCTCGGGTGTGCGCTCCGTCACGGACGCTACGGCGCCGGAGATCGCGTCGCTCAGCGGTCCGGGCGGGGTCAGGAAGGCCTCGCCCGTTACCCGTACATCGAGGCTGAAATCTGCGCCATCGGCGGCCGCGTCGAGCGTTTCGCGCAGCCAGGCCGTCAGGCTTTCGGAATCGTGGAGATCGCAGTACCGGATGTTGAAGGATGCGCAGGCCTCGCCCGGGATGACGTTGGTCGCGGGGTTGGCGATATCGATGGTGCTTATCTGGAGTGTCGAGGGCTGAAAGTGATCGGTGCCCTGGTCCAGCGGCGTTGCCGTGAGCGCGCCGAGCAGCCGCACCATATGGTGCGCGGGATTGTCCGCCAGGTGGGGATAGGCCGTGTGACCCTGGATGCCCCGTATGGTGAGGTGTCCGGTCAGGCTGCCCCGGCGGCCGATCTTGATCATGTCGCCCATGGCATCCGGGTTGGTCGGCTCGCCGACCAGACAGGCGTCGAGGGTCTCGCCCTTGTCCGCGAGCCAGTCCAGGACCTTCCGGGTACCGTTGATGGCCGGCCCTTCCTCGTCGCCGGTGATGAGCAGGCTGATCGAGCCCGGGGTTTCCCAGCTGTCGGGCGCGCCATGCCGTTCGATCAGCCGCGCGGTGGCGGTCGCAAAGGCCGCGATCGCGCTTTTCATGTCGGCCGCGCCGCGCCCGTAGAGCTTTCCGTCCCGCACCTCGCCTGCGAACGGATCGTTCGACCAGGCGCCGGTGTCGCCCACCGGGACGACGTCGGTATGTCCGGCAAAGCAGAAGTTCGGCCCGTTCTCGCCGAGCCGCGCGTAGAGATTGTCCACGTCGGGTGTGTCGATGTCGGTGAACCGCAGCCGATTCACCGCGAACCCGAGCTCCGCGAGCGCAGTTTCGAGCACGCCAAGCGCGCCGCCGTCCTCGGGCGTGACGCTCGGGCAGCGGATCAACGCCTGTGCGAGCGCGATCGGGTCGTCCGTCGAGGGGGATGCAGCGGCGCTCATGTGCGTTCGCGTACTCAGTCGCGCAACAGCTCGTTGATCGAGGTTTTCGAGCGGGTCTGCGCGTCGACTCGCTTGACGATAACCGCGCAGTACAGGCTGGGCCCGGGGCTCCCGTCCGGCAGGGGCCTGCCGGGCAGGCTTCCCGGCACCACAACGGAATAGGCGGGCACGCGGCCCGTGGTCGTCTCGCCTGTTTCGCGATCGACGATCTTGGTCGATGCGCCCAGGTAGACGCCCATGGACAGGACGGCACCTTCCTCGACGATCACGCCCTCGGCCACTTCCGAGCGGGCGCCGATAAAGCAATTGTCCTCGATGATCACGGGGCTGGCCTGCAGGGGTTCGAGCACGCCACCGATGCCGGCACCGCCGGACAGATGTACGTTTGCGCCGATCTGCGCGCAGCTTCCCACGGTCGCCCAGGTATCGACCATCGTGCCGCTGCCGACATAGGCACCCAAATTGACGAAGCTCGGCATCAGCACCGCTCCGGGCGCGATGTAGGCGGAGTGGCGGACCACCGCGTTCGGCACCGCGCGGAAGCCGGCGGCCTCGAACTCGGAAGCGCCCCAGCCGGCGAATTTGGACGGAACCTTGTCCCACCAGGCGGTGCCGGCCCCGGGGCCGCCGGGAATGATCTCCATGTCGTTCAGTCGGAACGACAGGAGCACGGCCTTCTTCAGCCATTCATTCACCCGCCACGCACCGTCGATCTTCTCGGCGACGCGTGCCGCGCCGCTGTCGAGATCCGCCAGTGCCGTCTCCACGGCCTCGCGATCCGCGCCGGTGGTTGCCGGTGTCAGGGCTTCGCGGTTTTCCCAGGCGGTCTCGATCGCCGATTGCAGGTCACTCGTGCTCATGGTCTCTTCCCGTCGTTGCGCGGCTCGGCCGCGCGGTTGGATGGCGGCGCGAAGATGGCGGCGTGCGGGCCCATCTGTCAACGCGGTTCGCCCGATTCTCCATCCCGGCTCAGCCTTGCGCGGCGACGACGTCCTCGAGCCAGCCCACCAGATCGTCGGTGCGGTGGTGAACGTGATCGTCGTCTTCTCCCGGAGCCGCCCAGTGGGTGTCCGCGTGGCCGTCCGCCTGGACCCAGACCGTCGTCATGCCCATGGCCGCGGCCGGTGCCAGGTTGTGGGCCAGATCCTCGACCATCACCGCGTGCCCCGGATCGACCGCGTGACGCGCGGCCAGAATGTTGTAGGAACGTGGGTGGGGCTTGGGCACATAGTCGGCCGCCGCGACATCGAAGATGCCGGTGAATGCATGTCCCACTCCGAGCCGGTCGAGCACGGTCTCGGCATGGGCGACCGATGCATTGGTATAGATGATCTTCTGGCCGGGAAGTGCGTCGAGCGCGCGCGCAAGCCGGGGGCTCGCGTCCACGAGCCCGTAATCGACCGCGTGCACGTAGTTCATGAACTCGGTCGGATCGACGGCGTGATCGTTCATGAGGCCGCGCAACGTGGTCCCGTGTTCGCGGAACATGCGCTTCTGCTCGACCAGGGCATGCTCGGGTTCGACCCGCAGGAGGTCCGCGACGAACGCCGTCATCCGGGACGAGACCTGCGCCATCAGGCCGGTCGATGCGGGATAGAGGGTGTTGTCGAGATCGAAGATCCAGCTTTCGCTCTCACGCAGCTTCGCGATGGGTTTCATGCCGTCTTCAAATCCCTGAATTTCCTGCCAAAACAAGCCGCGATCATGACCTGCCCCCACTGACTGGTCCGTTTCGAATGTTAGTGCATCATTCTTTTGAC
>JAYQGE010000012.1:69753-91336 GCA_038140435.1 Rhodospirillaceae bacterium | reverse complement strand
GGCATGGTGCGCCAGTGGCAGGAGCTGCTGCACGGCGCGCGCTATTCGGAATCCTATTCCGATGGCCTGCCGGATTTCATCAAGCTGGCGGAGAGCTATGGCATCACCGGGTTGCGGGCGACCCATCCAGGCGAGGTGGACGACGTCATCAAGCAGATGATCGAGACGCCGGGCCCGGTTCTGGTGGACATGATCGTCTCCAAGGAGGAGAACTGCTTTCCCATGATCCCGGGCGGTGCCGCGCACAACGAGATCCTGCTGAGCCTGGAAGATCAGCAGGAGCAGAAGCAGTCCGAAGACGGCATGGTTCTGGTCTAGCGGATCGGTCTTGCGGCATCGGCCGCGCCCCGATCCCGAGCATTCATTGAAAGTGACGCGTGATGGCGAATAGAAACGTGGCCGAGGAACGGCATGTCCTCGCGGTTTTGGTGGACAACGAACCGGGCGTGCTCGCGCGTGTGGTCGGGCTGTTCTCCGGCCGTGGCTACAACATCGAGACCCTCACGGTGGCTGCGGTGAGCGAGGACGAAACCTCTTCGCGCATCAATCTCGTGACCACCGGGACCCCGATGATCATCGAGCAGATCAAGGCGCAGCTCGAACGGCTGGTGCCGGTCCGGGAGGTCCATGACCTGACCGAGGAGGGGCCCCATGTCGCCCACGAGGTCGCGCTGGTGAAGATCGAGAATGAGGGGCCGGAGCGGCGCGAGGCGCTGCGGATCGCCGACATCTTCCGTGCGCGTGTCGTGGACACGGGCGTCGATTCCTTCGTGTTCTCGCTTACGGGCGCACCGGAGAAGGTCGACAGCTTTCTGCAGCTCATGCGCAACCTGGGCGAGACCGAAATCTCGCGGTCTGGTGTCGTGGCGCTGCGCCGCGGCGACAAGGACGGCGTACCGAATCTGGGTGCCGGCTCCGACGACGATTGAGGGCCGCCATCAAGGGGGCGTTGCCCGCCAGCGGGCGGCGCTGTAAAACCCCGCCACACCGGGCGCGGAAACGCGAAACCAATACACATCGAGACTGACTCAAGAACAGGGAACGAGAGATATGCGCGTTTACTATGACCGCGACGCGGACGTGAATCTGATCAAGGGAAAGAAGGTCGCCATCATCGGTTATGGCAGTCAGGGTCACGCCCATGCCATGAACCTTCGCGACAGCGGCGCGAACAATATCGTGATTGCGCTGCGCCCGGACTCAACGAGCGCGGCGAAGGCCGAGGCTGCCGGTTTCTCGGTCAAGACCTCCGCCGAGGCGGCGGCCTGGGCCGACGTGATCATGCTGGCGGTTCCCGACGAGCTGCAGCGGGATCTCTACTACGATCACCTCGAGGCGAACATGAAGGAGAACGCGGCGATCGCGTTCGCCCATGGCCTAAACGTTCACTTCAACCTGATCGAGCCGCGCGCCGACCTGGACGTGTTCATGCTGGCGCCGAAGGGCCCGGGCCACACCGTGCGTTCCGAGTATGAGCGCGGCGCGGGTGTCCCGAGCCTGCTCGCCGTCCACCAGGACGCGAGCGGCAACTGTCATGACATCGCGCTCAGCTATGGCTCCGCCATTGGCGGCGGTCGCGCGGGCATCATCGAGACCACCTTCAAGGAAGAGTGCGAGACCGACCTGTTCGGTGAGCAGACGGTCCTCTGCGGCGGCCTTTCGGCGCTGATCCAGGCGGGTTTCGAGACCCTGGTCGAGGCGGGCTACGCGCCCGAGATGGCCTACTTCGAGTGTGTGCACGAGGTGAAGCTCATCGTCGATCTGATCTACGAGGGCGGCCTCGCGAACATGCGCTACTCGATCTCCAACACCGCCGAATTCGGCGACTACACCCGCGGCCCGCGGATCGTCACCGACGAGACCAAGGCCGAGATGCGCAAGATCCTGAAGGAAATCCAGGACGGTGACTTCTCGCGCGAGTGGATGCTCGAGAACCAGGTCGGTCAGACGGCGTTCAAGACGGTGCGTCGCCTGCAGGCCGATCAGCAGCTCGAGGAGACCGGCGCCAAGCTGCGCGGCATGATGCCGTGGATCGCCGAGAACGCGATGGTCGACAAGTCGAAGAACTAGTTTCGTTCGAAATTCGGTCGGTCCGCACACCAGGGTAGGGGGTGCGGACCGAATCCGGCCGACTTGGTTAACAAAATCGTTGCGGTTGTACGCAAAATCGCTCTAAAACAAGGGCGTTAAGGCGTTTTCTTTGCATTCTGGTGAACCGGTTGTTCACCATTTATTAACTGCCCTGGGACGATTCTTCGGGATCGAGGTTCCGCCGGGGCCGTTGGGGAGATTCTGGGCGTGGCGACAGTCCGCACAGCCATTGACGTTCAGGCGCATTCCGTTCGCGGTGTGCGGCGGGACCGACTGTGCCTGAACACGCTGAATCTCGACGCGCTTCTTATCGGCGGTGCGGCCCTGCGACTTAGGTGCCCCTGAACGAAAACAGTCCGGATCGGTCTGTGTTGTTCAGGGGAGACGAATACCACCCTAAGTCAGCAATCAAGATTTGAGACAGGACCAATGACCGCCAACGAAACCAACATCCAAGATAGCGATTCGCCGGTCGACAAGAACGACCCGAACTACGTTCGTATCTTCGACACGACATTGCGTGACGGCGAGCAGTCACCGGGCTGTTCGATGAACCTCGAAGAAAAGGTTCGCGTCGCGCACGTGCTCGAGGAACTCGGCGTCGACATCATCGAGGCCGGTTTCCCGATCGCTTCGAACGGGGATTTCGAGGCCGTGCGCGAAGTCGCCGCCAACATCAAGCGATCGACCGTGGCCGGGCTCGCCCGCGCGGCGCATCAGGATATCGACCGGGCCTGGGAGGCGGTGAAGGTCGCGGAGATGCCGCGCATTCACACCTTCCTCTCGACCAGCCCGCTGCACATGAAGTTCAAGCTCCAGATGGAGCCCGACGAGGTTCATGAGGCGGTGATCGACAGCGTCAGTTATGCCCGCAACCTCTGTCCGGACGTCGAATGGTCGCCTGAAGACGGATCTCGGACCGAGCATGACTTTCTCTGCCGCACCGTCGAGAGCGCGATCCGTGCCGGTGCGTCCACGATCAACATACCGGACACTGTCGGATATGCCGTGCCGGAAGAATTCGCCGCGCTCATCGAGATGCTGTTCAACCGCGTCCCGAACATCGACAAGGCCGTGATTTCGGTGCACTGCCACAACGATCTCGGGCTGGCGGTGGCGAACTCGCTGGCCGCGGTCGGCGCCGGCGCGCGACAGGTCGAGTGCACGATCAACGGCATCGGCGAGCGGGCGGGCAACTGCGCGCTCGAGGAAATCGTCATGGCGCTGCGTACGCGCCACGATGCGATTCCGTTCGTCACGGGGGCGGATTCGACGGTTATCACCCGTGCAAGCCATCTCGTGTCGACGATCACCGGCTTCAACGTGCAGCCGAACAAGGCGATCGTGGGGGCCAATGCGTTCGCCCATGAGTCTGGCATTCACCAGGACGGCGTCCTGAAGAATGCCGAGACCTACGAGATCATGACGCCGGAATCGGTTGGCCTGAACCAGTCCAACCTGGTCATGGGCAAGCATTCGGGCAGCCACGCGTTCCGCGAGAAGCTCAAGGAACTCGGCTACGGCAACCTGGGTGACAACGCGGTTCGCGATGCCTTCCAGCGCTTCAAGGATCTCGCCGACAAGAAGAAGGAATTGTTCGACGAGGACCTGATCGCGCTCGTCGACGACACCATCCAGCACGACAATGTGCGGGTGAAGTTCGTGTCGCTGCAGGTTCGCGCGGGCTCGAAGGGGCCGCAGGAAGCGGATCTGGAGCTCGAGATCGACGGCGAACTGGCGAAGACGACGGCCCAGGGCAACGGGCCGGTCGATGCCACCTTCAACGCCATCGGCGAACTTTTTCCGCACGAGGCCAAGCTGCAGCTCTACCAGGTGCACGCGGTCACGGGCGGTACGGATGCGCAGGCGGAGGTCACCGTTCGGCTCGACGAGAACGGCAAGACCGTGAACGGGCAGGGTGCGGATGCCGATACGCTGGTCGCGTCGGCCCGCGCGTATCTGCACGGGCTGAACAAGCTGCTTGTGAAACGAGAGAAAAACGCGCCGGCGGCTTTGTCGGCGTAGTCGTTAACTGGGCGGGGCTCTGGCGCCCCGCCCGGACCCCGCTTCGGGGTCGAACACCAACGGGCGAGGCACAACATCATGTTTTCGCGAATCATGGGCGCGCTTTCCGCCGACATGGCGATTGACCTGGGGACGGCGAACACCCTGGTCTACGTCAAGGGGCGGGACATCGTCCTGAACGAACCCTCGGTCGTGGCGATCGCCGAGTCCAAGGGGAAGAAGAAGGTGCTCGCCGTCGGCAACGAGGCGAAGCAGATGCTCGGGCGTACGCCGGGCAACATCCAGGCGATCCGGCCGCTGCGCGATGGCGTGATTGCGGACTTCGAGGTCGCCGAGGAGATGATCAAGGAGTTCATCCGCAAGGTGCACAACCGGCGCGGCTTTCACAGCCCGCAGATCGTCGTGTGCGTACCGTCGGGCTCGACCGCGGTCGAGCGCCGGGCGATCCAGGAATCGGCCGAGAGCGCCGGCGCGCGCCGGGTCTGGCTGATCGAGGAACCGATGGCCGCCGCGATCGGCGCCGGCCTCCCGGTCACCGAACCCACGGGGTCCATGGTCGTCGATATCGGCGGTGGGACGACCGAGGTCGCCGTCCTGTCGCTGGGCGGCATCGTCTATTCGCGCAGCGTGCGGGTCGGCGGCGACAAGATGGACGAGGCCATCATCGGCTACATCCGCCGCAACCATAATCTGCTGGTGGGCGAGTCCAGCGCGGAGCGGATCAAGAAGGAAATCGGCTCGGCCTGTCCGCCGGAGGACGGCGAGGGCCGGACGATGGAGATCAAGGGCCGCGACCTGATGAACGGCGTGCCGAAGGAAATCGTCATCACCGAGCGGCAGGTGGCCGAGAGCCTCGCCGAGCCGATCAGCGCGATCATCGACGCGGTCAAGGTCGCGCTCGAGCATACGGCCCCCGAACTGGCGGCCGATATCGTGGACAAGGGAATTGTCCTGACCGGCGGCGGTGCCCTGCTCGGGAACCTGGACTACGTGCTGCGCCACGCGACGGGGCTGCCGGTCTCGATCGCGGACGACCCGCTGACCTGCGTGGTGCGGGGGACGGGCCGGGCGCTCGAGGAGTTCAAGAAGCTCAAGGATGTGCTGGTCAGCATGTACTGATCCGCTAGCGGCGGGAACCTGGACGGCGAGATAGACGGGTGGCGAAACGAAACGCGAGCATGTCGGTTGCCGGACTGGCCGTGCCGGTCCGCGTCTGGGCACAACGCTTCGCGTTCCTCGGGCTGCTGGCGATCGCGTTCGCGCTGATGTTGCTCAGCAAGGCGGAAACCGACGCGCTGGAACGCGCGCGCACCGCCATCGTGGATGCGACGGTTCCCGTACTCGACGTGATGTCCCGCCCGGTCGAGGCGGGCCGCGCCGCCGCCCAATCCGTCGAAAGTTTTTTCATCGTCCGCGCGGAGAACGAGCGGCTGCGTGAAGAGAATGCGCGTCTCCTGCGCTGGATGCTGATGGCGCGGCAGCTCGAGGTCGAGAATGCGACCCTGCGCGCCCAACTCGATTTCGTGCCGGAAGCCGCGCCGCGGGCGATCACGGCACGCGTGGTTGCCGATACCGGCGGCGCATTCTTTCACAGCCTCCTGATCAACGCCGGTGCGCAGCAGTTCGTCCGGCGCGGCCAGGCAGTGGTGTCGCATGGCGCGCTTGTCGGCCGGGTTGCCGAGGTGGGCGACCGCTCGGCACGCGTGCTTCTGCTGACAGACCTGAACTCGCGTATTCCGGCGATCGTGGAATCGACCGGCGACCGCGTCATCGTGACCGGTAACAACACGCCGTGGCCGAGCCTGACCTACCTCGCATCGAGCTCGCCCGTGTCCGCGGGCGACCGGGTGCTGACGTCGGGGCATGGCGGCGTCTTTCCGCCCGGCCTCGTGATCGGGGTGGTTGCCGAGGCAAGCGAGGCACGGGTCACGATCCAGCCGGCCGTCCCCCTCGCGCGGGTCAGCGAAGCGCGGATTCTGGACTATGGCGTCAACGGCATCCTGCCGGCGCCCGAGGACATGCCGGCACGCTCTGCGGCGCCCGTCGCGGCGCCGGCCCCGGCGGCTGCGGCGGAGCCGGGCCGGTGAGCGGCGCGAGTGTCGGCTCGGTTCTCGACTATTCCCGGCGCGTCGTACCCGCCTTCACGACGATCCTCCTGATCCTGCTGGCGCAACTGCCGCTGCCCATTCCGTTTTTCCCGGATGTCGCGCCGGCGTTGCCGCTGATGGCCGTCTACTACTGGGTCGTGTTTCGCCCCGACCTGATGCCGCGTCTGCTCGTATTCGCGGTCGGCCTCTTCCAGGATGCGCTCATCGGCGCCCCGTTCGGCCTGACGGCGCTCATCTACCTGCTGGTGCACGCCTTCGTTCTGAACCAGCGGCGTTTCCTGGTCGGCAAGCCGTTCTGGATCTTCTGGTCCGGGTTCGCGATCGTCACCCCCGTGGCCGCGCTGCTCACGTGGACGCTGGCATCGGTCCTGCGCGCCGCGGCCATGCCGACGGACGTCGTGCTCGTCGGAATGGTGCTGACGGTGGTCTGTTTCCCGGTGGTTGCGTGGGCATTGCTGCATTGCCAGCGCTGGCTCGTCGGCTCGGCACAGCCGTCATGAACAATCGCGACAGCAGCCGCCACCGCCTGTTCAATCGCCGCGCCGCGCTGCTGGCCGGAGGGCAGTTCGGTCTGCTCACCGCGCTCGTGGGTCGCATGTACTATCTGCAGGTGGTGGAGTCCGAGCGCTATCACATGCTGGCGGAGGAGAACCGCATCAACATGCGGCTCCTGCCACCGTCGCGCGGCCGGGTGATCGACCGGTTTGGCGTGCCCGTCGCGGTGAACCAGCAGAATTACCGGGTGCTTCTGAAGGCGGAGAACGCGCCTGACGTGTCCGCCGTACTGGACCGGTTGACGATGATCATCCCGATCAGTGCGGACGAGAAGACCCGGATCATGAAGGATATCCGCCGGCGCCGGAAATTCGTGCCGGTGACCGTGCGCGAGTTTCTCGACTGGGAGGAAGTGGCCCAGCTGGAGGTCAACACGCCGGACCTGCCCGGCATCGAGATCGATGTCGGGGAGCGCCGGTTCTATCCCGACGGAGAGGCGGCGGCGCATATCCTCGGATATGTCGGTGCGCCACGTCCGGAAGACCTCACGGGCGACCCGCTGCTCGAGTTGCCCGGGTTCCGGGTCGGGCGCAGCGGGGTCGAGCGGGCCTTCGACCTGCCGTTGCGGGGACGCGCCGGTGCCAGCCATCTCGAGGTGAACGCGGTCGGGCGGGTGATCCGCGAGCTCGACCGGCAAGACGGAGATCCGGGCCAGGACGTGGTCCTGACCGTCGACATGTCGCTGCAGCAGGAGGCCATGAAGCGGCTCGGCGAGGAGGCGGGGTCCGTCGTGGTGATGGATGTCGAGACAGGCGGGATCATTGTCCAGGCCTCGACGCCGAGCTTCGACCCCAATGCCTTCACCGAGGGGCTCAGCCCCGCCCAGTGGCGCGCCGTCGCCGACAACGAGCGCGCGCCGCTCCGAAACAAGGCGGTCGCCGGAGAGTATGCCCCGGGTTCGACCTTCAAGATGATTGTCGCGCTTGCGGCGCTCGAAGCGGGCCTCGTGACGCCGGACACGAACTTCTTCTGTTCGGGAATCATGGAAGTCGGTGATGGCAAGTTCCATTGCTGGCGGCGTCACGGGCACGGCATCGTCGACCTGAACCGCGGGATCGCGGAATCGTGCGACATCTACTTCTACGAGATCGCCCGGCGCGTGGGCATCGACAACATTGCGCGGATGGCCAACAGGTTCGGTCTCGGCGCCGACCTGGGCCTCGACACGCCCGGCGAGCGTGCCGGCCTGATCCCCACGAAAGCCTGGAAGCGGGCGGTGATCGGCCAGCCCTGGGTGCTGGGCGAGACCCTCGTGGCCGGGATCGGCCAGGGCTTCATCACGGCCACGCCCATGCAGCTCGCGACCATGACCGCGCGCATGGTGAACGGCGGGAAGATCGTCCGGCCGCACCTGGCCCGTGACGTCATGGCCCGCGACCAACTCGTGGCGCGCGCACCCGGCGAGCCCGACCGCATCGACATCGATCCCCGCCATCTCAAGGCGGTCATGGACGCGATGGCGATGGTGACGCAGGACCCTGCGGGAACCGCACACGCGGCGCGGATCATGGCGCCGGGGATGTCGATGGCGGGCAAGACCGGAACGGCCCAGGTGCGCCGCATCACCCAGCGTGAGCGCGAGGACGGCGTCATCAAGAACGAGGATCTGCCCTGGCGGTTCCGCGACCATGCGCTGTTCGTCGGCTACGGCCCGATCGAGAAACCCCGATACGCAATTTCCGTGGTCGTCGAACATGGTGGTGGCGGTTCGGCCGTGGCGGCACCGATTGCCCGCGATGTGATGGCCGCGACGCTGAAGCGCGATCCGGGCCGTCTCGCACCGGGCGCGGACGTGGCGGGGCTGCGCGCCCCCGGAAACCAGGGCGGCTGATCATGGCGCGGCTCAGCGGCACGGCGACATCGCGGCTCACCCTCCGGCAGAAGTTCTTGCATCTGAACTGGGAGTTCGTGCTGCTGATCGTGCTGACGGCATCGATCGGCTTCGCGATGCTGTTCTCCGCCGCGAACGGTGATTTCGATCCCTGGGCGTCGCGTCAGCTCATGCGTTTCTCCGTCGGCATTCTCCTGATGCTCGCGGTCGCCGTCACCGATATCCGGATCTGGCTGCGCGCGGCCTATCCCATCTACGCCGTCTGCCTCGGCCTGCTCGCCGCGGTCGAGATCATGGGGTCTATCGGGATGGGTGCGCAGCGCTGGCTCGATCTCGGCTTCTTCCAGCTGCAGCCGTCCGAGGTCATGAAGGTCGCGGTGGTGCTCGCGCTGGCGCGCTACTTCCACGCGCTCGATTCCGAGAATGCCGGGCGCCTGTCCAATCTGGTTGTTCCGGTGCTACTCGTCGCCGCGCCCATGGCGCTGGTCTTGCGCCAGCCCGACCTGGGGACCGCGGCCGTGATCGCAATGGTCGGCGGGGCCATGTTCTGGCTCGGCGGCGCGCGGCTCTGGCAGTTCGCGACCGTTGCCGCGGCGGTGGGTGCGGCCATCCCGGTCGGCTGGCAGTTCCTGCACGCCTATCAGAAGCAGCGAATCTTCACCTTCCTCAATCCCGAGACCGACCCGCTCGGCTCGGGCTACCATATCCTCCAGTCCAAGATCGCGCTTGGCTCCGGCGGCATGTTCGGGAAGGGTTTCCTGGAAGGCACGCAGAGCCACCTGAACTTCCTGCCGGAGAAGCAGACCGATTTCATTTTCACCATGCTCGCCGAGGAGTTCGGCCTCGTTGGCGGCGTCGGGCTCATTGCCCTCTACGGTCTCCTCATCGCCTACGGCATCTTTATCGCGTACCGTGCGCGCAGCAGTTTCGCGCGCCTTTTGGCGATGGGACTGACGGTCAACTTCTTCCTCTACGTCTTCATCAACATCGCCATGGTGATGGGAATTCTCCCGGTGGTCGGCGTGCCGCTGCCGCTGATTTCCTACGGCGGCACCGCGATGCTGACGGTCCTGATCGGTTTCGGGCTGATCATGAGCTGCTGGCTGCACCGCGACACCTACATCAACCGCCGTGGCGGATCGACCTGACGCGGAAGACCGGGGCGCAAAGCGCTCCGGGGGATATCGACAACCGGGGTTCCGGGTGCTATATCCGCCGCCGCTTGAACGCGCACGGTGGGCGCATAGCTCAGTTGGTAGAGCAGCTGACTCTTAATCAGCGGGTCCAAGGTTCGAGTCCTTGTGCGCCCACCATTCCTTCCAGACCCCGAGGTAGCAGGTTCGCAGCGCCGGAAGATTCTCCGGGCGTGGTGGCGTATCGATCAGGGCCCACTGTCATCGGCTTACAAGCAGACATCGCCCCATGAAGACGTCTCTCGTCAGTTCCGCCCTGGTGGGCATCCTGGTCGGCTTCGGCAGCAGCATCGCGATCGTCATCGCGGGCGCCCAGGCGGTGGGGGCGGATTCCGCGCAGATCGCATCCTGGGTGTCGGCCATCTGTCTGGGCACCGGTGTGGCCAGCATCGTTCTCTCGCTGCGGCATCGCATGCCGATGATCACGGCCTGGTCGACGCCGGGGGGCGCGCTCATTGCTGCGACGGCGGTTGGCGGTGTCCCGAGCTATTCGATGGACGCTGCCGTCGGTGCGTTCCTGCTGGCGGCACTGTTGGTCATGCTGAGCGCGGCCGTGCGTCCGCTGGCAGACCTGATTTCGCGGATTCCGTCGGCAATTGCCTCCGCCATGCTCGCCGGTGTCCTGATCGGGTTTTCCGTCGCCGTGTTCGACGCGGCGACCCTGGACCCGGTTCTGGTTCTACCGCTCGTGGGTGTGTTTCTCGTTGTTCGACTGTTCAGCCCGACATGGGCGGTGATCGCGGTGCTGGTGACCGGAGTTGCGTGGGCCGTCATGCTCGGGAAGACCACATCCTACGAGCCAAGCGGGTCGCTGGCCGCGTTTGCGCTGATCGCTCCGGCGTTCGAGTGGGGCGCGCTTCTCGGCCTCGGCGTACCGCTCTACTTGGTCTCGATGGCATCCCAGAACCTGCCCGGGTTTGCCGTCCTGCGGGCGTCCGGCTACGAACCGCCGACCCGTTCGGCGTTGACCGTCACCGGCTTCATGTCGTTGGTAACGGCACCTTTCGGCGCGCACACGACCACCATGTCCTCGATCACCGCGGCTTTGTGCACCGGACCGGCTACACATCCCGATCCCGACAAGCGCTGGATCGCCGGCGTCTTCTATGGTGCCGGGTTCCTGATTCTGGCCGTTGCCGGCGTCGCCGTGGTCGCCGGATTTGCCGCCCTGCCGCCGGGCGTGATCGTCACCGTGGCAGGCCTGGCGCTGCTCGGGCCGCTCATGCATGCCCTCGGCGCGGCCCTGAAGCCCGAATCGACCCGCTTCGCCGCGGTTATCACGATCGTCGTGACGACCTCGAGCCTGTCGATCTTCGGGATCGGGTCGGCGTTCTGGGGGCTGGTCATGGGACTGCTGGTGGTTGGACTCGATAATCTGATCCAGCGTCGGGCGGCCTGAGCAGGTTATGGGGTGCGACCGGGGCGATGGCTTTCACACGAAGCTGGTCGTCGCGCCTCAATCCAGCGGAATATCGTTGTCCGACTTTGTCGCCTGGTAGGTGGCCGACATCTCGTCATAGGCGGTCCGGATCGCATCGATCAGTGCGGCGCGATCTCCGGCGGCGGGACCGCCGATCTCGGCGGACAGCGCAACCAGATCTTTGCACTCCCAGAAGGCATTCTTCCGCGCGTAGTCACCATCCTCGATCCTGAAGACCTCCTGCAGGATCTTCAGGTCGTGGGGGATGTTGAAGGCGTCGCGCGTGTCTTCGTAGCCGAAGAAATAATAGAAATTGTCGAAGCCGGCCCAGGTGATCGCGGACAGGCAGAGCGAGCAGGGTTCGTGGGTCGAGACGAACACGCAGTCCTTCGTGGCCGGGCGCTCGCCCGCAGGCAGCTTGTAGAAGGCGTTGAGGGTCGAGATTTCGCCATGGTTGAGCGGGTTCTCGGTCTCGGCATTCGTGGCGGCTATGACCAGCGACAGGTCCGACTTGCGCAGGATGGCGGCACCGAACAGCTTGTTGCCGGCGGCAACACCTTCACGGGTGAGGGGGACAATATCCTTCTCGATGACATCGAGCAGGCGGGCGCAGAACGCTTCGTCGTTTGCGGTCATCCGGCTACTCCGTGCGCGCGAAGTTGGCGTGTGCGGACACTTTCCAGCGCCCATCGACCTTGTCGGGGCCGGCGATCACAGCCTCCGCGAACGCGCCGATCTGGGCGCTGGCGGTGTCGGCCATGTTGTCGGCCTGGGCCGGCGACGACAGGAGCCCGCTCATGGCGATTGCGGCGGCCAGGCAGCCGGAAACATACTTCATTCTGAGGGCCTTTCGCGACGCATGACCATTCGTTGGCGCTGTTTCTGCGTGGCTTTTCACTGCTTCGCAAGGGGGACTTTGGCGGCTGCGGTACAGTGGTAGGCGTACGGGGTTTGTCCGCCGTCCCAACCCGGCCTACCATCACCGTGTCATGATCCGCTTCGCTCCCAACTTCTATCACCTGTTCCTGGAGCTACCGATCCGCGAGCGCTTCGCTGCCGCAGCCAAGATCGGTTGCACCGCCGTCGAGTGGCACTTTCCATACGAGCTGCCGAAGGACGAGCTGAAGGGCCTGCTCGACGATCACGGCCTGGAGTTCACCTATTGCGTGGTGCCGGCCGACTGGGATGCCGGTGTGCGCGGCCTCGGCGCGCAGCCGGGCAAGCAGGACGAGTTCCGCCGGGCCGCCGACCAGGCGCTCGAGTATATCCAGCACTGCAACTTCTACTCGATCAATGTGGGTGCCGGCCCGGTGCCGCCGGGAGAGAGTCGTGAGCGCTGCGTCGAGACCTACATCGAGAATCTCGATTACATCGCCGCCGCGTCGGGCGACCATCGCTGCAAGTTCCTGCTCGAACCCGTCACGGCGAAGCGTATCCCCGACTGGGCGATGCAGACCATGGCCCAGGCACGTGACATCGTGAATGCGGTCGGCCGCGACAATGTGGGGCTCGTCTACGACACGTTCCACATGCGTTACGAGGAGAGCGGCACCCTGTCCGACATCATGGACGAGTACTGGCCGCTGATCGGTTATGTGCAAATCGGGAACCCGCCAGACCGGCACGAGCCCGGTGTCGGGGAACTCGATCTGCTGTGGCTCGCGCGCCGCGCCGTCGACAAGGGCTACAAGGGCGCCATCGGGATGGAACTCGACCCGTCGATGGACAGCTGGTCGAGTCTTCTCTGGATGAATGCGCTGGGATATACGGTCGATCCCGACGAACGCCTCTGACAAGACCTCCAGGACGCAACGATGAAGCTTCCCGATCTGCTGAAGAATGCGCTGGGCGCGCTGGTTATACTCGTCGTTTTCACCGGCGGTGCCACGGCAGAGCTCGCGAAGCCGACCGGCCCCGTGGTCCTGACCATTGGCGGCGCGGTCAAATATACGAACCGTGCGCCGTTCGACGCTTTTGACGACGCCTTTCTGAACACCCACGAATACAGCTTTGAGCGGGCCGCGGCCTTTGACCGGGCCATGCTCGAAAAGCTCGGCACGGTCGAGACCACGATCAAGGCGATGCCCTGGCCGCGCGCCGTTACCCTCGAGGGGCCGCGCCTCATCGACGTCCTGATCGCGGCGGGCTGGACCGGCAGCAAGATCACGACGGTCGCATTGGATGGGTTCGCGGTGGAGATATCCGCGGCGGACCTGGCGGCCCATGGCTGGATCGTCGCGCTCAAGGCCGATGGCGCCGATCTCGGCATGGGGGGCGTGGTCCGGCGTGGATCGTCTATGACGTGGCCGGCGGGACGGCGAGCGCGGACGACGAGGCGCGCTGGCCGTGGGCGGTGTTCTATATCGCTGCCGAGTAGCTCCCCTGCGGCCCGTGCAATGCGGGCATTCCGCTTGAAGGGGACTCTTTCACTAAAAGAGCGAATTCCACTATTCTATAATCCATAACAACCGTCCCCGAGGCGCACGGCGCTCGCGGGGATAATTTTCTGTTCCTGGGAGGCCCTCGATGGCGAAGAAAAAGACACCATACATGGATGATCAGTCCTGGACGGACGTGCGCGACGGGATGCGCATCGACTGGGACGTGCCCATCGAGATGGACGACGGCCTCGTGCTGCGCTGCGACGTGTTCCGTCCGATCAAGGACGGCAAGTACGGCGTGATCATGACCTACGGGCCCTACGGCAAGTTCCTGCACTTCGACGACGCCTATCACGACCAGTACGAGCGCATGCTCGAGGATTTCCCCGAGATCGGCGCCGGCACCAGCGAGAAGTACCAGAACTGGGAGGTCGTCGACCCCGAGCGCTGGGTTCCGGACGACTATGTCTGCATCCGCGTGGACGGCCGTGGCACCGGGCGTTCGCCGGGCGTGATCGACATTTGGTCCCTGCGCGAGGCGCAAGACCTCGCCATCTGCGTTGACTGGGCCGGTGTGCAGTCCTGGTCGAACGGCAAGGTCGGACTCAACGGCATCTCCTACTATGCGGAGAACCAGTGGCAGTGCGCGGCACTGCAGCCCAAGCATCTCGCGGCGATCTGCCCGTGGGAAGGCGCGGCCGATTTCTACCGCGACATGGCCCATCACGGCGGCATCATGTGCAACGGCTTCGTCAAGGACTGGTCGGAGGCGCAGGTCTATTCGGTGCAGCACGGCAAGGGCAAGAACGGCCCGCGCTCGCGCATGAACGGCGAGTGGGTCGCCGGTCCGCCGACCATGACCGAGGAGGAGCTCGGCGCGAACCGCAACAACTTCTACGAGGATTGCCTCGCGCGGAAGCTCGACAGCGACGAATACTGGCAGTCGCGCATGCCCGACTGGAACAAGGTCAAGGTGCCGATGCTGTCCACCGCGAACTGGGGCGGCCAGGGCCTGCACCCGCGCGGCAACTTCGAGGGCTTCACCCAGTCCAAATCGAAGGAGAAGTGGCTCGAGGTGCACGGGATCGAGCACTGGACCCATTTCTACACCGACTACGGCATGGACCTGCAGAAGCGTTTCTTCGGCTATTACCTGAAGGGCGAGAAGAACGGTTGGGACAAGCAGCCCAAGGTCCAGCTCCAGGTCCGCCATCCGGGCGAGGTGTTCGTCGAGCGGCACGAGAACGAGTGGCCGCTCAAGCGCACCGAGTGGACCAAGTTCTACCTCGATTCGGCGGACATGAGCCTGTCCACGACGCCCCAGAAGAAGAAGGGCGATGTGACCTATGGCGGGTTCTCCGATGGCGTGACCTTCATGTCCGCGCCGCTCGAGGAGGATATGGAGATCACCGGACCGATCGCGTCGAAGCTCTTCGTGTCGTCCTCGACCAGCGATGCCGACATGTTCCTGGTGCTGCGCGTCTTCGGGCCGGACATGAAGGAAGTGACCTTCCAGGGCGCCCTCGATCCGCACACGCCGATCGCCCAGGGCTGGCTGCGGGCGTCGCACCGCAAGCTCGACGAGAAGAAGAGCCTTCCGTATCGGCCCTATCACACCCATGACGAAGAGCAGCCGCTCAAGCCGGGCACGCCCTATGAGCTGGATGTCGAGGTCTGGCCGACCTGCATCCATGTGCCGGCGGGCTACCGCGTGGCGCTGTCCGTCCGGGGCAAGGACTATGAGTATCCGGGCGACTCGAACATCCAGCTCGGCGAGTATGCCAACTGGACGGGTGTGGCGATCTTCCGCCATGACGATCCGCGCGACCGGCCGGCCGAGATCTTCGGTGGCGATGTCACGCTGCACACCGGGCCCAAGGAACAGGCCTATGTGATGCTGCCGGTCATCCCCGAGAAGAAGGGCGGCAGGAAGTAGCAAGCGTCAAGACGGGCGGCCCGGAGATACGGGCCGCCCGAAACGTTTCAGACAAGCGGTGCTGCACGCCGCGAGGGAGGAGAGACCCATGGACGACATCAAGTACACCGGCGATCCGCTGTTCAAGACCGAGGTCCGCGAGGGCATGCGCGTCGACTGGGACGTGCCGATCGAGATGGACGACGGTCTCGTCCTGCGCGCCAACGTGTATCGCCCGGACGACGATGGCCAGTATCCGGTCATCATGTCCTACGGCCCCTATGGCAAGGATCTGCACTTCGAGGAGCTCTACAAGACCTGCTGGGACCTGATGTGCGAGAACCACCCGGACGTGCCGCGTGGGTCGTCCAACATCCACCAGGCCTGGGAAGTGGCTGACCCCGAAAAATGGGTGCCACGTGGTTATGCGCTGGTGCGCGTGGATTCGCGCGGGGCCGGTCGCTCGCCGGGCTATCTCGAGCATTTCAATTCGCGTGAGACCAAGGATTTCTATGACTGTATCGAGTGGGGCGGCGTTCAGCCCTGGTCGAACGGCAAGGTCGGCCTGAGCGGCATCTCCTACTACGCGATCAACCAGTGGCAGGTGGCGGCGCTGCAGCCGCCGCATCTCGCGGCGATCTGCCCCTGGGAGGGGTCGACCGATTACTATCGCGAGGGCAGCTACCACGGCGGGATCTACTCGACCTTCGCCAAGAACTGGTACGACATGCAGATCATGAAGCTGCAGCATGGCTACGGCGATCGCGGGTTCCGCTCGCGTGCCAATGGCGAATGGGCGGCCGGCCCGGAAACGCTGTCCGACAACGAACTGGGCGCCAACCGGTTCGATCTGCATCAGTCCATGCGTGCGCATCCGCTCGACGACGAGTGGTTCGCCGACCGGGCGGTCGACTATTCGAAGATCGAGGTGCCGATCCTGAGCTGCGCCAACTGGGGTGGGGCGCCGCTGCATCCGCGCGGTAACTTCGACGGCTACATGCTGTCCAGCTCGAAGGAGAAGTGGCTCGAGGTCCACGGCCTCGAGCACTGGTCGCTCTACTACACCGACTATGGCAACGATCTGCAGTGGCGGTTCTTCGACTGCTTCCTGAAGGGCGACGATTCCGGCTGGAAGGACCAGCCGCGCGTGATGCTGAACGTGCGCCATCCGGGCGAGAAGTTCGTGCCGCGCGCGGAGGAAGACTGGCCGCTGCCGCGCACCGAATGGACCAAGTTTCACTTCGAGCCGGCGGGTCAGATTCTGTCCGATGCACCGGCCGAAGAGGCCGCCGCCATCACCTACGCGACGATGGGCGACGGCCTGACCTTCCTGTCGAACCCGGTGGAGGATGCGCTCGAGATCTGCGGGCCGATGGCGGTCAAGCTCAACATCTCGTCGGATACGAAGGACGCGGATCTGTTCGTCGTGCTGCGGGTGTTCCAGTCCGACATGAAGGAAGTCACCTTCCGGGGTGCGCTCGATCCGCACACGCCGGTGGCGTCGGGCTGGCTGCGGGCGTCTCACCGAAAGCTCGATCCGGCGCGCACCAAGGAATGGGCGCCGTACCATACCCACGACGAGGTGCAGGAACTGACCCCGGGCGAGGTGTACGAGCTCGACATCGAAATTCATGGCTCGGGCATCGTGGTGCCGAAGGGCTATCGTTTCGGCCTGTCGATCCGGGGCTGCGACTATGTCTATCCCGGCGAACCGAACGCGGGGCTGTCGAACATGAAGAACGTGTTCACCGGCGTCGGGCCGTTCCTGCATGACGACGAGACGGACCGGCCGCCCGAGGTCTTCGACAATAATGTGACGGTGCATCTGGGCGGAGACAATGCCGGCTACGTGCTGCTGCCGATCATCCCGGCCAAGTAGGCACGGGGATGGCGGGAAAGCCTTACGCAGGTGATCCGCAGTTCCGCACCGAAGTGCGGGACGGCATGCGGATCGACTGGGACGTGCCCATCGAGATGGACGATGGCAACGTCCTGCGGGCGGATATCTTCAGGCCGCGCGGGAAAGGGCAATACCCGGTCATCATGAGCCATGGGCCCTATGCCAAGGGGCTGTCGTTCCAGGAAGGTTACGAGACCGCCTGGAACATCATGGTCGAGAACTTTCCCGAAGTGGCGCAGGGCACGACCAACAAGTACGCCAACTGGGAGGTCGTGGACCCGGAGAAATGGGTGCCCGACGGCTATGTGGTCATCCGCGTGGACTCGCGCGGCTCCGGCCGGTCGCCGGGCATCGTCGATGTGCGCTCGCCGCGCGAGACGAAGGACTTCGCGGCCTGTATCGAGTGGGCGGGCGTCCAGCCCTGGTCGAATGGGAAGGTCGGACTGAACGGGATTTCCTACTACGCGATCAACCAGTGGCACGTCGCGGCGCTCAAGCCGAAGCACCTGACTGCGCTTTGTGTGTGGGAGGGGGCCGGCGACTACTACCGGGATTCCAACTATCACGGCGGAATCCTGTCGACCTTCGTGACCAACTGGTACGACAAGCAGGTTGAATCCGTACAGTACGGCCTCGGCAAGAACGGTCCGCGGTCCGTGGTTCATGGTGACCTCGTCTGCGGGCCCGAAACCTTCACGCGCGCGCAGCTGAAGAAGAACCGCACCGATCTGCCCCGGGAGCTGCTCACGCGCACCCTCGACGATGCGTGGTATCGCGGCAGGTCGGCCGACTGGTCGAAGATCGACCTCCCGGTTCTTTCGGCCGGCAACTGGGGCGGGCAGGGGCTGCACCCGCGCGGCAACATCGACGGGTTCGTGCACACCGCCTCGAAGGAGAAGTGGCTCGAGATGCACGGGCGCGAGCACTGGACCGAGTTCTACACCGATTACGGCCTCGACCTGCAGAAGCGCTTCTTCGGGCACTTCCTGAAGGGCGAGGACACCGGCTGGAAGAAGCAGCCGAAGGTCTTCCTGAACATTCGGCGTCCGGGCGAGGTGTTCGAGCCGCGCGCGGAGAAGGAATGGCCGATCAAGCGCACGCGCTGGACGAAGGCCTATCTCGACCCGGACAGCGGGGCGCTGGCGCGGCGCAAGCCCGAACGCAAGCGCACGGCCACCTATGCCGGGCTCGGGGACGGGGTCACATTCCTGATGCCGGCCTCGGATAGCGAGATGGAAGTCACGGGTCCGCTGGCGGCCAAGCTGTTCGTCTCCTCGGAAACGAAGGATGCGGACCTCTTCCTGGTGGTGCGCCTGTTCGCGCCCGACCTGAAAGAGGTCACCTTCAAGGGCGCGCTCGATCCGCACACGCCGATCGCGCAAGGCTGGCTGCGGGCATCGCACCGCAAGCTCGACCGGAAGAAATCGAAGCCCTATCAGCCCTATCACAGCCATGACGAGAAGCAGCCGCTTAAGCCCGGCGCGATCTACGAGCTCGATGTCGAGATCTGGCCCACGTCAATTGTCGTGCCGCCGGGGTATCGCCTCGGGCTGACCGTGAGGGGCCGAGACTACGTCTATCCGGGCGGTACGGGCGGGCGGTTGTCCAACATGAAGAACGAGTTCACCGGCGTGGGGCCGTTCATCCATGATGGCCGGGACGCACGCATCTACGGCGGCAATGTCACGATCCATTGCGGGCCGAAGCATCCATCGCATCTGTTGCTGCCGGTGATCCCGCGCAAGCAACGCGCGACACGAAAAAAGAGCTGAGGGGGAGAGTACCGTGACCGAAGACGTGACCTATACGGACATTGGCCAGAACTACGACAAGGTGGTGGCGGGTATCCGCATCGACTGGGACGTTCCCATCGAGATGGACGACGGTGTCGTTCTGCGGTGCGACGTCTTTCGGCCCGACGACGACGGGCAGTATCCGGTCATCATCAGCTACGGCCCCTACTGCAAGTGGCTGCACTGGAAGGACGGCTATCCCTACCAGTGGAAGCAGATGATCGAGGACTATCCCGATTGTCTCGCGGGCTCGACGAACCGTTACCAGAACTGGGAACTGGTCGATCCCGAGAAATGGGTGCCCGACGGCTATATCTGCGTGCGCGTGGATTCACGCGGCGCGGGCCGTTCGCCGGGCATGCTGGATGTCTGGTCGGCGCGCGAGGCGCAGGACTTCCACGACTGCATCGAATGGGCGGGAACGCAAGCCTGGTCGAACGGCAAGGTCGGGACCTCGGGCATTTCCTACTACGGCATGAACCAGTGGCAGGTCGCTTCCCTGCAGCCGCCGCACCTGGCCGCCATGTGCGTCTGGGAAGGCGCGGCGGACTACTACCGGGACCTCGGGCATCACGGGGGCATTGCGTGCCGCTTCCCGTCGGTCTGGTACAACTCCGCAGTCGTGCCGCGCCAGCACGGCAAGGGTGAGAACGGGCTCAAGAGCAAGATGAACGGCGAATGGATCTCGGGCCCGGAGACGCTGACCGAGGAAGAGCTTGCGCAGAACCGCCGGGATTTCGGCAAGGACATCCTCGATCACCCGCTGGTTGACGACTACTGGGAGGCTCGGTTCCCGGACTTCTCGAAGATCAACGTGCCGCTGCTCTCGTCCGGCAACTGGGGCGGCGTCGGCCTGCACCCGCGTGGCAATACCGAGGGCTTTGTGAACTCGGCCACCGATCAGAAGTGGCTGGAGATGCACGGTCTCGAACACTTCACCCACTACTACACGGACTATGGCATCGACCTGCAGAAGCGCTTCTTCGGGCACTTCCTGAAGGGCGAGGACACCGGCTGGGACAAGCAGCCCAAGGTTCAGCTCCTCGTGCGTCATCCGGGCGAGAAATATGTCGAGCGGGCCGAGGAAGACTGGCCGATCCCGCGCACCGAATGGACGAAGAAGTATCTGGAACCCGCCGGGCGCACGCTCGCCGACGCGCCGATGGCCGAGGCGACCGCCACGACCTACGACGCGCTGGGCGACGGGCTGACCTTCCTCACGCCGCCCGTGGAAGCCGAAACGGAGATCACCGGCCCGGTCGCGGCCAAGCTGTTCATCTCGTCGGAGACCGAGGATGCCGATCTCTTCCTGGTGTTGCGCGTCTTCACGCCGGACCTGAAGGAAATCGTCTTCAAGGGAGCGAACGATCCGCATACGCCGGTCGCGATCGGCTGGCTGAGGGCCTCGCATCGCAAGCTCGATGCCGAGAAGTCGCTGCCCTACCGGCCGTATCACACCCATGACGAGGTGCAGCCGCTCACGCCGGGCGAGATCTACGAGCTCGACATCGAGATCTGGCCGACATCCATCGTGCTGCCGGAAGGCTACCGGCTTGGGCTCAGCGTGCGTGGGCGCGACTATGTGTGGCCCGGCTACGAGCCGGGCTCGCCGGAGATCGCCGGCCGCATCCAGTACGGGGTGGGGCCGTTCAAGCACGAGATCAAGGGGAACCGGCCGCTCGATGTGTATGGCAAGAACGTCACGCTGCACACCGGGCCCGATCACCCGTCCCACGTGCTGTTGCCGGTGATTCCGGAGAAATAGGCGCGCGTCAGGCCGGCTTTTCTCCCTGGGCCAGCATGGTCATGCCGGGGATCATCGGCTCGACGGCAACACCGGTGAATGCCGCAGCTTCCAGCGCATCCGCGAGCCAGGCATCGTCGAGCGAGCGGGCATGCGGGGTGAACGCCGTATGCTGCAGTTGCCAGAGCGCGGCCAGCTTGGGGCCCTTCCGATCCGCCGACACGACGAAATCATGGATCAGGATATGGCCGCCGGGTGCGAGATGTTCATGTGCGCGGGCGATCATCTCCTCGTGCCATTCTCCCGGCACCCCCGAGAATAGGTACGACATCAGGATGACGTCCTGATCGTTCGGCCACGCCGTCTCGAGGGCATTGCCTGCCACATATGCGATCCGGTCGGACAGTCCTGCATCTGCAACATATTCTGCGCTGATGGCAGCGACGTTGGGAAAATCGACGATCGTTGCCGTCAGGTCGGGAAAGGTTTGGCACAGGGTTATGGCGAAGGCGCCGGTGCCGCCGCCGACATCGAGGAGTGTCTTTGCCGCCGACAGGTCAACGCTCTTCGCGAGACTCAGGGCCGGCCCCAGGGAGCCGGCATGTTGGCTCGCGGAATACAGCCGTG
>JAYQGE010000012.1:0-69653 GCA_038140435.1 Rhodospirillaceae bacterium | reverse complement strand
AGCCGTGGCCGCCGCCTGGACGGTCATCGGGTTTTCGGACAGGCAGGTAAAGACGTTGTGATGCAGAGCGGCGGACAACGCCTTCGATCCCATGAAGCCGAACGCGATATCGGAAATGTCCTCGGCCTTGGTCAAAAGAGACATGAAAAAACCCTGTTTGTTGGCAGACAGGGACAATCTAACGCGTCCGTCAGGCCGACCCAACCGCACGGCCTTCGAGCGTTGGGCGTATTCGGTTGGTGGCGGTCTTTCCGTTCACTTCGACTGTTTGCGCGCCGGGTCGAACCGGTCTTCGAGGCCGGCCCAGCAGTCGAGATAGTCGGCCTGCAGGAGCGGCGTCTCGCGCGCAAACGCGGTGGGGCGCAGGACGTATCGCGTCTCGAGCATGAAGGCGAGGGTGCCGTCGAGTTTCTCTGGTGTGAGAGCTGCCGTGCTCGCTGCCTCGAACGTCGCCGCGTCGGGCCCGTGCCCGGCCATGCAGTTGTGCAGGCTGGCACCGCCCGGGGTGAACCCGTCTGCCTTCGCGTCGTAGGCGCCTTCCACGAGCCCCATGAACTCGTTCATCACGTTCCGATGGAACCAGGGCGGGCGAAAGGTGTTCTCCGCGACCATCCAGCGTGGCGGGAAGATCACGAAGTCGACGTTGGCAACACCGGCATCGGGTGAAGGAGAGGTCAGGACCGTGAAAATCGACGGGTCCGGGTGATCCACGCTGACGGTCCCGATGGTCATGAAGTTCGCGAGGTCGTACTTGTAGGGGACATGCGTGCCGTGCCAGGCGACCACGTCGAGCGGCGACCGGTCGATCTCGGTGGACCAGAACCCGCCGTCGAACTTGAAGACGAGCTCGAACGAGCCGGTGCGGTCCTCGAAGGCCGCGTTGGGGACCAGGAAATCGCGCGGGTTGGCAAGGCCGTTCGTGCCGATGGGCCCAAGCTCCGGCAGCCGCAGGGCCGCGCCGTAGTTCTCGCAGACATAGCCGCGCGACGCGCTCTCGGGGAGCTCCGCGCGAAACTTGATGCCGCGCGGCACGACCGCGATCTCGCCGGGGTCCGTATCGATGCGCCCGAGCTCCGTGTGCAGGACGAGTCGTCCCTGCTGGGGGATGAACAGCATCTCGCCGTCGGCGTTGTGCAGGAAGCGATCCGTCATCGACCGGTTCGCGGCATAGAGATGGATGCCGATGCCCGCCTGATGATGCGCGTCGCCGCACAGCGCATACGTCTGCATCCCGTCGATAAGGTCCGTCGGGGCATCCGGGATCGGCAGCGGATTCCAGCGCATCTGGTTGGGCGATGCGGGCGCGGTGTCGGTGCCGGCCGTTTTCCAGCCGGTGTGGGCGAGATGCACATAGGCCGGCGCCTTGACCGTCGGCCGGATCCGGTAGCACCAGGTTTGCCGGGACTCTTCGCGGGGAACCGTAAAGGCCGTGCCGCTGATGCCCTCGGCATAGAGGCCGTAGGGCGGCTTCTGGGGTGAGTTCTGCCCCTTCGGGAGCGCCCCGGGCAACGCCTCGCTGGAGGCATAATTGCCGAAGCCGCTCTGATAGCCCGGGTTCGTGGTGGTCGTCGCGCCGTCCATGGCCGTGCTCCCCGTTTTCGCAGGGAGATAATAGTTACATATGTAACTAAAGCAAGCTTACTGGGCCGTGTAGCCGCCGTCGATCAGGAGATCCGATCCGGTCATGAAGCTGGATTCGTCGCTCGCCAGGAACACGGCGCCGGCGGCGATTTCCTCGGGTCTCCCGAGCCGGTCGAACATGGTGCCGTTGGCCGCCTGTGCCGCCGTCCGGTCCTCGAAATTCGTAACGAAGCGATCGGTCTCGACGGGCCCGGGCGAGAGGCTGTTGACCCGGATGTTCTGATGCGCGTGATCGAGCGCCATGGCGCGGGCCATGTTGATGAGCGCGCCCTTCTGCGCGCAGTACCAGGGGCGTCCCGGCTTTGCGGTGCGTCCGAGCTGGGAGGCGATCAGGACGATGCTGCCTCCGCCGTTCGCCTCGATGACCGGGATCGCGTGCTTCGAGAAGAGGAAGGCGCTGTTGAGGTTAACGTCCATCGTCCGCCGCCAGTCGTCGTAGGAGATGTCGGTGAGGGGGGCGAGCGGGAGATCGTAGATCGCGTTGCTGACCAGAACATGCAGCCTGTCGAAATTCTCGACGGCAGCCTGCACCGCGTCCTGCGCGCTTTGCTCTTCGGCCACATCGGCCGCGAGGGCAACGCCGCGTCCGCCCGCGCGCGCGATTTCATCGATGGTCGCGTTCACGCGCTCGGCATTGATATCGACGCAGACGACCGCAGCGCCTTCCGCGGCGAACCGCGTGGACATCGCCCGCCCGATCCCGCCACCGGCCCCGGTGACGATTGCTACCTTGTTCTCCAGTGCACTCATTCCCGTGGTTCTCCTTTGAATTTCCCGATCTTATCGCCGCTGCCCGCGCTTCACAGCCCCGCATGCGGGGCCGAGGGGAGATAGATAGCATTTCAGATGAATTCGATTAGAGTTTTAAATAATTGAAATTGCGCACAAATTTGATTCTCTCTAGGTTCTTTCTCACCACATCGGACCAAGTGACAGGATCGAACGAACACGGAAAACAAACTCCAACTTCCCGCTGGTTGTGTCCATGCCCTCGAACATTCTTGGCATCGCAACCAACCTCCCCATGGACCGATCGCCGCTCTTACCGGCGGAGATCAGACGGAGGCACGGACCAAGCGGTGGGACACCTGTTCAAGGGCCGGATCTCTTTGATCCGGCCTTTTTTTCTGGCCGGTTGTGCGGTGACCGCGGGTCAGGTGCGAATCGTCGATTGGGGTAGAGGTTGTTGCGGATGATAGTGGCGTCGAATGGGGGACGCGATGCTTGAAACGGTACAACCGATTCTGGGGCTGGCCGCATTGGTGGTGCTGGCCTGGCTGCTGAGCGAGAACCGGCGCGGATGGTCCTGGCGCCTGGTGGCCGCTGGCCTGGGCGTCCAGATCGCACTCGCGGCACTCGCGCTCTCTCTGCCCGCCGTCCGCGACGCCATCGGCGCCGTGAACGGGCTGGTGCTGGCCCTCGACAACGCGTCCAAGGCCGGGACGAGCCTCGTGTTCGGTTTCCTCGGCGGCGGCCCGCTGCCCTTCGAGGAGAGCTACCCCGGGGCGGCGTTCGTTCTGGCGTTCCGGGCATTGCCCATTGTGATGCTTCTGTCGGCGCTGTCCGCGGTTCTCTGGCACTGGCGGGTGATGCCGATGGTTATCCGCTGGCTCGCGCTCGGCCTCAGGGCCAGCCTCAGGATCGACGGCCCCGTGGCTCTGGGGGCGGCAGCGAACATCTTCGTCGGTATGGTCGAGGCGGCGATCCTGATCCGCCCGCATCTCTCGCGCATGAGTCGCAGCGACCTGTTCGTGACCATGACCGTCGGCCTGACCACGCTCGCCGGGACCGTCCTCGTGCTCTATGCGACATTCCTTCAGGGTGTGATCGTGAATGCGGCGGGGCATCTGCTGGTCGCCTCGCTCATCAGTGCGCCGGCCGCGATCGTGATCGCACGGCTGATGGTGCCGGCCGAAAGCGCTGATGACCCCGGGGACGGGGCGGCGCTGGACGACGGTTTTGCCGATAGCCGCAGGATGTATGACAGCACGATGGATGCGATCGTGCAGGGGACACAGGATGGTCTGCGCCTGCTCCTGAACATCATCGCGATGCTGATCGTGTTCGTCGGAATGGTCGCGCTCGTCAATCAGGTGCTGGGCCTGTTTCCCGACCTCTGGGGTGAGCCGGCCAGCCTGCAGCGGTTTCTGGGCTGGGCGCTCGCGCCCGTGGCCTGGCTGATCGGGATTCCCTGGTCCGAGGCCGTCTCCGCGGGCTCGCTGATCGGGACCAAGATCGTCCTGAACGAGCTCATCGCCTTCCTCGACCTCGCAGCGGCGGGCGACAGCCTTTCGGAACGGTCGCGGACCATTCTGCTGTATGCGCTCGCCAGTTTCGCGAACTTCGGCAGCGTCGGCATCATGCTCGCGGGCATGATCGCCATGGCGCCGGATCGAAAGTCCGACCTGATCGGCCTGGGCCTAAAATCGCTCGTCGCGGGTACGATCGCGACCTGCATGACCGGGGCTGTCGTCGCCTTGGTGATCTGATGGCGTTGCATCCCGCTTCGGCCGGGCCGGGTTTGGGGTATACTTCCGGGTTTATCGCAACCACGGCACACAGGTGACGTCATTTCCGACGCGCGCGCCTTCAACGAAGCGGAGCAGACCCGCTTCCGCAATCTCCTGAACCTCGCGAAGGAGAGCCCGTACGAGGGTGAGCGTGTCGCGGCGCTCGCGGCGGCGGAGCGCATGGCGAAGAGCCGCGGGATGACGCTGGAGGAGGCCGCCGGCGGCGGTCCTGCGCCCAAGCGCCCCGAGGCCAGATTCCCGCATTTCTCGCGCAAGCAGGCCGAGGACGCGTTCGGCCTCGCCAAGGCGGCGCGGATGACGGATGCCTGGACCCAGGCCGACAAGGCCCGGCGCGATGCGGCGATGGAAGAGGCGCGGCGACGTGGCCTCGACGAGGAGGAACGGCGCAAGGCCGCCGCCGCGGCGAACCGTGTGCCGCGGCGCAACGACCGCAAACGCGACCCGCAGAGCCACGCGCGCGTGCTGTTGCAGGAGACGTCGCTCCCCCTGGAGGAAATCAGCACCCTCACGGGGTTGGACATCTATCAGGTCGTCGGCATGAAGCTGAAGCTGCGCCCGGCAAGCCGGCGGGACTGAGTACCCCACATTCATGCCGCCTTGACGCGGCAGGACGGACGGCTTTGACTTGGCGATGCGTGAACGAACATGTCCAAAGAGGCATGGAAGAGGGGGTGAAATGAACTACGACGGCTACACCGCGATCGAGGCTGCGCGCGACGGACGCATTCTGCGGCTCACCCTGTCGCGGCCCGAGACGCTCAATGCGATCGACGCGGTCCTGCACGAGGAACTGTCGCGGATTTTCTTCGATGTCGATGCCGACGACGAAACCGATGTGGTGATACTGACGGGCGCGGGAAATGCCTTCTGCGCCGGCGGGGACCTGCAGTGGCTGAACGCCATGCACGGAGATCCCGCGGCGTTCGCGAAGACGGTGTGGGAGGGCAAGCGGCTCGTGAACAGCCTGCTCGACCTGCAGAAGCCGATCATTGCCAGGCTGCCGGGCCATGCGATCGGTCTCGGCTGCACGATCGCCTTGTTCTGCGACATCATCTACGCAGCGGAGAACGCCAGGCTTGGCGATCCGCATGTGGCGGTGGGGCTCGTCGCGGGCGATGGCGGCGCGGTCATCTGGCCGCAGCTCATCGGCTACGCGCGCGCCAAGGAGTATCTGATGACCGGCGACCTGCTGACGGCTTCGGAAGCAGCATCCATCGGGCTGATCAATCACGCGGTCCCGGCCGATGAACTGGACGGGGCGGTGGATGCGATGGCTGCGCGGCTGGCCGGGGGCGCGATCAACGCCATCAAGTGGACGAAGGCCTCGGTCAATGGCGGCCTCAAGCAGGCGGCGAACGCGGTCCTCGACACGGCTTTCAACTTCGAGGCGATGTCCCAGATGACCGACGATCACCGGATTGCCACCGAGGCGTTCATGAACAAGGAAACGCCGAAGTTTACCGGCAGATAGGGGAGGCGGGCGCGTGGAGCACTTCCAGGAGGCCGAGCACATCACCATGCTGCGCGACACCGTGCGGCGTTTCGTCGAGAACGAGATGCCGCGCGCGAAGGCGCAGGAATGGGACCGGGAGAACGCATTTCCCCGCGAAATCTTCGACCAGCTCTCGGCGCTGGGCGTCAACGCGCTGACGGTGCCCGAGGAGTATGGCGGCGCCGGCCGGGACATCACCGCCACGATGGTGGTGATCGAGGAACTCGCCCGGCGGTCCATGGCCGTCGCCGTGCCCTACATCATGTGTGCCTGCTACGGCGGCATGAATATCGAGGAGGTGGGCAGCGAGGAACAGAAGCGCGAGCTGCTGCCGAAACTCGCCAACGGTGAGCTGCTGTTCGCCTACGGAATCTCCGAGCCGGACGTGGGCGCCGACGTCGCGAGCGTACGGACCACGGCCGTGCGAAAGGGCAACGGCGCGACGGTGACCATCAACGGTGCCAAGCGTTTTTGCTCAGGTGCCAACATCGCCGACTATATCTACGCGGTCGTGAAGAGCGATCCGGACGCCGAGCGCTACCAGAACCTGTCGATTGTTTTGATCCCGCCCGATGCGCCCGGCGTTACCATCGAGCTTCAGAACGCGATGGGGATGAAGGGCGCGTCCACGTGCGATGTCACCTTCGAGGATGTTGAAGTCCCGGCCGAGAATATCGTCGGCGGCGAAGCGGGCTGGAACGACGGCTGGCGGCGGATCGTCGGGCCGGGCCTCGATGTCGAGAAGATCGAGGTCGCGGCCCTCGCGCTCGGCAATGCCGCGGCGGCCGTCGATGACGCCTGGGCCTACGCCGAGGAACGGCGGCAGTTCGGCAAGCCGGTGTCCGCCTACCAGTCGGTCCGCCACATGCTCGTCGACTGCAGGACGAAGCTGCACGCCTGCCGGCTGATGACCTATCACGCGGCCTGGCTTCTGGACGAGAAGAAGCCGGCGTCGGTCGAGACCTCCATGGCGAAGCTCTATGTGAGCGATGTCACCAAGGAGATCGTGCTGACATGCCAGCAGGTGATGGGCGCGTATGGCTACATCAAGGAGTTCGACATGGAGCGCTATGTGCGTGAGGCGCTCCTGATGCCGATCATCGGCGGGTCGTCCGCGATCCAGAAGAACAACATCGCGAACCGGCTGCGGCTGGCACGGGAGTAGCCGCGAACCATAGCGGTCGGACGGGAGGACGGAATGCGCACGGACATCAGTGGATGGTCGACCCGGCTGACCGACGAGATCATCGCCCGGAACACCGAGAGCGGCATCTGGCGCAACCGCACGCTTGCCGACGAGCTTGCGGCACTCGTGGCCCGGGATCCGGACCGGGTGCTGTTCGTCGAGGGTGGGCGCAGTCATTCGGTCGCGGACATGGACCGCATGGCCCGGGCCCTGGCGAGCGCGTTGCGCGCGCGCGGGCTTGCCGCCGGCGATGTCGTGAGTTTCGAGCTTCCCAACTGGCCGGAGACCGTCGCGATCGACCTGGCCTGCGCGATGCTCGGCCTCGTTTGTAACCCGATCATCCCCATCTACCGGGACGCCGAGGTGTCCTACATCCTGCGCGATGCGGGCACCAAGGCGGTCTTCGTTCCGACGACGTTCCGCAAGTTCGACTATGCGGACATGATTGCCCGGCACCGGGCCGAACTTCCCGCACTCGAGCATGTCATCACGGTGCGGGGCGCGGCCGACGGCGCGACCGCATTCGAGGACCTTCTCGGCGAGGGCGAGGAGCGGCTCCTCGATCTGCCGGAAGTCGATCCCAACGCCGTCAAGCTGATCATGTACACCTCGGGTACGACGGGACGGCCGAAGGGTGTGCTCCACAGCCACAACACGATCGATACCGAGATCCAGGCGATATCGAAGTTTCTCGGCCTGGGGGATGACGATGTCATCCTGATGCCGTCGCCCGTCTCGCACATCACGGGTTACCTGTACGGTATCCAGATGCCGTTCACCCTGAACGCGCCGGCGGTCTTCATGGAAACCTGGGACGCCGCCGCTGCGGGTGATCTCATCGACGCCCACGGGGTCACGTTCACGATCGCCGCGACCGTCTTCCTCCAGGAGCTGACGGTCTTTGCGCGGGACAACGACCGGCGGCTGCCGAGCCTGCGTTTCTTCCCATCGGGCGGTGCGCCGGTGCCGCCGGAGGTCATCTACAATGCCCATGCAGCGTTCGACCGGTGCGTGTGCGCGCGGGTTTACGGGTCGACCGAGGCGCCGACCGTCACCCTCGGTGTCAACAGCCGCGACGAGGAGGCGCTCGGCGCCACCACCGAGGGGCACATCGTCGGTCACGAGGTCAAGATCGTGGACCCGGCCGACGGCCGGGAACTCGGGCCGGGCGAGGAGGGCGAGATCCTGTCGCGCGGCCCGGAGATGTGTCTCGGCTATGCGGCCGCGGAACACAATGCGGAAGCGTTCGAGGCGGACGGCTTCTTCCACACAGGCGACCTCGCCATGCTCGACGCCGACGGCGCGCTGGTGATTACCGGGCGTTCCAAGGACCTGATCATCCGGGGCGGCGAGAACATCAGCCCGCGCGAGGTCGAGGATGCGCTGCATGAGCATCCGGCGATCCGAGAGGTCGCCGTGGTCGCGATGCCCCATGCGCGAATGGGCGAGACCGGCTGTGCGTTTGTGGTCCTGGAACCGGGCGCTGATCTGGATCTCGCCGGCGTGTCGGACTTCCTGTCCGGCACCGGGATGGCGAAGCAGAAGTACCCCGAGCGGCTGGAGATCATCGATGACTTTCCGCGTACGGCCGCCGGAAAGATCCGGAAGAATGTCCTGCGCGACCGCATCGTGGACAAACTCGCGGAAGAGACATGACGGGGATCGCGCGCGGTTGACAGGTTCCGGATTGGGGGACAACCTGATCGACAGATAAAAATTGGTTTCACAAATGTGAAGCGACAAGGCGAGGGAGGCGCAAATGCAGACTCGGGATGTTGAATTCAACAGTTGTGGCGACACCATTCGGGGCACGCTTTACATGCCCGACGGTGCCACGAACCCGCCGCTCGTGGTGATGGCCGGTGGCTGGTGCTACGTGAAGGAAATCGTCATGCCGTACTACGCGGACGATTTCGTCGATATCGGCTGCGCATGCCTGATCTTCGACTACCGGCGCTTCGGAGAGAGCGACGGTCTGCCGCGCCAGCACATCAACCCCTGGGACCAGATCGAGGACTATCGCAACGCCGTCAGCTTCGCGAAGACGCTCGACGGGATCGACACCAACCGGATCGGTGTCTGGGGGATTTCCTATTCCGGCGGCCATGCGATCTGCGTGGCGGCGCTCGATTCTCGGGTGAAGTTCGCGATGTCCGTCGTGCCTGTCGTCGACGGGTTCCCGACGATGCGCCGCTGCCATGGCGAGCGGAAGTTCGCGGCGATCCAGAAGCTCATCCTCGAGGATCGCGAGGCCCGTCAGCGCGGCGAACCGAGCCAGATGATCGCCATGTCAACGACCGATCCCGACAACGAGATCAGCTCATGGCCGTTCCCGCATGTCTGCACGATCTTCAATGACATCAAGGAACGCGAGGCGCCGAACCACATCCACGAGAACACGCTCGAATCGGTCGAGCTGCTGATGCAGTACGACGTGATGCCCTATGCGAAGCGGGTCTATGAGACGCCCTACATGATGGCGATCGCCAAGGGCGACAACATCACGTCCGCGGATCTCGAGATCGACGTTTTCAATGCCGTGCCGTGTCCGAACAAGGAACTGGCGATCGTGGAAGGCGTCGATCACATGAGCCTCTACTCGAACAACGAGCATCTTGAGAAGGTGTCGAGCGCGCAGGCCAACTGGCTGCGCGATCTGCTGTTCGGACCGGAGGCGCTGTTGGCGCAGGCGGCGGAGTAGTGGAGCCGCGGGTTTTGGGGATTGCGCCATGTCTTCACGATTGCTTGACCGGCCCGGAAATACACGGCTCGACCGGTTCGCATCGGGAACATTCTAGATTTCACCATGGACATGGTGACGTCGTTATTGGAAGCTTTTGTCGGGCTAGAGAAGTCCGACGGGGAAATTAAATAACAAACAGGGAGGACTTGATGTCCAAAGTATCGAAATCGACTGCGCTGCTGATTGCGGCCGCTGCGACGGCCACCGTCGCCGTTTCGGCCCCCGCGGCTGCGCAGGAAACCATCAATCTCACGGCCATTTCCGGCTATCCGCCGCCCGCGACCTGGATCGGTTCGCTGGTCGATGCGTACATGCCCGCCGTGGACGCCGAGCTCGCGAAGACCGGCAACTACAAGATCAACTGGAACAAGGGCATCAGCGGCCAGATCGTGAAGCCGCGCGGCGAGCTCGAGGGTGTCGAGACCGGCATCGGCGATCTCGGCGTCATTGTGACCGCGTTCCATGCCGACAAGGTCCCGCTCTATGACGTCTCCTTCAAGACGCCGTTCACGAGCGATGATATCGCGCTGATCAGCCGCACGACCCAGAAGATGGTCGACACGTTCCCGCAGTACAACCAGACCTGGCTCAACGAGTTCAACCAGGTTGCGTTGGCGCCGACGGGTGCGGTCGACAACTACATGCTCTGGTCGGCGAAGCAGATCACCGATCTCGGCCAGGTCAAGGGCCTCAAGGTCGGCGCGGCCGGCCCGAACCTTCCTTGGGTTCTCGCGATCGGCGCGGCCGGTGTCCAGACCAACCTCGCGGACGCCTACAACAGCCTGAGCACGGGCATCTACGAAGCGATGATCGTCTGGCGCCAGGGCGCCGGCGCGTTCAAGCTCTGTGAGCCGGCTCCGTTCGCATTCGATGCGACGCTGGGCGGCGTGAACGGCTTCTCGCTGAACTTCAACCGGGATGTCTGGGACAGCCTGCCGGAAGAGGTCCAGAAGGCCATGGAGGCCTCGACCGGCGCCTGGGTTGCCGAGAACGTCAAGCGCGTGAATGGCGGTGCCGTCTGGGGTCTCGATCGTTGCGAGAAGGAGTTCGGCACGAAGCTCACCAAGGCCTCGACCGAACAGCGCAACGCCTGGGCCAAGGCCCTGCCGCCGCTTGGCAAGCAGTGGGCCGAGCAGCGCAACGCGGCCGGCCAGCCGGGCACGGAGATCCTGAAGGCCTGGATGGATGAGCTGCGGGCGGCCAACCAGCCGATCGCCCGGCATTGGGATCGCGAATAGACCTGTAACGAGCGTCTGTTAAGTGATCTCAAACTCGAAATAGGGAGGGGAGCCGCCGCAAGGCGGCTCCCCGACTTCCATTGAGCGCAATCCTTGGTTTGCTGGACATCCTTCGAAGAGCCTTCGACTGGATCGTCCTCGTGAGCAACGCGGTGGCATCGGGATGGATTTTCGTCCTGATGTTGCTGATCACGCTCGATATCGTTCTGCGGTTTGTCTTCAACTCGCCGTTGAGCGGTACGACCGAGATCGTCGAGATTTCCATCGTGACGATTCTCTACCTCCAGCTGGCGCATACGCTGAAGGTCGGCCGGATCACGCGCTCCGACGCGCTCTACGGCCGAATCCTCATCAAGTGGCCGCCGCTGGGGAACATCATGGGCATCCTGTTCCATGCGGCCGGGCTCGGCCTGATGATCGCACTCGTCATGGGGGGCTGGCCGAAATGGCTGCAGGCCTATCATGGCGGACATTTCGTCGGGAATACCGGCGTCTTTACCTTCCCGGAGTGGCCCCAACGCCTCGCGCTCGTCGTGGGTTGCACACTCCTGGGAATTCAGTTTTTCCTCGCCATCGTGGACAACGCCCGCGGCATCTTCGGCAAACCTCCGCTGGAGCATGAAGAGGCCGTCGATGTCGAGGTGGCGGCGATAGAGGAGCCGAAACAATGACCGGCTTCGAGATTGGCATTATTTCCATCATCGCGATGCTGCTGCTGATCTACATCGGCATGCATGTTCCTGTGGTGCTCGCCCTGATCTCGTTCGTCGGGGTGTGGATCATCAAGGGCAACGTCAAGATCGCGATCAGTTTGCTCTGGATCTCGGCGGCGAAAACGGTCGCGGACTTCCTCTTCGGCGTCATCCCGTTGTTTGTGCTTATGGGGCTGCTCGTCAGTACGGCCGGCATGGGGCGCGATACCTACGACATCGCGCAGAACGCCCTGCGGCGCGTGCGTGGCGGCCTCGGCATGGCGACGGTGATCGCCAATGCGATCTTTGCCGCCATCACCGGCGTGTCCATCGCCTCGGCCACCGTGTTCACGCGCATCTCCGTGCCGGAGATGCTGCGCTACGGCTACAAGGGCCGCTTCGCGGTCGGCACGGTCGCCGGCTCGTCGGTTCTGGGCATGCTCATTCCGCCCTCGATCCTGCTGATCATCTTCGCGCTGATCGCCGAGGAATCCGTCGGTGACCTGTTCATCGCAGGCATCGGTCCGGGGCTCCTGCTGACATTCTGTTTCTGTCTGCTGATCGCCATCATGGCCTACGGTTTCCCCAAGACCGTCGCCCAGGACGGCGCGCTTGATCAGCACATGGACCAGGAGAAGATGCCGGCGCGTGAGCTCTTCTCGAAGACCTATCCGATCGTCATCCTTGTGCTCGTGGTGCTGGGCGGCATCTATGCCGGCCTCTACACGCCGACCGAGGCGGGTGCGGCCGGTGCCTTCGTCGCGTTCCTGTTCGCACTGGCGCGCAAGCAGATCACGCCACGCAAGCTCTGGGACGTCCTGGTCGAGACGGGTCACATCACGGCGACGCTGCTGTTCCTGATCATTGCAGCCAGCATGTACAGCCGGATGCTCGGTATTTCGGGGCTTCCGACCGAGCTGGGACGGGTGATCGGGGATATGGATGCGAGCCTCGCGGAGCTCCTGATCATCTACGTGATCATCCTGATCGTCCTCGGCACCATCATCGATTCGGTCTCGATCATGCTGATCGCGGTTCCGCTGTTCCTGGTGGTGCTCGCGCCGTTCAACATCGACCTGGTCTGGTTCGGTGTCGTGACGGTGATCGCCGTCGAGATCGGCCTGCTGACCCCGCCGCTCGGACTTGCGGTCTACGTGATCAAGTCGACCCTGGTGCAGAAGGACATCTCGCTGGCCGATATCTTCATCGGCGCCGCGCCCTTCGCGCTGGTCATGCTGTTCGTGCTGATCCTGGTCATGATCTTCCCGGAGATCGCGATCTACCTGGTGGACCTCAAACGCTCGCTGAGCTGACCTGTTCAGGTTCCACACGCGGACCTGCAGAGGGCGACGGGGCATATCCCGTCGCCCTTTTCGTTTGCGCGATCGGTGCTAAGCTTCCCGGCAACGGCTTGAGACCGAAACACCAAGGGGGGAGAAAATGGCCAAGGACGGAACGGTCGCGATCGACATGCACTGCCACGTGTTTTCGCCGTCGGCGAAGGCGCTGATGGACAAGCACTATCAGCCCGAGGACATCCTGGAGCCACGCAGGGATCCCTACATGTTCTACGCCCACCCGGCATCGATGGCGGTCGACAACGAGAACATCCCGAGCCTCGTGCCCAAGATGGTGGACCTGAAGCCGCGCGAGACCGACATGGATGCGACCCGTGTCGATGTGCAGGTCGTGAGCCCGGTGCCGATCCAGTTCTACTACTGGACCGATCCGGCGCTCGGGAACGAGCTGGCGCGTGTGCAGAACGATGATGTCGCGAAGCTGGTGGCCGGAAATCCGGAACGGTTCGCGGCGATGGGTACGTTGCCGTTGCAGGATCCGGCGGCGTCGGTGATCGAGATGCGCCGCGCGGTGAAGGAACTCGACATTCGCGCCTTCATCCTGTCCACGAACGTGGACGGGGTCGAATTGTCCGACGAACGCTTCGATCCCGTCTATGCCGAGGCGGTCGCGCTCGATGTGCCGCTGTTCCTGCACCCGTTCGGCTTCACGGACGGGGCGCGGCTGCGGCCGTTCTTCATGCACAACTGTGTCGGGCAGCCCCTCGAGGAACAGATCGCCATCACGCATCTGATCTTCGGCGGGGTTCTCGACCGGCACCCCGGCATCAAAATTTGCATCGCCCATGGCGGCGGCTACTTTCCCTATTACGCTGGCCGGATGGACCATAGCTGGGAGTACCGGCCCGAGCTTCGGGACAAGATCAGCCGGCCGCCGAGCGAGTATTTGAGCGAGCTCTACTATGACACGGTCGTCTTCCGGCCCGACCAGCTCGAGTATCTGGTCAATATCGTGGGCGTCGACCGGGTGTTGATGGGGACGGATTATCCCTTCGATATGCAGGAGTTCGAGCCGGTCTCCTTTGTCGAGAGCGCGACGAAGCTGAGCGCGCCGGAACGCAAGAAGATCCTTGGCGGGACGGCCGCCGCGATCATGGGGATCGGCTAGCAAGGGCTTCGAAACCTGGAACAACGGAAGAAACGAAAATGACTCTCAAGCATGGATTCAAGCAGATGGTGGCCGAGGCAAACGCCGTCATAGAGACGGTGTCGGTCAAGGACGCGTTGGCCGTGGTCGGTGAGGCCGGCTAAACATTCATCGACATTCGCGAGGGGGATGAACGCGAACAGGGCACCATCGCCGGCTCGGTGCACGTACCGCGCGGGTTCCTCGAGTTCCACGCGGACCCGGAAAGCCCGATGCACAACCCGGTCTTCGCAAGCGGCGACCGGCTGATTCTCTTCTGCGCCAGCGGTGGCCGTTCGGCCCTGGCGGCAAAGACCCTCGTCGATATGGGTTTCGAGGATGTCTGTCATGTGGCCGGCGGCATGGCTGCGTGGCGCGAGGCGGGCGGCCCGGTCGACTGATCTATCTGTCGCCGAGCAGGGTCCAGGTCGTCTGGATAAGCGCAACCTGCTCGCCGGTGTCGGCGGTTTCCAGGTCGATCCGGCCATACACCATCCGCTTGCCGCGCCGCAGGACCTTGCCGCGCGCGATGATGTCGGAGTTGAAGGCCGGTGCGAGGAAGCTCGTGGTCATGTCGATGGTGGCCATCTTCTGAAATCCGCCGATGGCCGACGAGATCACCACGACCATGGCGGCGTCCGCGAAGGACATCAGCGCCTGGCCGGTGACGAGCCCGCCATCGCGCGCGATGCGTTCGTGCCAGGGCAGGCGGACCACGGCGCCGTCTTCCGTCAGCTCCTCGACGACCATGCCGAGTTCGTCGAGCCAAGGTGTCATGACCGTGTCGAGCACGTGTTGCGCGTCGGCGCGCGAGAAATCGCCCATTTGGTTGCGACCCTAGCTGCCCTTGAACGCCGGGCGGCGCTTCTCGACGAAGGCTGCGACGCCTTCCGCGAAGTCGTCGCCGACCGCGCAGCGCAGGAACGCGGCGTGTTCCGCCGCGAGGTGGGCGGCCATGTCGTCGGCGTCGAGGCTCTGGTTGATGAGCGCCTTCGTGTTTGCGTAGGCCGTCGTCGGTCCCTTTGCGAATTTCTCGGCGAGCGCCATTGCCTCGGCCTCCAGCTCATCGGCGGCGACGACGCGATTGACGAGGCCGAGATCCAGGGCGGTTGCGGCGTCCACGGGCTCGCTGAGCATCGCGAGCTCCAGCGCCTTGCGGCGGCCGACGATCCGGGGCAACAGGTAGGTCGAACCGCCGTCGGGGATCGTGGCGATCCCGATATAGGCCATGGTGAAGACGGCGTTGTCGGCGGCGATCCCGATGTCCGCGTTCAGCGCCATGCCGACACCGGCACCTGCGATCGGTCCGTGCAGCGCCGCCACAACCGGTTTCGGCATCGCCGAAAGCCCCAGCACGGCCTTGTGGTACAGGCCGATCAGGTCGTCGATTGTGTCCTCGATGGTCGCGATATTCTCGTGGAAGGTCGCCACATCGCCGCCGGCCATGAAGCCGCGCCCCGCGCCCCGGAGGACAACGGCCCGGACGGTGTCGTCCGATGCCAGATCCTCCACCGCCGCGTTGAGCTCGACGGCCATGTCCCGGTTGAGCGCGTTCAGCACATCGGGTCGATTGAGCGTGAGGGTGGCGACGGCACCCTGCTTGTCCACTAGAATGGTCGGCATTGGCTTGAGATTCCGGCTGGCGTGAGCGAGACGACAAACTTACCGGCGGTGTGGCGAGACGGCAATCGCGGCAAATCCGTCCCTTGGAGGCTTGGATGAATAAGGGTTTCGATCTGGACGGGCAGGTCGCGTTCGTGACGGGCGCGTCCAGCGGGCTGGGCGCGCATTTCGCGAAGACGCTGGCCGCCGCGGGCGCGAAGGTGTTGATCGCCGCGCGCAGGGTCGATCGGCTGGCGGCGCTGGCGGAGGAGATCGAGGCGGCGGGCGGCCGGGCGCTTCCGGTCGAGCTCGACGTGACCGATGCCGAGTCCGTGGCACGGGCGGTCCGGGTCGGCGAGGAGGAGCTCGGCGCGATCACGATCCTGGTCAACAATGCTGGCGTGCCACCCCGTGCACTCACGCTCGACATGGATGAAGAGGAATGGGACCGGGTTGTGGGCACCAACCTGAAGGGGGCCTGGCTCGTCGCCCGGGAGGTCGGAAGGCACATGGTCGATCACGGCCGCGGCGGCCGCATCGTGAACATCGCGTCCGTTCTCGGATGGAAAACCGTCGCCAAGCGAATCCAGTCCTACGGTGTCTCGAAGGCCGGGCTCGTGAGCATGACCGAGACGATGGCGCTCGAGCTGGCGCCGGACGGCATCCTGGTGAACGCGATCGCGCCGGGCTACATCCGGACCGAGCTTAACGACGCCTTCCTCGACAGCGACGCGGGTCAGCGCATTCAGAAACGCGTGGCGGTCGGTCGGTTCGGGGAACCGGACGATCTCGACGGGGCGCTGCTCTTGCTCGTCGGCCCGTTGGGCGCCTACATCACCGGTTCGGTCATCGGGGTCGACGGCGGTCTGACGTTGTCGACCCTCTAGCGGACCTTTAAGGGAGTACGAAGTTTGGATTTTTCACTGCCGAAAGAACTCGAAGACCTGCGCCGTCGTGTGGGTGCATTCGTCGCCGACGAGATCATGCCGGTCGAGGCGGATCCGGCGAACTTCGATGCGCACGAGAACATTGCCGAAGTGCCGCTGCAGGACCTGCGCACCAAGGCGAAGGCTGCGGGGCTCTGGGCGCCGCAGATGCCGACCGCGCGGGGCGGACTCGGGCTGAACACGGTCGGCATGGCGGTGTTCTACGAGGAAGCCGCGCGTTCGCGCTTCGGCCCCGTGGTCTTCAACTGCGCCGCCCCCGACGACGGCAACATGATTCTCCTCGATCGCGTGGCGCGGGAGGACCAGAAGGACCGCTGGCTCCAGCCGATCATCGACGGCGACATTCGTTCGTCGATCGTCATGACCGAGCCGGCTCCGGGTTCGGGCTCGGACCCGACGATGATGCTGACCCGCGCCGAGCCCATGGGGAACGACAAGTGGGTGATCAACGGGCGCAAGTGGTTCATCACCGGTGCGGAAGGCGCGGAGCATTTCATTCTGCTGGCGCGTACGTCCGATGAGAAACGCGGCGCGCTCACGACCTTCCTCTTTCACCGGGATCAGCCGGGGTGGCGTATCGAGCGCCGGATTCCGATCATGGGGCCGGAGGAACATGGCGGACATTGCGAGGTGATCTTCGAAGGCCTGGAAATCGACGATGAGAACCGGCTGATGGAGGTCGGCGAGGGCATGAAGTCGGTCCAGATCAGGCTGGGGACGGCACGCCTGACCCACTGCATGCGCTGGCTCGGTATGTCCAAGCGCGCGGTCGAGGAGTGTCTCGGCTATGTCCGGACGCGGGAAAACTTCGGCGCGACCCTCGCGGATCATGAGGGCGTGCAGTGGATGCTGGCCGACGCCGCCATGGACATCGAGATCGGCCGCCTGCTGACCATGCGAGCCGCCGCGAAGCTCGATACGGGCGACCAGGCCCGCAAGGAGGTGTCGATGGCGAAAATCTGGGTCTCCGAGATCCTGCACAAGACCATCGCGACGGCGATCCAGCTCAACGGCGCGCGCGGCTATTCCAAGGACCTGCCGCTCGAGTGGATGTACCGCTACGCACCCCAGGCGAAACTGGTCGATGGCGCGTCGGAGGTCCACAAGATGGTCATCGCGCGCCACCTGCTGGCGGAGGACATGGACTTCTGGGGCTGGGACGAATGCCCGACGGGATAACCTCCGGCACGTTGCCGGCGCTGCCCCTGGCCGAAGATGCGCTTGCTACCTGGTTCGCGGACCGTCTGGGGGCGGGTTCTGCGCGGCTGACACGCATTCACCTGCTGCCGGGCGGGGCCATCCAGCACAACTGGCGCGTGGATGTGGAGACCGACGCGGCATCGCACGCGTTTGTGGTGCGGGCTGGTCCCGAAATCGCCTTGCCTGAAAGCCGGTCCAAGTCCGATGAGTTCGCGTTCCTGCGGAGTGCCCGCGATGCGGGCGTTCCCGTACCGGAGCCCATGCGGCTATGGGTTGGAGATACGCCGTTTTTCGTGACCGGGTTTCTGTCGGGCGACGCGCGGCGCGAGGCGCTTGTGGCCCGCGCGGACAACACAGCACTTGTTCTGGATCTGGGTGCGGTGCTGGCTCGAATCCACGCGGTTTTACCGGTGGATGGCGTGGTCGCCGAAACGCCGGCGGCCCGGGTCGCGACCCTGGAGCGCTGGATCGGGGCGCTCGACCGGCTCGATCTCGGGATTCGCGCGGAACTGGCGGCGGGGATCGGGTGGCTGCAGGCGCATGCGCCCGACCGCACGCCGGCCACCTTGGTGCACCGGGACTTCCGGACCGGGAACTTTCTCGTGGAGAATGGCCGGCTGGTGGCGGTCCTCGACTGGGAGTTCGCGGGGTGGGGTGACCCTGCCGAGGACATCGGATGGTTCTGTGCCGCCTGCTGGCGCGGTGCCGCGCCGGACCGTGCGGCCGGGGGGCTCGGCGCGCGCGAAGACTTCTACGGCGCCTACACGGCCGCGGGCGGTGCAGCGCCCGATGCCGGCCGCGTCTTCTTCTGGGAGGTCTTCGCCCATCTGCGCTGGGCCGTCATCGCTCTCCAGCAGGGCGCGCGCGCTCGTGCAGGTGCTCATCCGGCCTGGGAGCTGGAAGAGGCGGAAGCGCGTGTGCCCGGGCTCTTGAGAGCCGTCGGGGAGATGGTTCGTACGGGCGTTTGTGCGGGCGGTTAGGCGCCTTCGGGCACCACCACGACCCGGCCGATGATCCGCCCGGCCTCAAGGTCCTTCAGGGTCTCCGTCACCTCCGACATGGGACGCGATGCGACCGGGATCGGATCGACCTTGCCGGCTTTCACCAGGTCCATCAGCTCGTGCATCTCGCTGAGTGTACCGACATACGAGCCGCGGAGCGCAATGTCCCGGGTGGGCAGCGCCAGAGACGGGATGTCGATCCGGCCGCCATACAGGCCGACGGCGATGTAGCTGCCGCCGCGGCGGAGCACGTCGATTCCAAGACTGGCGGTCTCGGTGTTCGCGACGAAGTCCACGACGGCGCCGGCGCCGGCATCGGTCAGTTTGGCGATGGTCGCGCGGGCGTCCTCGTGCAGCGGGTTGATGGTGTAATCGGCACCGGCTTCGCGCGCCGCCGCGAGCTTCTCCTCGTCCACGTCAACGACGATCTTCTCGTTGGCGATGAAGTCGGCGGCAATGCCCACGCCGGTCAGGCCCACCCCGCCCGCGCCGATAATCACGAGCTTGTCGTCGGGGGCGATGTCGCGGGCCTTGCGGATCGCGCTGTAGGAGGTGATCCCGGCACAGGCGAGCGTACACGCGTAGTGCGGATCGACGCCGTCGATGTTCACGAGATACTTGGCATCCGGGAGCAGCAGGTGGTCGGCGTAGCCGCCCGGCCGGCGTACGCCGAGCGGTGCGGTGTTGGCGCAGTCGTTCTCGCGCCCTTCGTTACAGCGCGCGCAGTCTCCGCAGCCGAGCC
Source organism: Rhodospirillaceae bacterium (assembly GCA_038140435.1). Taxonomy (GTDB): domain Bacteria; phylum Pseudomonadota; class Alphaproteobacteria; order UBA6615; family UBA6615; genus UBA8079. The sequence continues at coordinate 50,154 of JAYQGE010000012.1, read as the reverse complement.
AGGGGAAGATCAGATAGGTCTGGCCGACCTCGACGTCGCCGTCCACATCCGGTCCAAGCGCCACGACTTCGCCGACAGGTTCGTGGCCCATGGTGAAGGGCAGCTCGATATTGCGGTCCTCGAGCGTCATCTTCTGGCCGTCGCCGAGATCGTAGTAGCCATGCCAGAAATGCAGGTCCGAGTGGCAGACGCCGCAGGCGGTGATCTTGAGCAGGACTTCGCGACCCTGGGGTGTGGGGGTCTCGCTCTCGGTCAGTTCGAGGGCTTCGTTGGGGGCGACGAGCTGATAACTCTTCATAAGATGGGTACTCCGCGTTCCGACGTTCTAGGAGAAAGATACAGACACCGACCCAAGGCCGGGGATGGAATGGTCGATCCGGTCACCCTGTGAGACCCATTGGGTCGCGATGACCGAGCCGAGGGTGACGAACTCCCCGGCCTTCAGGTGACGACCGCGCTCGGACAGGCGGTTCGCGAGCCATGCGAGCGCCTCGAGCGGGTGCCCCATTATCAGTGAGCCCAGCCCCTTGCCGAGCAGCTCGCCGTTCAGGAGGACCGTGCCCTCGGCCGCAGCGAGGTCGATGTCCTGCCAGTCGGTGACCGGCTCGCCGAGGACGACCGCGGCGTTGAAGAAGTTGTCGGCGGCCATGGTCGGTGTGTCCAGCTCGCGATAGTCGCGGTAGCGCGCCTCGACCAGCTCGATGGAGATCATCGCCGCGCCGACGGCGTCGCGCACGTTCTCGCGGGTGTAGGGGCCGTCGTCGGCGGGCATGTCGGCGGCGAGCGAGACCGCGATCTCGGTCTCGACGCCCGGGTTCACGAGGTCGGCGAAGGAGAATTCCGCATGGTTGCGGTGGACCGTGGAATCGAACACCTCGCCGAAAGCGGGCTCGTGGATGTTCATGTATTCCTGCATCACCATCGTCGTGCAGCCGATCTTGTATCCAACGAGTGCGCCGAGGCCCCGTTCAGCCAGAATTTCGTTGTGACGCTCCTGCACCGCGTAGGCGTCGTGCAGATCACCGGGCCGGAACGCCGCCGGCAGCGTATCCAGCCGGGTCCGGTTCAGGCGGTTCTCGGCGATGGCGGTGGCCGCCTTGTCGATTGCGGTCGGCTCCATATCGCTAGCTCCGGTCGTTGTATACGCGCTGCAGCGCGTCGATGGACAGATTCAAAGCCTCGCCCGAAGCGTCGATCAGTTTGCCGTAGTGCCAGTATCCGTGAATCATGCCGGCCATGCAGGTGTATTCCACCGGGACGCCGGCCTCGGCGAGACGCTCCCCGTAACGCTTCCCGTCGTCGCGCAACGGGTCGAACTCCGCCGTGACGATCTGGGTGAAGGGGAGGTCACCGAGGTCCTCGGCCTTGCTCGGCGACAGCATCATGTCGTCCGTCGCCGTCGTGCCGGGCGCATAGCAGTCGTAGTACCAGGCCATCTGGTCCCGGGTGAGGAAATAGTCCTCGTCGAGAAGTCCGTAGGACGGCAGGTCCTGCTCGAAGAACATGTCGGTGACCGGATAGACCAGGATCTGGGCGCAAAGGCCGGGCCCGCCGGCGTCGCGCGCACGCAGGGCGAGCCCGGCCGCGAGGTTGCCGCCGGCGCTCTCGCCGCCGACCGCGATGCGTTCGGGATCACCCCCAAGCGTATCCGCGTTCGCATGCAGCCACTCCAGCGCGGCCCAGCAGTCTTCCGGTGCGGCGGGATACGGGTGCTCCGGTGCCAGCCGGTAGTCGACGGACACCACGATGCACGGCGTGTCCCGGGCGATCAGTCGGCACTGCGGGTCCCGGCTCTCGATGCTGCCGATGACGAACCCGCCGCCATGGATGAACAGGAAGACCGGCAGTGGGTTTCCGTCATTGTCCGGACGGTAGATGCGCACGCGCATGGGACCACCGGCCCCCGGAATTTCGCGGTCTTCGACATGGGGCAGCGGTACGGGGTCGAAATTGCGGGGGATGATGAACCGGTCGTAGGCCGCGCGCGCCTCGGCGGGCGGTAGATCCTTGAGCGGTGTCGGCGCCTCGTTCAGGAGGTCAAGCACCGCCTGTGCTTGCGGGTGGAGCGTCATGGCCCGTCTCGTTCGTCCCGGTTGAGCCCGACGCCCAGCCGGCCCGAAGCATCGGACGCCCATGGGGGAGCGTCAACCGGAAACCGTGAGATTCCGGGCGCATTTTCCGCGCGATGCCCCTATGAAGCTGCGCGTGGGGATGCTTCAATTCGGTCCATTGCATGTTGGGGAGTAGCGATGCGTTTTGCCTGCGATACGGGTGGCACATTCACCGACCTGATCGTCGAGGACGATGACGGGGCGCTGTCGATGTACAAGGCGTCGACGACCCCGGCGGACCCGGTGAAGGGTGTCCTCGATGCCCTCGCACTGGCTGCCGAGGATCGCGAAATGCCGCTCGCGGACATGCTGGCGCGTGGTGACATGCTGATCCACGGAACGACCCACGCCATCAATGCGATTATCACCGGCAACACGGCCCGGACCGCATTCCTGACGACGGCCGGACATCCCGATGTCCTGGTGCTGCGGGAGGGCGGACGCATCGAGCCGTTCAATTTCGTGGCGGCCTACCCCGAACCCTATATTCCGCGCGCGTTCACCTTCGAAGTGCCCGAGCGGATCAGCAGCGACGGATCGGAGCACACCCCGCTCGACGAGGCGGGAGTTCTCGCGATCATCGACAAGCTTCGGGATGCGGAGGTCGAGGCCGTCGCCGTCTGTTTCCTCTGGTCGATCTCCAACCCCGCCCATGAGCTGCGCGTCGGCGAGATACTCGAGGAACACCTGCCGGGCGTCCCCTACACGCTGTCGCACCGGATCAATCCGGCCCTGCGCGAGTACCGCCGTGCGTCGGCGACCGCGATAGACGCCTCCCTGAAGCCGCTGATGGGCAAGTATCTCGGTGGCCTGACGGAACGGCTTTCGGCCGCCGGTTTCGATGGTCGCACGCTCGTCCTGACGTCCCAGGGGGGCATGCTCGATGCCAGGGACCTCGCGCATAAGCCGATCCACGCCATCAACTCCGGCCCGTCGATGGCGCCGATCGCCGGCCGAAACTATGCCGGGATCGATTCCGACGCGAAGAACGTGATCATCGCCGACACCGGCGGCACCACGTACGACGTCAGCCTGGTGCGTGACGGGCGCATTCCGCTGACCAAGGAGACCTGGATCGGCCAGCCCTACCGGGGCCACATGACCGGGTTCCCGTCGATCGACATCAAGAGTGTCGGGGCGGGCGGCGGCTCGATCGCGTGGGTCGATGCCGGTGGACTGCTCCATGTGGGACCGCAGAGCGCCGGCGCGGTGCCCGGGCCGGTCTGTTATGGCGCGGGCGGGACGGAACCCACCGTGACCGACGCCTGCGTGGCGCTCGGTTACCTCGATCCGGGCTATTTCCTCGGCGGGAGCATGGACATCGATGCCGCGGGGGCGCGCATGGCGGTCGATACCCGCATCGCGACGCCGCTCGGTCTTTCGGTCGAGGAGGCGGCCGCCGCGATCCTGAGCGTGGCGACGGAAAATATGGTTCAGGCCATCTCGGACATCACCGTGGATCAGGGGATCGATCCGGCGGACGCGGTGCTGATCGGCGGTGGCGGGGCGGCGGGTCTGAATTCCATCTACATCGCACGCCGGCTCGGCTGTCCGCTCCTGCTGATCCCCGAAACCGGTGCCGGTCTGAGCGCTGCGGGCGCGCTGATGACGGACCTGACCAACGAGTATCGCGCGACGTTCTTCACCACGTCCGATGCGTTCGACCGGGACGGCGTCAACCGGACGCTCGAGGGACTCCGCGCCGAGGCGCAGTCCTTCATCGACGGGCCGGGTGCGAACGCGGTGTCGTCACAGATCGAGTTTGCCGTCGAGGCGCGCTATGCCTCGCAGGTCTGGGAGATCGACGTACCCCTGCCGGCGGACCGTTTCAGCGACGGCGATCAGCTCGCGGCGCTCGAGGAAGCGTTTCACGCCATGCACGAGCGTATTTTCGCGATCCGCGACCCGGGATCCGTTATCGAGTTTGTCGGCTGGACCGCGACGGCGCGGTGCGGCTTGCGCGACGGTGGGCCGGGACGACTGGCCCCGGGCGGCGGTCATGAAGTCGCGGCGACGCGGCAGGTCTATTTCGCAGGAGACGGCACGGTCGATGCGGCGGTGCATGATTTCGACAGCATGGTCGCCGGCGAGGTCCACGAGGGACCGGCGATCATCGAATCCCCGTTCACGACGGTGATCGCCGACAGCGCGACCGGGTTCGAGCGGACGGCATCCGGCAGCCTCCTGATGCGGCCGTAACGGAGAGAGGGTGATGGCAGAGGAACAACTCGACGGCGCGCAGCTCGCCATTCTCGCCAACCGGTTCGAGGGGATTTCCTCGAAGATGGGCAACACGCTCCTGCGCACCGGACGCTCCGGGGTCCTCAACCGCGCGAAGGACTTCTCCTGCTGCATCCTGACTGCCGACTGCGAGCTCCTGGCCGTGGCCGAGAGTCTGCCGATTCACGTCCTGTCGGGCCCTGACATCATGGCGCGCTCGATGAAGGAGTTTCACCCGGACCTGAAGAAGGGCGACGCGTTCCTGCACAACTCGCCCTATCACGGCTGCTCGCACCCGGCCGATCACACGATCATCATGCCCGTGATCGACGACGACGGGGTGCACCACTTCACCGTGCTGGCGAAGGCCCACCAGGCGGATATCGGCAACTCGATCCCGACGACCTATCACGGCACGGCGCGCGACGTTTACGAGGAAGGGGCGCTGATCTTTCCCGCGGTACAGGTGCTCAAGGACTACGAGACCATCGAGGACATCGTGCGCATGTGCCAGCTGCGCATTCGCGTGCCCGAACAGTGGCACGGGGATTTTCTGGCGATGCTGGGCTCCGCCCTCATTGGCGAGCGTGAGCTTCTCGCGCTGGGCGAGGAGGTGGGCTGGGACACGCTGCATGCCTTCACCGGCCAGTGGTTCGAGTATTCCGAGAAACGCATGGTCGATGCGATCGCCGACATACCCGGGGGCCAGGCGTCCGCGCAATCGACCCATGATGCCATCCCCGGCACGCCCGACGAGGGAATCACCGTGACGTCGAATGTCACCTTGGATCCCGACGCCGGGAAGATAACCGTCGACCTTCGCGACAACGCCGACCAGATGAACTGCGGCCTCAATGTCTCGGAATCCTGCACGCGCACCGCGGCGTATATCGGGGTTTTCAACTCCATCGATCATACGGTGCCCAAGAATGCCGGCTCGCTCCGGCGTATCGAGCTGCACCTGAAGGATGCGGGTGTCGTGGGCATCCCGCGCCATCCGATCAGCTGTTCGGCATCGACCACGAACCTGGCCGACCGGATCGTGTCGGCCACCCAGCGCGCCATGGCGGAGATGGGAGACGGCTTCGGCATGGGAGAGGTCGGGTGTTTCTGCGCGCCATCAACGGCCGTGGTTTCCGGAACCGATCCGCGCAACGGCAAGCCGTATGTGAACCAGCTGTTCCTGGGGCACACGGCGGGCGCGGGCGCGCCGCATCAGGACGCCTGGCTGACCATGCTGCATGTCGGAAATGGGGGTATGTGCTTCATCGATTCCGTCGAGCTCGACGAGGTGTACACGCCGATCCACGTACACACCCGGCGTCTGATACCGGACAGCGAGGGTGCCGGTCGCCATCGCGGCGCTCCGGGAATCGAGGTGGAGTACGGCCCGGTGGACTGCCGGATGGAAGCGGGATTCGTGCATGACGGGAACATTCATGTGCCCCAGGGCGCGCGCGCGGGCCTGCCGGCGGCGCGGTCGGACCAGTTCAGGACGACCCGGAACCGTGAGCGCGAACGGCTCGAACAATGCTCGATCGTCTGGATCGAGGACGGCGAGACTCTGGTCTCGATTGCCCAGGGCGGCGGCGGTTATGGTGATCCGCGGACGCGCGACCCGGAACGGGTCCTGCACGATGTGCGTGAGGGCATCGTCACGCGGGCGCGGGCCGAAGAGGTTTATGGCGTGAAGATCACGGACGACATGTCCGTCGATGTTGCGCGAACGGAAGAGTTGCGGTCGGCGTAGGTGCCGGCCAGGTTCATCAAGATGAATGGAGATTTCCGATGAGGTTGAAGGACAAGGTGGCGATCGTCACGGGCGGTTCCGTGGGTATCGGTGCCGCGATCGCGAAGCGCTACGCGGCCGAGGGTGCGACCGTTGCGACGGTTTACAAGAGCAACGATGACGGCGCAGCGGCGATCATCAAGGAGATCACCGATGCCGGCGGCAAGGGCAAGGCCTTCAAGGCGGATGTCTCGAAGGTGGCGAATATCGAGAAGCTCATCGCGGACGTGATCGCCGAGTTCGGCCGGGTCGATATCCTGGTGAACAATGCCGGCGTGTTCCGAACGGTGCCCGTGATGGAAACGACCGAGGAAATCTGGGACGAGCAGCTCGATCTCAACCTCAAGGGCTATTTCTTCATGGTGAAGACCCTCGTGCCGCATTTCCGCGAGAATGGCGGCGGCAAGGTGGTCAACATCTCTTCCATCGCCGGTACCGGCGCGTTCCCGAACTGTCCGGGCTACTGCGCGTCCAAGGGCGGCGTTGTGAACATGACGCGCGCGCTCGCCGCCGAGCTCGGCAAGGACAAGATCAACGTCAACTCGATTGCCCCCGGCAACGTGGCGACGCCGCTCAACGCCCATGTGCGCGGGCCGGGCAACGAGGAGTATGTGGAACTGATGAAGACGTTCACGCCGACCGGCGTCGACTTCATGGATCCGGATGACATGACCGGGACCGCCGTGTTCCTCGCGACCGAGGACTCGCGGATGATCCATGGCGAGACCATCATCGTCGATGCCGGCTGGTCGGTCTGGTAGGAGCCGGACTTGCTCAATCGCGAGGGTGCGCATTTCCTGCTGCTGAACGTCGGTCATTTTCTCGACCATCTGTTCATGCTCATCTTCGCGACCGCCGCGGCGCTGGCGCTCGCCAGCGACTGGAACATGAGCTACGGCCAGCTCATCGCCTACGCGACGCCGGGTTTTGTCGCCTTCGCGGTCTTCACGATCCCCGCGGGCTGGCTCGCGGACCGCTGGAGCCGCGAGGGGATGATGGCGGTCTTCTTCATCGGGATCGGGGCATCGTCCGCCGCGACGGCCCTCGCGACGACACCGCTCCAGATGGCGGCTGGATTGTTCGCCATCGGCATGTTTGCGGCGATCTACCATCCCGTCGGGATCGCCCTGGTCGTGCATGGCCGCACCCGCACGGGTGTGCCCATCGCCGTGAACGGCATTTTCGGCAATCTGGGGGTGGCGTCGGCGGCGCTGATCACCGCGTTGCTGATCGACAATATCGGCTGGCGCTCGGCCTTCGTCTGGCCGGGGGTCGTTTCGATCATGTTGGGGTTCGTCTACATCATGGTCGTACGCGGTCGCAGTGCAGAGGCGCGCGTGCGGGCGCAACCGGGTGGCGCGGGAGAAACAGCGTCGCTGGCCCTCGACCGGGCGACCATGATTCGCGTTCTGGTGATTGTCCTGGTGACCTCCTCGCTGGGTGGTTTGATCTTTCAAAGCACGACCTTCAGCCTGCCGAAGGTGTTCGACGAGCAGCTCGGCGCGCTGGCCGTTTCGGCCACCGCGGTCGGGTCGTACGCGTTCATTGCCTTCGCGATAGCCTCGATCGGTCAGCTGGTGGTGGGCTATCTCGTTGACCGGATGCCGGTGCGCCAGGTGTTCATGGTCGTCGCGGCACTGCAGGCCGCGCTGTTCTCGCTGATGCCGGGTCTGACCGGATGGAGCGCGTTGTTCGTGGCGGTCGCGTTCATGTTCGCCGTGTTCAGCCAGATCCCGATCAACGACGTGCTCATCGGGCGTGTCGCGCGGAGCGACTGGCGGGCCCGGGTCTATGCCCTGCGCTACACCATCAACTTTTCGATCATCGCCTCGTCGGTGCCGCTGATCGGCTGGATTCATGGACGCTGGGGGTTCGATACCCTGTTCGTGCTTCTTGCGGTTACGGCCGTCGGGATCCTGGTCGCCGTCACGCTGTTGCCGGCACTGCGGTTTGCCGCGGCACCGGCGGAGTAGGCGCCTCTAGCTCAGGTCGAACCCCTTCGCGCGCACATAGGCGCCGAAGTCCGTACGCTGGGGCTCTGCAAACTGACGCGCCTTGTCTTCCGACCATGTGTACGGGTCCCGCGTGCCGAACCGGTCGGGATCCCGCTGCGAACCGAAGGGACGGAGCTCTGCGCGACGCAGGTCATAGGCCTCGATGGCATCCGCCTGCGCGTCCTCATTGTAGGTGTCGGTGTGGACGGTGGCCGCGAGCGGCAGACGCAGGTTCACGCGCGGGGTGCGCCCAGGCCATCCGACGGTCATGCCGGCCACGGGGAACACCCAGTCGGGCAACTCCAGAAGCTCGTTGATGACTTCGAGATGGTCGCGGATGGTGCTGATGGGGCAGGTGCCGAGTCCCGCGGCTTCGGCCGCGTTCACGAACGCGGAGAGCGCGATTCCGGCGTCGACAGCGGCGTTGAAGAACGCATCCAGGTGATCGTTTTCGAACGGATGGCCTGCGCGTTCGTGGATCTGCCGGAGCCGGCGATTGTTGCCGCAGAACACCAGGAAAACCGGTGCGTCGGCGATCCACGGGCTGCCGGGAAACAGACCATTGATGACCGCGCGTTTGTCCGGATCCTCGACGACGACAATGTCGCGCTGTTGCAGGTCGCTCTTGGTCGGCGAGCACAGCGCGAGCGCGCAGAGTTGCCGGACGAGCGCGGCGCTCAGCGGCGTATCTGCGTAGCTGCGGCAGGACTGGCGGTTCGCGATCGCGTGCCAGGCCTGCGCGTCCGGGGCGTCGGCAACATTCTGCGGTGCGTCGTCGAATCTTAGTTGCAGCAGCGCGTCGGTCGTGGGGGTGTCGGACATATTCTGGTGCTCTTTTCGCGAAGGTTTTCGGGGCCGGTTGCCGCCGGGCCAGGGAACTATGCCGTGGGCAACTTGTGATTGCCGAACTGCTCGCGCAGCTCGGTCTTCAGGACCTTGCCCGTCGCGCCGAGGGGCAGTTCGTCGATGTGAACCGTGTCGTCGGGCAGCCACCACTTGGCAATCTTGCCGTCGAGGAAGGATGTCATCTCCTCGTGGGTCGGTGACTTGCCGCTGGCCGGTACCACGATCAGGAGCGGACGTTCGTCCCACTTGGGGTGGGGGACGCCGATCACGGCGGCCTGCGCGACGTCCGGATGACCCATGGCGAGATTTTCGATCTCGATCGAGCTGATCCACTCGCCGCCGGACTTGATGACGTCCTTCGAGCGGTCGGTGATCTCCATATAGCCGTCCGGATCCAGGGTGGCGACGTCGCCGGTCGCGAACCAGCCGTCCGCACCGTGGGCGTCCGACTGGTCGAGTTTGAAGTAGTTGTCGATGATCCACAGCCCGCGCACCTGGAGATTGCCGAATGCCTCGCCGTCACGGGGCAGCTCGGTCCCGGAATCGTCCACGATCCGCATTTCCACGCCGAAAACGGGCCGGCCCTGCTTGACCTGCTTGCGCATGCGTTCCGCGTCGTCGGTCATGGCGGGCTTGGGAATCGAGACCGTGCCGAGCGGGCTCATTTCCGTCATCCCCCAGGCGTGGCGGACCTCGACACCATGGTCATCCTGGAATTCGCGGATCATCGATTCCGGGCAGGCGGATCCGCCGATCACCGTGCGTTTCAGGTCTGGCGCGCTGACGTCCGTGTCGCGCCAGTGCGCGAGCAGCATGAGCCAGATGGTCGGAACGCCGGCGGCAAAGGTGACGCCCTCGTTGACCAGAAGTTCGTGAATGCTTGCGCCGTCGAGCTTGGGCCCGGGGAAGACCATCTTTGCGCCCACCATCGTGGCGCCGTAGGGAATGCCCCAGGCGTTCACGTGGAACATCGGCACGACCGGCAGAACGACCTCGCGTTCACCCAGATGGAGGACATCGGGAAGCGCCGACGCATAGGCGTGCAGGATCGTCGAGCGGTGGCTGAAGAGCGCACCCTTGGGATTGCCTGTCGTGCCCGACGTGTAGCAGAGGGAAGAGGCGGTATTCTCGTCGAACTCGGGCCAGTCGAACCCATCGGAATGGCCGTCGATCAGTTCTTCGTAACAGAGAATGTTCGGAAGGCTCGTTTCCGGCATGTGCGCGCGATCGGTCATGATGATCACGCCCTTCAGGGAGCGCAGCTCGCCGGCGACGTTCTCGATCAGCGGGACGAGGTTCAGATCCACGAAGATGTAGGCGTCTTCGGCATGATTCATGATGTAGGTGAGCTGGCCGGGGTGCAGCCGCGGGTTCAGCGTGTGGGTCACGGCGCCGATGCCGGAGACGGCGTAGTAGATCTCGAAATGGCGGTGCGTATTCCAGGCCATCGTCGCGATCCGGTCGCCCAGCTTCACGTCGAGCGCGTGCAGCGCGTTCGCCAGCTGGCGCGCGCGCCTGTGCGCATCCCGGTAGGTGTATCGATGAACGGGCCCCTCGACCGTACGCGTGACGATCTCGCGGTCGCCCGATGTCGTATCGGCATGCTGCAGCAGGCTCGAGATCATCAGCGGCCTGTCCATGATGCGTCCGAGCATGGGGCCTCCTCCCGTTTCTTGTTCGGCTTTTGCCGCCGTTCTTTAAGCGAATTATCGGCCGGGTCGATGCCCGGCTCAAGGGGACAGGCGCTCAGCTCACGATCCGCGTGAGGAACTCCAGGCAGATGTTGGCGAACCCGTCCGGATCCTCCATGAGGGCGACGTGGCCCGTCCCTTCGAGAATGCAGAGCTCAGACCCCGGAATCCGGGCGTGTATTTCCTCGGACAGGTGCGGAGATGCGATCAGATCCAGGTCGGAACAGGTGATCAGGGTCGGAACACGGATGGCGGGCAACCGGTCGTAGGTGTCGCCCGCGATGCAGGCCACGAGCTGGCCGATCCAGCCGGCGTTGACCGGTGATTTCTCCAGCAGGAAGGCGCGATGGGCGTCCATCTCCGCGACATGCGCGTCATAGTAGGCGCTCGCATGGAGCGCCAGCATGCTGATTTCCGCCAGCGCGACCCGCTGGTCGTGCTGCGCGAGATAAAGCCGTGTCTCCTGGAACTTTTTGAGCCGCGCGCCGTTGCGGGCCCAGCTGTGGTGAATACCAAGGCTGAGAACACGCTCCGGGTGGTTCAGCGCCAGTTCCTGGGAAATATGGCCGCCCATCGAGAAACCCATGACATGGGCTTCTTCGATGCCTTCCGTATCCAGGACGTGGGCCGCGTCGTCGGCCATGTCGGCGAGGCTGTAGCCCGCCTCGGGTACGCTCGATCCGCCGACGCCGCGGTTGTCGAAGACGATGGTGCGAAAGGACCTGGAGAAATTCGGGACCTGGCCCGACCAGAAGTGCAGATCGTGGCCGGTGCCGCTGACGAGGATCAGCGGCGGTCCGTCGCCGTGGATCTCGTAGTTGATTGAAACGCCGTCGCGCGGCGGGGTCATCGGCATGGCGTGGTTCCCTAGGGGGCTCGGCAGCACAATGGCTATGCCCGGGTGCGGGTTCAAGTGCGGCTGGCATCGATACAAGAAGAAACCGCCCCGGGAGGTCTCCCGGGGCGGTTCCAGAACCGTAAATCATGACCGTCGCACCCGCATGGGCGGTGCGACGGGGAAAGCCCTCTAACCCGGATTTCGCTTGGCAAACAGCCAGAGAATGATCGCGACGGCGATCAGTCCGACGATACCGTTATCTCCGAGTGTATCGATCAGATTGATCAACTCGTTGACCACGCCACCGAAGAACGGCAGTTCACCGACCACGAGAACATCCAGCACGATTGCCAGTGCAATCAGCAGAAGTCCGAGCTCGGTGACCTGCGCGATCCACTTCTTAGCTTTTTCCATCATACTATCGGGCATGCTTTTCCCCTTTGGGCTATTTCAGACTTACAAGCCTTCGGATCACGTATTCATTGATCCGCATGAAGTATCACACAACGCGTTCGAAATCTGTCAAGGACATCAATACAGTAATATCATATATTAATTCTATATATAATAATAAATATGACATTTTATGATATTGTTATAAATTAAATATATAGTTTATAGTGTTTATTATTTTTCATCATAGGAAAAATGTCGCGGACATAACGTATTGAATACATATTTTGATATCTAATTAACCATTATTTATTTGAGGTTCCAGCGCGATCCACACTTTCCAATGGATGATGACATTTTGTGCAGTTCATGACGTTTCGTCATATCGATGCTCGTGACGCCGCGGATCCGGCACTCGAGCCCGGGGCAATCCTTCCCGATGTGCCCACAATATGATCCGACTGCGTTTCCACCTGTTGCATTAGGACTGCGCTGGACGCTACATCTCGGGCTGTTCGTTTTCCCGGCCTCTGGTGCGTGGAAGACCCGGAGACCAGAGGTAACGCAATGGCCGAAGCGCCCTTCGACAGCAGAGAATTCCGAAATGCCCTGGGCAACTTCGCCACGGGCGTCACGATCGTGACGGCGAAAGGTGACAAAGGCGAGCTGGTCGGGATTACCGCGAGCTCGTTCAATTCCGTATCGCTTGAGCCGCCCCTTATCCTGTGGAGCCTCGACCGGAACTCGACGAGCTTGCAGACGATCGAGGCGGCGAGCCATTTCTGCGTGCACATCCTCAGCGATGCGCAATCCGAAGAGTGCATGGCCTTCGCAAAATCGGGCGCCGACAAGTTCGCGGAACTCGACTGCGGCGAGGGCCTGGGCGGTGCGCCGCTGATCGACGGCTGCCTCGCCCGCTTCGAATGCCGGAACGTGGTGCACCATGATGGCGGCGATCACGTCATCATCGTCGGTGAGGTCGAGCGTTTCGAGACCCGGGAAGGCAATCCGCTGGTGTTTTTCCGCGGAAAGCTGAGCGGTCTCAACGCCGACGCCTAGGCCAGACTGGCACCTCTTGGAGTCCACCTGTTTTATATACCCGGCTATAGTGACGCGGCGCATAAGCCGACGCGGAGGAGAGATAGAAATGAAGACCCTGGATCACCTGATTAGCGGCAAGGCTGCGACCGGTACCTCCGATCGCACCGGCCCGGTGTTCAACCCGGCGACCGGTGACCAGATCGCCGAGGTGCGGCTGGCCAACGGCGCCGACGTCGATGCGGCTGTCGCGGCGGCGCGCGCGGCGTTGCCGGAATGGTCGGCGATGCCGCCCCTGCGGCGCGCCCGGATCATGTTCCGCTTCAATGAGCTCATCCTCGCGCATGAGGAAGAGCTCGCGCAGATGATCACCGAGGAACACGGGAAGACGATCGAGGACGCCAAGGGCGATATCCTGCGCGGTCGTGAGGTCGTCGAGTTCGCATGCGGCATCCCGCACCTGATGCGCGGTGAGTTCACCGAGGACGTCGGCACCGGGGTCGACGCCTACTCCATTCGCCAGCCGGTGGGTGTGTGCGCGGGGATCACCCCGTTCAACTTCCCGGCGATGATCCCGCTGTGGATGTTCCCGATTTCGATCGCGTGCGGCAACACGTTCATCCTGAAGCCGTCCGAGCGCGACCCGTCCTGCCCCTTCCGGCTGGTCGAGCTGGCCCACGAAGCGGGCGTGCCCGAGGGGGTCGTCAACATGGTGAACGGCGACAAGGAAGCCGTCGATGCGATCCTGACCCACCCCGACATCGATGCCGTCTCCTTCGTGGGCTCGACCCCGGTCGCGTCCTACATCTATGCGACCGCTGCCGAACATGGCAAACGGGTGCAGGCGCTTGGCGGGGCCAAGAATCACATGGTCGTCATGCCCGATGCGGACATCGAACAGGCGGGCGATGCGCTGATCGGCGCGGGCTACGGCTCCGCGGGCCAGCGCTGCATGGCCGTGTCGGTCGCCGTCGCGGTCGGCGACGATACGGCGGATGCCCTGGTGCAGGACCTCACGCCCAAGATCCAGGAACTGAAGATCGGCCCCGGCAACGCAGACGATATCGAGATGGGGCCGGTTGTGACCAAGCAGGCCCATGACCGGATTCTCAACCTGATCGACCAGGGCGTGGCGGACGGTGCGACCCTTGCCGTCGACGGGCGCGGCCTCAAATTGCAGGGTTACGAGAATGGCTACTTCATGGGCGGCACCCTGTTCGACCATGTAACCGAGGATATGAGCGTCTACAAGGAAGAGATTTTCGGCCCGGTGCTGTCTGTGGTCCGGGTGAAGGACTATGAGAGTGCGCTCGATCTGGTGAACCGCAACGAGTATGGCAACGGCACCGCGATCTTCACGAAGGACGGCGATGCCGCGCGCGACTTCACCGAGCGGGTGCAGATCGGCATGGTCGGCGTGAACGTGCCGATCCCTGTGCCGGTCGCCTATCACAGCTTCGGCGGCTGGAAGCGGTCCCTGTTCGGGGACACGCACATGCACGGCATGGAGGGAGTCCGCTTCTATACGCGGCTCAAGGCGGTCACGTCGCGCTGGCCGAAGTCGGGTGTGCGCGAAGGCCACAGCCTGACCATGCCAACGATGCAGTAGCGGTGGCGGACGCGGGCGCCAAAATTCGAATTGCCGGGCTCACCCGCAGCTTCGACGGGCAGCGTGCCCTCGACGAGGTCGACCTGCTGCTGCAACCGCGCCAGTCGCTGGTGCTGATCGGCGGTTCGGGCAGTGGCAAGTCGCTCCTACTCAAATCCATCCTCGGGCTCGTAGAGCCGGATTCCGGCTCGATCGAGGTCGACGGCCGGGAAACGGTCGGGATGCCGCAGGGTGAGCGCATGCAGTGGATGCGACGTTTCGGGGTTCTGTTCCAGCGGCAGGGGCTCTTCGACAGCCTGACGGTCTGGGAGAATGTTGCCTTCCGGCTGTTGCACGAGCATGGCATGGCCCGGTCCGCAGCGCGGGAGACGGCGGTCGCGAAGCTCGAACAGGTCGGCTTGTCCGCGGATGTGGCGGACCTGTCGCCCGCGGAACTGTCGGGCGGGATGCAGAAACGCACCGGATTGGCCCGTGCGATTGCGACGGACCCTGAGATCCTGTTCCTCGACGAGCCGACGGCCGGCCTCGACCCGATCATGAGCAACATCATCAGCGACCTGATCAACGATCGCGTGGACGACTTGGGCGCGAGTGTGATTTCGGTTGTCAGCGACCTGGCGGTGGTGCGCCGGATCGCGGACAGCGTCCTGATGCTTCACGAGGGTCGCGTGGTCTGGACCGGCCCGGTGGACGACCTCGACCGGACCGACAACGCGTATGTGCGGCAGTTCGTGAGCCAGTCGATCGATGGACCGATCCGCATGCCCGCGCTCGCCGGGTAAACCGCGCGTCAGGCGGCGTCCGCGGCGTCCAGGAGTTCCCAGATCTCGGCCCGGCAGGGAATGGCACCCCGGCCGCCCGGTTTGGCACATTTGAGGCCCGCCGCTGCATTGGCGAAACGCGCGGCCAGACCGAGTTCCTTCCGTTCCCCCAGCGCAAGCGCGAATGCGCCGAGAAAGACATCCCGCGCGCCGAGCGTGTCGATGAGCGGCAAATCGAGTGGCGCTGCGCGCTGCGCGCTGCCGTCTTCGTCGAGCCAGTCGAACCCGTCCCAGCCCGATGTGACGCCAACCCGGGCTTCCGTGTTCGCCGCGGCGGCCTCCAACGCGCCGGGAATATCCGATCGACCGGTATACTGCTCGAGACCCGCCTTGGAGAACACGACGTAGCTCGCGAGTTCGACGAGTTCTCGCGGTACCGGATGCGGCCCGGCCGTGCCGTCGAGGACCGCCGGAACCCGGTGGTCGAACGCCTCCTGCAATACGCGCATTGCCGCCTCTGGCCAGCGCGGATCGACCAGGAGGGCGCTCGTGTCCTCGATCCGGCCAAGCGGCAGCCAGCTCGCATCGGAGTCCAGGTCCCGTCCGGAAAATACGGTCTCGCGGCGGACGCCGTCGGCACCGATCAGGATCGAGGATATCGGTGACTGGGCACCGGTTATAAGTCGCACATGCTCGGTCTGGACGCCGTGCCGGGTCAGGCCGTCCAGAACCTGGAGACCGGTCTCGTCGTTGCCCAGCCGGCCCCAGAAGGCCGAATATCCACCCAGAAGGGCGACGGTGACGCTCGCCGTCGCCGCCATGCCGCCGCCATACTGGTTGAAGTCGTTGGCAAACATTGTTCGGCTGTCGGAAGGATCGAAATCGCCTTCGAAGACATAGTCGAGATACGCGATCCCGACGCAGATGACTTCCGCCATTCGGTTTCTCAGACCTCCGTTGCGCCGTAGTAGAGCGACGAGGCATGCCGTGCTTCGGCGAAGAAAAGCCAGCGCTCCACGAGCGTACCGACCGCCGTCGCGATGAGGGCGGCGAAGGAGGCGCAGGTCGCGAGGGGGGCGGGCAGGATGCCGGCGACAACAAGCGCGGCGGCCGTCAATACGCCGCCGACGACCAAGGCGATCTTGCGCAGGCGTTTTGCGTGTTTTCGCGCGATCGTGTAGCCCATTTCACGCATCACGAAATTCTCGCTACTGTGCGGAGATTCGAGCAGCCGGACCGTGCCGATGTCGCCAAGGCCAGTGGCTGTTTCCGCAGTCGCGACGGGGCTGGCGCCGTCAATCTGGCGCCAATAGACCATCTTTGCGCTCCAGGTCGCCAGCGTGACGACCGCCGCGATCCACGCCAGAACACCGGGCGTAACCCAGAAGATGGACGCGATGGCGATCAGCAGTACGGCGCCGGTGGACAGCGAGAACCCGATATAGAGCGGCATCACGAGCGGCGTGTACCAGTAGGGGATGGCACGTAGGCTCGCATAGATCATGCCGGTGCAGGCGACCGTCACGAGGCAAAGCCCGGCGGCGATCATGCCGGCCCAGATCCAGATGAAGCTCTGGGCGGCGAAGAGGAGCGAGCCGATCGCAAAGACGAGAATCGGGATGTAGGTCGCGATCGCCGCGATCCCTTCGCGCGACAGCCAGGAGGAACGCCACTGGCTCAGGGCCCGCCATGCACGCTCGGGATGGCCGAGATGGAAGGTCGAGGACAAAAGGCCCGCGGTGATCAGGGCAAGCGATACGGCGAAGACGGACAGTCCGAGCGCCGGCGTGAGGGGCACGATGCCGATGAGTGCGAGCACGACGAGCCACACGACGGCCCCGTATCCGGCGCCAGAGGCGGTTGTGAAGAAAATGACGGAATAGGCTGGATTCATGGTGCAGTCGGTCGATGAGTTAGCGGGACAGCATGCGGTCGACCCAGTCGAGGAAGACGCTGCCGGTGCCGCCGGTATCGGTCTCCGTGGAGGTTTCCGGCAGATCATGACGGGTCGCGGATCGGGGCGGCAGGTAGCGGTTGACCGGTTTCATGCCCATCTCCGGCATCAGCTCGTAACCGTCGCGCTTAGCGACCAGCTTGCTCACATCGGAGTCGGGGTCCCCGAGATCACCGAAGTGACGCGCCGAGGCCGGGCATGTCGAAACACATGCCGGAACCCGATCCTCCTCGGGCAGGTTCTGATTCTCGATCCGGTCGATGCACAAGGTGCACTTCTTCATCACGCCGTCGGCATAGTCGTATTCGCGCGCGCCGTACGGGCAGGCCCAGGAACAGAGCTTGCAGCCGATGCAGCTGTCCGCGTTGACCAGCACGATTCCATCGGCCTCGCGCTTGTAGGACGCGCCGGTGGGGCACACCGTGACGCAGGCCGGTTCCTCGCAGTGTAGGCAACTCCGGGGAAAATGCACGGTGCGTCCGCTGGCACCTTCGCCGGCCTCGAAGCTGTGGACCCGGTTGAACCAGACCCCGAGCGGATCGGCGCCATAGGGGTTCTCGTCCGTCAACGGCGCGGAGTGGCCGCCGGTGTTCCATTCCTTGCAGTTCACGGCGCAGGCGTGGCACCCGACACAGATATCGAGATCGATCACCAGGCCGAGTTTGCGGCCGCTGTTCGATGCGGGAAGACTCGTCATTCGCCCGTCTCTCCTCGATTGCGGCGCCAGCTTCCGCGCGGCAGGAATCGCGCGCCGAAGCGCAGGCGGCGGGGTGCCGGTTCGACACCGGGCGCGCGCGGCAGATGACTGCTTCGCAGCGCATCGTCGGTCGTCGCGGCGCCATCGTCGCGGGTCACCCGGACCCGCAGGTCGAACCACGCCGCCTGGCCGGTGATCGGGTCGGTGTTGGAGAACCTGTACCCGTCCTTCGGCGGCAGGAGGTCCGTGATCAGGTGGTTCAACAGAAAACCCTTCTCGGACTCCGGGGCGTCGGGCGCGAGATTCCAGGCGCCACGCTTCTTGCCGATGGCATTCCAGGTCCACACGGTGTCGCCGTTGCAACCTTCCATAAGGGCAATGGTTGCCCGGATGCTGCCATAGGGGCTTTCAACGCGAACCTTGTCGCCGTCGGCGAGGCCGTGGCCTTCGGCGCTGCTGCGGTTCATGTACAGCTTGTTCCAGCCGTGGATCTGGCGCAGCCACGCATTCTGAGAGCCCCAGGAATGGTACATCGCCATGGGGCGCTGGGTCAGAGCATGGATCGGGTAGGCCTGTACGTCGGTGTGGCCGTCTTCGAACGGCGCATACCAGACGGGCAGCGGGTCGAATGCCTCGGCGATACGCTCGCGATAACGGACCGGCGGGACGATATCGCCGAAGCCGAGCCCCGCGAGTTTGAAGCGCTGCAGGGGTTCGCTGTAGAGCTGCAGTACGATCGGGTCCGCCGCGGCGATCCAGCCCATGGAGGCCGCCTTCTCGAGATACGCGCGGTTGCTGTGCTTGTAGTAGCGCTCGTCCGGCGCGAATTCTTCGCTCCAGAAGCAGCCGTTTGCCACATAGCGGTCGAGCTGATTGTCGTTGGGCGCGCCGTGGCCATGGGATTCCCCGTCCTCGCCCCGCCAGCCGGCCAGCGGCCCGATGCCCGGTGTCCGCTCATGGTGCGTCAGATAGTCGGGGTAGCCGCCCGGAAATTTCGGGCCGCCGGTCTCGTCGGTGAAGGCCGGCAGGCCGAGGCGTACGCCCAACTCGATCAGCACGTCCTGGAATGGCCGGACATCGCGATCGGGCGCAACGACCGGCTGGCGAATGGCGTCGGCCGGTCCGTCGGCGCTGCAGATGGGCCGGTCGAGCAGACTGATGCAGTCCCAGCGTTCCAGGTAGGTGGTGTCGGGCAGGATCAGGTCGGCATAGGCGATCATCTCGGACTGGTAGGCGTCCGAGTAGATGATCTTCGGAATTCGGTACTCACCCGTTTCCGGATCGGTGGCGGTGAGCATCTCCGCGGTTTCGGTCGTGTTCATCGACGAGTTCCAGCTCATGTTCGCCATGAACATGAAGAGCACGTCGATCGGATAGGGGTCGCCCGCCCACGCGTTGCGGATGACCATGTGCATCAAGCCGTGCGCGGCGAGCGGTGCGTCCCAGGAGTAGGCCTTGTCGATGCGAAGCGCTTCGCCGCTCTCGTCGACCAACAGGTCTTCGGGGCCGGTAACGAATCCCAGCGGCGGGCCGGCCATCGGGTTCCCCGCCGACACCTGGTGCGGCTTGCCGGCCGGTTTCGGGCCGGGCGGCGCGGGGCGGGGGAAAGGCGGCTTGTAGCGGAAGCCGCCGGGGCAGTCGATGCTGCCGAGCAGCATCTGGAGGACGTGGATCGCCCGGCAGGTCTGGAACCCGTTGGAGTGGGCCGAGATGCCCCGCATGGCATGCATCGAGACCGGTCGTCCGATGATCTTGTCATGCTTGCGCCCGGCCCAGTCGGTCCATTCCACGTCCAGCGAAATTTCCTGCTCGAACGCCGCGTGCGCCAGTTCCGCGGCGATCCGCCGGATGCGGTCGGCATCCAGTCCCGTCTGCGCGGCGACGGCGTCGGGGCTGTATTTCGTGTCGAGATAGCGATCGAGCAGGAGCTGGAAGACCGGTACGGCTTCGTCGTTGCTCCCGCCGTCGCCCGGCGCCGCCGTGTGCAGCGGGAAGGCGCCGCGCATGGCCGGGGAAATGTCGGTTCGGCCGGCATCGACCAGCTGGTCCGTATTCCGGTCGTAGGCGAGCGGCTTGCCGTCGCTGCCGCGCACGAACAGGCCGTCGTCCGCGGTCCCGGGGGCTCGCCGCACGAGCCAGTGGGCGTTCGTGTAGCGGGCAAGAAACTCGAGGTCGACCTTTCCGGTCCGGATCAGCTCGTGGATGAGCGCCATGACGAACAGACCGTCGGTGCCGGGACGGATGCCCACCCATTCGTCCGCGATGGCGGAGTAGCCGGTGCGTACTGGATTGACCGAGACGAACTTCGCCTTTCCCTGGGTCTTGAGCTTGCCGAGCCCCATCTTGATCGGGTTGGAATCGTGGTCCTCCGCGACCCCGAACATCAGGAAGTAGCGCGTGTTCTCCCAGTCCGGTTCGCCGAATTCCCAGAACGAACCGCCGATCGTGTAGATCCCCGCAGCCGCCATGTTGACGGAGCAGAAGCCGCCATGGGCGGCATGGTTGGGCGTGCCGAACTGGCTCGCCCAGAAACCGGTGAGAGACTGGCTCTGGTCCCGGCCTGTGAAGAAGGCCAGCTTGCGCGGGTCGCGCCGGCGCACGTCGGATAGCCAGTCGGTCGCGGTCTCCAGGGCCTCGTCCCAGCTGATGGGCTCGAACTCCCCTGATCCGCGCGGTCCGACCCGGCGCAGCGGCTGGGACAGGCGCGCGGGCGAGTAGTGCTGCATGATTCCCGCGGAACCCTTGGCGCAGAGCACACCCTTGTTCACCGGGTGATCGCGATTGCCCTCGATGTAGCGGATCGAGCCATCCTTGAGGTGCACGTTGATCCCGCACCGGCATGCGCACATGTAACAGGTCGTGGACTTGACCTCGTCGGATACGGCGGGGGACGTCTCGACCGTCTCGTAGCGGTCGTCGTGGCGAATGTCATCGGGCATGTGGAAGGCCTATACCAGGGCGTCGATCTGTTGGTCGGTCAGTCCGCCCGGAACGATCGTAACGGGTATCCGTAGCTGAGCGAGGGCTTTTTTGGTGAGATGGGTGATGAGCGGTCCGGGGCCTCGGCGTCCGGTCGATGACGCGAGCACCAGGATGCGTATGTCCTTGTCTTCCTCGATGAGATCGACGATTGCCGACTTCGGCTCGCCTTCGATCAGGTAGAGGATCGGCATTCCGCCATACAGCCGGAACACTTCGGCCGCATGCTCCTGCAAAAGCTGCTCCGCCTCTTCTCGCGCCTCGACCTGCATGAGGTTGCCGACCGCTGCCCAGTGCTGGAAGTCGGCACCGCGGATCACCCGCACGAGACCGACGCGTCCGCCGGTCCGGCGGGCGCGCAGGCTTGCCCACCGGAGCGCCACTCCCATCTCGGGCGAATTGTCGACGACGACGAGAAACACGGCCGCGCGATCCGAACCGCTATTGTCGGAACCCTCGGTGCCGTCCGGGGCTGTGATATCAGACATGTCGGTCAGACCTTACGGAACACGAAGCCGGCGAACCAGCCGGCAATCAATGCGATGACAATGGCGATCAATCCGTAGATCGGTGCCTGTTCGAATGCAAACTCTGTGATCTTGGCTTCGAAGCCCACCTTGCGAACCTGCAGGGTGGATTGCGAGGAACCGATGATCTCACGATCGTCCACCAGGTAGACAGTCACCCGGTAGTCGCCGGTCGGGACGTTCGCCGGCAGTGCGACACGTGTTCGGAAGAGCCGGTTTCCCCGGAAATCGACGCGCTCCAGCCCGTCGGTGTAGAGGCCGCTTCGTCGCTTGTTGCGGACCAGCGCCTCGCGAAACGCGTTCTCCTGCTCGACGGTGAGCGGAAAGTGCGGACTGAAGGCGATATGGTCGGTTCCGATCTGATTGGCGTCGAGGACCGGTTGGGGCAGGAGATCGTCGAGGGGCGCGGAGGCGGCGATGTGATAAAAGCCGGGCGCGTCGTCGAACACCAACTCCTCGGCATTGACCCAGATGCCCGCCACCCGGTCCTTCCGGCGCACGATCACCTGGCTATCCGGTGAGCGAATGACGACGACGACGTCGCCCACCCCTTCCGTGGCACCGAACAGCAGGACATCGGCACCACTGAAGCTGGTGCTGATGCCGATCAGGTCTTCGCTCAGGTCGATCGCGAGCGCGTCGTCGCGTGCCGCGTCTGCCGGAATCTGCAGCAGAACAAGGGCCGCGGCGACGAGCAGGGCGGCGCGACCTGTGATCGCGCCGGTCATAGTCCGAACCCCGGCGTTTCGCTGATGGAATAGATATCTTCCGGTGTCTTGATGAGATCAATGCCGATTTTTGCGCACACCCCAAGCACCATGAGGGCGAGTAGGCCGCGCAACTCCTCGCCCCGAAGTTTGCCGCTGGCCTTCGTGCCCAGCTGTGCGCCGATCACGGCACCGGTCAGCAGCAGGAGCGCAAGAACCACATCGACGGTCTGGTTGTTGACCGCCTGCAGAAAGGTGACGTTGGCGGTCACGAAGATGATCTGGAACAGCGACGTCCCGACCACGACGGATGTCGGCATGCCGAGCAGGTAGATCATCGCCGGCACCATGAGAAAACCGCCGCCGACGCCCATGATCGCGGCAAGTATACCGACGAAGAACCCGATACCGAGCGGCAGTAACGCGCTGATGTAGAGCCGCGAGCGGCGAAACCGCATCTTGAAGGGGAGGCCGTGCAGCCATGTGTGCTGGTGGAGCTTGCCGCGGGTTGCCGTCCCGGACCGGCTGCGAAGTATGGCGCGCGCGCTCTCGAACAACATCAGGAAACCGACGATGCCGAGGAACAGGACGTAGCTGAGCTGGACGAGAAGATCGACCTGGCCGATCTCGCGCAGGAAGGTGAAAATCCAGACGCCCACGCCGGAGCCCGCGAAACCCCCGGCTGTCAGCACCGCTCCCATCTTGAAATCGACGTTGCGCCGGCGCATGTGCGCGAGAACGCCGGAGACCGAGGCTGCGACGATCTGGTTCGCCTCTGTCGCGACCGCGACGGCGGGGGTGATGCCCATGAAGATCAGGAGCGGCGTCATGAGAAAACCGCCGCCGACCCCGAACAGGCCGGACAGGAACCCGACGCCGCCACCCATCATGAGGATGAGGAAAACGTCGACCGACATTTCGGCGATGGGGAGGTAGATGGTCATCGTGTTTGCGCCACGGCCGGTCCGTCAGCCCGTCACGACGGGAAAGTCCGCCGCGATCCATTCGAGAATGCCGCCGGTCATCCGGAAGATGCGGCCCGGATATCCCGCTGCAAGCAGCTGGTCCGCCGCCACGCCGCACCGCTGTCCGATACGGCAATGGAGTATCAGGTCCTGCCCGTCTTCCGGCGTGATCCGGGACGCGTCGAACATGGAAAGCGGAACGAGATGTGAGCCCGCGATTCGCATTTGCGCGTTCTCGTGAGGTTCGCGCACATCTACCACATAAGCCGTCCCGTCCGAAATGCGGGCTCGCGCCTCCGTGGCCGAAAGCATCGAAACCTGCGGGGTTTCGTCACTCATGAACGACAGATCCTCCGGGCATCAGCGCTCATTCCGACCGTGAGGAATCGTCTTGGGCTTCGGCGCAGTAGAGCTCGTAGAGGGTGCCCAGCACCGTTCGTGCTTCCTCGCTCGAGATCGAGTAGAAGATCGTCTGGGCCTCGCGGCGCGTCGTCACGAGATGTTCGCGACGCAGTCGTGCGAGATGTTGGGATAGTGCGGACTGACTGAGCCCGACCAGCGGCTCGAGTTCTCCAACCGACATCTCGCCTTCGCTCAGGTAACACATGATCAGGAGACGCCGCTCGTTGGCGAGCGACTTGAGCAGGCGGCTGACCTGGCCGGCTTTTTCCAGAAGTACCTCGGAATCCATCTGTTTAGTGTATTCGTATATTAGAAAACCGGTCAATCTGAACTGGGCGCCGAAATGACGAAAGAAGATGTGCAGACACTGGACACCAGCGGCCTTAAATGCCCGCTCCCGGTGTTGAAGGCGAAAAAGGCGCTGAAGACCATGCCGGCCGGCAGCATTCTGCGCGTGGTCGCGACGGATCCCGGCTCAGTGCGTGATTTTGCGCATTTTTGCGAAGTCACGGGTGACATGTTGCTCGAGACCGGAGAGGAGGAGGGTATTTACACCTTCCGCATTCGCAAGGCGGGTGATGCATGAAGGTCGACGGCACACCCTATCGCACGATCTGGCTGGGTGACGATCGCGAGACGGTCGAGATCATCGACCAGACCCGGCTCCCGCACCGCTTCGAGATCGTCCGGCTCACATCGCTCCAGGATGCCGCGCGGGCCATTCGCGACATGCTGGTTCGTGGTGCACCGCTGATCGGCGCGACCGCGGCCTATGGCATGGCGCTCGCGATGCGCGAAGACAGCACGGACGCGGGCCTGGACAATGCTTATGCGGCCCTGATGGCGACGCGGCCCACCGCCGTGAACCTCCGCTGGGCGCTCGACGATATGGTTGCGCGCCTGCGTCCCGAGGCGGCAGATGTGCGGGTCGAGGTCGCCTATGCGCGCGCTGCGGCGGTATGCGACGAGGATGTCGCGATTAACAGCGCCATTGGTGATCATGGCCTGGAGATCATCCGCGCGATCCACGAGACCCGTTCCGGCGACGGGCCGGTGAACATCCTCACCCATTGTAACGCCGGCTGGCTGGCGACCGTCGACTGGGGCACGGCGCTGGCGCCCATCTACAAGGCCCATGACGTCGGCATTCCGGTGCATGTCTGGGCCGACGAGACGCGTCCGCGCAACCAGGGGGCTGCGCTGACGGCCTGGGAGCTCGGGCGCCACGGGGTCTCCCATGCGGTGATCGCTGACAATGCCGGCGGGCACATGATGCAGCACGGGTTGGTCGATCTCTGCATCACGGGTACGGATCGCACGGCGGCATCCGGCGATGTCGCGAACAAGATCGGGACCTACCTCAAGGCGCTTGCCGCGCATGACAACGGGGTGCCGTTCTATGTCGGGCTGCCGTCCCCGACGATCGACTGGACCATTGCCGACGGCGTACGGGACATCCCGATCGAGGAGCGCGGCGCGGACGAGGTCACGCACATCGCGGGCAAGACCGAAAGCGGCGATATCGCGACCGTCCAGCTCACGCCGGACGGCTCGGCGGCTGCGAACTATGCGTTCGACGTAACGCCCGCGCGCCTGGTCACCGGCCTGATCACAGAGCGAGGCGTCTGCCCCGCGAGCCGCGACGGGCTGGCGGGGCTGTTTCCGGAGCTGGCGGGCGCGGACTAGCGTGGCGTCGCGTCGCCGCCGTCAACGATCACCAGTTCGTTCTGCGCGATGCCCGGCACGCGCCGGAACTTGGCGGCCTCGACATACTCCGGAGAGTTGAAGCAGGCTTCCGCATCGGCCATCGAATCGAATTCGATGACGATGAAGCGCTCATACGGTGTCTCCCCCTCCAGGACCTTGTATTCGCCGCCGCGCGCGAACACCCGCCCGTTGTACTTCTCCAGGATGTCGGGGATGTGGTCGGTGTACTTCTTGTACTCGACCGGATCGTTGATCTTCGAACGTGCAAGCCAATAGGCGGGCATGGTGTTTCTCCGTAAAACTTGGGTTGTGATTACTGCGCGTCTGCCAGAGGTGGCAGCGACAACAGATAGCTTGCGATGGCCTTCCGGTCATCCTCTGAAAGCTTGCTCGTGCTCTCCTCGATAACGTCGGTCATGGCGCCGCCGGCGAAGTCGCCGTCGGGCAGCAGGCCGACCTCGAGCATCGAGACGATATCGTCCTCGCTCCAGCCGCCGATCCCGCTGGAATGCGGGGTGATGTTCGGCACCGCATCGCCCTCGGGCCCGTTCGCGTTGCCGGCGAGCGGCCGGCCGGAGTCCACCACCCCGAGCAGATTGCGCGGCGTGTGGCATTCGCCGCAGTGCCCCGGACCGCTCACCAGATATGCGCCACGGTTCCAGGCGTCGCTTTGGGTCGGGTCGGCTTCGAAAGGTGTGTCGTCGAAGAACAGGAGTTGCCATCCCATCATGCTGGCGCGGATCCCGAACGGGAATGCCAGATCGTGGTCGGGTACGGCATTTCGCACGGGCGGGACGGTGTCGAGATAGGCCTTGAGGTCCAGCATGTCCTGCCGGGTCATGCGCGTGTAGGAGGTGTAGGGGAAGGTCGGATAGTAACGGCCGCCGTCGGGCGAGACGCCCTTCTTCATCGCGCGGATGAAGTCCTCGTTGCTCCAGTTGCCGATGCCGGTCTCGGGGTCGGGCGTGATGTTCGGCGTGAAGAAGGATCCGAAATCCGTCTTGAGTTCGCGGCCTCCGGCGAGGAACGCACCATCCTTGGGAACCGTATGGCACGCAACGCAACCCGCTGCCGCCAGCATGTATGCACCGCGCTCGGCGTCGCCGGACTGGGCAATCACCGGGGTGGCGACGGTCACTGCGGCCAGCAGGGTCAGCATCCTGATGAGGTGGCTCATGTCTCGATCCTAGCAAAAAAAATCGCCCGGCAGAGCCGGGCGATCTTCGATACTGATCTTGGATTGCCGTTAGACCTTCGGGCCCCGGTAGGCCTTGTGGCAGGCGCCGCAGGTGGCGCCGATCTTGCCGACGACGGCCTTGGGGTCGGAGCCGAGCTTGCCGGCGGCCGCATCGGCGGCCACGCCGTCGGCCGCGGTCTTCAAGGCGTTGGCCTTGGCCGTGAAGTCGGCGAAGTTGGTCCAGATTTCCGGCTTTGCACGGTTCGCACCCGGCTTGCCGTCCTTGAACCGGGCCGTAATCTCGGCGGCGGTCGCGCTGATCTTCATCGCGGCGGCCTGTGCATCTGCGTTGTTGCCGGCGGCGACGGCCGCGCCCAGCGCCTTCATGGCGCCGCCCAGCGATTTCATCGCGGCGTTGCGGTCGGCGTGATTGTCGGCCGCCGCATCGCTGCTGTTGAACGACGTGAAAGCGATGGCGAGCGCGAGGGCCGCGCCAGCGAATAGGCCGATCCTGGATAGTTTGCGAACGGTGAACATATATATCTCCCGGTTCCCTTGAACGTGATGCCGCCACGCGGCATTGCGCCTGAACAGCAACGCCACGAAACCCGTTAACCCACTGGATCGACAACAAAAACCGGGAATGATCACGTGAACGTGAACGGATCGCAGGAAACTTTCGCAATCTGATGCGACGGGCGGAATAAACCGCGGCCGGCGCTGTTAACGTGCATGTGTGTTCGACATTTCCAACGTGTTGGGAGAGACGAAATGAGGGCCATTCGAGTCGCTGTCGGAGGACTGGTTCTGGCGGCCGCACTGCACACCCAGGGGCCGGCGATCGCCGCCGACGAGCCGCTGACGGTCGTCGAGCTGTTCACATCCCAGAGCTGTTATTCCTGTCCGCCCGCGGAGGCCTATCTCGGCGAACTGGCGGAGGATGAGAATATCCTCGCGCTCGAATACCACGTCGATTACTGGGACCGCCTGAACTATGGCCGCCATGGTCGCTGGAAGGACGTTTTTTCCTCGCCGGAGATGACGGAGCGGCAGCGTGCCTACAACGCGGAAATCCGGAACACCCGAAGCGTCTATACGCCGCAGATGGTGATCGACGGCCTCAGCGAGGCTGTCGGTTCGCGACGCCGCGAAGTGCAGAACCTGATCACGCAGGTGCGTCGGGACTATCAGCCGCGTGTTGCCGTCGAAGTGGCGCCGGCGCCGAATGGCGGGGTTACGGTCAACCTCGGCGATGTCGCTGGCGGCAAGGCCGATGTCTGGCTCGTGACCTTCGTGCGCGAGGTGACGACGAAGGTCCTGCGCGGTGAAAATCACGGCAAGAGCCTGACCAATCACAACATCGTCCGCGAGGTCCGGCACATCGGGGAATGGGACGGCAAGTCGGCCGCGATCAGCGTCACCGATCTGAAGCTCGAGGACGGCCAGGGTTGCGCGATCCTGGTTCAGGACGGCCGTGATATGCCGGTTATCGGTGCGGCCTACTGCCCGGCGGGTGTGGGCGGCGCATCGTCCTAGCGCGGAACGTTCAGCGGGACAGGTTGTCGGCGCTGAGCGTCCGCAGATTGTCCGCGTTTTCGAGATACCAGGCGTAGGTCCGTTCCACGCCCTCGCGCAGGCTGATCTTCGATGTCCAGCCGAGTTCCCGGAGGCGCGTCACGTCGACCAGCTTGCGCGGCGTCCCGTCGGGCCGTGACGTGTCGTAGTCGAACGACCCCGTGTAGCCGACGACGTCGGCGACGAGGGTCGCGAAATCTGCGATCGAGATGTCCTCGCCCGTCCCGATGTTGACGAAGGGTTCGTCGGAGTAGGTCTGCATCAGGTAGACGCAGGCGTCCGCCATGTCGTCGGCGAACATGATCTCGCGCCGGGGTTTGCCGGTGCCCCAGATCAGGACGCTCTCCGCCCCCGACAGCTTCGCCTCATGCATGCGCCGGATCATCGCCGGAGCCATGTGGGACGTTTCGTAGTCGAAGTTGTCGCCGATCCCGAACAGGTTGGTCGGCTGCACGCTGATCGCGTCGAAGCCGTACTGGCGGCCGTAGGCCTGGCACATCTTGATGCCGGCAATCTTGGCGACGGCGTACCACTGGTTGGTCTCTTCCAGCGGCCCCGTGAGCATGTAGTCTTCCTTCATCGGCTGCGGCGCGTCGCGCGGCATGATGCAGGTCGAGCCGAGAAACAGCATCTTCTTCACACCGCTGCGGTAGGCCGTGTCGATCAGGTTGGTCTGGATCTGCAGGTTGCCGGCGATGAAGTCCGCTGGATACTGGTCGTTGGCCAGAATTCCGCCGACGATGGCTGCGGCATCCAGCACATAGTCGGGCTGCTCGGCGGCGAAGAAATCGCGCACGGCCGCCTGTTCGGTCAGGTCCAGCTCCGCGCTCGTGCGGGTCACGATGTTCTTGAATCCCTGGGCGTTCAGCTGCCGCACCAGGGCCTGGCCCACCAGTCCCCGATGCCCTGCGACGTAAATCTTGGCGTCCTGTTCCATCGTTTCGCTCGTTTGGGCCTACGTGACGTACTTCCGGAATTCCGGTTTGCGCCGTTCCTTGAATGCGCGGCCGCCCTCCTTGGATTCCTCTGTCGCGTAATACAGCTTCAGCGCCTCGAAGCCCAACGCCCCGATGCCCTTGATGTGGTCGGTATCGGCGTTGAAGGAGCGCTTGGCGATGGCGAGTGCCGTCGGGCTCCGGTCCATGATGTCGGCGCACCAGCGCGCCACTTCCGCGTCCAGCTCGGCATCCGGGACGACTGCGTTGGCGAGTCCCATTTCAAGTGCTTCGCGCGCCGTGTACTGCCGGCACATGTACCAGATTTCGCGGGCCTTCTTCTCGCCGACGATACGGGCCAGATAGGCGGTTCCGTATCCCGGATCGACGGATCCCATGCTCGGTCCCACCTGCCCGAAGATGGCGTTTTCGCTCGCAATCGTCAGGTCGCACACGGTCGCGATCACGTTGCCGCCGCCGATTGCATAGCCGCGTACCTTCGCGATGATGGGCTTGGGGATATCGCGGATCAGGTTCTGGAGTTCCTCGATCGGGATGCCGGCCGTGCCGCGCCGGCTGCCGTATCCCTGTGAGGACTTGTTCTCGACCGACTGGTCGCCGCCGGACGAGAAGGCGCGGTCGCCGGCACCTGTCAGGACCACCACGCCGACGGTTTTATCCCAGCCGGCATCCTGCAGCGCCTCGATCATCTCCTCGACGGTCTGGCCGCGAAACGCATTCAGCCGGTCGGGCCGGTTGATGGTGATCGTCGCAACACCGTCGTTCTTCTCGAACAGGATATCCTCGAAGCTCATGGTTTCGCTCTCCTTCGATCTGGGCGATCATAGCCGCAACGATCCGTCGTCGCGCATAGGGTTATAGTCCAGCGGCGGCGATGCGGCATCAGCCGGGAGCGGAAAATGGCGAAGACGAAGGACAAGCGGCCCCCGGTCGCCGTCGGGCATGTATCGATGCACGTCAAGGACGTGCCGCCGGCGAGCGAGTTCATGCAGCTCCTCGGGTTGCGCGCCGTTTTCGAGACTCCGAAGTTCGCGGTCCTCGAGCTGCGTGGCGGCACCCACCTGATCCTCAGAAAATCCCGCAAGAAGATAAGGGATGGCGAGGTGGCGCCCGTCGACCTGATGGTCGATGACGTGAAGGCCATGCGTGACTACTGCAAGAAGCAGAAACTCAAGCCGAGCAAGATCACGACGGGCTCGGTGCACAGTTCCTTCTACGTGCCCGGGCCGGACGGCTGGTCGATCAAGATCACGTCTTCGCACACGTCGGGCCGCCCGGTCTGAGCGGGGTTTGGTCGCTTCGTCGCGGACTACTCTGCGGCGATCCGGTCT
Organism: Rhodospirillaceae bacterium; assembly: GCA_038140435.1. Lineage (GTDB taxonomy): Bacteria > Pseudomonadota > Alphaproteobacteria > UBA6615 > UBA6615 > UBA8079. The sequence continues at coordinate 19,887 of JAYQGE010000012.1, read as the reverse complement.
GCGAAGCGGAAGCCGACCTTGTCCATCGCGTCGACCACGTCCTCGCCGAACTTCTCGACAATTTCCTGCCCGATATGGGGGTGGAAGACGACCTCGTCCTTCGTGTCGCCCTCGACATTCTGGATCATGACCAGCAGGCGCGCGGTCTCGTCGGAAATGTTGTTGAAATCGCGATAGACGCCCGCGGGCACCGAGATGAAGTCCAACGGTTCGAGTTCGACCGAGTTTTCGCCGTTCTCGCCCCACGAGATGCGGAACCGCCCGTTCAGGCAGAAGAAGTTTTCGACCGTGTGCGAGTGACTGTGCAGGCCCGGGTTGTTGCCCGGCGGGCACTCGGCGATGGTGACGGTCAGCCCGTCCATGCCCTTGACCGGCGCGACCTTGGAGCGTCCCTCCCAGCCCTCGGGCGACATGAGCGGGTAAACGGACTTTGCCGAGACGATCTCGACGGCCTCGGCTGGGATGCCGGTCCCTTCCATGATCGACTGCTTGTAGGGCTTGAGGTCCTTGAACCGCGCCACGCGGTTGGACATGTCCGGGTTCTTGATATCGACGTCCTTCATGATTTTCCTCCGTCCCCGTGTTTCCGAAACTCTAACGCAACCCCCGACGAATACAAACGCGCTGCGACGGACGCTCAGGCGCCTTTCTCGGAGTCGAACAGCTTTTCGAGCAGCGCCGGCAGACTGTCCGGACGATCGCCTTCGGCCCCCAGAATTGAGAGCATCGCCGTGGCCGTGTCGCGCAGCGGCGCCTGGTCGGCGACGTTTTGCGCGCACACGAAGATCCGGGCATTCCGGTCGCCATTGGATTCCGCCGCGGAAATCGGGTTGTCGGCGATGTGGCCGAACACACGCAACACGAACACGCATGTCGTCGCGCGGTAGCTGACCGTTGCCGCGCGGGTTCGGGCGTCGATCACGGTGACGTCCGCATCGTCCAGGTTGACGCCGCGCGCGGCGAAGGCGGCATCGAATACGCTTCGGAAGTCGGCGTCGTACATCTGGGATGCGAAGAAATTGTCCGACAGGCGTTCGTAGAAGATCGTGGCGAGCGGTCCGTGCGGCTTGTTGTCCCTGTGGCGCCAGGATTCCTGGACCCTGTCGCGCAGGACGTTGCGCAGGATGATGAAATTCTCTGTGCCCGGGATTGCCTCAAGCTCGCTCGCGGCCGGGAGAACGGGGTGCCATGCCGGCCGGCCGAGCGCATCACCGTCCACGGTCCTGTTCTCCTGGGCGTTTGCGCCGGCCGATACCAGCAGGAGCAGGAAGCCGGCCACGGTCCGCCGGATATGCCGCGAACGCATGCTAAGGTTGGGCGGTCGAATATCTGTCTGTGGGGAGGACATCATGAAGCTACTTAAAACTCTGCTCGCACCGCTGGCGCTGGCGCTGACCGGAACAGCATACGGTACGGCCCTTGCCGGCGGCGATGAAACCACGAAAGCCGTTATCGAGCATCATCTCGCAGCGTTTGGCGCGGCTGACATGGCTGAAATCATGGCCGATTACTCGGATACATCCGTAATCGTCACGCAAGGCGGCGAACTGCGCGGGAAACAGGCGATCCAGGGTCTGTTCACCAACTTGATTGCGGAATTCGCCAAGCCGGGCGCGAAGTTCAACCTCCAGAAGTTCGTGGTGGAGGACGGCATCGGCTACAACGTTTGGGATGCCGAGACTGCAGACAATATCTACGAGCTCGGCACGGACACGTTCCTGATCCGAAACGGCAAGATCGAGATCCAGACGCTTGCGGCGAAGGTCATCTCGAAAAACTGATGCTCTATCGGTTGCGCGCGGGCTGTGTCACAAACACGCGTTCGCAACCGATGACGAGTGTTTCCAATGCCCGATTTCTACAGCCCGGACCTTGGTCAGAATCCGGACGACCCGTTTGCCCGCGACGCGGACGGCAAGCTGGTGCGCCGCGGCTTCTGGCTCGACATGAGTGACCGCTCCGTCGTCATGGCCATGACCCAGGGGGTTGGTGCGAATCTCGCGAACGAGCACAAGCGCGCACACCTCGCCGACATCGGGCGCGGGCACCTGGTCGATCAGGTCTGCGTTCAGGAGATCCTCCCGCCGGAGGACTGAGCCCCGCTACTTCAATGGCGAGAAGTTCGACGGGAACAGCATCGTCGAGTGCATTTCCTCGAGCTCCTCGCGTCCCGCGGCGGCAAACTCCTTCCAGGCGTCCTCCGTGGCGACGCCATTGCGCGCTTCCATCCGCTCCTCGAGGCTCGAATAGGCCCACAGGTGGCAGACCTCGTTGGGGTTCGGGCCCTCGGTGATCCACGCGCAGACATTCTTCGAGTACTTCTCGCGCGTCGGCATGACGTCGAGAAACCGTTTCATCCAGCCGGCGGCCTTGCCGGGCTTCAGGCGATAGTTGCGGAACTCGTAGAAATTGCCCTCCGTCGCCGGCGCGACCAGGTCCTTCGCCGGGTTCAGGAAGCGGGTGGTCTGGTTGACCAGGAGCGGGCGTAGCGTCGGGACGTATTTCTTGGTCCAGTCGTCGACCTTGGCCAGCTCCGCGCGCAGGTGTGCGCGCTCCTCGAAGCTGTCGTAGCGCCACAGGTGCATGACCTGATTGAGGGGCCCGATCTCGGTGTACCAGTACCCCTCCAGCACGCCGTAGTCGTTGCCGCGCGCCTTGCGGCCGACCTCTTCGTTGACCTTCAGGATGTCGGGCACGGCGCCCGGCCGCGCTGTATAGGTCCGCAGTTCGTGAAGCATGTGTCTTCCCCCTTCGAAACATGATCGGTTTGCCGCCCAGCCTGATCGGTGCCGGGGAGCAAAGCAAGGACGTTCGGCGGATCAGCCGAACCGAGGCAAGAGTTGATCAGTCGATGGGCCAAACCGTCGGTGGCAGGGGGGCTGTCCTGTGTATGTGGCTGGCGCCGGCAGCCTTCAGCGTCTTTTCCGCGTTCCCGGCGGTCGTGCCGCTATCGGCGCGTACCCAGCAGACGATGCCGCCATCACGTGCGCTTTGCTCCAGCCGGTGCCGCCAATGTTCGTCGCTGATCCGTCCCAGGAATCCGCCCAGATTCTCATCCGTTTCCGCAGCCGCCCCGGTTGACACACCGATGGGGCCACCCACCGCGAACGCCGCCGCCGCCGTGCCGATCTGGGCAATAACAGCCATGCTGTCCGACAGGAAATCGATCACGTCCCGGACGCTGTCGTGAACCTCGAGGCTTTCGCGTGGCGTATCCATTCGGTCGGCCAGCTCCTCGACACCGGGCAGGGTGCCGAAGTGGTCGAGGATCGCCTGGTGGTTGCCCAGGATACTGATGTCGTTCCGGCGATGACCCGCCTCGACGAGCTTCTCCATTGCCTCGATGAATGCATTCACATTGTCGAAAACGCCGACGACCAGGCATTCCTGATGTTCATCCGTCATATCGTTGCGCTCCATTTGTCACGGACCATGGAACGATCTTCGCATGATGCGCTGGCCGACCGGGTGACCGAGATCAAACGGACGCTCAACCCCTGTATGGAATGGCGCCGTTCACTTGTCGCCAGAGTTCTTCGGGCAGGTCGGGCAATGCGTTGCCGTGGATCGATCTGCCGCGCGGCATGGCACAGCTGAGGTTCGGTGATTCGTTCGACGGGCCGGCACCCTAACGCTGGGGCATCTCCGTCATTCATGTGAACGGGATCAGCTTCGCGCTGCTCTACGCGATGATCTTCGCCCATCCTCTAGGGCGAGTCCGCTAGAACTGGAACCGACTTTCCTCCGGGGAGGGTGGCTCCGGCTCTGCCTTGTCGAGCTCGTCGAGATAGTTCTGGTTCACGTACCAATCCCGGTAATCTAGGAAGCGGACGGGCTTGAACCTGTGCGGGTTGTCCGGGCCGACGCAGGTCGGCATCGGGTCCGCGACCGTGTCCCACGAGGGGCTGAAGAAGAAGGCCAGCGAGTAGCGGTCCTTCTTCGGCGGGATCACCCGGTGGGGCGTGGCCATGAAGCGGCCGTTGGTCCAGCGGTTCAGGAACTCGCCGGTGTTGATGATGATCGCGCCCTCGATGGTGTTGGCGGGCAGCCAGCGGCCGGACTGGGTCTGGATCTGCAGGCCCGGCGTGTCGGTGACCGGCAGCAGGGTGATGAACCCGTGGTCGCGATGGGGGGCGATTCCGAACTGGTTGTCCTCGCTCTCCACCGCCGGGTAGTGCTGGTTGCGCGTGGTCCAGAGCGGGTCGTCGAACATGCCGTCGAAATAGTCCGCGGGCAGGTCGAGCGCGCGGGCATAAAGCGGCAGGAGCTTTTGCCCCAGGCCTTCCATCGCGTCGTAATACTCCAGCATCTCGGCCTTCCAGCCGGGCAGGAGCGTTTCGTCCGGCCACTGGTTCGGACCGAAATAGGGCTTGAGGTTCGCCTTGACCCCGGGATGGTCGGCGGGGCGCTCGCGCACGATCCGCAGCATCTCGTTCAGGTCCGGCTTCGTGTTCTCGTTCACCGTGGACGAGACGTAGATCGTCGAGCCCGGCGGGATGTAGTTCTCGTGCTTGCGCTTTTCCGCGTCCGGCAGGTCGAAGAAGCGTACGAGGTTGTTGTGGGTCCGCTCGATCAATGCGCGCGGCACGCCGTGGTTGATGGCGAAGTAGAACCCGACATCCTCCTGGGCGTGACGAAGTTCGGCAGCGAGCGCCTCGAGCGCGCCGTCCTCGCCGGCCATGTAGGGGCCGAAATCGAGGATCGGAATCTCCTCGTCCTGAAAATCCTCGGTAATAACGATTTCTGCGGTCGACATCTCGTGCCTCGTTTGTTTCCGTCCACCCGTTTTCGCGATGTTAGCGCGGATTCCGGTCCGAACAAGCGCGGCGTTGCGCAATCTCGCTATGTGAGCATTGCTTTCCGGGCGCTTATCGCGGGCGGACGCCACGCGCGGCCTCGGTTGCAAGCGGCGAATAGATCGCCGCGCGCATGCTCTCAGACTTGTCGATGACGACATCGATGACCGCAGGCCTGTCCTGGCCCATGGCGGCCTGAATGGCGTCGCCAATCTCGGCGGGGTTTTCGACCCGCGCGGCCCAGGCGCCGCAGGCGCGCGCGATTGCGGCGTAGTCCGTGTCGGGAAAGTCGTTGCCGTGGGACTGGTTCCCCATGCCCTCGGCGGTCATGCCGAGACGCGAATTGTTCATCACCACATAGACGGGATTGGTTTCGTATTGCACGGCCGACAGCAACACGTGCATCTGCATCGCGAAGCCCCCGTCGCTGCACACGCCGATGGCAGGCCGCTCGGGCTGGAGAATCTTCGCGCACAGGGTGGCAGGCAGCGACCAGCTCACGCCGCCCAGGCCGCCCGAACCGAAATAGCTGCCGGGCCGACGGGTCCGGAAGTGGTGGTTCATCCAGTGCCGGTTGCTGCCCGCGTCCGTGCAGACGATCGCGTCGGCGGGAACGGCATCGTTGATCTCCGCCACCAGCCGCTGCGGCGCGATCGGCGCCGCTTCCGACGTACGCATCGGGTCCGCGAAGAAGGCGCGCGCCGCCTTCATCTCGACGAACGCGTCGCGGCGGGTGTTCCGCACGTCCGGATCGATCCGTCCGTCCAGCCCTGCCAGAAGGAGCCGGAGCGTTTCGTTGGCATCGCCCGCGAGCGCCACGTCGGCGGGGATCGTCCAGGAGGCGTTCCGCGGATCGACATCGATCTGGATGATCGTCTGGCGGTTCGGATCGAACATGTCCGGATGTTCGAAGCAGGTGTCCTGGGGCTTGAGGCGGCACCCGACCACGAGGATGGTGTCGGCCATGCCGACGATTTCGTTGGCGAGGGGGAGGCCGGTGTAGCCCATCGGTCCGGCCGCCATGTCATGGGTTTCGGGCAGCGCGCTCTTGCCCAGGATCGAGGTGACAACCGGCGCGCCGAGCAGCTCCGCGATCTCCGCCAGCGCGTCGAACGCACCGGAGATGCGCACACCGTTGCCGGCGACGATGACCGGTGCCTTTGCCGCCGCGAGCTTTTCCAGCGCCGCTTCGATGGAGGCCCGGGCCGGCACCGACTTGCTCACATTGAGCAGCCGTTTCGTATCGTGAATTTCCGGCAACCCGTTGGCCGCCACGGGATCGCGTAGCGTGTTGGCCCGGAACAGGCACGCCGTCGGTCCGGGGCGTCCCGTGATCGCGTGCTTGTAGGCGAGCTGGGTGGTCATGACCGCCTCGCGGGCGGTATGCGCCACGGCGGTATACTTGGTGGACGAGCGGAACATGCCCGCCAGGTCGAAGGAGCCGTAATGTCCCGCGCCCGACTGGATCGGGCCGTGGGTCACGAACTCGTTGTGATCGGACAGTTCCGTGAGGACCAGCATCGGAGAGGAGGCGAGGAAGGCCTCGATCACGCCGAACATGCCGGTCGATCCCGTAAAACCGCCCTGTCCCGCGATCACGCCGGGCTTGCCGGTGAGCTTGCCGTACATGTCGGCCATGCAGGATGCGGTCTGTTCGTCGCGGGGCACGATGGCCCGGATCCTGTCCTGCCGGTCGTGCAGGGCGCGATAGATATCCATGGTCGCGCCGCCGGGCAGGCCGAAGAAATGCTCGGTGCCGGCCTCGATCAGGCAGTCGACGATCCACTCCGCCGCCGTCCTGTCCTCCATGTCTCGCTCCCCTGCAGACGCTGTTCCGTCGAGCGTAGCGAAGTTGCCGCGCGGGACAAGTGCACACAAGACCGACCAATGCTCGAAAAGCCCCATCGAACCGGGTATCAAGAGCGGAGGTAACGTCTATGGGGGAATTGGCTGTGAAGAACTGGGTGCGTTTTGAAGCAAATGGCGCGGAAGGCTTCGGCACGCTCGACGGCGATGCCATCGCGGTGCATGCGGGTGACATGTTCGCGGACGCCGAGACCACGGGCGAGACGCTGGCCCTGGGCGATGTGGCATTACTCACGCCGTGCGTCCCGGGAAAGTTCATCGCGCTGTGGAACAACTCGCAGTCGGCGGCGGAGAAGCAGGGGCTGGAAAAGCCCGAGTATCCGCTCTTCTTCCTCAAGCCATCGACGACCTATCTCGCGCCGGGCGGCGTCATCCGCAAGCCTGCCGACTATGACGGCCGGGTGATCTACGAAGCCGAGCTCGGCATCGTCATCGGGACCCGCGTCAGCAACGTGGACGCTGCGGCAGCCGCCGACGCGATCTTCGGATACACCTGCGTCAACGACGTGACCGCGATGCAGCTCCTCGACGCCGATCCGTCGTTCCCCCAATGGGCGCGCGCCAAGGGGTTCGACACGTTCGGCGTGTTCGGGCCCGTGATCGCGGCCGGCGCGGATGTCTCCGGGAGCGCCATCCGCGCCGAACTCAACGGCCGCGAGCGGCAGAACTACCCGGTCTCGGACCTGTTCATGGCGCCGGCGGAGATCGTCGCGCACCTGTCAAGCTCCATGACGCTCGAGCCGGGCGACCTGATCGCCTGCGGCACGGGGCCGGGCGCGCTCCCGATGAAGCCGGGTGCCACCATCGACGTCATCATCGACGGCATCGGCACGCTCTCCAACACCTACGAGGCCTGATCGGCGATGCCGGACCGCTTTCCGACCTTCGACCCCGACAATCTCTCGTCCGAGGCGCGGGCCGTGTATGACCGGATTATGGTCGAACGCGGCTATGTGCCGGGGCCGTACCAGTTCTGGCTTGCTTCCCCGGGCTTTGCCGACCGGATCGAGCCGGTCGAGGAGTTCCTGCGCCACGGCGTATCCCTCGACGAACGGCTGGTCGAGATCGCGGTGCTCGTCGTCGCGAAGCACTGGCGCGCCCAGTATGTGTGGACGTCCCACGGACCGGCGGCGGAGAAGGCCGGCGTGGCGCCGGCCATCGTCGAGGCGATCCGCGCGGGCGATACACCGGTCTTCGACCGGGACGACGAAGCGGTGTGTTTTCGTTTCTGCGCGGCGCTGATGGGCGGACAGGGGGCGGACGATGCGCTCTGGGCCGAGGTGCAAGCCGCGTTCGGCGAGACGGGAGTCAACGAGCTGCTCGGCCTGCTCGGGCTCTACACCTCGGTGTGCCTGACCATGGTGGGATACCGGATGCCGACCAAGAACGGCGAGCCCGATCCGCTGCCGTGACCCGATCAGGCGTCGACGACGGCCGTCACGTCGATCTCCACGAGCGCGCCCTCCAGCAGCAACGCCGTCACGCCGACGCAGGTGCTCGAGGCCGACTGGTCGCCACCGTAGAAATCCATCATCGCCTTCATGATGGTTGGCCGATCGTTCGGCTTCAAATCGACGATGAAGACCCGCTGCCGGACGATGTCTGCCGGCGTTGCGTCCACCAGGGCGAGGGACTGGCGGATGGTGTCGTAGACGTAGGCCATCTGGGCGCCGAGATCGCCGGGCCCGACGAGCTCGCCCTCGATCGTGCCTGCGACAAGACCGGACAGGTGGATCGTCTTGCCGCCCTCGCTGGTCACCAGGTTGGTGAAGTGCGGCTTGTTCCAGAGAAACTCCGGGCGAATGCGTTCGATCGTGGCGGTCATGTTCTTCTCCGGTGGGGCGGGCGTCAGCCCCAGAGCTGCTCGGACGCCATCGCGGCGCCCTCGGCCATGGCGCGGAACTTGGCCTGGACGACCGACGGGTAGACGCCCTTGCGCCCGGCATAGGTGCCGAAGCCGCAGTCGCTGCCGGCGATGACCCGCTCGCGGCCCACGATGTCGGCATACTGGCGGATCCGCTGGGAGATCAGCTGGGGATGTTCGACGAAGTTGCTCGTGGAATCGATGACGCCGGGGATGAGCACCTTGTCGTCGGGCACGCCCGCGTCGCGGATATCCTCCCACTCATGGGCGTGGCGCGGGTTGGCGCCCTCGAACAGGATTCCCTGGGGACGCGCCTTGGCGAGCAGCCCGAGCAGTTTCTTGATCGGGATGTCGTGGGTGTGCGGCCCGTGATAGTTCAGCCAGCAGATATGCATGCGCATCGCCTCGGGCGGGATGTCCGAGGTGGCGGCGTTCAGGGCCTCGATGCTTTTTTCCGCGTCGGCCAGGAACGTCTTCTCGTCCATCGCCTGGTAGTCGGTGTGGCGGGCGCCCGCGAGATCGGGGCAGTCCACCTGCAACACGAACCCGGCTTCATGGATGGCGTTGTACTCCGGCCGCAACGCCTCGATCAGCGCTTCGCGATAGGCATCGCGGTCGGGGTAGTAGCGGTTCGGTACATAGGTGGATAGGCAGCCCGGCGAGACCGAGTTCATGAAAATGTCGGTGGGCCTCTCCGTATCCGTGGCCGCCTTGAGGTTGGCGATGTCGCGCTCGAGCGGCGCGTGGTCCGCGTAGGAGACCGGCCCCTCGCAGACGGTCGCCTTCATCAGCTCCGTGCCCGAGTTGCCGCCGAGCGTTTCCATGATCTCCGGGAAGTCATGAAAGTCGCCGGGGTAAGGGCGGTCGGGCACGCCGGTGCCGTCCGTCGCCGCCAGTCCCGCCAGCCGGTGGCGCGCATAGACATGGTAGGAGATCTTGCTCATCTCGCCGTCGCAGACGACATCGACCCCCGCCGCGACCTGGTCGCGCACCACGTCCATCACGGCCGTCGTGGTGCGGGCGTGGAGCGCGGCTTCGTCCAAGGCCTCGCCCCGGTCTTCCTGGCGCAGCAGTTCGAGCAGGTCGGCCGGCCGGGGCAGGCTTCCCACATGGGTCGTCAGGATACGGTCTGTGCTGAGTTTCATGATCGCGTTCTCCCCTCGGTGAACGGCGCCACGGTTATGATTTCTTCTCGTGATAGACGCCGAAAGTGTTGCTCATGTACCAGCCGAACCATTCCCGGTAGCTCTGGACGGGATACTTCGGCGGGTTGTCCGGGCCGACGCATGACGCGAGCGGTTCGTTGCGGGCCTCGAAGTCCGGATTGACGAAGACCGGGATCGCGTAGCGGTTGTTCTCCAGTGGCGGCACGACCCGGTGGGTCGTCGCCTTGAAACGGTCATTGGTCCACCGGGACGCGAACTGCCCCAGGTTCACCACCATCGCGTCGTCCGGCATCACCGGCCAGAACCAGTTGCCGTCCTCGTCAAGGATCTGCAGGCCTTCTTCCGCGGCGGGGGGCAGGAAGGTCATGAAGCCGGTGTCCCGATGGGCGTGGATACCCATTTCGGCGTCCTGGTGCTCCGGCAGCGGCGGGTAGGTCGCGTTCCGGAAATAGGTGTAGGGCGTCTCGAAGTGGGGCGCGAAATAGTCCGCCGGCAGTTCGAGCGACAGGGCCCAGATGGGCAGCAGCTTCGTGCCGAGCTCCGTGATCGTGTCCATGTAGGCGAGCGTCGTTTTGCGGAAACCGGGTACGACGTCTTCCGGCAGCCACTGGTTCGGGCCGTAGAACTGGGTGCCGGCGCGCACATAGGGATGTTCGGCCGGATACTCGGTGGCGGTGAAAAAGGCCTGGGAGATGGACGGCTTGCGGTTGTCCTCCATCTCGCCGGTTTCGAGATAGTCGGCGCGGATGCCCATGTAGCCGCGGTGTTCGGTGTTCAGGGGGACGCTCTGCTTCACATCCTCCGGCAGATCGTGGAACTGCTTGGACGCGGCGAACATGCCGTCGATCTCGGCCTGCGGCACGCCGTGGTTGACGATGCACATGAAGCCGATCGTCTCCCAGACGTCGCGCCACCGGTCCGCGAGCCGGACCGGCGCGTCGGGGTCGCCCGCAATGACGTCGCCGACGTCGATCACCGGAAGTTCGCGGCGCGGCACGTCGCGGGCCGCCCGGCTGGCGGCGGACTGGGTGATGATGTTCATTCGTACCTCCCCCTGCGCGCACTTCAGTGCCGCGCACTCGGTGAGACTTTATGGGGCGCCGGAAACGGAGTCCATGTCCCGCGTCGGCGGGCGCGACCGTTGGCGTTCCCTTGGCCTGCGGATAGGATACCCGCCATGGAACGCCGTCTTGCCGCCATCCTCGCCGCCGACATGGTGGGATTCAGCCGCCTGATGGAGAACGATGAAGTCCGAACCCTCGGCAATCTTCGCGCTGTGCGCGACGAGATCGTCGACCCCGAGATGGCCGCCCGCCGCGGACGCATTTTCAAGAACACCGGCGACGGTTTTCTCGCGGAGTTCGCCAGCGCCGTCGACGCGTTGGAATGCGCGTGCGCGATCCAGGTTGCGCTCGCGACCCGAAACGCCCCGCTGGAGGCGGACGCGCAGGTCGTGTTGCGGATGGGGCTCAACATCGGCGATATCCTCGTTGAGGAGGATGACGTCTTCGGCGACGGCGTGAACATCGCCGCGCGCCTCGAACCGCTGGCGCCGCCGGGCGTTGTGGTGGTCGCGGAGACGGTGCGCGACCAGCTCCGCAACAAGGTCGAGATGGCCTTTGCGCCCATGGGGCCGTAGGATCTCAAGAATATCGCGGACCCGGTCGAGGTGTATCGGGTGATCGCCGACCCCGGGGCGGCGCGCGAACGGGATGGCGAGGGTGCGCCGGCCCCGCTGGGCGACGACATCCCCGTGCTCGCGATCCTGCCTTTCGAGAACATGAGCACGGATCCGGAGCAGGAGTTTCTCGCCGACGGTCTCGCGGAAGACCTGACATTGAGCCTCGCACAGATCGGGCATCTCTGCGTGGTTCCGTGAAGTTCGGCTTTCACCTTCAAGAACAGGCAGGCGACCGTTCAGGATATCGGCCGGGCGCTCGGTGCCCGCTACATCGTCACCGGCAGCCTGAGAAAGTCCGCCGCGCGCATCCGGATTTCGGTGCAAGTTACCGATGCGCGGGACGGCGCCCATCTGTGGTCGGAACGTTTCGACCGCGATCTGGACGATATCTTCGCCGTCCAGGACGAGATCACCCTCACCGTTGCGACGGCACTGCAGGTCAAGCTCACGGAGGGCGAGCAGGCGTTGCTGCGCTACACCTCGACGAAGAATGTCGAGGCCTGGACCCATTTCATCAGGGGCCTCAGCCATTTCCGCACCGTCAGCGCGGACACCTACCGGCAGGCCCGCGCGAGCTTCGAGCAGGCACTCGCGCACGATCCCGACTCCGCGCAGATCAACGCCATGCTCGCGTTTACGCTGGCCATCGAGGGCCGGTTTCACTGGATTGCCGACCGCGACGAAACGCTTGCACGGGCGAAGTCATGTGCGGACCGCGCGCTCGCACGCGACCCCGACAACTCGGATGCCTGGGCGGCGCTCGGCTACTGGCACATGGCGCACCTTGAACTTGCGGAGTCGGTCGAAGCCTACGGGCGCGCCGTAGAACTGGCACCCCAGCACGCTGACCTCCGTGCGCTCCATGCTCTGGCGCTGACATTCGCCGAGCGTCCCGGCGATGCGATCCGCGAGATGGAGACGGCCATGCGCCTCAATCCACTCCGCCCCGGCTGGTATTCAGGCATTCTCGGGCACGCGTTCCGGTATGCCGGGCGTTACGACGAAGCCTTATCTGTGCTGTCTGACTACAACTTGCGCAGCCCGGGCTTGGGGATCGTCGACATGGTCCTGACCTGTGCCGACATGGGGGACATGGATGCCGCCCGCGGACATGGCGAGAAACTGCTGGCCGCCCGCCCCGACTTCACGGTCGAGAACTGGGCGCTGACCCAGAACTGCCTGGACCCGGAGCGGCTCGCCCGAGATCGGGCAAACCTCACCGAGGCGGGGTTGCCCTAGATCGCACCAGATGCTGTCGCGCCGAGTGCCGGGCGTCAGTTGAGCAGGGCGAGCGACAGCTGCGGGAACGCGATCAGAAGGATCGTCACCGCCAGCATGATCACCACATAGGGGAACGCCCCCCGGAAGATCTGGTTAAGGGTGATCGAAGCGTCGGTGATCGTCGATCTGACCACGTAAACAGCGATACCCAATGGCGGCGTCAGGAGCCCCATTTCGACCGCGATCACGGTCACGATGCCGAACCAGATCAAGTCCCCACCGAAGCTGAGGACAATGGGCAGCACCAGCGGCAGCACGATCAGCATGATGGATACGGAATCCAGGAACATCCCGAGGATGATCACCAGCACGATATAGAACACCATGAACCAGAAGAAACTCACTTCCGCCCCGCCGATCGACGAGCTGGCGAACTGCGGCAGGCCGGACAGCGCCAGCATCTTGCCGTAGATGTTCGCCGCGAGGATCAGGAACAGGACCGAGACGGTCGTGTGCCCGGTCTCCAGCAGCACCTTCCACAGCTTCGGCCAGGTGAGGCGGCGTTTGACCAGCGCGACGATCAGGGCGCCGGCGGCGCCCACTGCACCCGCCTCGACCGGCGTGAAGAATCCGCCATAGATGCCGCCGAGCACCGCCGCTACGAGAATGATGATCGGCAGCACCATCTGCAGGGCCTCGCCGACCTTCAAGTCGACCTCTTCGGAATCGTCGGGTTGCCCCACATAGGACGGCCAGAAATAGGCCATGGCGATGATCGAGATACCCATGGCGAAGGCCAGGATGATTCCGGGGATTACGGCAGCCAGAAACAGCAGCCCGACGGATTGCTCGGCAACGAAGCCGTAGATGATCAGGAGAAGGCTCGGCGGAATCAGCATGCCCAGCACCGAGCTTCCGGCGACCGTGCCGACCGCGAAGGTCGGCGTGTAGCCATGCTTGATCATGTGCGGCGCCGCGATCTTCGTGAAGACCGCGGCCGAGGCAATCGATGATCCGGTGATGGCCGCGAAGATCGCGTTGGCCAGCACGGTCGCGACGCCCAGGCCGCCCTTGATCTTGCGCAGGGCCCAGCGCGCGACCTTGAATGTATCACCCCCGACGTCCGATTCATTGATCACCAGACCCATCAGGACGAAGAGCGGGATCACCCCGAAGAAGAAGCTGCGCAGGAATTCGTTCGACGCCAGTTTGACGGTGTTGATGGCGATCTTGGGCGTGCCCATCATCATCCAGATGCCGGCAAAGCCGAGCAGGATCAGGCCGATGCCGATATGGATGCCCATGAAGATGACGACGAGCATCCCGGCGAGCGAGAACAGGCCGATCTCGACGCGCGAGAAGTCGCCGTTCGCGACATACCAGCCGCCCGCGAACAGACCGACCATGATCAGGAGGTGATAGAGGCCGAGCGGCTCCTTCTCGTCCTGCGTCTGGCGGCGCTTGATGGCCTGGCGGAGCTCGATCGCATGGTCGATGAGGAGCGAGAGATATTTGACGGCCACCATGGTGGCGCCGATCAGGATGATCAGGCGCAGGGGCCAGACGAGGATGGTGAAGTCGCCCTCGACGCCGAACTTCAGGTCCGGCCAGGCTTCCTCGAACTTGGAGATCGTCCCGAAGGCGATCAGGCCGAAGACGAACACGCCGCCGGCAGAGAAAATCATGTGGAACAGCTGGGCCGTGATGGGCCGCTTCTTGGTCAGCGGCTCGATATACATCTCGGCGCGCGAGAAACGGCCGACATGGAGCGAGTGTGCGAGCTGCAGGAACACGGCGCCGATAAGGGAGTAGCCGACGAGTTCCGTCACACCTCGGATCGGCGCGCTGAAGCCGGCGCGCGCGATGATGTCTGCGCAGATGAGAAACATCAGACCGAAGACCCATATGGTCCCGGCGCTGTTGCTGATCGACGTCAGCTGGACAAAAAGGTTGGCGAGGCGTCGGTATGCACCGATCGCCCCGCCTTCCTCGTTTGCTGACGATCCGTCAGAAGCGGACAAGCTACTTGTCCCAGTTACGGATCGGGGTCTCGCCGCCGGCACGGACACCGTCCATGTAGGCCTTGATGACCTTGTCACCCGGCAGGCCCTTTTCCTTCATCCGCTCGGCCCATGCACCGGCGAGATCGGGCAGGCCGTCGGCCCACTTCTTCCGCTCTTCCATCGGCAGCTCGATGATCGTCGCACCGCCAGCGGGAAGCAGCTTGGTCAGGCTGGCCTTGTTGAAGCCGGCGACCCGCTGGGCCACGAGCTCGCCATACTCCTGGCCGAGTTCCATGAACATCTTCTGCAGCTCGGGCGGCAGATCGTCGAAGGTGTCCTTGTTCATGGTCAGCGCGCCGGTCATGCCGCCGCCCATGCCGACGTTGACGATGTACGGCGCCACTTCGTGCAGCTTGAACGGTACGATACCCGTCACGGGCACGACCGCGCCTTCCGTCACGCCGGTCTGGATGCCGTTGTAGTAAACGGGCAGGCCGCCGTTCACGCCAATGGCGCCGGTGCCTTCAAGCCAGGCCGCGGACGCGCCCGGAGCGTAGATTTTCTTGCCCTTCATATCTTCGACCGAGTCGATCGGTTCCTTGAGGATGAGGACATAGTCGTCGATCGTCTGCGGGCCGAGATAGACCTGGTTGTTGTCCAGGAATGCCTGCTTCATTTCGGGCACATCGCGATGCAGCGCGTTCTGGATGTCGGCGGCCAGCTTCACATTGCCGGTCACGAACGGCATCACGAAGGTGACGTTCTGCAGCGGCAGCTTGTTCGGCTCCCACAGGGTGCCGACCCAGCCCACATCACCCAGGCCGTCGCCGATGCCTTCCAGGGTGTTCTGGAAGTTGTAAAGCGCACCCGCATAGGCCTCGGTCCACTCGATGTTGTGGCCGAGTGCCTTGGCGCGTTTGACCGATTCCGGGACGACGTGATCCTGGATCGTCTTCACCCAGGGCACCACCGGCGGATGGCTCGAGCTCGCCGTGAGTTTGAAGTCCGCGGCGTTCGCCGGGGACGGGGACATAACGGAAAGGACGCCCGCGGCGAGCGCGGCAGCGCCCAGAGCGGTCGTCGAAAAGAAACGAAACTTCATGATGACTGTCTCCACAGATTGTAAAACATAGGCGTCCCCGCGCCCCTCACACCTGGAGAAGACGGGGTCTCCACTGCCAACCAAATTTTCGGGAAATGCGACTTCCCTCTCGGTGCTGTGCTCACCACTTGTGACGCGGCTTCCATACGGCACGGCATAGAAAATTTTACAGGAGTTGTCCGGGAAGGAAAAGCGCGTCGGGCACCTTTCGAGCGCGGAATGACGCGCGCTGTTTGCGCCGTCGGAACGGGCGACGCTGCTCAGTTACCGACCGTCAGCATGATCCGTCCGAAATGCGCGTTCGCGGCCATGCGGTCGAGCGCGGCGTCCGCCTCGTCCAGGCTGTAGGTGCTGTCGATCGGCATGCGGAAGGCGCCATTCGCGAGCGCGTCCCAGAGGCTCTCCCGGGCGAGCCGCACAACCTCGATATGCTCGGCGAGGGACCGCGTGCGACCGGTGGTGCCGATGTAGGTCAGGCGCCGCTCGGCATGCTTGTTGAAGTCGAACTCTGCGACCTCGCCGCCCAGTCTCCCGATGTTGATGATCCGTCCGTGGACCTTCGTCGCCGACATGTTCTGGTTCGCCGTGTTGCCGGAGACCTGGTCGATGGTCAGGTCGACACCCTTGCCGTCCGTCGCCTCGAGCACCTGGTCCACCCAGCCTTCGTCGCGGGAATCGAGCGCCATGTCCGCCCCGACCTCCGACAGTCGCCCGCGGCGTTCCGCGTTCGTTGATGTGCCGATCACCAGGCTCGCGCCGAGATGCTTGCCGATCTGCATCGCGATGATGCCGACGCCGCTGCTTGCGCCCTGGACCAGCATGGTCTGGCCCGGCTCGAAATGGCCGTTGGTGACGATCGCGTCATGCATGATGCAGAGGCCGGAGGTGAGGCCGGCGACCTCGAGCAGCTCGACGCCGCTTGCCGGCACCGGAAGCGTGCGCTGCCAGTGCGATACCGCATACTCGGCCCAGCCGGCCGCGCCCGTTGCGGTGACCATGTCGCCCACGGCGATGCCCTCGGCGTCGTCGCCCACGGCGACGACCTCGCCGGTAAACGACGCGCCCATGATCTTCTGGGCACCGCCCACATGGCCGTAATTGTGCCCCTGGACCGTCAGCAGATCCGATCGGTTGACGCTGCACGCCGCGACCTTGACCAGCACCTGGCTGGCGTCGATCTCGGGCACGTCCACCTCGGCGGTCTCGACGCCGTTTTCGCCGACGACGACCGCCCGCATCTTCGCTCCGGACATGTGATCTACTCCCCCTTGATGTGGGTTGACTCTACGACGAAGCCGCTGTGGAGAGGAACTGCATCGCCACCTCACCGATTGCGCGATGGACAGGTTCACCGCGCGATGGTTTGCTTTCTGCATTCCAGAAGGCACGAGCGTCATTTTGGCCGACAGGCCTGCCGCGCG
Source organism: Rhodospirillaceae bacterium (assembly GCA_038140435.1). Classification (GTDB taxonomy): domain Bacteria; phylum Pseudomonadota; class Alphaproteobacteria; order UBA6615; family UBA6615; genus UBA8079. Next base: position 2,767 of record JAYQGE010000012.1, on the reverse strand, counting down.
CGGAGATGGGGGATCGCTTGGATCAGGCCAACACATTCGACTTCATCGTGGTCGGCGCGGGCAGCGCGGGCTGCGTGCTGGCGAACCGGCTCTCGGAATCGGGACGCCACAGCGTGCTGCTGCTCGAGGCGGGCGGGCGTGACACCAACCCCTGGATTCATATCCCGCTGGGCTACGGCAAGCACTTCTCCAATCCGAAGGTGAACTGGCTCTATTCCAACGAGCCCGATCCCGCGGTTGCGGACCGGCGCATCCCCAATCCCCGTGGCAAGGTCCTCGGCGGTTCCAGCTCGATCAACGGCCTCGTCTATATCCGTGGCCAGCGCGAGGACTACGACCACTGGCGCCAGCTCGGCAACGAAGGCTGGAGCTTCGACGATGTGCTTCCGTATTTCCGCAAGTCGGAGGACCAGGAGCGCGGTGAGAGCGAGTATCACGGGGTCGGCGGGCCGCTCGGTGTGTCGGACAGCCGGACGCGCCACCCGCTCTGTGATGCCTTCATCGAGTCCGCTGTCGCGTGCGGCTTCAAGCGGACCGACGATTTCAACGGCCCCGCCCATGAAGGGTTCGGCTACATGCAGTTGACCGCCCGGAAGGGAATGCGCAGCAGCACCGCCGTGGCGTTCCTGCGCCCCGCGGAGAAGCGTCGGAACCTGACCGTCGTGACCGAGGCGCACGCGACCCGGATCCTGTTCGAGGGACGGCGCGCGACGGGCGTCGAGTACGCCCATGGCGGGCAGCGCGTCGCCGCCCATGCGCGCGGCGAGATCATTCTCTCCGGCGGTGCGATCAACTCGCCGCAGCTCCTGCAGCTCTCCGGGCTCGGCCCGGCCGGGCACCTCCGCGACATCGGGGTGGATGTGGTCGCCGACATGCCTGATGTCGGCCGCAACCTGCAGGACCATTTTAACATCCGCATGGTCTATCGCTGCAATCGGCCGATCACACTCAACGACGCGGTGCGGCACCCGATCCGCGGGGCGCGCGAGGTCGCTAACTTCGCGCTCCGCCGGCGCGGCTTCTTCGCCATGGGAGCGTCCGTCGCGGCCGGCTTCTTCAAGACCGACCCGGCGCTCGCCACCCCGGATATCCAGGTCGGGATCACGCTGTTCAGCGCGGAGAAGATCGGCGAACGGCTGCATCCGTTCCCGGGCATCTCCTTCATCGTGCGGCTGCTCCGCCCGGAGAGCCAAGGCACGATTATGGCCCGCTCGGCGGACCCCTTCGAGGCGCCGGCGATCCGCCCGAACTTCCTGCACGCGCCGCGCGACGGGGAGGCCATCGCGCGCGGTTGCCAGATGTCGCGGAAGATCGCGACGACGGGGCCGCTCGCCGAATATGTCGAGGCCGAGCATATCCCCGGCGACGATGTGGTGAGCGATGCGCAGATGCTCGAATATCTGCGCCACAACGGCGCGACCAGCTTCCACCCGGTCGGGACCTGCCGCATGGGGCCGGACGATCGGGCGGTCGTCGATCCGCGGCTGCGGGTGCGCGGCATCGAGGGGCTGCGCGTGGCCGACGCCTCGATCATGCCCAGGATCGTCTCGGGCAACACCAACGCGCCGACGATCATGATCGGCGAGAAGGCGTCAGCGATGATCTTGGAGGACTCGCGTGGATAGACGCTCTGCGTTAGCTGGACATTTCCTGGCGCAGCAGCTCGAGATTCCCGATGTCCGGCGACAGCTCGCCCGCATGGATGCGCTTCGTAATCGCGACGATGGCGTCGTTCACGGGTGAGGGGCGGCCGTTGGCGCGGCACTCGTCCGCGACCATCCCGTTGATCATGTCCACTTCGCTGTAGCGGCCCTTCATGTGGTCCTGCAGCACGGTGTTGATCGCCGTCGGTCCGACGTCGGCGACGATCTTGTCGAGCAGCGTCTCCAGAAGGTTGTTCGTGTTCTCCACGTCCTCCGGCTTCAGGCCGTAGACGGGCACCGCCCGGTAGCCGAGGAACTGGCCGGCCGCCAGCGCCTCCTCGCCGGACTTGAGGCAGACCGCGCGCGCGATCGCGGCATACTCGGGGCCGTTCTCCACGAACAGCTGGCCGTTCGTCGCGTTGCAGATTGCCTTGATGCCCATCGACATCGTGTTGGTGATCAGCTTCATCCACTTGGCCGAGATCACGTCCTCGCTGATGTCCACCCGCCCGGCATGGGCGAGCAGTTCCGCCACTTCCGCGACGCGGTCCTCATGCGCCGGATCGAACGCGCCGACGCCGAACCAGGTGCGCGCGGTCTCCGTGTTGCGCTTGATCTCGGCCGGCTCGAAGAGCTGCGAGGACAGTTCGACCACGCACCCGACCGTGCGTTCGGGGCCGACCATCTCGGCGATCATCTCCGCCGTCATGCAGTTCTGGACGGCGACGAGGAGGCCGTCCTCGGCGAGGTGCGGGCGGATCAGCTCGGTCAGCCAGCGGGAATCGTAGGCCTTCGAGGTCAGAAGGACGATATCGAACGGCGCCGTCAGGGTGGCGACGTCGCAGAGATGGATCGCGTTGACCGGCGTCGTGGTGGTGCCGTCGCGGGTCTCGATGGTGACCCCGCGCTCGCGCATGGCCTCCACATGGGCGGGCCAGTGGTCGATCATGGTGACGTCAAGCCCGGCGGCGGTGAGGTCCGCCGCGATGCAGCTTCCGTTCGCGCCGGTGGACAGGACCGCGATCCGCTTGTCCGCAACGTTCATGCGTTGTCCTCCGCGGTACGCCAATGTGGAAAATGGTGCCGGCTGCAGGAATCGAACCCGCGACCTACTGATTACAAAT
>JAYQGE010000011.1:88796-94443 GCA_038140435.1 Rhodospirillaceae bacterium | reverse complement strand
TTCCAGTCCGAGATGATGGCGACGCGCCACTACATCCCGAAGAAGTATCCCGTGGCGATGACCAACAGCTTCCAGGCCGTGACCTGCGAGGTCGATCCGGAGCTCGGCACGGTCGAGCTGCTCAAGTTCTACTGCGTCGAGGATTGCGGCAAGGTCATCAACCCGCTGCTGGTGGACGAACAGGTGCGCGGCTCGATCGTCCAGGGCATCGGCGGTGTGCTCTACGAGGAGTGCCGCTACGACTTGGACGGCAACTTCCTGAATGCCAATATGGCCGACTATCTGGTGCCCATGGCGGGCGAGATGCCGGACATGGAGATCGGACATGTGGAGACGCTGACGAAGGAGTCAGAGCTCGGCGCCAAGGGAGCGGGCGAGGCCGGCACCGCGGGCGCGCCCGGCGCCATCCTGAACGCCGTCAACGACGCGCTCAGTCCCCTGGGGGCGACGGTGTTCGCCCAGCCGATCACGCCCGAGCGGGTGCTCAAGGCGCTCGGCAAGTACTAGCGATTCGGAGAGACATCATGAGCGACGTCGAGATCATCAGTTCGTCCACCTGTCCGTTCGCCCAGCGCACCCGCATGGCGCTGATCGAGAAGGGGATCGAGCACACGCTCACGGCGATCGATCTGAACGACAAGCCCGACTGGTTCCTCGCGATCTCGCCCTACGGCAAGGTGCCCGTGCTGCGCCACAACGGTGCGGTGATCTTCGAATCCGCCGTCATCAACGAGTATCTCGAGGAAGTGTTTCCCGATCGCCCGCTGCTGCCGCGCGATCCGGTCCGCCGGGCCCAGGCGCGCATCTGGATCGACTTCGCGAACGTCCGCTTCACGCCCCACGTCTACAAGCTGATGCTGGCCCAGGACGCCGAGGCCCAGGCCTTCCAGGCCGAGCGGCTGACGAAGGCGATGCTGATGATGGAGCATGAGGGGCTGGGCAAGCTGGGCGACGGCTCCTACTGGCTCGGCGACGATATCAGCCTGGTCGATCTGACCTTCCTGCCGCACATGCAGCGGGTCGGGGTGCTCACCCACTACCGCGACTTCCAGATCCCCGACGAATGCGTGCTCCTCAAGGGCTGGCTGCAACTCATGGGACAGCGCCCCTCGGTGATGGAGGGCTCGGCGTCCCTTGATGTGCTCATCGAGAACTGGCGCAAATACGCTGAAAACACCTCCACCGGCACGACCGCCGAGGATATGCGCGCGGCCTGATTTCAAGGGCCGGCGAACGATGCGCCCCCAGCAAAGGTGATGTTCGGCGGCCGCCGTTGTTGGCTGCCGGGGCGGCTGATACTGTTCGGGAAATCCTGACCAGCGGAGAATTCATGGTTCACCTGCGCGAAATGCCTGATCATCTGCGCGAGGCGCTGATCAATCAGGAACTGCCCGAATATGGCGACACGCCATGGGTCACGCCCAAGCCGCTCGACGAATGCCGTGTCGCGCTGATCTCGACCGCCGGCCTGCACCGGCGCGAGGACGATCCGTTCACGCCCGGCGCCGGCGACTACCGGATCATCCCGGACGATTACGACATGGGCGACCTGGTGATGAGCCACCTGTCGACCAACTTCGACCGCAGCGGCTTCTATCAGGACGTGAACACATCCTTCCCGATCGACCGTCTGCACGAGTTGGCCGAGGAGGGCGTCATCGGCTCCGTTGCGAGCCGGCACTTCTCCTTCATGGGGGCGACCCCGCCGACCGTGATGGAACCCATCGCGCGTGACCTCGCCGGCGTCCTAAAGGCGGACAATGTCGACGCGGTTGCGCTCGTCCCCGTCTGACCCCAATGCACGCGCGCCGTGGGCGGGCTTGCACACTATCTCGAAGACGAAGGCATTCCGACGACGCAGATCGCGCTGATCCGCAAGCATGCCGAGGAAATCAAGCCGCCGCGCGCGCTCGCGGTGCCATTCGAGCTCGGCCGTCCCCTGGGCGCGCCGAACGAGCCGGAGTTCCAGCGCCGGGTCCTGCGCGATTGCCTGGACCTGCTGGAACGTGAATCCGGACCCGTCCTGGAAGACTTCCCCGACGACCCGCCGGGCGCCGACGTGGAACAGGAAGGCTGGGCCTGCCCGGTCAACTTCGCGGCACCGGTCGAGGATGTCAGCGACCAGGAACTGCTCGAGCAGACGCTCTTGCAGGAGATCGCGCTCCTGAAGCCGTGGTACGAGGAATCGAAGCAGAGCCGCGGCGGACGGACGAACTACGGGATCTCGGGCAAGGCGCCCGAGGAGATCCCGGCGTTCCTTGCCAGCCTTGTGGTGAACCGGGAAGACACGCCGTCACCGTTCGGCGACGAGAAGCCGGTCCATCTGGCCTTCAAGCAGATGGCCGATGACATCCGCTACTACTACATGGAATCGGCGATCGCGCGGCCTGACGGCCGGGTCACCGACCTGGATATCGGGAACTGGCTGTGGGGTGAGACGACCCTGGGCAAGGTGCTCGTGGAGATCCGCAACTGGGCGATGGAGAGCGAGCATCCGGGCTTCAAGGCGCTCGCGCCGACGGCCATGGTCCCGACCCATCAGCGCCACCGCACCATTCACGGCTGATTTCGCACAGTTCCGGCGCGAAGGCCCTCCCGCCAGGGAGGGCCTTTCGTTTTGGGCCGTCAGGTCTCGGCGTAGCGCAGCACGCCGACGTCGCCGGCCCGCGGGACGATGCGCCCGATGATCGTCGCATCCGGCGCGGGGCTGGCGCGGAGCGCGTCAAGGCAGGCCTCGGCCCGTTCGCCCGGGACGCCGACGAGCAGCCCGCCCGCGGTCTGCGGATCGAACAGCAGCGGGAAGTTCGGGTGTGTCGAGACGGGCGCGGCGTTGCCGACCGCCTCCTCGTTGCCGGGCCGGAGCGTGCTCTCATGCCCCTGCGCCGTCAGCGTCGCGACACCCGGAAGGATCGGCAGCGCGTCCAGCATCAGCTCCGCATCGACGCCCGATGCGTTGAGCATCTCGAGCAGGTGCCCTGCCAGCCCGAAGCCGGTGACATCGGTGGCGGCGTGCGCGCCATGGGCGCGGACCACCGGGATCGCCGGTGCGAGCGAGCGCTGCATGGAGGCGAACGCCGCCGTCACATGGTCCCCGCCCGCCTTGGCACGCATGTCGGCGGCGAACAGGACGCCCGTGCCGAGCGGCTTGGTGAGGATCAGCGCGTCGCCGGGCGCGAGCCCGCCCTTGCGCAGGATGGTGTCCGGATCGGCATAGCCGTTGACCGTCAGGCCGAAGGCCATCTCCGCGCCCTCGCCGGTATGGCCGCCGGCGAGGACCGCGCCGGCCTCGGCCAGGGTCTCGGTCGCGCCGGCGAGAAGCTGGTACAGGTCGTCGGACGTCTTGGCGTCCTCGCCGTGGGGGAGCATCACCGCGGCGAGCGCGGAATGGGCCTCGGCCCCCATCGCGAAGATATCCCCCAGGCAGTGATTGGCCGCGATCCGGCCGAACAGATAGGGATCGTCGATGAAGGCGCGGAACTGGTCGACGGTCTGGATCAGCGCCTTGCCCGGCCGCGGGGTGAGGACCGCCGCGTCGTCGGGTGACTCGAGCCCCTGGTCGAGGCCCTCGATTTCCTGCGGCGGTAACCGGTCGAGCGCCCGGCGGAGCACCGGGGCCGGCACCTTGGCGCCGCAGCCCCCGCATCGCATGGCCTCGAGCGTTGGATCGTCGTCCGCGCCGTCGCCCGCGTCCATCTCGGGCAGCTCCTGGTACTTGCGCATCCAGCGCCGGTCGATCCAGTCCTTCCAGCGCCATACCCAGGCGCCCTGAACGGAGAGCGGACCGCGCGCGGCGATGGCGAAGCGGTCGCCCGTGGTGATGAGCGCCAGGGTCTGGCCCTGGGGCCGGTAGCTGCGCAGCGGCCGCCCCAGCGCCGCGCGGCGCAGGTTCTCGGCCAGGTAAGGCCCCTGGCGGACGGCATAGACCCCGGCCTTCGGCAGCGCGTGCCCGTCCATCGAGGCGGCGTCACCGGCGGCGAAGAGTTGCGGATGCGACGGTGAGCGGAGCGTTGCGTCGACCCGCACGAAGCCGCGGTCGTCACGCGCCACATCGCTATCCGCGAGCCAGTGGGGCGGTCCGGCCGAGGTCACCAGGATCGTTCTGTCACTGTCGAGCACGCCTCCGTCGGTGAGGGTCACCGTATCCGGGTCGACCCGCGTCACGCCCGCGCCGGTGTGCACGGCGATCCCGCGGTCCGCGAGCGCGCGGGTGAGCTTGCGGCGGGCCGCCTTGTTGTAGCCGGGCAGAAGCGTATCGGCGGCCTCCACGATGGCGAAACGGAGATCGCCGGTGCGCTTGCCGAGACCCGGTGCCGCGAGGCCGAGCCGGTGGCTGAGTGCGAGGGTCAGCTCGACCCCGCCCGCGCCGCCGCCGGCTACGGTGATGTGAAATGGCCCGTCATGGCCGCGAATCTCGTCTGTCAGCCGGTGATATCCCTCGAGGAACCGGTCGATGGGCTTCACCGGCAGCCCGTGCCCGGTACCCCCGATCCCGGCCGTCGACGGGGTCGAGCCCGTGTCGATCGAGACGAGGTCGAAGGCGACCGGCGGGCGCCCGTCGACCCGGACCAGGTTATTTTCCAGATCGAGCCCGCTTGCCGCGGCGTGGATCACGCGGGCGTTCGCGAACGCCGCCAGCGGGCGCAGGTCGATATGCGCTTCCGCCGCGCTGTAGTGGTCGGCGATGTAGCCGGGGATCATGCCGGAATAGGGGGTCAGCAGGTCGCGGGTGATCAGGGTCAGCCGCACCCCGGGCTCGGGCTTCATGCCGAAACGCTTCAGCACTGCCACATGGCTGTGGCCGCCGCCGATCAGGACGATGTCGCGGGTGATCGGTTCCGTCGGGGTCATGGGCTTCCAGGGGCCGCCAGATGTGATCTCTGCAGGAGCATAAACACCGGGCGGGCGGGACTCATCCCCGGATCGCGCATGGGTGCGTGGAAATTGGCGGAAGAGGGTGGGAGTCGAACCCACCAGGCACGTCTAACGCCCCTCACCGGTTTTGAAGACCGGGCGCCCCACCGGGGAACGGTCCTCCTCCACCTTCATTGTCGGCGAGACGGGTAAAGGTGGCAAGGCGCGCAGCGCCGACCGTGCGTACGAAGTCTCATGAACGCCGGTAAAAGGTGGAGGTCCGCACCGATATCAGGGAACCAGGTTCTCGGTGTAGCCGAACGTCATTCGGCTTCCGATTGACATGTCGATCTGGAAGAAACCCTCGCGCTCGTACTCGGCCGTGCACTGGGTGTCGACGATCTCGAACGCGTCCTCGAGGGTGCAGAAGTAATAGTCGCCGCCATAGTGACCGTCATCCGCCTCGGCGTAGACGTAGTAGTAACGGTTCGCGAACGGGGCATCCCAGACATCGATGCATTCACCGTCTTCGATGTTCAGCCAGCCCTCGGAGCGGAACAGGGTCTCGCCGGAACTGTCGGTCCCGCCCGACGCGGTGGCGTAGGCGATCGACACGCCCGCGCCGCTCTCGTTGCAGACCTCGATCGTGGCGTCGTTGCTTGCCGCGGCGCCGTCCTCCGCACGTGCCGCGCCGTCGCTGCTGCTGTTCCAGCCGATATGGTCCTCGAATTCGGACACCGACCGCACCCATTGCTTCACGATCCGGCGCAGGTTGGCCGTGGTCAGGCCGCCGCCC
>JAYQGE010000011.1:51286-88696 GCA_038140435.1 Rhodospirillaceae bacterium | reverse complement strand
CCGCACCCATTGCTTCACGATCCGGCGCAGGTTGGCCGTGGTCAGGCCGCCGCCCGCGAAGATGGTGAAGTCGAGATTGGGGTCGTCCTCGTCGTCGAGATATGCCTAGCCGTGGAGATTCTCGACGTTCCAGTCGTTCATGTCTTGCAGGGAGACGCTGTCGCTCACATAGGCCGCGCTGAACGTGATCGTCTCGCAGACATCGCCGTCGCAGTCGAAGAACAGGACGTCGAAGCGTGTGTCGCCGATTCCGCTCGCGATCTCCGGGTCGCCGAACAGGTCCTCACCAAGGTCCACCGGCAATCCTTCGCGGGCGAGCGCATCGACGACCGCATCCGCGCTGACGCCGTCCGCCGCGGCGGGTTGCACCAGGGCGAGCGTAGCGACGGCCGCGAAGGCGGCGGCCGTGAGAATGCCAGACAGCTTTGGTTTGCGGGTGCTGCGGACGGGCATCGTTCGCTCCCTGCGTCGGTCAGTCCGGATAGTAGGCCCGGTCGTCGTCGCTGCGTTCGTAGTCGGGCTGGCTGGGCCAGTCCTTGATCCGGGTCGAGAAGTCGCCGCCGTAGCGCACCCGGAACAGGAGCGAGCGTTGCGGGCCGTTCTCATACTCGTGGAGCTCGCCCGGGGGGTGCACGATGAAGGCGCCCGGCTTGACGTCGATCGTCTGATCGGGCGTGCGCATCACCCCGCCACCCTCGAAGCAGAAGTAGATTTCCGTCGCGTTGGGGTGGCAGTGGTTCGGGCTCACCTGTCCCGGCTCCCAGCAGGCGACGGTGACATCCCCGTTCTCGACCGTGTCGAGAATCTTCTCGACGTGGCGCTGGGGATTCCATTCCTCTTCGACCTTGAGGTCATAGGCGATCATTGTGTTGTTCCTCCCGAACCGTGGTTTTCCGAAAGCTTAGTCCCCCATTCGGGATGCGTAAATGTCGCCGTTCCGCAGGCACGAAAAAACGCCGCACCGGCGGGCCGGTGCGGCGTTCGTTTCGACAGCGGCGTGCGCTGGCCTACTTGTTCTGGGAATCGTAGAAATTCACCATCTTGAGGACGTCCGCCGCATCGATCCGGCCCAGCGGGCCGTCGCTGTACGAACAGGCGACGACGTTGCCGTCGGCGCCGACGATGAATTCCGAAGGCTGGATGATCTGGCGTCGGTCCTCCCAGTAGGAGCCGAGCGCGTTGGCGATGTCCCGGGACAAGCTGTGTCCGACGGGGAAGTTCACCTCATCGGCGACTTCCTGGGCCTTATCGACGGGATCGACGCTGGCGGCGAACACCTGGACGCCGAGCTTGTCGAACTCGTCTTTCAATTCTGCAAAGCCGACCAACTGACGGCGACAGTAGGGTCACCAGTGGCCACGGTAGAAGAGGATGACCCGGTACCGTGCGTCCAGGTCATCGGGCAGGCTGAGCGTTCCGCCGCCGACGAGATCAACCGTCAGTTTCGGGAAGGCCGAGCCGATGCCGAGTTTCTCTGACATGCTGCTTCCTTCGCTGGAAAAATGCGCCCGAACAGGCGCGGATTACGGGGCGATGGTGCACCCTAACGCGATGCGCCGCAATCATCGGATTGTGCTTGGTCTTGTCCCCCACACGCTGGCATTGTAAGTGGTATGCAAGCGTTTCGCGGAAACGCGACGAGGTATGGGCAGGGGAGCCGTCATGGAAGTTGTCGCCAAGTTTTTCGCCAATCCCGATAACCTGATTCTGTTCGTGGTGCCGCTGGTGGTCATGATCGTAGCGACCCTTGCGCTCACGTTCGTGTTCCCGAGCGAGGATACCTCGCACAAGTCGGGGCGGCTCGAGGGGTACAGCGATCTGCACCGTGAAGCCTATGTCGGCGCTCTCATCGCGGCGGTGGTCACGGTCATCATCTTCGTGATGCGCGGCGGTCCCGAGCCCTTCGTGCTCGTCTGGAAGCCGCTCCTTTCGACAGTGATGATGCTGCCGTTCGGCTATGCGCTAGCGCTGGCGATCGGCGGCATGGCCGGGATGACCCGCAGCAAGGCCTAGGTATCTAGCCGGCGGCCGCGGCCAGGCTGCCCGCGCCGGTCAACACAACATAGAGTTCCAGCGCCGCCGTGCCGGTGTTGCGGATCGCGTGGCTTGCGCCGCGCGGCGCGAACACGAAGCTGTCGGCCGCGATGGCCGACTCGTCGTCCCCATCCACGGCCAGCCCGGTTCCCGACACGACGTAGTAGATCGCCTCGGCCCCGGCCAGCGCGTGTTCGGCGATTTCCGCCCCGGGTGCGAGCGCGGCGTGGACCAGCGAATTCTCGCTGCCGTTGTGGGTGCCGATGGGTGCCTTTAACGTCGCATCGCGCCACGCCTCGGGAACGCCGTCAGCCGGTGCCGTGGTCTCCTCCAGGCGCACGAGAATGCCTTCGTTGAGGCCGCCGCGGTCGCGCGTCAGGTCGTCGTCGCTCACCGTTCCGCAGAACTGGTAGCCGGTGCCCGCGACGCTCGGCGCATTCATGTAGAAGCCGATGACCTTCGCATCCTCGTCGGTCGTCTCGTTGTAGAAGAAATGCTCCGAGCCCTTCGGCATCAGCCGGCAGTGCCCGGCGGTCACCACGGCCCGGCTCTCGCCCTGGCCGACGACGCCGTGGCCCGACAGGTATACCGCGATCTCGTCGCTCACCTCGTGCAGATGCTTGGCGTGGGTCGAGCCCGGCCGGAAGATCGAGTGGAACACCGTCGTCGCGCTCCCGGTCTCGCCGGTGATCGGCAGCCGGAACTCCGATATTGCCCAGCCGTCCCGCTCCTCCATGCGTTCGGGCTCCACGTCGAGGGTCTGGATCACGGTGATGGTCATGGAATTTTCTCAGTTGGTGGTGTCGAGGAACTTGAAGGTGCGGGAGTCGCCCGTCGTGACGATATGCCCGGCGGTCGCACCCGCGAAATGGACCGGCAGCACCAGGTTGCCGCTGTCGGTCTGGGCATCGACGAACTTGCTGCGGCTTGCCGCCGACATCTCCATGTCCCAGCAGAAACAGGTGCTCCATTCCGGGTGCGGTACCTGGATAGGGTGGTGCATCAAATCGCCGATGAAGGCCCCGCGCTCGCCGTCGGACTCGACATTCACGATTACATGGCCCGGGGAATGCCCCGGGGTCGGCTCCAGCCAGACGCCGGTCTCGATCTCGTGGTCATGATCGACCAGCACCGCCTGGCCGGCCTCCATGACCGGCAGCACGCTGTCGATGAAGGTGAGGCCGACGCGTTCCGCGCCGGCCGCGCTCTCCGCCTCCCAGTGGGCGTATTCGTCGCGCGCGAAGACATATTTCGCGTTCGGGAAGGTCGGGACCCAGCGCCCGTCCACGAGCTGGGTGTTCCAGCCCACATGATCCGGGTGCAGATGGGTGCACATGACGATGTCGATGTCCGCCGGCGTCAGGCCCAGGGCCGCGAGATTGTCCATCCACGGCCACTTCTTCATGTGGAAGTCGGGATTCGCGCGTTCCTTGTCCTCGCCGACACAGGTGTCGATCAGGATGTTGTGGTGCGGGGTCTGGAGAATGAAGCTCTGGAAGGTGAGCTTGAGCTTGCCGCTGGCGATGTCGAAGTAGGTCGGTGCCATCCAGTCCATGTGCGCCGCCACGGCGTCTGCCGTCGCGGTGGGGAACATGTCCGCCGGGGTGATATAGGCGCCGGTGGCCTCGTGCACCGACTGCACGGAGAAGGCACCGATCGTCAGGGGTTGCATCGCATCGACCCGAAGCCGTTGGTGAGGTCCGCGAGTGTCCGATGTTAGACTTCGCCGCGCAAGCGCTGACGGGGAGCCGGCTATGAACGAACCGAGTGAGATGCCGCGGGCGAAGGCGGCGGCGCTCGACCGAGCTTTATCCGCCGCGCGGTCTCCAATCGCTCCCGAAACTTCCTCACATCCGCCACATTCGCACTCTAGATAGGTGGGGTGGCGCGTTGTGCACCGGTGGGTTGCCTCCGGGAAAAACGCTCCGACATTGACCCGTTCTCGGCGCACACGCTAGGGCAGGGAGGTTCGGAGCGACACGGGCTGCGGGCAGGTTTTGGGGATCGAATGCGAGGAGAAAACCAATGATGGGCAGATCGGGGACACGACCGAAAGGAATGCTCATGCGTTTTCAGAAGGCCACGGCGGCGGCGTTGCTCGCCGCACCCGCTCTCGCGATGACCGTGCAGCCCTCGGGTGCGCAGCTCGGCGACATCCTGAAGGCGCCGAAGACCCTCATCGACCGCGCGATCGAGGCGCGCAGCGCAGCGGACATCGCCAAGGACAACCGCATCGTCATCGACGTGAATGCGATCATGGCCGACGTCGGGACGATCAAGGCCTCGACCGAGATCTACGAACAGAAGCTCCTGATCACCGGCATCTTCTCCGACCAGGCGACCCACGACGCCTTCCACGACAAGGTGAAGCAGGTCGAGGGTGCGAAGGAACTTTTCTGGCACGCCCATGTGCTCACCGATGAAGAGCGTGAACGCCGGAAGGACGAGCTCCTGGGCTGGGACGACGTCCTGGTACTGGAAACCAAGGTCGATATCGAGATGGTCTCGACCCGGGGGGTCGCTGACGTGAACTTCCGTACGGCTGCGGATTCCTTCGGCACCGTCTATCTGATGGGCCGCGCGCGCTCCCAGGAGGAGCTCGAGAAGGCGATTGCGACCGTGCGCGCCACCGACAACGTCCGCCAGGTGGTCAGCTACGCGTTCGTGCGCCCCTGAGCCCGGACTTAGGCGCCGAACACTTCTTCCACCGGCAGGAGTTGATGACGGACGTTCCCGTCGCGCCGTGACAGGCCGACCCGGTCGAAATACTCAAGCACCTCGACGGCGAGATTCCGTCCGATTCCCGCTTCCTTGCGGAATGGTGACACGCCGACGCTGCCGTCGGCGGCGATCATCGTCTCGAAGGTCCGTGCGTGCGCGCGCAGCGCGGCGGGTGTGAAGAACCGGTTCTCCGCGATCTGCACGGCGAGGCCCATACGCGCCGCCTGGCGCAGCGTTTTTCCGACGCCGTTGACCGGCAGGCCGGCGGCCTGGGCGAGGTCGTGCACGACGGGCGGGCTCGCGGGCGTCTCGTTCAGATAGGGCTGCAGCGCCTCCCAGCGCTTCGCGTCGTCGCCGGTCAGCCCCGGCTGGTGATCCGGGCGGTGCAGCAGCATCCCGTCGCTCGACAGGGTGCCGTCGGCGACCAGCTGCGCGCTGATTGCGTCGAACAGTGTCTCCGGGATGAACCGGCCGACGCTCTTGCGCAGCTGTGCCGCGGCGGGGCCCAGCCGGTCGGGATAGCGCGTGTGGAACTGGTCGAGGGCGGCAAGCAATTCCTCGCGCCGCCTGGCCCAGGCGTCTTGCGCGATCGCAAGCGCGTCCGCACCGGTTCCCGCCGACACCGCGCCGGTTGTCGCCAGGGCGGCCGACATTTCGGGGCCGGTCAGGTTGCGGGCCGCCGAGAAGTCGGCGATCGACAGGCCGGTCGGGGACCGGGTCAACGCGCCGGCAAGCGCCGTCTCGGCGTCAGGCGTGTCGAGGGCGTCGAGCAGGTCGAGGCGTTCCGGCCTGGCGCGTCCCCGGCGCGGCGGATGCAGATCCACCACATGTCCGCCGCCGAGCGTGACCTGTGCCGACTGGTCGCGAATGACGAACCGGTCGCGTACGCATGCGCCGACGGGCGCGTCCAGCACGAGCTGCGCCAGCGCGTCGCTCCCCGGCGCGGCGCTGTCGTCCCCCAGGATCGCCACCCGGCCGGTGACGTTCCGTGCGCCGAGATGCAAATGGACGGGGGTCCAGTGCCGCAGCGGCCGCTTGGCATCGGCGACCACGTTCAGCCGGACATCCAGCTTGCGGTAGAGCCCGAGCCCGGGATTGGCGACCAGCCAGTCGCCGCGCACGATGTCGTCCTTGTCGAGCCCGGCGAGGTTGAGCGCCAGCCGGTCTCCGGCCCGGCCGGTCTCGCTGTCCGTGTTGTTGGCGTGAATGCCGCGGACGCGCGCCTGCACGTCGTGCCCCGCGATCCACAGCCGGTCCTCGCGGGAGACCGTGCCGGCGAAGGCGGTGCCGGTCACCACCAGGCCGGCGCCCGCGACGGTGAACACCCGGTCGACGGCGAGGCGGAAATGCCCGGCGCCGGAGCGCGCCTCGGTGACCGCGGCCATGTCGGCGATTTCTTTGCGCAGCGCCTCGATCCCGTCGCCGGTGACCGCCGAGACCGGGAAGACCGTCGCGCCCGCCAGTGAAGTTTCACCGACCAGCAGTTCGATCTCGTCCCGGACCTCGGCCACGCGGGATGCGTCCACCCGGTCGATCTTCGTGAGCGCGACCATCCCGCGCGAGACGCCCAGGATATCGAGGATCGCCAGATGCTCGAGCGTCTGGGGCATGGGGCCGTCGTCCGCCGCGACCACGAGCAGCGCGCAGTCGATGCCGGTCACGCCCGCCAGCATGTTGTGGACCAGGCGTTCATGGCCCGGCACGTCGATGAAGCCGAGCCGCGCGCCGTTCTCGAGGTCGGTGTACGCAAAGCCGAGATCGAGCGTCATGCCGCGCTTTTTCTCTTCCGGCAGGCGGTCGGCGTCGACGCCCGTCAGCGATTTCACGAGCAGGGTCTTGCCGTGATCGATATGGCCCGCGGTCGCGATGATCATGATGTGCGCAGATGCTGGAGCTGGGCGCGGAAGCCGTTGGTATCGTCGAGGCAGCGCAGGTCGAGCCAGAGCGCGTCGTCATGCACGCGCCCGATGACCGGGACGGGCAAGGCGCGGAGCGATGCCGCCAGCCGTTTAAGCTTCGCGCCCTGGCCGCGCGCCGTGGACGGCCGGATGACCAGTGCGGCGCTGGCCAGGCTCTCGACCGGGAGCGCGCCCGAGCCGATCTGTCCGGCGCAGTCCTCGACCGAGACCGTGAACGCGTCGCCGACGGCCTCGCCAACCGCGTCGCGCAACGGGCCAGCGACGGCGCGAATATCGTCCGCCCCACGCGACAGGAGCTTGAGCGTGGGCAGCCGTTCGGCCAGCCGGTCGGGATCGCGGTAGAGCATCAGGGTCGCGGCCAGCGCGGCCAGGGTCGCCTTGTCGCAGCGGAGCGCACGTTTGAGAGGGTTCTTCTTGAGCCGCGCGATCAGGTCCGCGCGCCCGACGATCAGCCCTGCCTGGGGGCCGCCCAGCAGTTTGTCGCCGGAGAAGGTGACGATGTCCGCACCCGCCGAGAGCGTCTCGCGGGGGGTGGGCTCGTGGGGCAGGCCCCAGCGCTCGAGGTCCACCAGCGCTCCCGCGCCGAGATCGACGGCGAAGGGGATGTCCGCCGCGTGGGCGATCCCGGCGAGATCGCCCTTGGGCACGTCGGCCGTGAAGCCCTGGACCGTGTAGTTCGACGTGTGGACCTTCATCACCAGAGCGGTCCTGGCGCCGATTGCATCCTCGAAGTCCCGGGCATGGGTCCGGTTGGTGGTGCCGACCTCGACCAGCTTGGCGCCCGCCCGCGCCATGATGTCCGGAATCCGGAACGCACCGCCGATCTCCACCAGTTCGCCGCGCGAGACGGGCACTTCCCTGCGCAGCGCGAGCGCGTTCAGGAGCAGCAGGACGGCGCCGGCATTGTTGTTCACGACCGTTGCGGCCTCCGCGCCGGTCAGCTCGCACAGCAGTTCTTCGACATGCACGTCCCGGTCGCCGCGCTTGCCGCTGTCGAGGTCGTACTCCAGGTTGCTTGCGCCGCGCGCGGCCTCGGCCATCGCCGCGATCGCCGCCTCGGCCAGCGGCGCCCGGCCCAGGTTTGTGTGCAGCACGGTGCCGGTCAGGTTGAAGACGCGGCGCAGCCCGGGGGCCGCCGCGCGCGCGAGTTGCGCCGCGGCCGTTCGCGCGAAAGCCTCCTCGGAGAGGTCAGTTGCATCGCCCGCCGCGATCGTCCCGCGGGCGCCGTCCAGCGCCGCGCGCAGCGCCGCCGTCGTCGCGGCGCGTCCGTGCGACTCCACGAGGGTCGCGACCGACGGCGCCTGCAACAGGCGGTCGAGCGAGGGGATCGCGGAGAAGTCGGGACTGGGGTCGGCCATGGGGCGTGATTGTTCCGGTCGGGGCGGTCGGGATCAAGACTGATATAGTCCGTTTCGCGACCAACACCTGTGATGGACAACCGTCACGAACAGGATTCCCTCGGCGCGCAAACGGTTGTAGGCAGCACATATGAAAGATTGGGGAGGCATCGCCGCCGGGCTCGGCACGGTCGTCTGCGTCGTCGCGATGCTTATCGCGGGACGGCTCGGCGCGACCACGGACGCGCTGACGATCTACGATCTCGCGGGCCTGCGCATGGGGGTCGCCGCGATCCTCGCGCTGCCGCTGCTCATCCGATACTTCCCCTGGCGCGTCCGGTTGCGCGACCACGCGATCGTCGCCTTTTTCGGCGGTGCGCCCTTCATCCTGATGCTGTTCGGCGGAATGACCTTCGCGCCCGTCGGCCACGCCTCGGTCGTCATGTACGGCGCGCTGCCGGTCTTTGCCGCGTTCGTCGCCTGGGCCTGGGTGGGCGACCGCCCGGGGCGCTGGCAATGGGCGGGAATCGCCACCATCGTCGCGGGCGTGGGCGCGGTCGGCTGGGATGCGTTCGCCGGTGGTACGGTCGCCGGCCAGTGGCGCGGATATCTGCTGTTCCTTGGCGCCGCCCTGTGGGTTGCCGTCTGGTATGGCGGCATGCGGGCAGCCCGGCTCGGCGTGATGCAGTCGCTTGCCGCCCTGCTGGTCGGCAACGCGCTCGTTTATGTGCCGATCTGGCTCCTGTTCCTGCCCTCGACGCTTTTCACCGCGCCCTTCGGTGACATCGTCCTTCAGTCGGTCGTCCACGGGGTGTTCGGCGCGTTCCTGTGCATCTTCGGCCACGCCTATGCGGTGAAGACCATCGGCCCGACCCGCCAGGCCGCCGTTGGCTCCTGGGTGCCGGCGCTCGCGCTGGTCGCCGCGATCCCGACGCTGGGCGAGGAACCCACGCTGCTGAACATCGTCGGCGCGCTGGTGGTGACCGCCGGCATCCTGGCGACGGTCTTCCTGCAGCCGCGCCGCGCGGACCCGTCGTGACGCGGCATTGTCACGCCGCCGGGCCGTGCTAGATATATCCCTATGGTGAAGCTTTCCGTTCTCGACCAGTCGCCTGTGCGCGCCGGCGGCGACGCCCGCACCGCGCTCGAGGAGACCATCGCGTTGGCCCAGGCGACCGAGCGGCTCGGCTATTCGCGCTACTGGCTCGCCGAGCATCACGGCACCGCGGGTTTCGCGGGCTCCTCGCCCGAGATCATGGTGACCCGTGTCGCGGCGGCCACGAACCGCATCCGCGTCGGCTCCGGCGGGGTGATGCTCAGCCACTACTCACCGCTGAAGGTGGCGGAGAACTTCAAGCTGCTCGAGAATCTCTATCCCGGGCGGATCGATCTCGGGATCGGTCGCGCGCCGGGCAGCGACGGGCTCACTGCCGCCGCGCTCGCCTATGGCAGCGAGGTGGGGATCGAGTATTTCCCGACCAAGATCGCCGACATGATGGCCTTCCTCGACGACGGGGTTCCGGCGACGAAGCCGTTCCGCGATGTCCGCGCCACCCCGTCGGTGGCCGATGCGCCGGAAGTCTGGCTGCTCGGCTCCAGCGACCAGAGCGCAGCCTACGCGGCCCATTTCGGGCTCGCCTATTCCTTCGCCCACTTCATCGCGCCCCAGGTGACCGGACCGGTGATGAAGTACTACCGGGAGAAGTTCGAGCCGTCCGATCATCTCGCCGCCCCGCGGGCCAATGCCGGCGTGTTCGTGATCTGCGCCGATACCCAGGAGGAGGCGGACTACCTGGCCGCCAGCCGCGATCTCTGGCGGCTCAAGCTCAACTATGGCCAGCATCTGCCCTATCCCCACCCGGACGAGGCGCTGGCCTACGACTACAACCCTCAGGAGCGCCGGGTCGTCGAGGCGAACAAGGCGAACAGGTTTGCCGGTACGCCCGAAAGCCTGCATGCCCGCCTATCGGAATTCGCCGACGAACACGGTTTCGAGGAATTGCTCGTCCTCACCATCACCCATGACTTCGAGAAGCGGGTTCGCTCCTACGAGCTGCTGGCAGAGGCCTTCGATCTCGCCGGCCACGAGGCAGCCGCCGAGTAGGGGCACGCAGTCTAGATGTCGCGGCCCGCGGCGCGGTCTGCGTCGATGATCGCCTGGGGAACGACAATCCCGGCATTGGGGTCGGGATGGTCGCCATAGATCACCATCACCATGCCCACTTCATCGCCGGTGTTCTCGACCGAGCGCATCAGGTGCGGCGGCACCGAGAAGGTGTCATAGGGGTTGAGGACGACCTTGTTCCGGCCTTCGTTGCCCCAGTGGATCGTGTACTGGCCGCGCATGCAGATGAAGGTCTCGGTGTATTCGTGGGCGTGCAGCACCGGGTGATGGCCCGGTTCGGACTGGATGTAGCAGAGGTGGAACGAGTGCGGCGCGTCGATCGCCGCCGGGCCGGCCATGTTGTCCGGCGAGATGACCCAGCGGATGCCCAGGCGCAGGTCGGGGTCGTTGGCGTCGCGGAACGCGTCCGGGTCCGGCTCGAGTGATTCGAAGGGCGCGATCGACCGGGCGACGGTCTCGGGCGGCAGCTCGATGCCCTCTCCGGCGCGGCGCTTGTAGGCGGTCCTGGCCGCCATCATTCGGCTCCCACGTTGAACTTCATCGAGGTGTGGGCCTCGATCGCGTCACGTACATCCGCGCCGTACTTTGCGGCCACCTCGTCGCCGACTGTGCGGGCATAGCCGATGTCGTTCT
The DNA here is from genome assembly GCA_038140435.1 of Rhodospirillaceae bacterium. Lineage (GTDB taxonomy): Bacteria > Pseudomonadota > Alphaproteobacteria > UBA6615 > UBA6615 > UBA8079. The sequence continues at coordinate 77,927 of JAYQGE010000011.1, read as the reverse complement.
GGTTGCCGCCGAGGATGATAACCAGCAACAGCGCCGTGTCGTCGCCGATGTTGCGGAACGCGCGGGTGACGCCCAGCGGCACGTCGACCATGTCGAAGCGGTCGAGCACATCGGAATGCTCGCCCGCGTCGCCCCAGCTGATCTCGAAGCGCCCCTCGAGGCAGAAGAAGATCTCGTGGGTCTCCATGTGGGCGTGCAGCATCGGGCCGTCGCCGGGCGGGCATTCGGCGATGGAGATGGACAGACCGTCCGGCCCCTTCGCCGAGGTGAACTGGTGCGAGCCCGCCGCATTGCCGGGCGCGAGCAAGGTGTAGAGGGTCTTCGCCGTCAGCATCTCGTAGGCCTCGGTCGGGATGCCGAGCTCGGTGTAGTTGCCCTGCTTCGGGTGCCATCCCGCGCGGCGCACGATGTGTTCGGCCATGCCGTCGGGCCCGATGTCGATGGTCTTCATGTGCGCTTTCTCCTGCATCCCGCAATATTCGATGTGGGCACTTCATCACGTGTCTCCGCGGGGTTTCAACGGTGCCCTGCCCGTCGTTTTGCCTGTCGAAACACTTCGTCATGTATGCCGTTGGTTAACCTTTCACCGGCAGGATGGTCGCCTCAATGCGCACCCGCGCGTCCGAAGATCGGACGCGTGCGGCCGACCCAGGAAGGATCGAGGCGCCGGAATGATTGCACGAACCCTTTTCGCGGGCCTGTTCCTGTCCGCCGTCAGCATTGCACCGTCCGCGGCGGGAGAGCCGCTGCGCCTGTCCGTGACGAGCGGGCTGCCGCACGATCATGTGGTCCCGCGGATTGTGCGGACCCATTTCCAGGACGAGGTCACGCGCCGCGTCGCCGATTCGGGGGGTGGCGAGATCGTCTGGGACGAGCTGCACGCCGGGACGCTCGCGCGCATGGGCGGCGCGCTCGAGGCGGCGGAAGACAATCTCGCGCTGTTCGCCGTGGTCGCGGTCAACCATGAAACCCGGCGCCTGCCGCTCCAGAACCTGACCTTCCAGATGCCGTTCACCACCGAGAACTGCGCCGTCGTGGGCGCTGCCTACCAGGCACTGCATACGGAACTGCCGGGCATGACCGACGACATCGCGGCGGCGCGCCAGGCCTTCGTGTCGGGCATCGCCAGCGACGGGTACAACTTCATCGCGGTCCGCTCGGTCCGCAACGCCGACGAGCTGCGCGGTGTCCGGGTCGGCATGGTCGACCGGCTGGAGAGCTGGGTCGCGGGTGTGCAGGGCGTTCCCCGGCGCCTGCCCGACGACACGATGGGCGCACGCATGGAAGCGGGCGAGCTGGACGCGGCACTCTTGCCGACATCGGAAATCGCCCGGGTCGGCCTCAGGCGGTTCGCCGATCACTACACCCGGACGGGCTTCGGTGCGCAGGTGCCCTTTGTTCTGACCGTTAACTCCGAACGGCTCGCTGCGTTGCCCGAGGCGGTGCGGGCCGCCATCGCCGAGGCAGGTGCGGCGTTCACCGGGGCGGCCGCCGAGGCCTATTGCGCCGCCGGCGCCCAGGCCGCGGCCGAGCTGAAGGCCCAGGGGGTGCGCGCGGCCAAGCTGCTCAAGACCCGGCGCTTCCAGTGGGCCGACAGCCTGCCGCCGATTGCACGGAGCTGGGCCGAGGCAAACGACGCGGCGGACCGGCCGGGGACGGCAGCGGTCGATATGTATATGAACCGGCTGCGCGCGGCGGGTGTGAACCTTTTGCGGAACTGGTCGCGTGTCGCGCCGAAGAGCGCGCTCGACGAGGCGCTCGAGGCGGCGCAGGGCAGCGCGGACAACGCGGCGCGGGAACTCTCCCAGGTGCCGGCGCGTTAGGTGCGCGCCGTGCGGGTGCGTTTGCAGCGGGTGCATGGCTGAACCGCGCGACGGGCGTGAAGTTTCGCGTTCCGCTGGAGGCTTCGATCCCCGAACCCCCGGAAATCCGCGATTCCGGTCCCGGTGCGACGCATATGATTTGTGCCGGGCATGCGTTTGTCCGTACCCGGGGGCTTCGCTATATATTGTGTCGGACATTCGCCACGAGGAGTGAAGCTATGGCGCTAGAAGATCTTGCGATTTTCGACGATTCCAACTTCGACACCGAAGTCCTCGAACGCGACGGGCTGACGGTGGTCGACTTCTGGTCCAAGTCCTGCGTGCCGTGCAAACAGCTCAAGAAGATCCTGGGACAGGTGAACGAGGATCTGCCAGAGAATGTGGTCATCGGCACCGTGGACGGTGACGAGAATCTCGATCTGCTGTCGCGCTATGGCGTGCGCGGCTTCCCGACGCTCATGTTCTTCAAGGACGGCGCGGTCGTCGAGACCCGCACGGGCGTCGACCGCCGCCAGGTTCTCAAGAAGGCCATTGAAGAACACGCCTGAGAACACATCTGATTTTTGCTACGGTGCGTCAGCACCAAACGATTGAGAGAGCGATATGCCGAATATCACCCTGCTCGATATCGAAGAGCTGAAGAAGACCAAGCTCAAGCCGTATATCGAGAAATCCCTCGAACTGCGCGCGCCGGACCCCGGCTTCCACGCGGTCATGGGTCACAATGTGGACCTCGCCGAGAAGGCGTACCTGTTCTGGACCAGTGTCTTTAACGAGGGGGCCCTCGACCACAAGCTCAAGGAAGTCATCCGGGTGATGCTGTCGCGCATGGCCCATTGCAGTTATTGAGGCAACGTTCGTTCTGCTTCGGCGAAGCGGGAAGGACTTGACGAAAAACTCCTCGACGACGGCATCAACAACCATGCCGGCAGCGATGTCTTCTCCGAGAAGGAGAAGGCGATCATGCGCTATGTCGAGAAAATCTCGACGGATGCGGATTCCTTCGATGATGACGACTGGGACGATCTGCGCGCCCATCTGAGCGAGGACGAGATCGCCGAACTGGGGATGTTCCTGGTTGGCAATCTCGGCTTCCACACTTTCTTCGGGTCGTTGAAATTCTTCCCGATGTTCGCGCCGGACGGCCGTCTGGTGAGCCAGGAAGAATCCATGGCGATCTACGGTGACAAACCGGAATCGCTCCAGGGCGAGGCGGCGGAATAATGTCCCGGCTTGCACCTCTCGAACTCGACCAGATCGAGGATCCGGAACTGCGTGATCTCACGGCCCAGTGCGTCGAACTCGGCGTGCCGGATGAGCTGTTTCCGCGCATCATCGCGCGGGTCCCGGCCCAGGCGAAGACGCTCCTGGGCGTGATGCTCGAGCTGCACACCAAGGGCACGGTCGATCACCAGCTCAAGGAGATCATCCGCATCCAGCTCGCGCGGTTCGTCGAGGATCCGTATTTCTCGGCGCTGCGCTCCAAGCGTGCGATTGCAGAAGGCCTGACCGAGGAACGCATCGACGCCGGCTGCGACGATTACGAGGATTCGGAGCTCTTCACCGAGGCGGAACGGATGGCCTTGCGCTTCTCCGACCAGCTCTTCCTCGACCCCGACAAGGTCGATGCGATCTTCTACGAGCAGATGCGCGAACACTGGACGGAGGCGCAGATCATGGAGATCGGCACCTTCCTGGCGATCTACCACGCCGCGCATCTCTTCATGAAAACCCTCGATGCGCGGCCGCTTGCCGCCGCCTGACACGAGGTTGATGCCGAAATAGAGAAGGGCGGGTCTCGGACCCGCCCTTTTTCGTTTGCGGCGGGCGGGTTTCAAACCCGCCCGGGTTCCGACCTAGTTCCGGTTCAGGGCCGCCCAGACCCGCGGCGGCGTGGCAGGCATGTCGAATTCGGTGATGCCGTGTACCGAAAGCGCGTCGACGATGGCGTTCATGCCGGCGGCCAGTGCACCGGTGGTGCCGGCCTCGCCGGCGCCCTTGGCGCCCACCGGGTTGGTGGTGCAGGGCACCGAGTGGAAGCCGAGCTTCATGTCGGGCATGTCGTCGGCCCGCGGCATCATGTAGTCCATGAAGGAGCCGGCCAGCAGCTGGCCATCCTCGTCATAGACGGCATGCTCGCCGAGGATCTGACCGAGGCCCTGGGCGACGCCGCCATGCACCTGGCCGTGGACGATCATCGGGTTGATGACCGTGCCGCAATCATCGACGGCGATATAGCTCAGCACGTCGATGACGCCGGTCTCGGGCTCGATCTCAACCTCGCAGATGTGACAGCCATTGGGATAGGTCTGTTCGGGCGAGTCGAAATCCTCTTCCGACGCCAAACTGTCCGGGATGCCCTCGGGCAGGTCGCCCAGGGACCGGGCCTGTTCTTCGAGCGCGAAGATGTCGATTGACCGGTCGGTCCCGGCGACGGTGAAGGTGCCATCCGCATACTCGATGTCCGCCTCCGCGGCCTCCAGCACATGGCCGGCGAGTTTACGCCCCTTGTCGATCATGGCGTCGGCCGTCAGCGAGATCGCGCCGCTGGCCAGCGCCATCGAGCGCGAGGCGACCGAGGCGAAGCCGGTGCCCGGGGTCTCGAAGCTGTCGCCCTCGATGATGCGCACCTTCTCGTAGGGGACCTGCAGCAGCTCGGAGACGACCTGCGCGAAGCTGGTGACATGTCCCTGGCCGTTGGACTGGACGGCCAGCCGGGCCTCGACGGTGCCGTCCTCGCCGATGGCGAGCTTGGCGCCCTCCTGCAACATGCCGCCCGCGGTCTCCACGAAGCAGGACATGCCGATGCCGCGCAGCTTGCCATTGGCTGCGCTTGCCGCGCGGCGTTCCTCGAAACTGTCCCATTCGGCCAGCGCGAGGGCCTTGTCCATCTCGGCCTCGAACTCGCCGGAATCATATACCTGCGAAAGCGAGGTGGTGTAGGGCATCTGGTCGGGCTTGATGAAGTTCCGCCGGCGCAGCTCCACCCGGTCGATTCCGAGCTGGCGCGCCGCATGGTCCATCATCCGCTCCAGCATGTAGGCCGCCTCGGGCCGCCCGGCGCCGCGATAGGGGCCGATGGGGATGTTGTTGGTCATCAGGCACTTCACCTGGAATTCCAGCGCCGGGTTGTCGTAGCAGCCGGTCAGGCAGTTGCAGACGTTACGGGTTGCCGCGGCCGGGCCGTGGGACGAGAGATAGCCGCCCATCGCCGCGATCATGTCGACCCGGAAGCCCTGGATTTTCCCGTCTTCGTCGAAGGCCATGGTGCCGTGCATCACCCCGTCGCGGGCCTGGTTGTCGGCGAGGAACGCCTCGGATCGCGTGCCCTGCCACTTGACGGGTTTGCCGCAGGCCTTCGCCGCGAACAGGATCGCCACATACTCCGGATAGGCCTGCGTCTTCATGCCGAAGCCGCCGCCTACATCGTTGGTCATCACATGCATCTGCTCATGGGGCACGTCGAAGATCGCGCCGGCGAGCATGTTCCGCATGGCGTTCACGCCCTGGGATCCCGTGATCAGGTCGTATCGCCCGGCGCCGTCATTCGCGGCCGGGTCGAAGCGCGCGGCCGCGCTGCGCGGCTCCATCGCCGCCACGGCCAGCCGGTTGGTCGTCAGTGTCAGCTCCACCACATGGGCGGCACCCGCGATCGCGGCCTTCGCCTTCGCCTCGTCGCCGATCTGGAAATCGAGGCAGACGTTGCCGGGGATATTCTCATGCAGCTGCGGTGCGCCGGGTTTCGCCGCCTCGCGCACATCGGTCAGCGCCGGCAGCGTGTCCACGTCCAGGTCGATCAGGTCGACGGCGTCCTGGGCCAGCGCCGTGCTCTCGGCGACCACCACCGCGACGATCTCGCCCACATGATAGATCTTGTCGACGGCGACGGCCGGGCGCTGGGTGCGCAGCATCTCGGATCCGTCCCGGTTCGGGAACGGCGTGACGTTGGGGATCGCGCCGATGCCCGCGTCGCGCAGGTCCTGCCCCGTGTAGACTGCGATCACGCCCGGCGCGCTCGCCGCCGCCGACGTGTCGACCGATTTGATCACCCCATGGCCGATGGGCGCGCGCAGGAAGGCGGCGAATGCCTGCCCCTCGAAGCCGGTGTCGTCGGCGTAGGCGCCGCCACCGGTGATCAGCCGCGCGTCCTCGCGCCGCGTGACATGCTGGGAAATTCCGAACTGTCCGGATGCCATGGTGTGTTACTCCCCCGGGAAACCCGCGCGAATGCGCCGATGCTTTGTTTTTCCGATTGTGGAAACGATAGCATTCGCGCCCGCCGGGATGGAATAGCGGAGGCCGTTTTCAGCCACTTTTCGCACGGTTTTCCTTCTGTATAATCGCGCCCGCCGGCGACCCGGGATTTCTCCTGACAATTGCCGAGTCCCATAAATGAACCCGCCAAGCCGGGAAGGAAGACACATGCTTTTCAAATGCGGCCACAATCATCTCCAGGGACATCCCCGCGGGCATGCCGCCCACGCCCCCGCCAGCGACGCGGGCGGGCATACCGTCAAGGTCGAGAAGCTCGGCGTGCGCACGGTTGACATCCACTGCCACCTGCATGTCCCCGAGGCGGACGCACTGGTGAAGGAGGTCTTCGATCTCCAGAACGAGCCGCTGCTCTGGTTTGCCAACGACGAGACCCGCAAGTTCCAGATGGCCCACGGCCAGGACATCATGCCCAAGATCACGGACTCGTCCCTGCGTCTGGCCGAGATGGACGCGACCGGGGTCGACGTGCAGGCGATCTCCACCGCGCCGAACCATTACTGCTACTGGGCGGAGCCGGACCTGGGCCGCGAGGTGGCGCAGACGGTCAACAACAAGCTGGCCGAGGTGGTCGGCGAGCATCCCGACCGTTTTGTCGGCCTGTGCACCGTGCCCCTGCAGGATCCGCAAATGGCCGTCGCCGAGCTTGAGCGCGCCGTGAAGGACATGGGCATGCGCGGCGTGGAGATCAACGCCGACGTCGCCGGCCAGGAGCTCTCCAAGGCGGGCCTCGATCCGTTCTGGGCCAAGTGCGAGGAGCTCGACGTCATCGTCTTCATCCACCCGTCGGGCTTCGCCAAGGGCGACCGGCTGGCGGACCACTACTTCTCCAACATCATCGGCAATCCGCTGGCGACCACGGTTGCGGTCCACTACCTGATCTTCGACGGTGTGATGGACCGGCACCCGGGGCTCAAGGTGGTACTCGCCCATGGCGGCGGCTTCCTCGGGTCCTATCCGGGCCGCATCGACCACGCGCATCCGCTGCGCGGCGACATGCAGCGCGAGCTGGCGGACGGCAAGCGGCCGGGCTCCTATCTCGAGCGCTTCTACTTTGACAGCGTGGTCTTCACCCACGACCAGCTCGAGTTCCTGGCCAATCACTACGGCGCCGAGCATGTGATCATGGGCACCGACTATCCCTACGACATGGCCGAGACCGATCCGGTGGGCCACGTCATGGGGTCGAACCTGTCCGACGACCAGAAACGCGCCATTCTCGGCGAGAACGCGGCGAAGCTTCTGAAGCTTTAGCCGACCCACATCCAATCCATCCCCGAAGGGAAACCACGATGCTCTTTACCTGTTCCAATCCGGCCCACAAGCACACCCATGCGCCGGCAGCCGATCACGGCCAGACGGTCAGCAACGGCAAGAAACACTTCACCGTCGACATTCACTGCCACGTGCATGTGCCCGAGGCCGACGCGATGCTGAAGGACGCCGAGGCGGCCGATCAGAAGAACCTCTATGTGGACTCGAACGAGGTGACGGCGGCGATCAACCGCCAGCAGCACCAGGACATCCTCGACAAGCTGACCGACCCGGCGGTCCGGATTGCCGACATGGACGCGTCCGGTATCGACGTGCAGGCGATCTCGCCCGCGCCGTTCCACTACAACTATGCCTACGAGGCCGGCTTCGCGCGCGACACCGCCCATGTGGTGAACGACCGGATCGCCGAGATCTGCGCCCAGCACCCGGACCGCTTCGTCGGCATGTGCACGGTGCCGCTCCAGGATGCCGACATCGCGGTCGCCGAGCTCGACCGCTGCGTCAACGACCTGGGCATGCGCGGCGTCGAGATCTCGACCAACGTGAACGGGCAGGACCTGACGCGCGCGGGCCTCGAGAAGTTCTTCGCCCGCGTCGAGGAGCTGGGGGTCGTGATTTTCATGCATCCCATCGGCACCTCCTACAAGGAGCGCATGTCCGACCATTATTTCCGCAACACGATTGGCCACCCGCTCGAATCCGCGCTGGCGGTCGGCCACCTGGTGTTCGATGGCTATCTCGAGACCTATCCGGGGCTGAAGATCTGCATCGCCCATGGCGGCGGCTATGTGCCGGCCTATTCCGGACGCTTCGATCACCCCTATCACCTGCGCGATGACTGCCGCGCCGTGATCTCCAAGCCGCCGTCCGAGTATGTGAAGAAGCTCTACTTCGACACGGTGGTCTTCACCGAGCACCAGCTCCGTTACCTCATCGAGACCTGGGGCGCGGATCACATCATCATGGGCACGGACTATCCCTACGACATGGCCGAGACCGATCCCGTCGGGCATGTGGATTCGGTGAGGGACCTGTCCGAGGACGACAAGGCGCTGGTAATGGGCGCGAACGCCGCGGCGCTGCTCGGCCTCGAGGTGCCGGCTTCCTGAACCGCCGTAACAGAGATGCGCGGATCAAGTCCGCGCATGACGCATAAATTTTTTGTCATGGCCGGGCTCGACCCGGCCATCTCTTTTTGTGGCGCGTCGCGTACCCGCCCGTGCCTACCGCGTCTCCGGCATGGCGATGCCGAGCTTGTCCGCCTCGGCCTTGAGCCGGTCCCAGGTGCCGGGCGGCAGCGGGATGCCGTTCTTCATGCGCGCGGCCAGCACTGCGTCGCCGCGTTCGCCGGGCGCGTAGATCTCGTCCACGCCGTCGGCCTTCGGCAGCGCCTTCAGGCCCTCGGCGAGCTGGTCGATCTCCGACCGGTAGGTGTCGAGGTCGGTGAAGGCCGAGATGTCGATCGCGGCGGCGAGCCCGTTCTGGCGGTAGCCGGTCGGGTTCGCGCCGGGCCGGATGTTCGGCTCGACCAGCGGGTTGCTCGCGAACAGGCTCACCATGCACTCGATCATCATCGACAGGCCCGAGCCCTTCGCGCCGCCCAGCGGCATCAGGGTCGCAACGGCGTTCGCGTCGTTCGTGTTGTGGCCTTCGGCGTCGATCCCCCAGCCGTCGGGGATGGGGGTGCCGCTGTCCTGGGCCGCGAGGATCTTGCCCATGGAGACCGTCGCGGTGGACATGTCGAGGACCAGCGGCGGGTGCTCGCCGCCGGGAACGGCGATCGCCAGCGGGTTGGTCGAGGCGCCGGCTACCTTCGAGCCGTGATAGGCCATCATCGGCCGCGACGCGGTGATCACGATTCCCGCGAAGCCCGCCTGCGCGGCCTGCAGCGCGTAGTAGCCGATGGCACCGCCATGGGTGATGTTGCGGACGATGCACCAGCCCACATGGCACTCCCGGGCCCGGTCGATCGCCTCGTCCATCGCCCGGGTCATGGCGACGGGGCCCGGCGCCCAGTCGGAATCGAGGATCGCGATGGCGCCCGCGCGTTTCTCGAGCTTCATGTCGGGCTTGGCGTGGATGTTGCCGTTCTTCATGTAGGCGATGTAGCGCGGCACCCGCAGCACGCCATGGGAATCCATGCCCCGCAGGTTCGCCCAGACCAGGATATCGGCCCAGGTCTCGGCATGCTCTTCCGACACGTCGGCGGTGCGCAGCAGCGCCTTGGTGAAGTCCTTCAGCGCCTCGGCGGAGACAATGCGGTCGTCGTTGCTCATGTGTCCTCTTGTGACAGGTAGGCGCTGGTGCCGGTCGTCGCGCCGTCGCGCAACGGCCAGCGGTCGTCCGCGACATCGCGATGGAAAGCGTCGACCGCGGCGTTGAACGCGGCCGGGTCCTCGAGATTGATCAGGTGTCCGCTCTTGGGGAACGTCACCAGTCCGGCCGACGGCATCGCGCGCTTCAGGAAGATGTTGGTGTCGATGCACGGTTCGTCCTCGTCGCCGATCATCAGCAGGACGGGCGTGGTGACCGCGCCGAGTGCGGCCTTGAAATCGTAGAGCGAGGGCCGGCCCGCCTGCACCCGGCGCAGCGTGTAGGCCGAGCCCATGGGCGAGTGTTCGGCGAAATGATCGGCGAATTCCAGCCAGGCCTCGGGGTTCTTCAGTTTGAGCTGGATGCGGGTCGTGCTCGACGCGAAGCCGGGCAGGTCGAGGGTCCCTTCCGCGAGAATGTGGTCGGCGAGCGTGCGCGTCTCGGCCAGGAAGCCGTCCCGGGTCTCCGGGAACGAGCCCGAGCCGCCGCTGGCGGCGACGGCGCTGATCACCCGGTCCGGGTGGGCCAGCACGAAACGCAGGCAGGTGTAAGCGCCCATGCTGAGTCCCACCAGGTGCGCGCGCTCGATCTCAAGCGCATCCAGCACGCCGAGCAGGTCGGCTGTCGCGATGTCCTGGCCGTAGGCGTCCTCGTCGTCGGGCACGTCCGAGGGCGGATAGCCGCGCGCGCTGTAGGTGACGCAGCGGAACCGGTCGCGGAAATGATCAACCTGGCCCCGCCACGACCGGTGGTCGCCGCCGAACTCGTGCACGAACACCAGCGCCGGGGCGTCGTCCGGGCCCTCCGTCTCGACCCAGAGCCGGACGCCGTTGATGTCGAGATGGGCCATATCTGCGCCTAGAGTTCCGCGCGGACCAGCGCCGCGCCGGCGCCGAGCGCCCGGAGCTTGCCCTGGGAGACGGAGCGGGGCAGTGGCACCATCCCGCAGTTGGTGCAGGGGAAGATGCGCTCGGGCGTGGTGTATTCCAGGGCCTCGCGGATCACCGCGGCGACCTCCTCCGGGCTCGCCGCCATGAGCGTCGTCACGTCGATCGCGCCGACCAGCACGTCCTTCTTGCCGTCGAGCAGCTTGATCACCTCCATGGGCACCCGCGAGCCGGCGAACTCGAGCGAGACCTGGTCGATGTCGCTCTCCGCCAGCGCCGGCAGGATCGCCGCATACTGCTCCCACACGTCGCCGAGTGTCGCCTTCCACTGCAGGTTCGCCTCGATCCCGTAGCCGTAGCAGATGTGGACGGCCGTCGTGCAGTCGAGCCCCTCGACCGCGCGGTTGAGCGCTTCCACGCCCCAGGTCGACACCGCGTCGAGATAGACGTTGAAGGCCGGCTCGTCGAACTGCAGCGCATCGACCCCGGCCGCCACCAGCTCCTTTGCCTCCTCGTTGAGAATCTCGGCGAATGCCATCGCCATCTTCGGCCGGTCGCCGTAATGCTCGTCGGCCAGCGTGTCCACGATGGTCATCGGCCCGGGCATGGTGAACTTTAGCTGACGGTCGGTCTGGGCCCGGGCGAACGCGACCTCGTCGCCATGGATCGAGCCCATCCGCTTCAACTCGGATGTCACGGTGGGGCAGTCGGCGTCGTAGCGGTCGTCGCGGATGCCGATCCGGGTCTTCTTCTCGAAGTCGATCCCCTCGATCTTCTCGAGGATGCCGTGGACGAAGTGCTGGCGCGACTGTTCGCCGTCGGTGACGATGTCGATGCCGGCCTGTTCCTGATCGCGGATCGCGAGCCGCACAGCATCCTGCTTGGCCTCCTCCAGCTTCGCCGGGTCCTCGGCGGCCCAGGGCGCCCATAGGGTCTCGGGCTGGGCCAGCCAGGACGGCTTCGGCAGGCTGCCGGTGATCGTGGTCTTGAGCATTGCGTTCGCCCCCGTCGGCCAATTATGAATCGCGCCGGGTTTCGCGGCGGCGCGTATCGTTTCGTTGCGGTATCATCACAGTACGCAGCGCCCCTCGCAATATGGGGCGGCTGTGGGCAACAGGACCGTCAGGGAGAGACGCATGGACGTTCAGGACGCACCGAAGGGCTGGCCGGAGGGCAAGGCGCTCGCCGTCTCCGTCAATATCATGTGCGAGGCGTGGACCGACGACGCCGCGCCGGGCATCGGCCCCATGGGCAACCCGCTCAAGGCCGGCAACCTCGACACCCAGTCCCGCTCCTGGGCCGAGTACGGCATGACCCACGGCGCCCCGCGCCTGCTCGACATCGTCGGCGAGCTGGGGGTTCCCTGCGGCACCTATGCCAGCGGCATCATCGCCGAGAAATGGCCCGAGCTCTTGCGCCGGATCGACGCCGACGGCCACTTCATCGGCGCCCATGCGTGGATGCAGAACGACCTCCCGATCTACCAGGAACGCGCCGAGGAAGAGGCCGACCTGAAGAAGGGGGCAGCGCTCTTCGCCGACGTGGTCGGCAAGGCGCCCAAGGGCTTCGCCAGCCCGCGCGGCACGCCGAGCGCGAACACCGCCGAGCTCCTGGTCGAGAACGGGTTCGAGTGGCACATCGACTATTTCAACGCCGACCTGCCCTACAGGCTCGACACCCCGGCCGGTCCGCTCGCCGCGATCCCCTTCACCATGGAGATCAACGACCTGCCGCTCTACATGCGCTACGGCAACCCGCCCCAGGCCTATTCCGACGTGCTCAAGCGCATCGTCGAGAAGTACGACACGATCGGCCGGCCGCCGGCGGTGATCGACATCACGGCGCATGCCCATGTGTTCGGCCGGCCCTATGGCGCGATCGAGTTCCGCGCCGCCATCGAGGCGGTGATGAACGTGGACTGGGTCTGGATGACCACCCACCAGGAACTCGCCGCTGCGGTGCACGCGGAGTAGGCCGATGGGGCGCTGGATCTTGATGCCGTTGGTGCTGGGCCTGCTCGCGGCCCCCGCGCAGGCCCAGGAACGGCGCAACGTCTATACGATCGACCTCTCCGCCGTCGAATGCTTCGAGGTGATCGGCCGCGCGCCCGAGCATCGCGAGGTGATGCTGCGGCGGAGCGAGGTCGACCCGGGGCCGTCCCAGGCCTTCATCGTCCGGATTCCCGACCGCGTCGTGGGCGATATCCGCGCCACCTACACCGATATCGAGGAAAGCCCCCATCCGGGCTTCGAGCATTTCCGGTCCAGCGCCATCCGCTTCGGCTTCGGCGGCGACGACCCGGGCGCGCAGACCCAGATCCTGCCGCGCGACCGCTTTGTGATGTTCACCATGCCCGAGAGCATCGTCGCGGACCTCGCGGCCGAACGCCCGCGCTGCGGCGCGCGGATACGCTTCGACCGCAAGCCGTTCGAGGCGATGCACCGCCGGGTGCGCGACACGCTTCGCCAGATGCTCGACCAGATGCCGCGCTAGCCCTCGCGGCTAGATGCAGCGGCCGCCGTCCACCTCCAGGCAGACGCCGGTCACCAGCGCCGCCTCGTCCGACGCGAGATAGAGCACCGCGTTCGCCACGTCCTCGGGCGTCGACAGCCGGCCCAGCGGCACGGACTGGCGGAACGCCTCGCGATTCTCCGGCGTGTCCTCGCCCATGAACGTCGCGAGCAGGGGCGTGTCGCCGGCGACCGGGTTCACCGCGTTAACCCGGATCTTGTCCTCGGCCAGCTCGATCGCCATCGACCTGGTGAGCGTCGTCACCGCCCCCTTGGTCGCGTTGTACCAGGTGAGGCCGGGCCGGGGGCGGACCGCGCCCGTCGAGGCGATGTTGACGATCACGCCGCCACGGTCGTTCGCGCGCATCGCCGGGATCGCCGCGTTGGCGGTGTGAAACAGCCCCTTCACGTTTACCGCGAGAATCCGGTCGAGCTCGGCCTCCGTCACGTCGAGCATGGGCTTCCGGTGATGCGACACCCCGGCGTTGTTGACCAGGATGTCGAGGCCGCCGAACTCCGCGACCGCCCGGTCCACCATGGCCTGCACCGCGTCGGCCCGGGTCACGTCGGCGGCGTCGAAGAGCGCTCGCCCCCCGGCGGCGGTGATCTCTCCGGCGACCCGGTTGCCGCCGTCGGCGTTCACGTCGCAGACGATCACAGCTGCGCCCTCGCGCGCGAGCGTCGCGGCAATGCCTTCGCCGAAGCCCGACCCTGCGCCGGTCACGATGGCGGTCTTGTTTTCGAGGCGCATCTTCTCTCTCCCGTCATGAGCTTCCCGCACTCTAGCCAGCCCGGGCGGGTGCGGGTATCACCGAAAAGTGCTAACAGCGTTGGCGGGGGAAACAGCGGGGCCGGAGCGGATGACCGACAGGCCGAGGATCTACGTGACCCGGCGCCATCTCGCGGCGACCGAGGCGCGGCTCGCCGCCGAGTATGACACGGCGATCAACGAGGACGACCACATCATGTCCGCCGACGAACTGGTCGCGGCGGCCGATGGCATGGACGCGCTCCTGATCTGCGTGACCGAGCCCATGGATGCGGCCCTCATCGACCGGTTGCCTGACAGCGTCCGCGCGATCCTGACGCTGTCCGTCGGCCTCGACCATATCGATACCAACGCGGCGAAGGCCCGGGGCATCGCAGTCCTGAACACACCCGACGCCGTGACGGCGCCGACGGCCGAGGTCGGCATGCTGCTCCTGCTCGGTGCCGCGCGGCGCGCGGCCGAGGGCGCGGCGATGATGCGGGCGGGCGCGTGGACGAGCTGGTCGCCGCGCCAGATGATCGGCAAGGAGATCACGGGTTCCGCGCTCGGCATCTTCGGGATGGGACGGATCGGACGCACCGTCGCCGACAGGGCCCGCGCCTTCGACATGACCATCCGCTACCACAACCGATCGCGGCTCTCCTTCGACGAGGAGAGGAGCGCGAGCTACTACACCAGCGTCGAGGCGCTTCTGCCCGCGAGCCCGTTCCTGATGATCTGCGCCCCCGCGACGCCCGAGACCCGGGGCTTCCTCAACGCCGAGCGGATCGCGCTCCTGCCGGACGAAGCGGTCGTCGTGAACATCGCGCGCGGCGAATTGGTCGATGACGCGGCGCTGGTCGCCGCGCTGCGGTCCGGCAAGATCGCGGCCGCCGGGCTCGACGTGTTCAACGGCGAGCCGAATGATGTCCATCCCGCCTATCTCGAGCTGCCCAACGTCTTCATGACGCCCCATATCGGCAGCGGGGCCGAGCGCTCGCGCGCGGCGATGGGCGACATGCTGCTCGACGGGCTCGACCTGCTGCTCGCCGGCGAACCGGTGCCCAACCGCGTTGTTTGACGCCTTCGCCCGGCTGCCCGGCACCGTCCGTGGCGCGATCTGGATGCTGGGCGCCTCGCTCTTCTTCGGCACCCACGGGGTCTGGGTCCGGTTCGCCGTGGGCGAGGGTGCCGACCCCCTGATCGTCTCCTTCTGGCGGTCCCTGATCTTCTTCCTGCTGATCCTGCCCTGGATCGTCGCCAACCGGCGCACAGCGCTCCGCTCGGCGCATCCGCTCGGCCAGCTCCTGCGCGCCGCCTTCTCGATGGCGGGGCTGATCCTGCTGGTCATGGCCCAGGCCAACCTGCCCCTGGCGGAGGTCTCGGCGCTCACCTTCGCCGCGCCGCTCTTCGGCATCGTGGGGGCGGCGCTGCTGCTCGGCGAGGTGGTACGCGCGCGGCGCTGGGTCGCGACCCTGGTGGGCTTCGCCGGGGTCTGGGTAGTGCTGCGCCCGGGCGTGAGCGACGTGAACATCCTGTTCGCCCTGCCGCTGATCTCGGCCCTGTTCATCGCCGGGTCGAACCTGATGATCCGCTACCTGGCCGCCGACGATGCGCCGACCACGACCGTCGCCTGGCTGGCGATCGCGGCGGTGCCGTTCACGCTGGTGCCGGCGCTTTTCGCCTGGGCGTGGCCGACCCCGATGGCGCTGTTCTGGATGGCGATGCTCGGGGCGGTGGGGCTCGGGGCGCATATCTGCCTGGTGCGCGCCTTCACCGCGGCCGAGGCCTCTGCCGTGTTGTCCTATGACTATTCCCGGCTGATTGTGACCTCGACCCTGGGCTTCTTCATTTTTGCCGAGGTGCCGACGATCTGGACCTGGGTCGGCGGCGCCATCATCGTCGGCGCCGTCGTCTATATCGCGCGCCAGGAGCGCCGCGCGGCCTGATGGCGGCATAGGTCGAGAGCTGCTCCCCTCATGCTGAGGAGGGCGCGGAGCGCCGTCTCGAAGCATGTTGCCAGCGCCCCTATCCTTCGAGACGGGCCTGGCGGCCCTCCTCAGGATGAGGCTTTCTACGCCGCCGTCGGCCGGAGCGCGCCACGCCGGCGCATGCGCCGGGTGATGACGGCGGCGGCCCCATCGAGAATGGCGTCGGCGTCGATCCCGTGGGTGCGATAGAGGTCGGGCAGATCGCCCGACTGGCCGAAATTTTCCACCCCCAGGGCCGCGATGTCGTGACGGGCGACGCCACCGAGCCAGGCGAGCGTCGCCGGGTGCCCGTCGAGGACCGTCACCAGTCCGGCGTCGGGTGCCAGCCGCCCCAGCAGCCGCTCGATGTGCGACGGCGCGACGCCGGGGCCGTTCACATGGGCGCGGGTCGCGGCCTGCCAGTCCCGGTAGAGCCGGTCGGCGGAGGTCACGGCGAGGAGCCCGGCACCCGGAATGTCCTCGAGCAGCGCCTCGTGCGCGGCGATCGCCTCGGGGGCGATCACGCCGGTGTAGGCGATGGCCAGCTCCGCGCCGGGCGCGGGCTCGCGCAGCCAGTAGGCGCCTGCGAGCACGTCGTCGGCGATGGTTGCGAAGTCCCGCTTTGGCTGGTCGATCGCGAGAGTAGACAGGCGAAGGTAGATCGAGCCGCCGTTATCGGCCTGCATGTGCTCGAAGCCCCAGCCCATGATATGCGCCAGCTCGTCGGCATAGGCGGGCTCGAAGGATGTGAGGCCAGGCTGGGACAGGCCGATCAGGGGCGAGTTGATCGACTGGTGCGCGCCGCCCTCGGGAGCCAGCGTGATCCCCGACGGCGTGGCGACCGCCATGAAACGGGCGTCCTGGTAACAGGCGTAGTTCAGGCTATCGAGCCCGCGGGCGATGAAGGGGTCATAGAGCGCGCCCACGGGCAATAGGCGGGCCCCGAACAGCTTGTCCGACAGGCCGAGCGCGGCGAGCAGCAGGAACAGGTTGTTTTCGGCAATGCCCAGCTCGATGTGCTGGCCCTTCGGACCGGCGGACCATTTGAACGCCGAGGGGACCTGCTCCTCCCGGAACACGTCGGCGGTGTCCTCGTGGTGGAAGAGCCCGCGCTGGTTCACCCAGCCGGCCATGTTGGTGGTGACCGTGACGTCGGGGGTCGTGGTGACGATCCGGCTTGCGAGCTCGCTGTCTCCGCGCCCGAGATCGTTCAGGATCTGGCCGAAGGCCTCCTGGGTGGACATCCGCGCGCCCGCGGGCGCGGGCAGGGCCGCCACGGGAATCTTCGGGGACGTCTCGCGCGCGGGGCGCTGGGCGAACGGCACGTCTGCGAGGAACGCCTTGAGCGTGTCCTCGGACAGGTCCAGCCCCTCCGCGACGTCCCATTCGTGGCCGTCGCGGATCGCGTGGCTCTCCTTGAATGACGTCATCTGTTCGATGTTCATCAGGCCGGAGTGGTTGTCCTTGTGCCCGGCGAGCGGCGTGTTGAAGCCCTTGATCGTGTAGGCGACAAAGCATTGCGGCGTGTCGTCGTCGCCCACATCGGCGAAGGCTTCGAGGGTCGCGGACATGTCGTGGCCGCCCAGGTTGGTCATCAGCCGGTGCAGCGCCGCATCGTCATGGTCGTCGAGCAGCGCCTTGATCCCGGCGACGTCGCCGATATCCGCCGCGAGGTGGTTCCGCCACGCGTCGCCGCCCTGGAATGTCAGCGCCGAGTAGAGCTGGTTCGGGCATTCGTCGATCCACTTCCGGAGCGCGTCGCCGCCGGGCCGCTGGAACGCGGCTTCCTGCAGCTTGCCGTACTTGAGCTCGACCACGTTCCAGCCGACCGTCCCGAAGAAGTCCTTGATCCGCTGGAACAGGTAATCGTGAACCACCCCGTCCAGGCTCTGGCGGTTGTAGTCGATCACCCACCAGAGGTTCCGCACATCGTGTTTCCAGCCCTCGAGGAGCGCCTCGAACACGTTGCCCTCGTCGAGCTCCGCGTCGCCCATCAGGGCGACCAGCCGGCCGTTGGGCCGGCCCTCGGCCAGGCCGTGATGGTGCACATAGTCGCGCACCATCGCGCCGAAGAGGGTTGCGCCGACGCCCAACCCCACCGAGCCGGTCGAGAAATCCACGTCGTCGGTGTCCTTGGTCCGCGACGGGTAGGACTGGGCACCGCCCAGCGCGCGAAAGTCCTGGAGCTTCGCGAGGTCCTGGCGGCCGAGCAGATACTGGATCGCGTGGAACACCGGCGCGGCATGGGGCTTCACTGCCACCCGGTCTTCCGGCCGCAGGCTGTGCAGGTAGAGCGCGGTCAGCAGGGTCGCGGCAGACGCACAGGAGGACTGATGGCCGCCGACCTTCAGCCCGTCGCGGCTCTCGCGCACATGGTTGGCGTTGTGGATCATCCAGGAGGACAGCCACAGAATCTTCCGTTCAAGCGCCTCGAGCGTCGGGATATCGACGTTCGAGAGAATTGTCCGGGCGTCGGCTTTTGTGCGGGGCATCCGTCTGATCCGGTGTGACGATACCCGGATCGTAGCACCCCGGTGCCGGACACGCGTTGCGAACATGGCGTGGATGGCGTCAAATGGCGCAACGAATGACGAAAACTATGCTCATTGAAGGTGATTTATGCCAATAACGGACCTCGATGCGATCGACCGCAATATTCTCGATTCTCTCCAGGATGATGCGCGGATCGCCAACGCCGACCTCGCACGGAAGGTGAACCTGTCTCCGTCGCCCTGTTTGCGCCGGGTGCGGAACCTCGAGCGTGAAGGTTTCATCCGGCGTTACACCGCGCTGCTCGATCCGGCGGCGCTCGGGCTGCCGGTCAGCGTCTTCGTGCAGGTGTCGCTGGAACGCCAGGTCGACAACGCGCTCGAGGAGTTCGAGCGCCGCATCGTCGAGCGGCCCGAGGTGATGGAGTGCTACCTGATGACCGGCGACAGCGACTATCTGCTGCGGGTGGTGGCACCCGATCTCGACTCCTTCCAGCATTTCCTGCTGGAACATCTGACGAAGATCCCCGGCGTGGCGAGCATCAAGTCGAGCTTCGCCCTGAAACAGGTCAGCTATCGCACGGCGCTGCCGCTCGGCCACATCGCCGGGTAGCCTTATAGCCCGGTCGCGAAGCGGGCCATGATCAGGATGATGACGATCTGCATCGAGCCCTGGAAGGCGACCACCCGGACGTAGCGCCGCATCAGCCGGCCGATGCGTTCGCCGTCGGGGGCGGGCTTGCGCATCTCGAGATAGACCATGACGTTGGTCGGAAGCAGCACGAACACGCCCTGGACCGACAGGATCGTGGTGATCGCCAGCGCGGCGATCAGCCACCAGAGCTCGGGAAAGGCAAGTTCGAGATAGCCCTGATCCACCGCCATGAACCAGCCTGCCGTGGGCGCGATGACCGCGAGGGTCGGCAGGATGAACAGCAGACGCGGCATGAGGCGCATGGTGATCGCCCGGCGCACAGGGAACTCCAGCCGGCGCAGGATCGGGCCGATCACGAAGCCGAGCAGCAGATCGATCCCGGTCCAGAGCAGGCCCGTGAACACGTGGACGAAGTTCAGGAACCACAGGTCGTTCACGATGATGGCCACGACCATCACCGCGAGCGCGAGCCCGACCCAGATCAGGTTGCGCCAGTCGATCGCGGTCTGTGCGAGTTCGGCCTCGGAGAGGGCCATGGGTTCTGCCGACATGACGCAACGTTAGTCGCGGGCGTTTGCGCCGGGCAAGCGGTGAAGATACACGTGGCAAAGGCTTGGCGGGGGATCGGTCGAAACCTAGAATCCCGTCTGGCCCGGGGAGGGATCGATGAAGGATACGGTTGGTGCGTTCGTGCCGGACGGGATATTCCGGTTGGACGGCGCGTCGGAGGGACCGCTGGCGGGGACGACCTTTGCGGCCAAGGACATCATCGATGTCGCCGGGAGGACCACCAGCTGTGGCAACCCGGACTGGTTGCGTACGCACGCCCCCGCCACGGCCACCGCGTCGGCGATCCAGCGCTGCCTGGATGCGGGTGCGACGCTCGTCGGCAAGACGGTCACCGAGGAGTTCGCCACCGGCCTCACGGGTGAGAACATTCATCACGGCACACCGTTGAACCTGAACGCGCCGGGCCGCGTGTCGGGTGGATCGTCATCCGGTTCCGCTGCCGCGGTCACGGCCGGCCTTGTGGATTTCGCCCTCGGCTCGGACACCGGTGGATCGGTGCGCTCGCCGGCGAGCTTCTGTGGCATTTACGGCATCCGGCCGACCCACGACCGGGTGGCGACGGACGGCGTGATGTCCCTGTCGCGCAGCCTCGACGTCATCGGGTGGTTCGCACGTGATCCGGAACTCTTTTCGGCCGTGGGCAGCGCGCTGTTTCGCGATCATGGCGTCGCGCCGACGCCGGGCCGGTTTCTTGTCGCCGATGATCTGATGGAACTGCTCGATGAACGCTGCCGGGGTGCGCTCATGGAGGCCATCGACAAGGTGGCGGAGCTTCTGGGGACACCGGAAACCATGCGCGTCGCGGACGACGCGCCTGTCGCGGGCCTCGATGCCTGGGCCCTGACCGCGCGTGCGCTCTGGGGGCGCGAAGCATGGGCGGAACATGGCGCGTGGATGCTGTCCGAACGCCCGAAGCTGGGAAGCGGGGTCGCCGCGCGTTTCGAGGCGCGCGCGCGCGTGACGGCCGAGGAGGCGGCGGAGGCGCTGGTTCGGCGCGACCGCATTTCCGCCTATCTCGATGATCTGCTCGCCGACGGAGCCGTTATCGCGCTGCCCGCCGCGCCGGGCACGGCCCCGCGGATTGGCGGCAGCGACGCCGACATCGATCCCTTCCGGGCGGCCAACGAGCCGATCGGCGCTCTGTCCGGTCTGGGGCAGCTGCCCGAAATCGTGCTGCCGCTGGCGGAAGTCGACGGGCTGCCGCTCGGTCTGGGGCTTGCCGCCGCGCGCGGCAACGACGAGATGCTTCTGGATCTGGCGAGGGCGCTGCATGCGGCCGGGGTGGCGCCAACGGTACCGATACCGGAGTGAGTGGACGATGAGCGATCTGTACAGGACATTCGTGTCGGGCTTCTGCAGCCACATCGACGCCGTGGAGGTGTCCGGCGCGGGAGAGGGTCCGCTCAAGGGCCTGACCTTCGCCGTCAAGGACATCATCGACGTGGCAGGCGTCGTCACCGGTGCGGGCAACCCGGACTGGTTTGCGTCCCACGATCCCGCCCCCCGTCATGCCGCCGCGGTGCAGCGGCTTCTCGATGCCGGTGCCGGTCTAGTCGGCAAGACCATCACCGAGGAGTTCGCCTACGGGCTGATCGGCGAGAACTTTCACTACGGCACGCCGGTGAACCCGCGCGTCGAGGGGGGCATCCCCGGCGGCTCCTCGTCCGGATCGGCGTCGGTGGTGGCCTGTGAACAGGCCGACTTCGCGCTCGGCACGGACACCGGAGGGTCCGTTCGGGTGCCGGCGTCCTTCTGCGGGCTCTACGGCATCCGGCCAAGCCACGGCCGCGTCCCGACCGAGGGCATCCTGCCGCTCGCACCGAGCCTCGACACCTGCGGCTGGTTCGCCCGCGAGGCCCCGCTATTTCGCTGGATCGCGCCGGTCCTCATGGACTGGCAGGACACGCCCCCGCCGGCCCGTGTGCTGATCGCGGAAGACGCGTTCGAGCTGGTCGCGGACGAGGTGCGCGGTGCGCTCGCGCCGGCGATCTCCCGGGTCGAGGCGCTCTACGGCGCGGCAAAACCGATCCGTCCGAGCGAACGCGCCGGCGTGGATGGCGGCTATCCGGCGTGGCAGCAGGTGATGCAGGTCACCCGGGGTTCGGAGGCGGCGGCGTCGCACCTGGCATGGATGCGCGCGACCGATCCGGAGATGGGGCCGCACTTCCGCGAACGCTTCGAGGCGGGTGGTGCCTACACCCCGACGGATATCGCGGACGCGACGACGAAGCGGGCGATGATCGAGGGCTTTCTCGCGGGCACTTTGGGCGATGACGCGATCCTGCTCGTCCCTGCCGCGCCGTCGGCGGCGCCGCCGGCCGGTGCCGATGAGGCGGTCTATGACCGTTTGCGGACGACGAACGAACTCTACAACTGCGCCGCGCCGCTGGCGCGGCTGCCCCAGGTCTCGTTGCCGCTGGGCGAAACGGCCGCCGGGCCCGTCGGCCTCGGTGTCATTGCCGGGCACGGGCGCGACGAGATGCTGCTCGACCTCGCGGTCGCCGTCGCCGGATAGACGGACCCGACGTTAACCAATGGACGATTTAGTGATTGGGGCCAAACCCGCCGTGGTGATAGCTTCGGGCGCATGGACGTCGAGCGGCAAATAGGACGGCTTGAGCGGCGCGGCTTTCTCGCCGCGCTGGGTGCCGTGGCGGGACTCTCGGCCGCGCCGGCGCGGGCTGTGGGGGACTTCGAGGATGTTTCCCAGCCCGTCAGCAAGTTCCCGGTCCTGTTCGGCACGCGCGAGTATTTCATCGGCAGCACCGTCAAGAAGCTTCCGCGCGCCCGGGCCGCGATCAAGCCGCTCGAGGCGGAGATCGCGTCGAGTTTCGCCCAGTCCTTGATCAAGGCGGTGCCCGCGTCGGTGGGCGGAACGGCGGAGTCTGTTTTCGAGGCCGCCGCGTCGCTCAGCCCGCATGAGCGCATGCGCATGGTCAACGACTTTGCCAACCGGATGCCCTACATCGAGGACATCGACAATTACGGGCTGCGCGACTACTGGGCCGACACGGCGACCTTCTTCAAGAATGGCGGCGACTGCGAGGATTTCGCGATGGCGAAGTTCAAGCTGCTCGAGAAGATGGGCTTCCACCCGGCGCGGATGCGCATCGTCCTGGTGCTCGACCAGAAGCGCAATCGCCAGCACGCGGTCCTCACGTTGAACACCGGCGGCGAGGCGTGGATGCTCGATTCCCTGATTCGGGACGTGATGCCCCATCACCTGGCCGATCACTACCGCCCGACCGTGTCGCTCAGCGGCCCGCGCCTCTACCTCCACATCGCCCCCAAGGCCTGATCCGCGGCCATGGCTTCGCAGACCGCGCGCGCGGCCGACCCGTCGGCGCGCACAAACTGGTTCGCGGTCTCGATGGTCGTCATGGCGTCGGTCACCGCGGCGTTCCAGATCGGCAAGGCACCCGCCGCCCTTCCGTTGATGCAGGCGGAACTCGGACTGAGCCTCGACGAGGGTGTCTGGATCATCTCCATCTTCAACCTGATGGGCATCGCGCTCGGCATGTTCGCGGGCGCGCTGGGCGATCGCCTGGGCCATCGCAGGCTGATCCTCTCCGGCTTCGTCGCCATGGCCGCCGCGAGCTTTCTCGGCGCGGGCGCGGACGGCTTCGCCCCGCTGCTGGCAAGCCGGGTGCTCGAGGGGTTCGGCTTCGTCGTCGTGGTGGCCGTTGCGCCGCCGCTGTTCCTGCGGTTCGCCCTGCCGCGCCATCATCGGCTGATCCTCGGAGTCTACGGCGGCTACTGGCCGGCCGGCGTCGCCGTCATGATTCTCGTCACCCCTCTCATGCTCGACGCTGCCGGGTGGCGCGGGCTGTGGGCCGTGAACGGCGCGCTGGCGATCGTGATGATGGCGCTCGTGGCGTTCGCCACCCGCGTGCGCGGGCGGGATACCGCGAACGTCTCGCCGCCCCCGTTCGGCAAGGCGTTGCGGACGTTCACCCGGGCCGGGCCGCTCGTGCTTGCGTTCACCTTCGCGACCTACTCCTCGATCCACGTGTCGGTGGTGGCGCTGCTGCCGACCTTCTACGTCGAGGCGGAGGCGCTCGGTCTCGCGCGCGTGGCGCCGCTGACCGCCTTTGTCACGGCCGTAAACGTGGCCGGGAACATTCTCGGCGGGGTCGCGATCCATCGCGGGGTGGCACGCCGGAAGCTGGTGATCGGCACGTTCGTGCTGGTCGCGCTGAGCGCGACGCTCATGTACGACGACGGCCTGACCTTCGCGGTTCGGCTCGCCGCCGCCATCTTCCTGTCCTTCATCGCGGGCGTGATTCCGGCCTGCCTGTTCGCGACGGCCGCCGTGGTCGCGCCGACGGCGGCGCTGGTTGGGGCGACGACGGGTCTGATGATGCAGGGCTCCCAGCTGGGACAGCTCGTCGGGCCGGTCGCCATGGCAAAGGCGGTGACATGGACCGGCAGCTGGGATGCCGCGCCGGTCACCCTTGTCGCCGCGGCGATTGCCGGCAGCATCCTGATGGTCTGGGTGACGCGGATCGAGCGCCGGGGCCGCTGAGCGCTAGGCGGGTTTCTCGAAGACCGATACCTTGGAGAGGAAGGCGTTGGTGTGGCTCCGGGCGACGAGCCCGGCGGCCGCGAACAGGCCGTCCAGGTCGCTCGCCACATAGTTCGCGAAATAGGGCTCGTGATAGGCCTGCGGGAAGAAACCGAGCAGCGGGTCGAAACGCGGCGCGTCGCCGAGCTGCAGTGAGTCCACGTGCAGCACCCGCCCGCCCGGACGCAGCACCCGGGCCATCTCGCCCGCGACCGTCGCCCGGACCCGTTCGGGCAGCTCGTGGAACAGGAACACGTCCGTGACCACGTCCACCGAGCCGTCGGGGAGGGGCAGTTGTTCCGCGTTCGCGCTCGCAAGGCTGACCGTGCGCCGCGCCCGAAGGGTCTTTCGTGCCCGGTCGAGATAGGGCGGCGACAGGTCGATCCCCGTCATCCGCAACATCGGGTGGGCGTCGCTCGCGAAGCGCAGGAACCGTCCGGTGCCGCAGGCGATATCGACCAGCCGGGTTTCGCCCGCCGGGAGGCCGCGCATGAACTCCGCCAACGGGACCAGCGCCTGGCGGCGCATGGCGTCGGCGCCTCCGGAGAACAGGATCTCGACCTGGTAGTCGTAGAGATCGGCGGACTCGCCGCTCAGGTAGCCGTCGCTCTGATAGTGGAAGTTTTGCAGAAAGTAGCGGGGGTAGGGCGGGTCGCCGTCCCGCAGCGCGCGGAACACCTCGTCGCCGGCGCCGGCCTGCCGGCGGCGGTCGACGTCGTGCAGGTCGCGGAAGAAGCGCCGGTTCACGCCGAGCACCCGGTCGGGGCGCGGCCACATGTCGGGCGGCATCGCGTAGAGGCCCGCCTCGATGTTCCGCAGGTCGCGGCGGAACAGGTCGAACAGCGCGGCCAGCAGTTCGCGCGTGGACGGGCCGTCGGCCGGTGCCTGGTCCTTGCGGACGGCGGGCGCGACCCGTCGCCGTGCGCGTTGGTACTGGCTGTAGAACCAGCCGAACCGCGCGGCCTGGCTCGCGGTGTAGGCGAGCCGGTCGAGGGGCGAGAAAGCGCTGCGCATGGCGCGAGGATAGCGCCATCGGGCGCGCGCGGGTAAGTGCGGTGGCGTAGCGCACCGCTTTACGTCGCCTTGCGCGCTGCTATAACGGGGCGTCGCCGCACGCGCGGCGGCGCCTTCCGAGAGATTGCATGGAATATCAGCTGGCATGAGCGCGTTTCGCACCCTCGACGATATCGATGTCACCGGAAAACGGGTCCTCCTGCGGGCCGACCTGAACGTGCCCATGAGCGGCGGCACCGTGAGCGACCGGACGCGGCTGGAGCGCCTCGCGCCGACAATCCTCGAACTCGCCGACAAGGGCGCGCGGGTGCTCGTGGCCTCCCATTTCGGACGGCCCAGGGGGGAGCGGGTGCTGGAGATGTCGCTGGCACCGGTGGCGAAGGAGCTCGGCGTCGTCCTCGGCCGCCCGGTCGCATTCGCGCCCGACTGTGTCGGCGATGCGGCGCTGGACGCCGCCGCGGCGATGGTCGACGGGGACATCCTCGTGCTCGAAAACCTCCGCTACCATATCGGCGAGGAGGCGAACGATCCCGACTTCTCCGCCGCGCTGGCGGAGCTCGCCGAGCTGTACGTGAATGACGCCTTCTCCGCCGCGCACCGTGCCCATGCCTCGACCGAGGGTGTGGCGCACCGGCTGCCGCCCTTTGCGGGCCGCCTGATGCAGGCCGAGCTCGATGCACTGAACAGCGCGCTCGGCAATCCCGAACGGCCGGTGATGGCGGTCGTCGGCGGCGCGAAGATCGCCACGAAGCTGGAGCTTCTCGGCAACCTGATCGAGCGCGTCGACCAGCTGGTGATCGGCGGCGGTATGGCGAACACCTTCCTGAACGCGATGGGCATCGATGTGGGCGCGTCCCTGTGCGAGCACGACATGGCGGAGACGGCGCGCGGTATCCTCGCGCGGGCGGATGAAATCGGCTGCGAGGTGGTGTTGCCGTCCGACGCCGTGATCGCCGCGGAGTTCAAGGCGGGTGCGGAGAACCGCGTGGTGCCGGTGGACGCGGTGCCGCCCGACCAGATGATCCTCGACGTCGGGCCCGAGAGCGTGGCCGGGCTCGCCGCGCGCATCGCCGACATGCGCACCCTCGTGTGGAACGGGCCGCTGGGCGCGTTCGAGATCGCGCCGTTCGACCTGGGGACGGTGCAGGTCGCCCATGTCGCCGCGGAGCTCACGAAATCCGGATCGCTCCTCTCCGTCGCGGGCGGCGGCGACACGGTCGCGGCTATGAACCATGCGGGTGTGGCCGGCGACCTCAGCTATGTCTCCGCCGCGGGCGGCGCGTTTCTCGAGTGGCTCGAGGGCAAGACGCTGCCAGGCGTCGCCGCGCTCTCGGCGTCGGCGAGCTAGGAGCCGGCGTGGCCGCGCGTCGGGTCCGCGATCCTCGGGCCTTCGCAGACCAGGCCGCGGCGGCGTGCGAACGCCTGTTGGGCCGCAAGGCCGGCGACGTTGACTGGCCGGCCAGCCGTTCCCGGCGCTCGGTCCGGGTCCGCCTCGACGGCGAAGGCTGGGCCGGCACCAAGCGGTCCGGAACGGATGGCCGCGGCCGAACC
>JAYQGE010000011.1:0-51186 GCA_038140435.1 Rhodospirillaceae bacterium | reverse complement strand
CGGCGAAGGCTGGGCCGGCACCAAGCGGTCCGGAACGGATGGCCGCGGCCGAACCGCGGGTGCAGGTGCCCAAGGATGCGGCGACGCTGAACCCGAACGCGCCGCGCGGAACCTATGTGAACCTGGTCGTCTGATCGCCCGCTCGCGACCCCGGCCACGCCCACAAGTGTTTTGATTTTTGCCGTCGCGCGGGCGAGAGTCCGTGCATGATAAAGGCTTCCCCGCCTCCCGGCGGCGCACCACAGGGTCCGGTTCACACGGAAGTGCCGGATGGCGACGAGCGTCCGCGCCAGGTCTGCCGCGATTGCGGTTTCATTCATTACGAGAATCCCAAGGTTGTGACCGGCGCGGTGGTTGTCTGGCAGCCCGACGACGCGGATGCGGCGCGGATACTTCTGTGCCGGCGCGCGATTGCGCCGCGGATCGGTTTCTGGACGCTGCCGGCGGGCTATCTGGAACTGGGCGAGACGACCGAGGACGGCGCGGTCCGCGAGGCGCGGGAGGAGGCGTGCGCTGAAATCGGTATCGACCGGCTGCTGGCCGTTTACAACGTCGCGCGGATCTCCCAGGTGCAGACCATCTACCGCGCGCGGCTGTTGTCGCGTGACGTGGCTGCGGGGGCCGAGAGCCTGGAGGTGGGTCTGTTCGACCGGGCATCGATCCCGTGGGACGAGATCGCCTTTCCGACCGTGCGCTGGGCACTGGAACAGTATTTCGAGACCGAGGGCCGCGACGATTTTCCGCCCTTCGGCAACCCGCCGGACGAAAGCGTCGAGATCAGCTAGGCGTCGTCGGACGTCCTGTCTGCCGCGTCGTCCGGTAGCTGCTCGCGCAGGAAGAGCGGGGTCTGGGCCGCGGCGAAGACGAAGGTCAGCGGCATGATTCCGAACAGCTTGAACGAGACCCAGAAGTCGGTCGAGAAGTTGCGCCAGACGATCTCGTTCAGGATCGCCAGCACCACGAAGAAGACGGCCCAGCGCAGCGTGAGCTGACGCCAGCCGCGCTCGGTGAGTTGCACCGCCGCGCCGAACAGCGGCTTGAGCAATGAACGTCCGGTGGCGAGGCCTCCGAACAGGATCGCCGCGAACAGCGTATTTACGAGGGTTGGCTTCAGCTTGATGAAGGTCTCGTCGGCGAGCACCAGGGTGAGGCCGCCGAAGAACAGGACGAAAATTCCACTGACCAGCGGCATGACCGGCAGGCGGCGCTCGAGCATCCAGCCCACCGCCAGCGCGATGAGGGTCGCGACCATAAAGGCCGCCGTCGCCTCGAAAAGGCCCTGCTCCGCCATGGGCTCCGCGCCCTCGGCGAGCCAGAGGTGCCGGAAAGCCGGCAGCCCGTCGCGGCCGTTCACGATGAAGAAGACGACGAGGGGCCCCGCCTCGATTGCCAGTTTGATCCAGGGTCGCATGACGGCGGGAACCTACGATTGTTGGGATGCGTCGGGAAGCCCCAAGTGCCTCGCGCCGCGTGCGGGCGGTCGCGTCAGGCGGCGAAGCGAACCGCGCCGGCGCCGAGTGCCACCAGTATGGCGGCCGGGATGCGGCGTTTGCCGAAGCGTTCGCCAAGCACGAAGGTCCCGATCAGGGCCGCGAACACGACCCCCGTCTCGCGCAGCGCCGCGACGCTGGCGACGGACGCATTGGCGAATGCGAAGAGGATCAGCATGTAGCTGGCGACGCCGATCCCGCCGCCGACTGCGCCCTGCAACGCGTTGGCGCGCAGGTAGGGAACGATCCTGCCGCGCCGGATAACCGCCGCGATGGTGAGCACCGGAATGGCCGTGAAAATCATGAGCCAGCTTCCGTAGGCGATCGAGGCGTGCTCGAGCTCGGGGCCGATGGTGCGGATTCCGACGGCGTCGAATAGCGAATAGGCGGCGATCATGCTGCCAGTCAGGATCGCCAGGATCACCGCCCTCGCGTCCGCGCTCGCGAACTTGCCCGGCTCGATCGTCAGTGCGACGACACCGGTGATCAGAACCAGGATCGCGGCAACCTCCTGCCAGCTTGGCACGTCGCCGACCAGCGGACCGGCGAGCGCCACGATGACCAGCGGCGCGGTGCCGCGGGCGATCGCATAGACCTTTCCCAGGTCGCCATAGGTGTAGGCGCACATCAGTAGAATAAAGTAACCGGCATGCAGGGCGCCCGACCCGATCAGCCATGGCCAGTGGTGCGGCGCGGGCCACAGGGAAAGGGCGATCACCGCGACGGCGCCGGCGGCCGCGGCGAAGAAGGAGATCAGTGTCCCGGTCAGCCAGCCGTCGTCACCGCCCTTGACCAGCGCGTTCCAGCTCGCATGCAGCAGGGCTGACAGAAGGACGGCAAGCGCGATGAGGGTGGTCATGACGCGATCAGGCGGCCGGGCCGTCGAGGTCGAGCAGGTTACGGGCGAAGATTTCCGCGTCGAAAGGCCGGAGATCATCGACGCCTTCGCCCACGCCGATGGCATAGATCGGCAGCGCGAAGGCATCGGCGAGGCCGACGATCACGCCGCCGCGTGCCGAGCCGTCGAGCTTGGTGACGACGAGGCCGCTGACGTCCACCAGGTCGCGAAACGTCTCGACCTGCGCATGTGCGTTCTGGCCCGTGGTCGCGTCGAGCACGAGGAGCACCTCGTGCGGCGCATCCGCATCGACCTTGCGGATGACGCGGATGATCTTCTCGAGCTCGGCCATCAGGTCGGCCTTGTTGTGGAGGCGCCCGGCGGTGTCGATGAGGAGCAGGTCCGCGCCGGCATCGCGGGCCCGTTCCATGGCGTCGAAGGCGACGGCGGCCGGATCGCTTCCCTGTTCCTGCGCGATGACCGGGACGCCGACCCGGTCGCCCCAGAGCTTGAGCTGGTCGATGGCGGCGGCGCGGAAAGTGTCCGCCGCCGCGAGCATGACCGTCCGCCCGTCTTCCGTGAAGCGCGCGGCGAGCTTGCCGATGGTGGTGGTCTTGCCGGTGCCGTTCACGCCGGCGACCAGGACCACGCGCGGGGTGGTGTCGGCATCGGGCGCGAGGTCGGTGAGCGGCCGGGCGACAGGGGCGAGCAGGGCTGCGATGTCCTCGGCGAGCGCGGTGCGCACGGCTGTCGCGTCGGCATCGCCGGGGAACTTCCTTGCGCCGAGCTCGGCGGCGAGCTTCGCGGAGGTGGCGACACCGAGATCGGCCATGATGAGCGCATCCTCGAGTTCGGCGAGCGCATCGGCGTCGATGCGCCGCGCGGTGAAGATGGCGCCGATGTCGCCGGCGAGGCGCTCGGAGCTGCGCGACAGGCCCGAGCGCAGCCGCGACAGCCAGCCGCCGTCGCCGCTCATGCCGCGTCCCGCCGGGCCGTGCCCGTGAGGCCCATCGCGTCGGCGCTTGTAATCCGCGCGGTGACGATCTGGCCGGCATCGCCGTCCGCGGCGTCCAGCCGGACCTCGGCGAACTGCTCGGTGCGTCCGAGGCCGGGCCGCTCGATCAGCACGTCGCGGTCGCGGCCGACCTCGCCGGCCAGAAAGTTTGCTAGCGCGGCGTTGCCCGCGGCGCGGAGCGCGGCGGCGCGGTCCTTGATGAGCGCCCGGTCGAGCTGGGGCATGCGCGCGGCCGGCGTCTCGGGACGCGGCGAGTAGGGGAAGACGTGAATATGGGTGAGCCCGCATTCTTCGACCAGCGCCAGGGAGCGGTCGAACATGGCGTCGGTCTCGGTCGGGAACCCGGCGATCAGGTCGGCGCCGAAGACGATATCGGGGCGCAGGCGGCGCGCCTCGGCGCAGAAGTCGATGGCCTGTGCCCGGCTGTGGCGGCGCTTCATCCGCTTGAGGATCATGTCGTCGCCGGCCTGCAGGCTCAGATGCAGGTGCGGCATCAGTCGCGGCTCGTCGGCGATCAGCGCCATGAGGTCGTCGTCGATCTCGGCGACGTCGATGGAGCTGAGGCGCAGGCGCGGCAGCTCGGGAACGTTGGCGAGCACCCGGCGGATCATCTGACCGGCGCGCGGCCGGCCCGGCAGGTCCGCGCCGTAGGACGTCATGTCCACGCCCGAGAGCACCACCTCGGCGATGCCGTTCGCGACCAGCGTTCGAACCTGGTCGACGATGGTGCCGATGGGCACGCTGCGCGAGTTGCCGCGCCCGAACGGAATGACGCAGAAGGTGCAGCGGTGATCGCAGCCGTTCTGGACCTGGATGAAGGCCCGAGCGCGTCCGTCGAAACCCTCGATCAGGTGGGCGGCGGTTTCGCGCGCGGACATGATGTCGTTGACCTGGATCCGCGCATGATCGCCGGTATTGCCGAGCGCCGCGAAGCGCGCGGGTTCGAGCTTCTCCGTGTTGCCGAGAACGACATCAACCTCGTCCATGGCGGCATAGACCTCGGGGTCGATCTGGGCGGCGCAGCCGGTGACCACGATCCGGGCGTCCGGGTTGGCCCGCCGTGCGCGGCGGATCGCCTGGCGTGCCTGCCGCTCGGCCTCGGAGGTCACGGCGCAGGTGTTGACGATGACGGTGTCGGTGAGGCCGGCAGCCTCGGCATGCTGGCGCATGACCTCTGATTCGTAGGCATTCAGGCGGCACCCGAAGGTAACGATCTCGGCGGCACCGGTCTCAGTCATGATCGCCGCCCGCGAAGGCATCCTCGCCCACAACGCCGCGGAAGCTCTCCTCGGCCGGACCGGACATGATCACGTGATTGTCGTCGCGCCATTCGAGCTCGAGGGTGCCGCCGTCCACGTCGATCGTGACGCGGCGGCCCGCGAGTCCGCGGCGATGGGCGGCGACGGCGGCCGCGCAGGCGCCCGAGCCGCAGGCGAGTGTCAGCCCGGCCCCGCGTTCCCAGACACGCAGGCGCAGCCGGTCGGGCCCGGTCAGCTGTGCGACGCCGATGTTGGCGCGCTCCGGAAACAGCGGGTCATGCTCGAGCTCGGGGCCGAGGGTCTCGATCGGGATGGCCGCGATGTCGTCCACGAAGAAGACGGCGTGGGGGTTCCCCATGTTGACGCCGACCGGATCGGTCAGCGGGCCGCGCGCCAGCGGCAGGTGATCGGTGTCGCATTCGCGCGCCAGCGGGATCTCCTGCCATGCGTCGCGTGCCGGGCCCATATCGACGGCGAAGTGCGCCGGCCCGTCGCGCCATGCCTCGAGGAGCCCCGCGACGGTGCGGATTCGCAAGCGTCGGTCGCCACCGTTCAGCAGCAGGCGGGCCACGCAGCGCATGGCGTTGCCGCACGCCGCGACCTCGCCGCCGTCGGCGTTGAAGATGCGCACGTCCACATCCGCGCCGTCGTCCGCCGGCGCGTCGAGGGTGATCAGCTGGTCGAAGCCGATCCCGGTGTGCCGGTCGGACAGGCGGCGGGTCCCGGCATCGCTGACGCGAAGCGGGTTGTCGCGCGCATCGACAATGACGAAGTCATTGCCGAGCCCGTGCATCTTTATGAAGTCGCGCATGACCATGGGCGGGGATATAGGGCCGCCGGGGCCCGCGCGTCCACCCTGAATAGCCCGGGGCGTTTGCCGCCGTGCGGCGCTCAGCTGCGGCCGAGCGATTTCACCAGCTGGACCACCTGGCGGCGGACGCGGGTGTCTTCGATCTTCTGGAAAGCCTGGTTCAGGTCGAGGACCTGGCGCGCCGAGCGGGAATCCGCGTCGGCCGGGGCGTCTGCGGCCGCGGCGCGTTTGCCGGCCGGGCCGAGCCCCTCGAAGAAGAACCCGGGGCTCACGTCGAGGACACCGCACAGCTGCCACATCTTCGACGCGCTGATCCGGTTGGCGCCGCTTTCATACTTCTGGACCTGCTGGAAGCTGATGCCGAGTTGCCGGGCGAGCTCCTTCTGCGGCATGCCGCACATTTCGCGTCGTTGACGCATGCGCCGGCCGACATGGGTATCTACGGGATGGGGCACGTATGGTCGTCCTTCGGGTCCGGGAACGCACTCGTTATGAGTTCGGAGGGGTCCCGCCTGATCGGCGAACCGGTCGGAGCCTTGGGGCCGCGTGGCAACCGGCCTTCCGGGACACTCCTCTCGTGTGCCCCCGCGGGAACACAGTTTTAGCGTATCGCACAACCTTGGCGTGTATACAAGGGTATAGATGCAAAAAATCTAAATAACCACAAAATACAATAGATACAGTAATTTAGTTAATTCGTTGCAAGATTGAGAAACTCGCGGGAATCGCAGAGGCCGTACGCAATCCGAACATGCCGCGCACGCAATAAGACTGCGAAATCCGGCATCCCGGACCGCCCGCGCGGGCCGCGCCCAACGCGCCCCAGTCTAGCACGGTGCCGGTCAATGTCCTGCAGAGTGCAGCTTGACCCCACATCCGGCTTCGCATAGGTTCCGCGCCATTCCGCATCGCTAGAGATGCGGCTCCGGCGTGGTGCCGGAGCTCCGCCAGCCCGCGAGTTTCGCGCACTGGCGCGTTTGCCGTTGGGCATGATGTGACGAATGCAGGGCCGCGTTCGTGTGGCCGCCGAAAAGGAAGGGTGCCCTTGTTCGAGAACCTGACCGAACGCCTGGGTGATGTCTTCGACCGCCTGAAGCGGCGCGGCGCGCTGTCCGAGGAGGACGTCGCCGCGGCGATGCGCGAGGTGCGCGTCGCGCTGCTCGAGGCCGATGTGGCGTTGCCGATCGTTCGCGACTTCATTGCGGCGGTCCAGGAACGTGCCGTTGGCCAGGAGGTGGTGAAGAGCGTCACCCCGGGCCAGATGGTGGTCAAGATCGTCCACGATCAGCTCATCGAGATGCTGGGCGGCGAGGGGGTCGAGATCGACCTGAACGCGCCCGCGCCGGTCGCGATCCTGGTGGTCGGCCTCCAGGGCTCGGGCAAGACGACGACAACGGCGAAGATCGGCCATCACCTGGCGGACAAGCAGAAGAAGCGCGTCCTCATGGCTTCGCTCGACGTGCGCCGCCCGGCGGCCCAGGAGCAGCTCCGCGTGCTGGGCGACCAGGCCCTCATTCCCACCCTCGATATCCGCACCGGCGAGATGCCGGTCGCGATCGCCAAGCGGGCGATGGACCAGGCACGGCGCGAGGGCTACGACGTTGTCCTGCTCGACACCGCGGGCCGGCTGGCGATCGACGACGCGCTCATGGCCGAGGCGACGGCGATCCGCGATGCGGCGAAGCCCCACGAGACACTCCTCGTCGCCGACGCGATGACCGGCCAGGACGCGGTCAACACCGCCCAGGCCTTCAACGAGCGGGTCGGTATCTCGGGCATCGTGCTCACCCGGATGGACGGCGATGCGCGCGGTGGCGCGGCGCTCTCCATGCGCGCGGTCACGGGCCAGCCGATCAAGCTGATCGGCACGGGCGAGAAGATGGAGGAGATCGAGCCCTTCCACCCCGAGCGCGTCGCGGGTCGCATCCTCGACATGGGCGACGTGGTGTCGCTGGTCGAGCGCGCCAGCGAGCTGGTCGAGGAGGAGAAGGCCGAGAAGATCGCCCGCAAGATCCAGAAGGGCGAGTTCGATCTGGAAGACCTGCTGGACCAGCTGCGCCAGCTCAAGAAGATGGGCGGGCTCGGCGGCGTGATGTCGATGCTGCCGGGCATCGGCAAGGTCAAGAAGCAGATGGCCGCGGCCGACATGGACGACAATCTCATCAAGCGCCAGGAGGCCATCATCCTGTCGATGACGCCCCAGGAGCGCCAGCGCCCCGCGCTGGTTAAGGCCTCGCGCAAGAAGCGCATCGCCGCCGGCTCGGGCACCACGGTGCAGGAAATCAACAAGCTGCTGAAGCAGTACCAGCAGATGCACACGATGATGAAGAAGATGAAGAAGATGGGCGGAAAGCTGCCGCCGATGGGCGGCGGCGGAATGCTCGGTCCGGGCGGCGGCGGGCTGCCGCCGGGGATGCTGCCCCCGGGCATGGGGCGCTAGGAGACCGGCAATGGTGTTTCATCACGTATCGATCGGCGTTACCGACCTTGAACGCTCGGCGAAGTTCTACGACGCCGTGCTCGGCGCGCTGGGTCACGAGCGGTTTCTCGAGAAGCCGGGCACCATGTCCTGGTGGCCCAAGGGCGGCGGACCGGCCCTGTGGATCAACCTGCGCGATCCGCTGACGGTGGTGCCCGACGACGGCCGGCACATCGCGCTGGCGGCCGAGTCCCGGGCCCAGGTCGATGCCTTTTATGCCGCCGCGCTCGCCGCGGGTGCGACCGACGACGGCCCCCCGGGGGTCCGCCCGGAATATCGCGACACCTACTACGGCGCCTTCGTGCTGGATCCCGACGGGCACAAGCTCGAGGCCGTCCACGCGCCGCGGGACTGAAACACGACAACAAAAACACAACACGCAAACCCAAAGGAAAACCTGAACATGTCTCTACGTATTCGCCTGGCGCGCGGTGGCGCCAAAAAGCGGCCCTTCTACCGGATCGTTGTCGCGGACTCGCGGCGCGCGCGCGACGGCCGCTTCATCGAGCGCATCGGCCACTACAACCCGATGCTGCCGAAGGACGACCCGAACCGGGTGGCCTTCGACGTGGACCGCGCCAAGCACTGGCTGAGCGTCGGTGCCAAGCCGTCGGACCGGGTCGCGAAGTTCCTCGCGAACGAGAGCCTGGTCGAGCTGCCGGCACGCCGGGAGCAGACCAAGCAGCACCTGCCGAAGGCGAAGGCCCAGGAGCGGGCCGCGGCGGAAGCCGAGGCTGCGGAAGCGGCGGCTGCGGCCGCTGCCGAGGCGGAAGCGGCACCTGCCGAGGACGAAGCGCCCGCCGAGGAGGCCCCCGCCGAGGAGGCCGCGGCTGAGGAGGCTCCGGCAGAGGAAGCCCCCGCCGAGGAGGCTCCGGCCGAGGAAGAGGCCCCGGCCGAAGAGGCGGCTGACGGCGGTGAAGAAGAAGAGAAGTCCTGACCGGCGGATCGGTCAAGATGGCGGCGGACCCGAACAGCGACACGCGCGTGTGCGTCGGCGTGGTGACCGGTGCGCACGGCCTGCATGGGCTGGTGCGGGTCCGGCCCTTCACCGATGTGGCGGAGGATGTCGGCGCCTACGGCCCGGTCGAGAACGAGGATGGGTCGCGCAGGTTCGTGCTCGAGGTGCGCAACCGGACCGGCAAGGGCCAGGTCCTCGTCAAGGTGGACGGCGTGGGCGACCGCGACGCGGCGGAGGCGCTCAAGGGCGAGCATCTCTACGTGCCGCGCGACCGGCTGCCGGCCCCGGCGGAGGACGAGTTCTACCACGCCGACCTTATCGGCCTGCCGGTGGTGTCCACGGACGGCGATACGCTCGGCACCGTGCGCGCGCTCTATGATTTCGGCGGCGGCGACATGCTGGAGATCGACGGCGGCGGCGGGCGGCTCGGCACGGTGGCGTTTACCCGCGCGGCGGTGCCCGACATCGACCTCGCGGCCGGCCGGGTAACTGTGGACGGCGCGGCCGTCCTGTGGCCCGGCGGATCGTCGGGCGAGGGGGGCGAAGGGGACGAGGAGGATGTGCGCGATGCCTGATCCCTGGACCGCGACCGTGCTCACGCTGTTCCCGGAGATGTTCCCGGGCGCGCTCGGCCAGTCCCTGGCGGGCAAGGCGCTGGCGGCGGACACCTGGCGGCTCGACGTCCGGGATATCCGCGCCCAGGCGGCGGACCGGCACGGCACGGTGGACGACGAGCCCTTCGGCGGTGGCGCGGGGATGGTGATGCGCCCGGACATCGTCGATTCCGCGCTCGCGGAAGCCGTCAATCCGGTTGACGATCCGCGGCCGATCATCTATCTCACGCCCCGCGGTCGTCCCCTGGATCAGGCGCGTGTCCGGGACTTGGCGGACGGCCCCGGCGTGATACTGCTTTGTGGCCGCTACGAGGGCGTTGATCAGCGTGTGCTCGACGCGTGGCGGGCCGAGGACATCAGCGTCGGCGACTATGTGCTGTCCGGCGGCGAGCCGGCGGCGCTCGTGTTGCTCGATGCGGCCATCCGGTTGTTGCCGGGGGTCATGGGCAAGGCGGAATCGCTGTCGGAAGAAAGTTTTGAGCGCGGACTGCTGGAGTATCCGCACTACACAAGGCCGGCCGAATGGATCGACCGGCAGGGACAGGAACGTACCGTCCCCGAAATTCTGACATCCGGCCATCACGGACGGATCGCGGAGTGGCGGAAGACGCAGGCGGAACAGGCAACCCGCGAACGGCGGCCGGATCTCTGGCAGCACTACGCGGCTGATGAAGATGAAGGACAGAAGCGATGAACACGCTTGAGAAATTCGAAGCCAACCAGCTCGCGAAGCTGCAGGCCGAGCGCGACGTACCCGACTTCGGGCCGGGCGACACGGTGCGCGTGAACGTGCGGGTCGTCGAGGGCGAGCGCGAGCGTATCCAGGCCTATGAGGGCGTGTGCATCGCGACGAAGAATGACGGCATCAACTCATCCTTCACGGTGCGCAAGATTTCCTTCGGCGAGGGCGTCGAGCGCGTCTTCCCGCTCTACGGTCCCCGGGTCGATTCCATCGAGGTCGTGCGCCGCGGCAAGGTCCGCCGTGCGAAGCTCTATTACCTGCGTGGCCGGACCGGCAAGCGCGCCCGCATCTCCGAGCGCACCACCGGCCGCGGCATGACGCGGCGCGGCGATGTGGTCGTGCCCGAGACCGGCACGGCCGAACGCCCGGAGGACACCGTGGCGACGCCCGTCGAGGCGACCGCCACCGAAACGCCCGAGGCGGAGGCGAAATCGGAATAGCCTTCACGCTCGGGCAACTGCACCGACGTTATCGAGGCAACGCCCCGGAGCATTCGCGCACGGGGCGTTTTTCTTAGCGAAAGACGAAGCTCATGGCTCAGCCGAAAACACTGTTCGACAAAATCTGGGACTCCCACCTGGTCGATACCCAGGAGGACGGCACCTGCCTGATCTATATCGACCGGCACCTGGTGCACGAGGTGACCAGCCCGCAGGCCTTCGAGGGGCTGCGGATGACGGGACGCACCGTGCGCCGGCCCGACGCCACCCTCGCGGTCGCCGACCATAACGTGCCGACGACCGACCGCAGCGGCGGCATCGACGACGAGGAATCGCGGGTCCAGGTCGAGACGCTGACCCGGAACTGCGAGGAGTTCGGCATCGAGCTCTTCGACATGGACGATATCCGCCAGGGCATCGTCCACATCATCGGCCCGGAGCAGGGCTTCACCCTGCCGGGGACGACGATCGTGTGCGGCGACAGTCACACCGCCACCCATGGCGCATTCGGCGCGCTGGCCTTCGGCATCGGCACGTCCGAGGTCGAGCATGTGCTCGCCACCCAGACGCTGTTGCAGCGCCCGGCCAAGAACTTCCTGGTCTCCGTCGATGGCGATCTCTCTCTCGGCGTGACCGCGAAGGACATGATCCTGGCGATCATCGGCGCGATCGGCACCGCGGGCGGTACCGGCACGGTGATCGAGTATGCGGGCGATGCCGTGCGGGCGCTGTCGATGGAAGGCCGCATGACCATGTGCAACATGTCGATCGAGGGCGGTGCGCGCGCCGGCCTGGTGGCCCCGGACGACACGACCTACGAATATCTCAAGGGCCTGCCGATGGCGCCGAAGGGCGCGGAGTGGGAGGCGGCCGAAGCCTACTGGCGCACCCTGCCGAGCGATGCCGACGCGGTCTATGACAAGGAAATCCGCCTGTCGGCGCCCGATATCCCGCCGCAGGTGACCTGGGGCACGAGCCCGGAGAATGTGGTGCCGATCACCGGTGCCGTGCCGGACCCGGAGAACGACGCGCGCGACGACAACCAGCGCCAGGCCTGGGAGCGCTCGCTCGAGTATATGGACCTCGCGCCGGGCACCGCGATGGCCGACGTGGCCGTGGACAAGGTATTCATCGGCTCCTGCACCAACGGCCGGATCGAGGACCTGCGGGCGGTCGCCCAAATCGCCGAGGGGCGCAAGGTCGCGGACAGCGTGCACGCGATGGTCGTGCCGGGCTCGGGCCTGGTGAAGGAACAGGCCGAGGCCGAGGGCATCGACAAGGTGCTGATCGCGGCCGGGTTCGACTGGCGTGAGCCGGGCTGCTCGATGTGCCTGGCGATGAATGCCGACAAGCTGGCGCCGGGCGAGCGCTGTGCCTCGACCTCCAACCGCAACTTCGAAGGCCGGCAGGGCCGTGGCGGGCGGACCCACCTGGTGAGCCCCGCGATGGCCGCCGCCGCCGCGGTGACGGGCAAGCTGACCGACGTGCGCGAGCTGGACGCCTAGCACGGGCATATGAGCGATCGCGCCGACACCGATGTCCTGCTGTTCCGGCACGCGGGCTTCTTCCTGCGGGTCGTCGCGGCGCTGATCGACCTAGGCATCGTCTGGGCCTTCGCCTGGCTCGTCTCGGCGCTGCTGGGCATCTCGTTCCTGGCGGCGACGCCCGCGGACCTGGCGAACACGACCGTCCTGCACGTGCTGGTCTCGATTACCCTGTTCTTTGCCTGGATCTATTTCGCCGCCTTGGAATCGAGCGCGATGCAGGCGAGCCTGGGCAAGGCCTTCATGGGCCTTTACGTGGCCGACCTGCGCGGCGTACGTGCAAGTTTTCTGCGGACCAGCGTGCGCCACTGGTCCAAGTTCCTGTCGACGGCGATCTTCTTCGTCGGCTATCTGATGGCGATCTTTCCGCCGCGGCGCCAGGGCCTGCATGACATGCTGGCCGGGTGCCTCGTCCTCAAACGCTAGGAGTCGGAAATGGAGAAGTTCAACAAGGTGACCGGCGTGGCCGCACCGCTGCCGATGGTCAATGTCGATACCGACAAGATCATTCCGAAGCAGTTCCTGAAGACGATCGCCCGCACGGGCCTCGGCAAGGGCCTGTTCTACGAGATGCGGACCAACGAGGACGGTACGCCGCGCGACGACTTCGTGCTGGACCGGGAGCCCTATACGAACGCGGAGATCCTCATCGCGGGAGACAATTTCGGCTGCGGCTCCTCGCGCGAGCACGCGCCCTGGGCGCTGCAGGATTTCGGCATCAAGGTGGTGATCGCCCCGACCTTCGCCGACATCTTCTACAACAACAGCTTCAAGAACGGGATGCTGCTGATCAAGCTGCCCCAGGAGCAGATCGACGTCCTGATGTCCGCCGCGAGCGACCCGGAAAATCCGGAGATCACCGTGGACCTGGAGAAGCAGGAGATCCACGCGCCCAACGGCATCGTCTATCCGTTCGACCTCGATCCCTTCCTGAAGCACTGCCTGCTGGAGGGGCTCGACGACATCGGGCTGACGATGCAGCGCGGCAAGGAGATCGACAGTTTCGAGGGTGGCCAGCGCGGCCAGCAGCCCTGGCTCTACCGGGACGCGTCGTAGGTTCCGACCGCACGCACACAAGACTTCAACGAGGAGACTAGAATGGCCGCCAACAAGAGCGTGCTGGTCCTGCCGGGCGACGGCATCGGGCCCGAGGTGATGGAACAGGTCCGCCGGGTGATGGGCTGGTTCGAGGCGAAGGAAGCGGTCCGCTTCGAGGTGGACGAGGCGCCGGTCGGCGGCGCCTGCTTCGACGCCCACGGCGTGTCGATCCAGGACGAGACCATGGAAAAGGCGCTGACGCTGGACGCGGTCCTGTTCGGCGCCGTCGGCGGCCCGAAGTGGGACGACGTGCCGCGCGAGCACCGGCCGGAGGCGGGCCTGCTGCGCCTGCGCAAGGAGCTCGACCTGTTCGCCAACCTGCGCCCGGCCGTGGTGATGGATGCCATGGTCGAGGCCTCGACCCTCAAGCCCGAGGTGGTGAAGGGGCTGGACATCATGATCCTGCGCGAGCTGACGTCGGGCGTCTATTTCGGCGAGCCCAAGGGCGAGCAGACGCTGGAAGACGGCACCGTGCGGGTGGTGGACACCCAGGCCTATACTGAGGAGGAGATCGTTCGCATCTGCCGGGTCGCCTTCGAGCTGGCACGCAAGCGCAACAACCGGGTGCACTGCGCGGAGAAGTCGAACGTCATGGAGACGGGCGTCTTCTGGCGCAAGGTCTCCGCCGAGGTGGCGAAGGAATATCCCGACGTCGAGTTCCACCACATCCTGGCCGACAACTGCGCCATGCAGCTGATCCGCTATCCGCACCAGTTCGACGTGATCGTCACCGACAACCTGTTCGGCGACATCCTGTCGGACGAGGCCGCGATGATGACCGGCTCGCTGGGCATGCTGCCGTCGGCGAGCCTGGGTGCGCCGGACCCGGTGACGGGCGCGCGCAAGGCCATGTACGAGCCGGTCCACGGCTCGGCACCGGACATCGCCGGCGAGGGCAAGGCGAACCCGATCGCCATGCTGCTCTCGTTCGGCATGATGCTCCGCTACTCCTACGACCTGGGCCGCGAGGCGGACCTGGTCGAACAGGCGGCGCAGAACGTCCTGAACGAGGGCTTCCGGACCGCCGACATCATGCAGGACGGCTGCACGCCGGTCTCGACCGAGGAGATGGGCAACCACCTGTTGGCCGAGCTGGACCGGCTGACCGACTGAACGGCCGACCGACCCACGGGGCGCGATTTGACGCGTCCGCGCGCGAGGCGCTAGCGTTGGCGCATCGAAACCGGAGAGTTGCCTTGCTCAAGCTCGCATCGGGAATGTTCCTGGCCGCATCGCTGATCGCCGCGACGAGTCTCGGCGCGCAGGCGCAGCAGGCCGTGAAGAGTTCGGTCGACGAAGGCCAGAGCGCGAATGCGGGGCACCAGTGCGGCTTCAGCCGGGCCGTGATGGCGGCGATCGAGGACGGCGAGGCGCGCGCGGAGGCCGACCGGCTGGCGCGCATCAACGCGGTTCTCGACAATGCGCTGGCCAGCGCGAAGAGTCGCCCCCAGGCGGCCCAGTCGCCGGTGGTCTTCCCGCCGAACCGCTCTGGAAGCTG
Source organism: Rhodospirillaceae bacterium (assembly GCA_038140435.1). GTDB lineage: Bacteria > Pseudomonadota > Alphaproteobacteria > UBA6615 > UBA6615 > UBA8079. Next base: position 36,400 of record JAYQGE010000011.1, on the reverse strand, counting down.
ACGCTTCGAGCCTTCTGAATTTCCGAACTAGGGCGTCCGGCAGTCGGCGTTGTCGTCGCGCGGCGGTCCGATCGCGCGCAGGTAGTCGGTCTCGGTCCCGTGGGGCCAGACCACCTGGATGCGGTTGGACGAGATGAAGATCACCCGGGCGGCGTTGCGCGTGATCCGTGGGTTCGCCGCCGCGGGCGGCCCGTACCAGACGAATGTGCCGTCGATGCCGTCGTTGTAGGCGACCGGCCGGGCGACCCGGGCGCTCGCCCCGTCGCCGCGCACGATCAGGCAATGGTCGCGGAATCCGACGATGTTGCCGTGGGACTGCAGCCCGGACGGAGCGGCCACATGCCAGTCGCCGATGAGCGGGTTCTCCGGTGGGCCGCCGGCGCAGGCGGCGAGCAGCAGCGCGGCCAGAATGGCCGGACCCCGAACGAAAGTGCGCATCATTTCCGAACCGGTGCGGCCAGCGCGCCCTTTAGCTCCGGAGCGAGCCGCCCTGTCATCCAGAGATAGAGCATGCGGAAGTCGCTGAGGAGCGACCAGACCGGGTGGGTGAAGGTGGCGGGCCGGTTGCACTCGATCAGGCCGTGGGCGATCCAGGCCGGGCCGTATCCCGCGACCAGCGCGATCAGCGCCAGCCACCAGGGGCCGGTGACGACGGCGAAACCGACGAGGAGCAGGCCCGTGAGGGTGCCGGCATAGTGAAGCGCGCGGGTCTGCGGCCGCGCATGTTCGCGCAGATAGTGGGGCCAGAAGTCGGCATAGGTCGAAAACCGTTCGCTCATGGCATGAATTCTGGCACATAGAGCGAAACCTAGGCGAGGAGCGAACCATGCCCGATATCTATGTGGAACCCGACGCGATCCCGGACGAGGTTCTCGATGCGATGAAGGCGTCGCTCGAACGGCGCGCGGCGACCCCCCAGCAGGCGGCGGCCCTGCAGTCCTACCTGGGCGACGTGGCGTTTCCCGAGGGCGCGCGGGTGCTCGACGTCGGCTGCGGCACCGGCCCGCAGGCGCGGACGATTGCGGCCATTCCCGCGGTTGCCGAGGTCGTCGGGGTCGATCAGCTCGAGGCGTTTCTCGAACGGGGCCGCGAACTCGCCGCCGACCTGGCCAATGTCTCCTTCGAGCAGGCCGACGCGCGGGACCTGCCCTTCGACGACGGCTCCTTCGACGTGGTGCTGCTGCACACGCTGCTGACTCATGTTCCCGGCCCCGAGGGGGTGCTCGCCGAGGTGTGCCGTGTCCTGAAGCCGGGCGGGACGGTCGCGATCTATGACGGCGACTTCACGACGATGAGCGTCGCCACGATGGACGACGACCCGCTGCAGGTTGCGATCGATGCCTTCGTGAACGACAACGTCAACGACCGCTGGCTGGTGCGCCGCTTGCCGGGAATGCTGCGCGACGCGGGTTTCGACCCGGCGCCGTCACGCAGCCACGGGCACCTGGACACGGACGATCCGGTGCTCACTCTCGGCTGGACCCTGCGGGGCGCCTACTATCTGCAGCAGGCGGGGACGATCGACCAGGCGGGCGCGGATGCGCTCGAGGCCGAGGCGCGCCGCCGGATCGAAGCCGGCACCTACTATGGCTACATGAACTTCGTGAGCATCGTCGCGCGGAAACGCTGAGCAGGACGGCCCGCCCGACTGTTGCGCGGGCGTCACAGGTGATGCAAACGGGCCGCGATTCCCGCGCGCGATCCTTGCAAATCCGGCGGTTGGGGCTTATGTCATCGCCCGCACCCGGCCATGGCGGCCGGGCATCAGAGGATTGGACCCATGGGCTACAAGGTTGCCGTGGTCGGCGCGACGGGAAATGTCGGCCGCGAAATTCTGCAGACGCTGGCGGAACGCGAGTTCCCCGCGGACGAGGTGGTCGCGCTGGCGAGCGAACGCTCGGTCGGGCGCGAGGTGTCGTTCGGCGAGGACAAGACCCTGAAAGTCCAGGACCTCGCGACCTATGATTTCACCGGGACCGATATCGGCCTGTTCTCGCCGGGTTCGTCCGTATCGGCGACCTATGCGCCCAAGGCGGCGGCGGCGGGCTGCATCGTGATCGACAACACGTCACAGTTCCGCATGGATCCCGACGTGCCGCTGATCGTGCCCGAGGTGAACCCCGGGGCCGCAGCCGGCTACACCCGGCGCAACATCATCGCGAACCCCAACTGCTCGACGATCCAGATGGTGGTTGCACTCAAGCCGCTGCACGAGGCCTTCGGCATCGAGCGGGTGGTGGTGTCCACCTACCAGTCGGTCTCGGGCGCGGGCAAGGAGGGCATGGACGAGCTCTTCAACCAGACGCGCGCGGTCTATGTGAACGACCCCATGGAGCCGAAGAAGTTCACCAAGCAGATCGCCTTCAACGTGATTCCCCATATCGACGTGTTCATGGATGACGGGTCGACCAAGGAAGAGTGGAAGATGACGGTCGAGACCAAGAAGATTCTCGACCCGGCGATCAAGGTGACGGCGACCTGCGTGCGCGTGCCCGTCTTCATCGGCCATGCCGAGGCGGTGAACATCCAGTTCGCCCGCGAGGTGTCGGCCAAGGCGGCACGCGAAGTGCTGCGCGAGGCGCCGGGGGTCTCGGTCATCGATCACCGGGCCGACGAGGGCTATGTGACGCCCGACGAGGCGGCGGGCGAGGACGCGGTCTATGTGAGCCGCATCCGCGAGGACGCGACCATCGACAACGGGCTCAACATCTGGGTGGTCGCGGACAATCTGCGCAAGGGCGCGGCGTTGAACGCCATACAGATCGCCGAGCTGCTCGACCGCGACTATCTGAAGAAGGCGATCGCCGCCGAGTAGGCTAGCGCGCCGTGGTCCCCGCCGATATCGAAGGGCTCCGAGCGGCGCTGGCCGCCCACGGGCTGATCGTGCGCGGCGGGTTTCATCCCGAATCCGACGATGTGGTGCCCGGAGATCCGGGCGCGCTCGTCATGGTCGGCAACGCAGGGCCGGACATGTGGAACGCGTTCGCGTCCGTGCGTGCTCGTTATGCCGATCGCGCGAACCCCCTGGACGCGTGGATCGCGGACGCCGTGGGCGAGGTCGCCCGGGATGTGGGCGCGGAAGCGTTTTTCCCGTTCGGCAGGCCGCCCCATCTGCCGTTCCAGCGCTGGGCCCGCCGCGCGGAGCCGGTGCATCCGTCGCCGGTGGGGGTGCTGATCCATCCCGACTATGGCCTGTGGCACGCCTACCGGGCGGCGCTGGCGTTCGCCGAACGGCTCGAGTTGCCGGCGCCGGACCGCCGGCCGGCCCCGTGCGAGACCTGTGCCGAGAAACCATGCCTCGCCGCCTGCCCGGTGCGTGCGTTCGACGGCGATGCTTACGATGTGCCGGCCTGCACGGGGCACATCACCGCGGCGGACCGCGGCGACTGCATGGGCCGGGGGTGTGCCGCACGCCACGCCTGTCCCATAGGGCGGGACTACGCCTATGTGCCGGAGCAGGCGGCGTTCCACATGGCCGCGTTCGCGGCCGCCCAGCGCGGCTAGCGGACTTTTCCGCCGAGCATCTCGCGGGCCGCGAGCAGCCCGCCGCCGACGATCAGCAGGCAGGCCAGCGCGAGCGTCCATGTCGCATCGCCGAGCCCGAAGACCACGAGCAGGACGGTCGAGAGCAGCGGGGCGGCGTAGGCGCCGGCACCGAGCACACGCAGATCGCCATGCTTGACCCCGTGATCCCAGGCGAAGAAGGCGGCACCCACCGGCCCGAGCCCCAGGCCGAGCACGGCGAGCCAGGCGAGTGTGGTCGCCGGCCAGATTGTCGTCTCGAGGACAAGGTGGGCGATCCAGGCGAGCAGCGCTGTGCCGCCGCAGAAGGCGCCCACCGCGTCGGTCGAGACATGCGCGAAGCGCCGTGACAGGACCGAGTAGCTCGACCATGCCAGCGCGGCGCCGATTGCCGCGAGGTAGCCGCCGGCAAATTCGGCGCGGATGACGAGCCCGGCACCGCCGGTGACGATCAGCGCGCTGCCGGCGAGCCCCAGCGTCGCGCCCGCCAGGTGGAACCAGCGCAGGCGGCCGACGCCGGCGTCGGCGGGCAGCAGGGCCGAGAAGAGGACGATCAGCACCGGCCAGAGATAGTTGATCAGGTTCGCATCGGCGGGCGGCGCATTCTGGATGCCGACGAAGTAGAGCAGGTGATAGCCGAACAGCCCGGCGATCCCGAGCACCCAGACCGGGGCGGGCTGGCGCAGATGGGTGCGCGGATCCTCGCCGCGCGCGCGCCAGATCGCGACGGTGAGCGCAAAGACGATGGTGAAGGCCATCGCGACCAGCTGGAAGGGCGGGACCCGGCCGGCGAGCGTGCCGAACAGCGCGAGGGTGGACCAGGTCAGGACCGCGGAGAGCCCGATCAGGGTCGCGCGGTTGCGGCGGGGCGGAACCACCGGACGGGAGGCGCCCACTCAGCGCCGCCGGGCCGCGGCCATGGCGGCGGCCTCGGTGATGATGCGGATCGTCTCGGTCCAGAGAGAGAGCTCGTCGAGCCGGTCGAGGGGCCACCAGGCGGCCTCTGCCGCATCGCTTCCGGCGACGGGATCGCCCCCGGTCCAGTGCGCAGCGCAGTCCACCAGCGTGTAGTGGTAGCGCACCCGGACCGGGTCGTGGAGCGGGGTGACGTTGCCCGGCCCGTCGTCGTTGGCGGCGGCCACAGCCTCGTCCGTTCCGGGGCGCGGCGGATCGCCGTCGCGGATGATCGCATCGACTACGTCCACGATCCCGATCACCTCGATCTCGACGCCGGTTTCCTCGCGAACCTCTCGGGCCGCGGTTTCGCGCCAGGTCTCGCCGAGGCGCTGCTTGCCGCCGGGAATGCTCCACTGGCCGATCCGCGGTTCGCGGCCGCGCCGGATCATGAGGACCTGGTTGTCGCGAAGCACGACGACCCCGACCCCCGAAATGGGCCGGTCTGGATACTCCCGGCTCATGATCTGCGTGGGGTCGGTGAAGCGTGCATGGGAAGGTCCCGAACGCGGGGCCTAGTACATATGCTGGCCGCCGTTGATCGACAGGGTCGATCCGGTGATGAAGTCCGCATTGTCGGCGGTCAGGAAGAGAACGCCGCGCGCGATGTCGTCCGCCTTGCCCAGGCGGCCGACCGGGATGCGGGCAACGATCTTCTCCAGAACGTCCGGCGGCACCGCGCGGACCATGTCCGTATCGACATAGCCCGGGGCGATGGCGTTGACCGTGATGTTCTTGGCCGCGCCCTCCTGGGCGAGCGCCTTGGTGAAGCCATGGATGCCGGACTTGGTGGCGGCATAGTTGACCTGGCCGTACTGCCCGGCCTGGCCGTTGATCGAGCCGATGTTCACGATCCGGCCGAAGCTGCGCTCGCGCATGCCCTCGATGACGGCGCGCGAACAGTTGAAGACGCCCGACAGGTTGGTGTCGATGACCTCCTTCCACTGCTCGAAGCTCATGCGGTGCATGGTGGTGTCGCGGGTGATGCCGGCGTTGTTGACCAGGATCTCGATCGGCCCCAGGTCCTTCTCGATCTCGGCGGCCGCGGCGGCCACGGCGTCGAAATCGGAGACGTCGAACTTGAGCACCTTGATGCCCGTGTTCTCCTCGAACTCGCGCGCGGCGTGATCGTTGCCGGCGTAGTTTGCCACGACATCGCGACCCGCATTCTTCAGTGCGATTGAGATGGCGGCGCCGATGCCTCGCGTGCCGCCGGTAACCAATGCTACTCGACCCATCTTGCTCTCCCGGTTGGGCGGATCATCGGCGCCTGTTGCCGGCGCTCTTGTTGCTGTCCGCGATGAAGGATGCGTTCCCCGATTTTGTGTTCCTGCTAGTCGCGCTCGACGCAGAGGGCGATGCCCATGCCGCCGCCGATGCAAAGCGTCGTCAGCCCCTTCTTGGCGTCGCGCTTCTCCATCTCGTGCAGGAGCGTGACCAGGACGCGTGCCCCCGAGGCGCCGATCGGGTGCCCGATCGCGATCGCGCCGCCATTGACGTTCACGATCTCCGGGTCCCAGCCCATGTCGCGGTTGACCGCGATGGCCTGGGCGGCGAAGGCCTCGTTGGCCTCGACCAGCTCGACATCGTCGACGCTCCAGCCGGCCCGCTCGAGTGCCTTGCGGCTGGCCGGGATCGGGCCCGAGCCCATGACCGCGGGATCGACGCCGGCGGTCGCCCAGGAGGCGATGCGGGCCAGCGGCTTGATGCCGCGCTTCGCGGCCTCGTCGGCGCTTATCAGGACCGTCGCCGCGCTGCCGTCGTTGATGCCCGAGGCGTTGCCCGCGGTGACCGTGCCTTCCTTGGAGAAGGCGGGGCGGAGCTTGCCGAGGGTCTCGGTGGTGGTGCCGTGGCGCGGATACTCGTCGGCCTCGACGACGATGTCGCCCTTGCGGGTCTTGACCGTGACCGGCGCGATCTCGTCGTTGAGCAGCCCGGCATTCTGGGCCGCCTCGGCCTTCTGCTGGGAGTTGGCGGCGAATTCGTCCTGCTCGTCGCGGGTGATCTGCCACTTCTCGGCGACATTCTCGGCCGTCGTGCCCATGTGGTAGCCCATCAGCGAGCACCACAGGCCATCATTGATCATCGTGTCGACGAACTTCACCTCGCCCATCTTGGTGCCGTTGCGCATGTGCGAGGCGTGGGGCGACTGGCTCATGCTCTCCTGGCCGCCCGCGACGACCACATCGGCCTCGCCGAGCTTGATCGCCTGGAAGCCCTGGGCGACGGCGCGCAGGCCGGAGCCGCAGACCTGGTTGATGAGGTAGGCCGTCCGGTCCTCGGGAATGTCGGCGGCGAGCAGCGCCTGGCGGGCCGGGTTCATGCCGGTCGCGGCGGTGAGGACCTGGCCCATGACGACCTCGTCCACGTCCGCGGCGGGGACGCCGGCGCGCTCGAGCGCGGCCGAGATGGCAACCGTTCCGAGTTCCGCGGCACTCAGGCCCGAAAGCGAACCGTTGAAGGCTCCCACGGGTGTCCGGGCGGCCCCGGCGATCACGACATCGGACATGGTCTCTTCTCTCCTGCTGGTCCTTGAGGCGGTGACGCGGCGTTGTGCGATGCACAAAGTCGCCGAATTCCGCCGGTTTCAGTTGATCTTGGATATAGACCGGGCGGGGGGGCGAGTCCAGCGACCAGCGCTCACGAGACTTCGGACAGCCAGCCGGCAAGCGGCTTCCAGACCCTTGATTTTGCGCGTGATCCGGCGACCATCCCGATATGCCCGAGCGGCGGACGATCGGCCTCGGCGCGGGGCAGCGCGTCGGCCAGGGCTTCCGCCGAGACCGGCGGGACGATCCGGTCCCGGGCCGGGATCAGGACGCGCACGGGGATATTGATCGCCTCGGGGCGGATCGGCATGCCGCCGACCTCCCAGGTGCCGCGATGGGGCGTGTTGCGGCCGTACCAGCCGCCCATGCATTCGCGCGCGACGGGGGCCGACATGGGCACGCCGTCGTTCAGCCAGTCCTCGAGGGCGACGAAGTCCTCGGCGGCCTGGCTGCCGGGTTTTGCGTCGGCGAAGCCGATGAACTTGCGGGTTACGAGGAACGGGTCCAGCGCCGTGAACATCGACTGGATGATATCGACCGGCAGCTCGCCATGGGCCTCGAGCAACGGCGCCGCGGCGGCGATGGCGCGGGCGAGGGCCTCGGCCTGGGCCACGCGTTCGCCATGGAAGTTCCAGGGCGTGGCCAGGAGGCCGAGCGCCGAGACATCGGCCGGCCTGTGGGCCGCGATCGCGAGCGCCAAGAGCCCGCCCATGCAGTAGCCGACGACCGGGACCGGTCCGCCGCCGGCGTCGCGCGCGCAATCGAGGGCGGCGGCCAGGGGGCCGAGGATGTAGTCGGTCAGATCGAAGCGGCGCTCGGCCGGGCCGGGAAGGCGCCAGTCCACGAGCATGGGCCGCAGGCCGGTCTCGGCGGCCATCCAGCGCATGAGGCTGCGCCGTTCGGAGAGGTCGAGGATGTAGGCGCGGTTGACCAGCGAGGGGACGAACAGCACGGGGCGTCCGCCGGCGGGGCCGTAGTCGAGCAGACGGGTGGCGCCGGATTCCCAGATCGCGGGGGGATCGTCGAGCCGACGGCGGTAGGGGTGGTGCCGGTAGGCGTTGACGCCCGCCGAGAAGGCGTCGAGCCGGGCCGCGATCTCGCTCTCGACCGCGGCGGCGAACGGATCAGTCTCGCTTGGGTTTTCGGGCGGCAGCTTTCTTCGCAGTTTTTCCGCTCGCGGGGCGATCTCCGGATTCCAGGCGATCGAGCCGCGCCTCAGCATCGGCAAGACGCCGCGCGAGCTCGACCAGCTGTTGATCGCGGTCAGGATGTGCAGCGGCAGCGGGCGCGGTCCCAGCCGGGGCGGCGGTTCGGTCAGAGGGTCCATCGGTCTGGTCCGTCGTTGGGTTCGCCGGGGCGCTCGCCTGGCCGGTCATCTGGGCCATGAGCGCGGCGAGGCCGGGCGCGGCCATCGGGTTCGCGGTGGCACCCAGCTGTTGCATGGTGTCGAAGAAGCGCGCGGTCTGTTCGGCCAGCTCGGGATTGGCGGCCATCGCCGTGAGCTGGTCCTCCCACAGGTCGAGATACTGGCGCGCGAGGGCGGCGAAGTCCGGCTGGTCGGTCATGATGCGCGACTATAGCGCCGGGTTCCGGGGTGCCGCCACCGGTACGGATGGGGCGGGGGCGGATGTTCGCCGGTGCGCAACAAAATTCGCTGCGATGCAATATGGAACCGCTTTCTGTTATACTCGTGACCTCACGCGAATATTGCGGTGCCGCAAACCATGGCCGAATCCGACAAGACTGACCCGATCACCATCAAGAAGTACGCCAACCGGCGGCTCTACAACACGTCGACGAGCAAGTATGTGACGCTCGACGACCTGGCGGAGATGGTGAAGGAGGGCACGGAGTTCCAGGTGGTCGACGCGAAGTCGGGCGACAACATCACCCGCTCGGTCCTGACGCAGATCATCTTCGAGGAGGAAAGCAAGGGGCAGAACCTGCTGCCCGTGAGCTTCCTGCGCCAGTTGATCCAGTTTTACGGCGACAGCCTGCAGACGATGGTGCCGAACTATCTCGAGGCATCGATGGATGCGTTCTCCAAGAACCAGGACCGCATGCGCGAATACATGCAGGGTGCAATGGGCCACAGCATGAACCCGTTTGCGCAATGGGAGGAGCTCGGGCGCCAGAACATGGCGATGTTCGAGCGCGCCTTCCAGATGTTCACGCCCTATGGCGGAGCCGATGGCGCCGCCGCGCCGGGCGCTGCGTCCGAGGCGCCGGACGGCGAGGACAAGCTGGACGATCTGAAGACCCAGATCGAGAACCTGCGCCAGCAGCTCGACGACCTGTCGCGCTGAGCGCGGCTACTTGAGCCAGTCGGGATCGACCTCCGGCCGGCCGCAATGCCATCCCTGCAGGTAATCGAGGCCCTCGCTGCGCAGCAGCTCGGCCTCGGCCTCGGTCTCGACCCATTCGGCGACGGACTCGAGCCCGATCCCCTTCGCGAGGTTGGCCAGAGTGCGGACAAAGAGCAGGTTCTCGTCGTTCGTCGTCAGGTCGCGGACGAACGATCCGTCGATCTTGACCATCGCCACGTTCAGGGCGCGCAGATGGCGGAACGAGGTGAACCCGGCGCCGAAATCGTCGAGCGCGACCCGGCAGCCGAACTTGTTGAGCGAGTCCACGAAGCGCGATGAATCGTCGATATCGTCGAGGGCGACCGTCTCGGTGATCTCCAGGATCAGCCGCGATGCGATGTCGCGCCGGCCCTCGAGGCGATCCTCGAGCTCGCGCAGCCAGATCGGATCGACGGCGGTCAGCCCCGAGACATTGATCGAGAGCTGAATGTCGGGATTGCGCTCGAGTGTGTCGAGCCCCAGTCCGAGAACCTTGCGGTCGATCAGGCGCATGAGGCCCATCTTTTCCACGACGGGGACGAAGCCGCCTGCCGCGATGGGTTTGCCGTCCTCATCGAGCATCCGCGCGAGACCCTCGTAGAAGGCGACCTCGCCCGTTTCTGTGGACACGATCGGCTGGTAGGCGAGGGTGAACCGGTTTTCCTTGAGCGCCTGCTTGACCTGCTCGGCGACGACCAGGTCCGGCTGCTGCCGACGGCCGCTTTCAGGCATGCTGGAATACTCAAGATAGCAGTCGCAGCCGAGCCGGCGCGCACCGCGGAGCGCGCTGTCGGCGTGAGCCACGATCTCGCGCGCGGTCGGCGCGTCGTCGGGGAAGACCGAAATCCCGATCGAGCCGGTGACGTTCATCGGACCGGCCGGAGTCGACATGGGCGTTTCCCGAATGGCCGAGAGGAAGCGTCCGGCGATGGCGCCCAGCTCGTCGGGCGCGCACTGGTTGAGGATCAGCGCGAACCGGTCGAAGCCGACACGACCCACGACATCGCCGCTGCGCATACAGGATTCGATCCGGCGCGCGGCGGCGATCACGATCGCATCCGCGGTCTCCTCACCATAGGCATCGGAGACGACATTCAGCTTGTCGAGACCGACGAGCAGCATCCCGCCGCGCTTGTTGCGGTGCAGGCTCTGGCTGATCGTGTGCTCGAGCGCCTCGCGCAGGCGCAACCGGTTGTATTGACCGGTCAGGGCATCATGGTTGGACAGGAAGGAGACCTCTTCCTCCGAGCGCTTCCGGTCGGCGATGCAGCGAATCACGCCCGTCAGGCTCAACGGCTTCCCGTTTTCGGATTTCGTGACGACCGCGCGTTCCTGGATCCAGACGAACTGCCCGGCGTCGTCGCGCAGGCGCATCTCGCGGTCGAACGTATCGCCGCGGGCGAAATGGTTCGACAGGGCGATCATGCGATGCGGGAGATCTTCGGGATGAATACGACTTAGGAAGCGATCGCCCGTGGCGACGGCGTCGAACTCCGAGATGTCTATGGTTTCGGATAGCTGCCCGGCCCAGCAGATGGCGTCCGAGACCAGATCCCATTCATAGAGAAGATCGCCGGATGCCACGAGCAGGCCGACCAGGTTCGACAGCGGTGCGCCGTCGTCTGCTTCGGGGACGGGTCCCGTCTCGGCCGTATGGGCGAGGTCCGACATTCTGCACCTCCTACCTGAAGGTCGTTTTCTACAGACCGCACTTTCTGCGCGGTAAATTCACGGGCAAATCTGGCATCCAGGTCTTAACAAAGGGTAATAATTTCCGGTTAATATTTCATACCGGCAAAATTTTCCCGTTTAATAGATAAAATTGTTAGTAGTTATGGTTAATGAAATATATAATTGTAATTATTGTGGGGTTTATCTTTAGGAGAAATTCGCTAAATTTGAAGCGATCCGAGATTTCAAGCTCTGGACGATAAGTGACACTCAATCCAGCAGACCGTATCGGGATGAACGCAGGCGCGGCGGCAACAAATGCCGCCCGGCTGCGCGCCGCTGCCGCCGCCGCCGCTGGACGTGTCGGAACCGTTTCCGCCACGTCGAGCTCCGATCGCAATGAATCTCGGGCTGTCCAGGCCCCCGCGAACCCACGGAAGACGCCGGGTGCGGTGGTGCCGGGCACAGTTGACGAAAATCGGGTTCGGGCTGTCACCGCTTTCGCGCGGACGGGTCCGAGTCCGCTTTTCCTCGTACAACGCATCGCCCAGGAGACGGCCTCAGCCGAAGCACCCGACTTCGCCAGCGCCACGGACTATCCCTCCCTCGCGCCGGAGCTCGATGTGTTCCTGCCGGGCGAGCAAATTCCGTTCGTCGCGGATTCGCCGCGGATCGACCGTTTGGTCTGACCCGAACGCACCCTATCGGTCGCCGGGTGGTGGCGTGACGCGCGATTGAATCCCCGTCACGGATTGCGGTCGATACCCCCTTTCGCCTATTCAATTGGTCTTCAAATCCGAGGGCCGGGGGAAAAGGCATGGCAACGACCGTCAATGAACTGATCGAGACGGGTGCGGACGGGGATATCGCGATTGCAGCGCCCGATCGAACACCGCTGACCTATGGTGGTTTGCGCGCGCTCGTCGCGCGCACTGTCGCCGATATGAACGGACTGGGTATCGGGCGCAATGACCGCGTCGCGATTGTCCTGCCCAACGGGCCGGAAATGGCGACGGCGTTCGTTGCCGTCGCGGCGGGGGCGACGACGGCGCCGCTCAACCCGGCCTATCGCGCGGAGGAGTTTCGCTTCTACCTGGAAGACCTGAACGCGCGGGCTTTGTTCGTCGAGGCCGGCAGCGAGTCGCCCGCGATCGAAGTGGCGCGCGAGATGGGTGTGCCGGTGCTGGAACTGGCGCACGCGGAGGAAGATCCGGCGGGCGTCTTCGAGATCACCGGCGACGCGGGCGGAAGTGCTGCGCAGGCGCCGGGTATGGCGGCGGCCGACGATGTCGCGCTGGTGCTGCACACTTCGGGCACAACGTCGCGGCCGAAGATCGTGCCGCTCAGCCAGACCAATATCTGCGCGTCCGCGGGCCATATCGGCGCGACGCTGGCGCTGACCCCGGCCGACCGCTGCGTCAACATCATGCCGCTGTTTCACATCCACGGGCTGATCGCGGCCGTGCTGTCGAGCCTCGCGGCGGGCGGCAGCATCTACTGCACGCCCGGGTTCGATGCGTTGCGCGTGTTTCGCTGGTTCGAGGACGCCGCGCCGAGCTGGTACACGGCGGTGCCGACGATGCATCAGGCGATCGTCGGACGGGCGAGCCGCAATGCCGAGACGCTCGCGGCGATGGATCTGCGTTTCATCCGCTCCTCGTCTTCCTCCCTGCCGCCGCAGGTGATGGCGTCGCTGGAGGAGACCTTCGGATGCCCGGTGATCGAATCCTACGGCATGACCGAGGCGGCGCATCAGATGGCGTCGAACCCGCTGCCGCCGGCCGCCCGCAAGCCGGGTTCGGTCGGCATCGCCGCCGGACCGGAGGTTGCGATCATGGACGAGGACGGCAACATCCTGGCCCAGGGGGAGACGGGCGAGATCGTGATTCGCGGTCCGAACGTCACGGCGGGCTACGAGGCCAACGACAAGGCCAACGCGGAGGCGTTTGTGGACGGCTGGTTCCGCACCGGTGACCAGGGGCAGTTCGACGACGAGGGGTATCTGAGCCTGACCGGACGGTTGAAGGAGATCATCAACCGCGGCGGCGAGAAGATCAGCCCGCGCGAGGTGGACGAGATTCTGCTCGATCATCCGGCCATCGATCAGGCAGTCACCTTCGCCTACCCCCATGACAAGCTGGGCGAGGAGGTCGGCGCCGCGATCGTGCTGAAGGAGGGGGCGGAGGCCGACGAGGCGTCGGTCCGGGAGTTCGCTGCCGGGCATCTCGCCGACTTCAAGGTGCCGCGCAAGGTGATCTTCCTCGAGGAGATTCCGAAGGGCGCGACCGGCAAGCTCCAGCGTATCGGTTTGCACGAGAAACTCGGACTCTAGGGCGCGGTCATGAAGGTCTGCATCTACGGCGCGGGGGCCATCGGCGGTTACATGGCCGTCGAGCTGGCGGCGGCGGGCAACGCCGAGGTCACATGCATCGCGCGCGGCCCGCACCTGGCGGCGATGCGCGAGAACGGCCTGCGGCTGGTCCGCGAGGGCGAGGACGACAAGCTGGTCCGCGTGAACGCGACCGACGATCCCGCCGAGGCGGGGCCGCAGGACGTTGTGATCGTCACCCTGAAGGCGCACTCCGCCGCGGCCGTCGCCGACCGGATGGTGCCGCTGTTCGGGCCGGAAACGGCGGTCGTGACGGCGCAGAACGGTGTGCCCTGGTGGTACTTCTACAAACTCGGCGGTCCTCATGACGACACACGCGTGGAGTCCGTCGATCCGGGGAACCGGCAGTGGGACCTGATCGGCCCCGAGCGCGCGATCGGCTGTATCGTCTACCCGGCGGCCGAGATTGCCGAACCGGGTGTCATCCGGCACGAGTATGGCAACCGCTTCACCATCGGCGAGCCTTCGGGCGAGAAGACCGAGCGGGTGCAGGCGCTGGCGGCGCTGCTTTCCGACGCCGGGTTCCGGGTGCCCGTGCGCCCGCGTATCCGCGATGAAATGTGGGTCAAGCTCTGGGGCAACGTGTCCCTGAACCCGATCTCCGCGCTGACCGGCGGGACGCTGGTCGAGATGATTGACGATCCGGATGTCTGCGCGGTGATCCGGGCGGTGATGGTCGAGGCGCAGGCCGTGGGCGAGGCGCTCGGCGTGCGGTTCGCCATCGACGTAGACAAGCGGATCGCCGGCGCACGCGACGTGGGCGAACACAAGACCTCGATGCTCCAGGACCTGGAGCTCGGCCGGCCGATGGAGATCGACGCCCTCGTGGCATCGGTGCAGGAGCTTGGCCGGATCGTCAGGGTGCCCACCCCGTCCATCGACACCGTGCTTGGGCTCGTGCGTCAGCGCGCCCGGCTCGCCGGTTGCTACGACGGCTGAGCGTTGCGGTTCCGTGCCAGCCGGCTGGCCAGCGGTGCGGCCAGCGCCATGAAGATCAGGATCGCGCAGAGTGCCGCGAAGCTGTTGCGGATGCCGGCCTCGCGGATAATTGGCTGGGCGATGAAGGGCAGCGCGAACTGGCCTGCATAGATCGCCGTCGTCAGCGCGCCCAGCACCCGTCCGCGAATCGCGGGATCGGTGAGGCCGAGGAGCCAGGTGCTGGTGTTGGCGAACATCTGGCTCATGCCGATGCCGAAGCAGGAAAGCGCGATCGTCACCAGCAGCAGGTCGTCCGCGACGGTGAGCAGGCCGTATCCCGCCGCCAGCCCGCCGGCGACGAGCGCATAGATCCAGGCGTTCGACAGACGCTTTCGCAAATAGGGGTAGAGCGGTCCCGCGATGGCCATCAGCAGGAGCGGCCAGGCAATTGCGTAGCCCGCGATGCTGGCCTGTTCCACGCCGATATCAACCAGCAGGAATGGCAGGTTGAGCGGCATCTGCAGGAAGGCACCGCCGGTGACCGCGACCATCGCGTAGATGGCGACCAGCGCCAGCCACGGCGTGGGCTTCCGTGGCGCGGCGGCGCCGGGCGTCGAATCCCGTGCGTCCGCGGACGTCGTCCGGTCGGGCTCGTTGACGGTGGCCAGCAGGCTCGGCAGAAACACGAACGCGGACAGGTAAAGCAGGAAGGGCGCGCGCCAGTGGATATCGGCCGCCAGCCCACCGGCGAGCACGAAGATGACACCGCCGCTGGCCGTCGCGGTCGCGTAGATCGCGATGGCGCGCCGGCGTCGCGGGATGTCGTCGTAATAGTCCGCCAGCAGCGCCGGCGGGAGGGTGAAGAGGATGCCCATGCCCAGGCCGAGGGCGGCACGCGATGCGAGGATCGCCGTCAGGTCGTCGAGCAGCCAGGGCAGGGCGCCGGCGACGGCATAGAGCAGGATGCCGAACAGCAGGATGGGCCGCCGGCCGATCCTGTCGGCAAGGGCGCCGACGATGGGACCGGACAGCGCCAGCAGCAGCGTCGGAATCGAGACGACCAGCCGGGCGCGCAGGTCGATGTCGGGCGTGTCCGCGAAATGGGTGCTGAGCTCGGGCAGGGACGGTGCGACGGCGGCGATGGACATGGCGGACAGGCCGCCGCAGGCGAACAGGGTGATGTCCCGGACGTGCCGGCGCAAGGGGCTGATGGTCTGGGTCAATACGGTTCGGGGTCTGGGTGGAGCGCGGCTAGAGGCGGGCGAAAGCGGCTTCGACGATCGATTCGGTGCGCACGCCCACGGCAAAGCCCTCGCTGTGCAGGTTCGATACGAAGCACAGCGCGAGGTTCCGATCCGGGTCGGCGATCGCGCGCGCGCCGCCGGAGCCGAGATGGCCGAACGCGTTGGCGTTGGGGCCCATGATGGTCGCGCCCGGAGGATTCTTGGCGTAGCCCATAGCGTAGCGCATCGGGCGTCCGGTCATGCCGTCGGCCTCTTCTGTCCATTGGGTCACGGTCGCGCGCGCGACCGCCTCGGGCGAGAGAATACGGCTGTCGTCGATAATCCCGCCGCCGGCCAGCATGGCGTAGATGCGCGCCATCGCGCGGGCCTCGCCGAACCCGCCGAAGGAGGGAATCCCGACGGTGCGGAACTGTTCGCTGTTCTGCACTTCGGTATTCATCGGCTGCGGGTTGGGCCGCCAGGCGCGCGCGAGCGGAGACTCGCCCGCCGCGGCCTGTGCCGCCATGGCGCTGCCGGCGGGGTTGGGCTGAAGGTCCGCGACCCGGCCGAGATCCTCCGGGCGCACTCCGATCTGGTAGTCGGCACCCAGCGGCGCGCAGATATTCTCTCGCACGAATTCGCGGATCGGCGTCCCGCTGACCCGGCGGACGACCTCACCGGCGAGGAACCCGATATTGACCGTGTTGTAGGCCCCTTTGCTGCCGGCCGGCCAGGCCGGTTCCTGGACCTCCAGCGCGGCGATCATGTGGTCGTAGTCGTAAACATCGCCCGCCTCGGTCGCGTCGGCGAAGCAGATCCCGCAATTGTGGGACACGATGTGACGGACGAGCACGTTCTCCTTGCCGGCCTGTGCGAATTCCGGCCAGTAAGCCGCGACCGGCGCTTCCAGGTCGATCTGGCCACGGTCGGCCAGGATGTGGACGGCCGTCGCGCAGATGGACTTGGCGATCGAGTACATGATGCACAGCGTGTCGGCCTGCCAGGGCTTGCTGCGCGCGCCGTCCATGTGGCCGGCCCAGATGTCCACGACCTTCTCGCCCTCGTGATAGATCGCGACGGCGCTGCCGATCTCGCCACGCTCGGTGAAGTTCCGGGCGAGCGCGTCGCGGACATGGATGAATCGCGGATCGCAGTCGCCGTGGATCTCGATGTTGCCGGAGTTCGCCATTCGCTCAGCGGGTGCAGAAGGGCTGGAGCGCGACGGCGAGGTCGAGCAGCGCCTCGTCACCCCCGGCCCAGCCGATGAAGGAGAGCCCGGCGGGACACCCCTCGACCTCGGCCGCGGGCACGGTCACCTGGGGCAGGCCCGAATGTCCCGAGATGCAGGTGAGCGCCATGGTGTTCGACCGGAAGAACTCCAGGTCCTCGGCGCTGGCGTCGAGCAGCGGTGCGATCACCGGCGCGGTCGGCAGGCAAAGCACGGTCCCCGGCGTGGCGAGTTCGGACAGCCGCGCGCGCACCCGGTCGCGGACCTGGTTGGCGGCAGCGATTTCGGCGTCGGTGATGGCCGCGGCCATGGCAAAGCGTTCGCGGATGCCGGGGCCGAGATTGGCATTGTGCTCGGTGGCCCAGGGCACGTTGGTCTCGCGGACCTCGCCGGCCTGGAGGACACGGAAGGCGTCCCACCAGTCATCGAGGCTGCCGTCTTCCGCCACATCGGCATGTTCGCTCGCGGGCAGGACATCGGCGGCGGCGGCCAGGACGGCTTCGAGTGCCGCGTGGACCTCCGGTGCAGCGCGTGCGAAGGCGTCGTCGAGGACGAGGATGCGGGAGACATTACCCGGTACGCCGGCTCCGTCGAGCAGCACCGGGCCGATGTCGCGGAAGAGCATCGCATCGTTCGCGAACCAGCCCGCCGTATCGAAGGACGGCGCCATCGGGTGGGCGTTGGACAGGTCGACCCGGCCGTGGGTCGGGCGCAGGCCATAGAGGCCGCAGAAGGAAGCCGGGATTCGGACGGAACCGCCGGTGTCGGAGCCGAGGGTGAAGTCGCACATCTCGGCCGTGAGCGCCGCCGCCGAACCCGAGGACGAGCCGCCGGGCATGCGGCCCGGCGCGCGCAGATTCTGCGGTGCGCCGTAATGGGCGTTGTCGCCGGACAGGCTGTAGAAGAACTCGTCGCAGACGGTGATGCCGACGATGTGCGCCCCGGCATCGAGGAGTTGCTGGACCGCGACCGACGTGGCGGTCTTCGGCTCGACCCAGTCGTAATAGTCCGGGCTGCCGTTCGACAGCTTCCGCCCGGCGATGTGGTAGAGGTCCTTCACCGCGAAGTTTCGGCCCGCAAGCGGGCCGTCCGCCGCGCCCATGATGGGCTCCGTGATCGTGTGCGGGACGAACGCGCCGATCGGGTCGACGGGAATTTTCACATCGGCCATGTGTGCTCAGCCCTTCTTCTTCTTGCCGCCGGATTTCTTCTTCCGGGGTTTCGGCGCCGGCTGCGCGGCGTTGAACCAGTCGAGGATCTGCTCGCCGTCCCAGCACACGACTCCCGGCTGGGCGAGGATGTGCTCGAAGGTCTCCCGGACATAACGGATGCGGTGGGGCGAGCCCGACAGGTAGGGATGCATGGCGACGGCCATGATCCGCATCTGGTCGTGGCTCTCGGCATAGACCGTGTCGAAATAGTCGAGCGAGCGGTTCTTGAACTCGGCTGAGGTGTGGTGCTGGATCGCCATCATCACGATGTCGTGCAGTTCGTAGTTATAGGGCAGCGCCACCATGGGATTGCCGCCCGTGGTCTTGAGCCGCACCGGCTGGTCGTCGAGCACCCAGTCCCCGATATACTCGACCCCGGCGTCGGCCAGGTGGTCGATGGTCTGGTAGGTCTGGGTCAGGCCCGGGCCGAACCAGCCGCGCGGGCGGGTGCCGCAGAAGTCACCGATGATCTTGAGCGACTTGTCGATCACCGCGCGCTCGTCGCGCAGCTTGTGCATCGGCATCTGTTCGTAGGAATGGGCGTTGAACTCCCATCCCGCCTCGAGCACGGCCTCGGCAGTGCGCGGATACTCCTCGATGGTGCGCGCGTTGAGGGTCACCGTGGGGCGCACGCCCAGATCCTCGAGCATCGACTTGATTCGCCAGAAGCCGACCCGCATGCCGTACTCGTGCCAGCTCCAGTTCGGATGATCGGGAATCATCGGCACGCCCTGGGGCGGCGGGATGACCATGCGGGCCATGGCCCGGACGATGTCCCAGACTTCAAGCGCCAGGATCGGCCAGAGGACCAGCTTCGCGCCGTCGGGCAGGACCAGCGGCTTGCGATCGGTGATTGCGGAGAAGGGCAGGCGATCGCCCGGTTTCATGCCGTTCATTTGTTCCTCCTCGTCGCGGCTGTTTCCGAATCGCGCCGCGCGTTCTTGGTCTCGAGCGACTATACTGCGCGCCGATGTGTGACAACAGGTGCGCCGGGCGAACCGGCGCCGGAGTGGGAGGTTATGAACGACACCGCCGAACATGCGGACGTGGTGCTGGTCGAGCGCGATGGCGATATTGCCACCGTCGTGCTCAACCGGCCGGAAAAACTGAACGCGCTCAACAAGGCGATGTGGACGCGGGTTGCCGAGGCGATGCGCGAACTGGGTGGCGACGACAGCATTCGCTGTGTCGTCCTGCGGGGCGCGGGCGACAAGGCCATGGGCCCGGGCGCCGATATCTCGGAGTTCGCCACGGAGCGCGCGAATGCCGAACAGGCCGAGGCCTATGGCGGGTTGATGCACGATGCCATGCACGCCATCCGTGACTGCCCGCACCCGGTGATCGCGCTGATCAAGGGCCTGTGCGTGGGCGGCGCGCTCGAGATCGCGCTGATGTGCGACATGCGCATCTGCGGCGAGGGTTCGCGCTTCGGGGTGCCGATCAACCGGCTGGGGCTGGTGATGGCGTATCCGGAGGTGGAGGCGCTGGTCGGGCTCGTCGGCCGCTCGGTCGCGCTCGAGATTCTCTACGAGGCCCGCGTGTTCGGCGCGGCCGAGGCGAAGGACAAGGGGCTGGTCAACCGGGTCGTCGCCGACGACGCTGTGGAGGACGAGGCCTACGCGACCGCGCGGCGGATCGCGGACGGGGCGCCGCTGGTCAACCGCTGGCACAAGAAGTTCGTGGACCGGGTGCTGGCCGGCGGGCCGCCGCTCACCGAGGCCGAGGCGAAGGAGGGCTTCGCCTGTTTCGACACGGAAGATTTCAACACCGGCTACAAGGCCTTCCTGGCCAAGGAGAAGCCGGCGTTCAGGGGGAAGTAGAATGACGGACAAGAACACGGGCATGCTGCACGGCCTGAAGGTCATCGAGATGAGCCACATCATGGCGGCGCCGACCTGCGGCCAGATGCTGGCCGACATGGGGGCCGACGTGATCAAGGTCGAGCGGGTGCCTGGCGGCGACGACACGCGGCGCTTCGGCGAGGGGCCCCAGGGCGATTCCGCCGCCTTCGCGATGATGAACCGCAACAAGCGCGGCTTCGCGGTGAACACCAAGAGCGACGCGGGGCGCGCGGCGCTGAAGCGCATGATCGCCCAGGCCGACGTCTTCATCGAGAATTACCGCAAGGGGGCGATGGAGCATTTCGGTATCGGCTGGGAGGAGATGCATGCGCTCAATCCGCGGCTGATCTACTGCTCGGTGTCGGGCTTCGGGCGAACCGGCCCCTATGCCGAGCGCGGCGGGTTCGACCTGATTACCCAGGCCATGTCGGGGATCATGAGCATCACCGGCGAGGCGCCGGGAAGGCCGCCGGTGAAGGTCGGTGCGCCGATCACCGATATAACGGCGGGCATCCTGTCGGCCGTCGGGATTCTCGGCGCGGTCGCCCATCGTTACGAGACCGGCGAGGGGCAGCATGTGGACTCGTCCCTCTACGAGGCCGGGATCATGCACACCTTCTGGCAGACCGCGATCTACCAGGCGAGCGGCGAGATATCCCAGCCCATGGGCTCGGCCCATCCGCTGTCGGCGCCCTACCAGGCGTTCCCGACCAAGGACACCTCGCTGGTCGTCGGCGCGGCGAACCAGAACACCTGGCTGAAGTTCGTCGAAGCGATCGACGCCGGCGAACTCGCCGAGGACCCGCGCTTCGAGACCTCGAACAAGCGCATGGAGAATCTCGACGCGCTGGTCGAGACCCTGACCGAGATTCTGAGCCACCGCACCACGGGCGAATGGCTGGAGCGGCTCGAGGCGGCGGGCGTGCCCGCCGGCCCGGTCTACGACGTCAAGGAGATGAGCGAGGATCCGCACACGATCGCCCGCGGGATGATCGAACGGGTGCCGGCCGCGACGGGCGGCGACCATGGCGTGATCGCGCATCCGGTGAAGTATTCCGCGACCCCGGCCTCGATCCGGCGGGGCGCGCCGCTGGTCGGCGAGCACAGCCGCGAGGTTCTGGCGGAGTACGGGTTCGCCGCCGATGAGATCGACGAGCTGATCGTGTCGGGCGCGATCCACGAACCCTCGGCTGCGGCGAAGGCCGCCGAATAGGCGCCGAAAACCAGGCCTACAGGTAGCGCGTCAGGAACGCCCAGGCGGGCGAGGCGGGGTCTTCGAGGCCGGCGAAGACCTCGAAGTGGTTGGCGCCCGGAACCTCGATCAGCTCGGTCTCGGTCTGCGCCGCGAGCGCGCCGTGGAAGGTCGTGGCCTGGCGCTTGAATTCGTCGCTCTCGTTGCCGCCGTGGACCACGAGGTGTGGCGGTAGCTGGCGATCGAGGGTGAGCAGCGGCGACAGCGCGACCGTTTCCTCCTCGCTGAGCTGCATGTATTCGCGCCGGTAGCTCAGCATCAGCGGCCGCAGGTCGTAGTTGCCGCTGACGGTCATGCCGCAGACGATGCCGTCGAGGTCGTCCTCGTTGGCGAGGCGTACGATCGCGGCGGCCGCGAGATGCGCGCCGGAGGAATGGCCCGCGACGCACAGCCGCGTCGGGTCGATCCCGTACTCCCCGGCGTTCGCGCGCATATGGCGGATGAGGGTGAGCACATGTTCCACCATGTCGGGCAGGCGGACCCGGGGGATCATGGGGAAGGTGGCGGCGATGAAGCTCACATTGTTCTCGATCGCGGCCCCGGCCCAGGCGGAGGATGCGGCGGTGCCACCGCGCTGCCACTGGCCGCCATGGATGAAGACGATCGCAGGTTTCGGGTCCGCGCCGGCGCGATAGAGATCGAGTCGGTTGTCGGGATCCTCGCCGTAGCGCAGGTCGCGGGCGTCGGCGTTGTGGTTCGCGAAGTCCGCCGAGCGCGCCTGGAGGTCCTGCTGGGTCTCCATGTCATGGTCGGTCACCAGGTTGGTGTACTGGAGATCGAGCTCCTCTTGCGTGTAGTCGCGGAAGACCTTGTCGGACATGGGTTCGCCATCACGTGAGTGGTTGGGACATTGACGGACGGCCCCTGTGGGGGACAGGCTGTCGGCTGCAGCGGAGGATAGCACCATGCCGGACGGCGATATCAAGACGGTCGAGGAACTGGTCGCGCATTACGGCGCCCCCCAGGGCTATATCGGCCACAAGGAAAAACCCGCGCTCAGCGACCACTGCAAGGCCTTCATCGCGCTGTCACCCTTCTGCGTGCTGTCCACCTCGGCCGCGGGCGACGGCCCCGCCGACTGCAGCCCGCGCGGTGACACACCGGGCTTCGTGCATGTGATCGACGACACGACCATCGCCATTCCCGACCGGCCCGGGAACCGGCGGACCGACACCTTCCACAACATCCTCGAGAACCCCGAGGTTGCGGTCATGTTCATGGTGCCGGGCCTGAACGAGGTGCTACGGCTGAACGGCCGCGCCCGGCTGACGACCGACGAAAAGCTGCTGGCGAAGATGGTTGCCAACGGCAAGATGCCGCTCGCAGCCCTCGTGATCGACATCCGTTACGTCTATTTTCACTGCGGCAAGGCGATCATCCGCGGCGATATCTGGAACGCCGAGAAGCAGACCGACCGCAAGGACTTCCCCTCGCTCGGGACGATCAATGCCGACTGGTACGGGGACGAGTTCGGCGCGAAAGCCGACGAGATCGACGCGCGGCTCGAGGACGAGTACGCGAACAAGCTCTACTAGACGCCGCGCGGCGGCTGGTCTTCCAGGCCTGCGTTGAAGCTGTAGCCGAGCTTCTCGATCTCGGTCATCACCTCGTCGCCGAACTTCTCGCGCAGTTCGACGCCGACGCTCGGCGCGTACTCGACGTCGCGCAGCGGGCCTTGCAGGGTGACATGCAGATAGCCCGTGTCGTCGCTGATATTCTCGAACCGGCGCATGACGCCCGGCGGCACGGCGATGGTGTCGAACAGGCCGAGCTCGGTCGAATGCTCGCCTTCGTCCCCCCACTCGATCCGGAACCGGCCCTGCAGGCAGGTGAAGGTCTCGGTGGTGTGGGCGTGGGAGTGGAGCCCCGGGCCGTTGCCGGCCTCGCACTCGGCGATGACGACGGCGAACCCCTCGGGCCCCGGGATCACGCCGTTGCCCCAGGGCGTATCGACGCTGGTCGAGGCGATGACGGTGCGGGTCGCGCGCGCGGTCATCATCTCGCGGGCCTCGGTCGGAATCTTCCCGGCCGTCCGGTCCTTGTTGGCGGGCAGCTCATCGAAGCGCGCGATGTAGCGCTCCATCTCTTCGGGGCTCGGGGTCTTGGTGCGCATGGGGTTCGGTCCTGTAGAATGCGGTTCGCGTCGATTGACGCATGACGCGGCGATCCAAATCAACCGGAAGAGACAAAATGAGCGGCGAGGCAGCGGAATTCTATGCGGACGGGGTGCGGCTCGCGGGCACGTTCACGCGCGCCGAGGGCGGCGGCGACACGGCGCCCGCCATCATCTGTGTGCATGGCTATACGGGGCGCAAGGAGACCTACATGCCGCCCTTCGTGCGCGACCTGACGGGCGCGGGGTTCCACACGCTGGACTTCTACCATCGCGGTTTCGGCGACAGCGACGGCATCGCCAACCGGATCGATCCGGAGGAACAGGTGCGCGACATCCTGGCGGCACGCATCTGGCTTTCGCAGCGCCCGGAGGTCGATCCTGACCGGATCGCGCTGATGGGGCTGAGCCATGGCGGCGGCGCGTCGATCAAGGCCGCGGCGGTCGATCCCGGGATCGCCGTGATCGCGACCGTGGGCGCGCCGGGCAACGGCGAGCGCTGGCAGCGTTCGAAGCGGACCGCGGCGGAATGGGACGAACTCCAGGCGACGCTGGCCGAGGACCGGATCGCCCGGGCGCTGACCGGGGAATCCAGGCGCCTGCCCTACCAGCAGGTCTCGCCGCCGGGCCCGGCGGAGCGCGACGCCTTCAAGACCATGTACCGGACCGAGGACGCCTATCCCGACGGCTATCCGCTGGAGAATGTCGAGCTCGCCTGCGGCTTCGCAGCCGAGGACTGGGTGGGGCGGATCGCGCCGCGGCCGATCCTGATCGTCCAGGGCGAGAAGGACACCATGGTGCGGCTCGAGGAGGGCGAGGCGCTGTTCGCACGCGCCGGGGAGCCGAAGGAGACGATGGTGATCCCGGACATCAACCATGCCGAGGTTTATGAGCCCCGCAACCCCGAGGTGTACGGGCGCGTGATCGCGCGGCTGCTGGAGTTCTACCGTGCGAACCTGGGCTAGCGGCCTCGCGATTCTCGGTCTTCTGGCCCTTTCGGCGCCGGTGGCGGCGGACGAAATCCCGGTCGATGTGGAGCTGGTGCTCGCCGTCGACGTGTCGGCCTCGATCGACGGCGGCGAGGTGAACCTCCAGCGGGTCGGCTATGTCCAGGCGCTGAGCGATCCCCGGGTGATCGCCGCCATGCTCGCAGGCCCGCTGGGCCGGGTCGCGGTGACCTATGTGGAGTGGTCGGAGACCCAGCGCGTCACCGTCGGCTGGACCGTGATCGAGCAGGCGGCCGACGCGCTCGCCTTCGCCGCGGCGGTGAACGCCAACCCGATCCCCAAGGGCGGCCTGACCTCGATCACCGGCGCGCTCGACTTCACGTCGCGCCTGTTCGACGCCAACGGCATCGAGGGCACGCGCCACGTCATCGACCTGTCGGCGGACGGGCGGGACTCGCGCGGCATCGAGGAGGAGGTCGCGGCGGCGCGGGACCGGGCGCTCGCGCGGGGGATCGTCATCAACGGACTGGTGATCAACCCGCAGCAGGAGCAGACCGAGGTCGAGGGCGTGAAGTACGACCTCGACGGTTACTTCCACGAAGTCGTCATCGGCGGCCCCGGCGCCTTCACCGTGGTGACGGAATCGCCGGCGGATTTCCCGCGCGCGGTGGTCAACAAGCTGGTGCTCGAGATCGCCGCCCATGACGGCTTTCGGGCGACCGGCCAGATGTGATAGGGAAACCCGTCCCGCCGCCCGGCGGGCGTTTTCGACCGATCAAACGAACAAGAACCGCCGCGAGTAGAGGGGATACCAGTGAACAGCGACATCCGAGATTGCATTGCGCCCGACCGCAACCCGCGCAAGCCGAACATCACGCTGCCCAAGGGCTCGATCGACACCCATGTGCATGTGTTCGAGGACAAGTACCCGCTGTCGCCGGGGCGCGGCTACAACCCGCCGGAATCGACGCTGGACGATCTCAAGCACCTGCACGCGACGCTGGGCATCGACCGGGTCGTGTTCACCCAGCCCTCGGTCTACGGCACCGACAACTCGGCCATTCTCGACGGCATGAACGCGCTCAACGCCGAGACCCCGAACCGGGCCCGCGGCGTGTGCGCCATGACCATGAACTTCACCGACGCGCAGCTCCAGGAGCTCGACGACCAGGGCATCGTCGGCGTGCGGCTCAACATCGACAACAAGGGCGGCATGCCGCTCGAGCTCGACGACCTGCCGGAGCTGGAGGCGAAAATCCGTCCCTTCAACTGGCACATCGAGTGGCTGTTCCCGGGCAAGGATATCGTTTCGCTGATGCCGTATTTCGAGAAGATGACCACGCCCATGTCGATCGGCCACTTCGCCTATCAGCCGGCCGCCGCCGGCATCGAGGCCGAGGGCTTCCAGGCGCTGCTCAAGCTCGTGCGCGACGGCAACACCTGGATCAAGATCTCCGGCGCCAACCGCGTCAGCGCGACCGACCTGCCGCCCTATGACGACTGCCAGCCGATGGCGCGCGCGCTGATCGAGGCGAACGAGGATCGCGTCATCTGGGGCACGGACTGGCCGCATCCGAACAAGTACGAGGTCAACCCGAACGACGCCGACCCGGTCGAGGCCTTTGGTCAGTGGGTGCCCGACGAGGACATGCGCCGGAAGATCATGGTGACCAACTCGGAAGCGTTCTACCGGTTCTAGCCGTCACAAGGGCGGTTTGCGCCCGGCCACTCTTCTCCTAGACTGTCTGTCCGCTGAACCCGGCCCTCAAAGAAGGCCGGGGCGCGGACACGATGAGGAGGAACGGCCGTGGACGAGAGCGCCGCGCGGACGACCGCGCGTTACGGCAGCGACCATGAGACCCTGCGGAGCGAGGACGCGCCGCTCTTGACAGGCGCGGGTCGCTTCACCGACGACATCAATATCTCCGGGCAGGCCCACGGCGTCTTCGTGCGCTCGCCCGTGGCCCACGGGGTGCTGCGCGGCGTCGATGCCGCTGCGGCTGCGGCGATGCCCGGCGTGCTGGCGGTCATTACCGGCGCGGATTTGAAGGCCGCCGGTCTCGGCGACATCCCGCCGGCCATCACCTTCCCCGGCAAGGACGGCATGGCCATGGCCGCTGCGCCCAAACCGGTGCTCGCCTACGAGAAGGTGCGCCATGCCGGTGAGGCGGTGGCGCTGGTCGTTGCCGAGACGGCCGCCCAGGCGGCGGACGCGGCGGACGCGGTTGTGCCCGAATTCGATGTGCTGCCGGCCGCGCCGGACGTGGCGGGCGCGCTGGCCGACGGCGCGCCGCAGGTCTGGGACAGCGCCGCCGGCAACGTCGCCTTCGAATGGTATGACGGGGACGCGGATGCGGTTGCCGCGGCGTTCGACGGCGCGGCCCATGTGAGCCGGGTCGAACTGCTGGACACGCGCCTTGCGCCGGTCTCGATGGAACCCCGTGGCGGCGTCGGCGAATGGGACGAAGGTCTCGGCCGCTACACGCTGATCGCGCCGACCCAGGGGGTGGGGCTCGTCTCCAAGACATTCGCGGCCCAGGTGTTCGGCGTGGAGCCGGACCAGGTGCGGGTTCTGACCCACGACGTGGGCGGCGGCTTCGGCATGAAGGCGCATCCCTATCCCGAGTATGCCGCGATCCTGCATGCCGCCCGCGCGGTAGGCCGGCCGGTCAAGTGGTGCAACTCGCGCCTCGAGAGCTTCCTCGCCGACACGGCGGGCCGCGACACGCTGATCGAGGCCGAGATGGCCTTCGACGCCGACGGGACGATCCGGGGCCTCCGGGTCGATAACAGGGTGGGGATGGGGGCCTATCTCACGACCTTCTCGATCGTGTTCGCGACGAACAACACCAAGAACTGCCTGTCGAGCGTCTATGCGATCCCGGCGATCGGCATCGACGTGACGATGACGCTCACCAACGCAGCCCCGCTGGGGCCGTATCGCGGGGCCGGACGACCGGAGGCGATCATCGCCATCGAGCAGTTGCTGGACAAGGCCGCCGGCGAGCTGGGCATGGACCGGGTGGACATCCGGCGGCGGAACCTGATCCCCGCCGACGCCATGCCCTACACGACGGTGAACGGGCCGATCTACGATTCCGGCGACTTCGCGGCCTGCCTCGACAAGGCGCTGGCGCTCGGCGACTGGGACGGGTTCCCGGCGCGATGCGCAGCATCCGAGGCGGACGGCAAGCTGCGCGGGATCGGGCTCGCCTGCTTCCTCGAGGTGGCCGGCGGCATCCTCGACGAGACGGCGGACCTGCGCTTCGAGGGCGACGGCCACGCGACCGTGCGGCTCGGCGTGCAGGCCATGGGCCAGAGCCACCAGTCCACCTACACGCGGTTGATCGCCGACCGGCTGGGCATCCCGGCGTCGAAGGTGCGGCTGATCGAGGGGGACAGCCTGGAGGCGCCGCCGGGGACACCGTCGGTCGCGTCGCGATCGATGATGATGGCCGGCAGCGCCATGGCCATGGGTTGCGACACGGCGATCGAGAAGGGCCGGGCTCTGGCCGGGCACGTCCTCGAAGCGGCGGCGGCGGACGTGGAGTTCGATGCCGGGTCGTTCCGGATCAAGGGGACGGACCGTGAGATCGATATTCTGGAGCTCGCGGACCGGATCGCGTCCATGGACCTGCCGGTCGAGCTGGCGGGCGGGATGGACGCGGTGGAGAAGTTCGTCTCCCCGCAGATGACCTTCCCGAACGGCTGCCACATCTGTGAGGTCGAGATCGACCCGGAGACCGGCGTGGTTACGGTCGCGCGTTACGCGGCGGTGGACGATGTGGGCAACGTGTTCGACGAGATGGTGGTCGAGGGGCAGATCCATGGCGGCGTCGCCCAGGGGCTTGGCCAGGTGCTGGGCGAGTGCGTGGTCTATGACGACGACGGACAGCTCGTGACCGGGTCGTTCATGGACTACATGATGCCGCGCGCCGACGACCTGCCGATGCTCGACGTGGGCCACCACTCGGTCCCGGCGACGACCAACCCGCTGGGTGCCAAGGGGGCGGGCGAGTCCGGCGTGGCCGGGGCGCTGCCCTCGGGCATGGCGGCGGTGACCGATGCGCTGGCGAGCGCCGGCGCGGGGCCGATCGACCTGCCGATGACCCCGGCGCGAGTCTGGGCGGCGCTCAACGAAGCGGGAGGAACGACACGATGATGCGCACCGAGGACATCACGGTGCCGCTGCGCGGCGGCGAGGCCATGGGCGCCCATGTGGCGTATCCGGACAAGGAACCCGCAGGCGCGATCATCGCGATCATGGAGATCTGGGGCGTCAACGACACCATGCGCGCCCATGCCCAGGAGTTCGCCGAGGCCGGCTGGATCACGCTGGTCCCCGACCTGTTCTGGCGGCTCGAGCCCGGCGTCGAGCTGTCGGATGCGAACCCCGATCACTGGACCAGGGCGATCGACCTCTACTACGACTTCGACTACAACCTGGGCGTCCGGGACATGGAGGACACGGCGTCCTTCCTGCGGACGATCGCGGGCGGCAACGGCAAGGTCGGCACCGTCGGCTACTGCCTCGGCGGCAAGATGGGCTACCTCATGTGCTGCCGCTCGGACATCGACTGCGCCGTCGCCTATTACGGCACCTATATCGAGCACTCGATCAAGGAGGCGCCGAACCTGTCGAAGCCCTTCATGCTGCACCAGGCGCTGGCCGACAAATGGGTGCAGCCCGAGGTCTGCGCCATGATCGAGCGGCGGCTGTCGCCGAACCCGCTGGTCGAGATTCACAAGTATCCGGACGCGGACCACGCCTTCGCGCGCCACGGCGGGACGACCTACAGCGCGCCGGAGGCCGAGCGCGCGCTGGCGCTCTCGATCGAGTTCTTCCAACGGCACCTGGACTGAGGAGACGGAGATGGCCGACGCTGCATTGCAGGAGACGATTGCCCACCGGTTCCCGCGGCTGATGGCCGCCGGGGTCGACTACAACGACGCCCAGGCGGTGCTCGGCGGCATCGCCCGGATGGAGGAATGGATGCCCTTCTGGGAGGGGCTGGCCGAGGGCCACGAGGCGCTGGGCGACTCGGCGCTCGCGGAAGGGCGGAGCCTGACGGCGGGCGAGGCGTTCGTCCGCGCGGCGCTCTACTTTCATATCGGCCAGTCGGTCTCGTTCGGCGATGCGGAGGAGAAGGCGCGGGTGCAGCGCCGGCAGCGCGCGGCCTATGCCAAGGCCGCGCCGCATCTGAGCCCGCCGGCTCAAGTGATCGACATCCCGTTCGACGGCGACAGCTTCCCGGCGAACCTGCGGGTGCCCGCGACCGACGGGCCCGCACCCTGCGTGATGCTGACCTGCGGCGCGGACTCGACCAAGGAGGAGTTCCACACGCTGGAGAACGAGTTCCTGAAGCGCGGCGTCGCGACCTGCGCCTATGACGGGCCGGGCCAGAGCCTGACCCAGCTCAAGTGGCGGATCCGCCCGGACTGGGAGGTGCCCGTGGGCGCGGTGCTCGACGCGCTGGCCGCGCGACCGGAGATCGACGGCGAGCGGATCGGCATCTGGGGCCGTAGCTATGGCGGCTACGCCGCGCCGCGCGCGTCGGTCGATCCGCGGATCAAGGCGTGTATCTCGATCGGCGGGTTCTATGCCATGTCGGATATCTGGGGCCGGCTGCCGTTTGCGGTGCAGGACACGCTGCGCTTTGCGTTCGGCGACGATACGGTCGAGGAGGCGGCGGAGACCGCCAAGCTCTACACCCTCGCGGGGTCGCTCGGGAAGATCGGCTGCCCGCTGCTGATCGTCCACAGCGGGCTGGATGAGATCTGCCCGGTCGAGGAATCCCAGAAGATGATCGACGAGGCGGGTGACGACGCGGAGCTCGTCGTGTTCCCCGAGGGGAACCATGTCTGCGACAACATCCCGTTCAAGTCGCGGCCGCTGATGGCCGACTGGATGGCGACGAAGCTGGGCGCCTGAGCTCACGGCAGTTTGACCGGCGATCCCCGTAGCGCGCATGGGCGGGGAGCGCTTGATCTGTGCTACAATGTCGCCAATTGTGTAAATTGCGCATCATCAAGAACAAAAAGTCATAGGCAAATAGGGGGCCCACGATGTCTGAACCGCAGAAGCCTGTTTACAACAATTCCCGTTTCCGCGTTGTCGACTACAACTTCGATACCTTCGTCGGCCCGCAGGCGGGCGACCGGTATATCGACGCGACCTTCACCGATCTCGAGACCCGGGAAGAGGTGAAGCTGTCGGATTTCGACGGCCAGTGGACCGTGATCGAGACCGGGTCGTCGACCTGCTCGATGTATACGAAGAACATCAAGACCTACCAGGAGATCGTCGAGAAGTTCCCCGACGTGAACTTCGTCATGGTCTATGTCCGCGAGGCCCATCCGGGCGAGCGCATGGGTCCGCACAAGTCGATGGAAGACAAGTTCAAGGCCGCCGAGCTGGTTGCGCCGCGCTACAAGGAATTCCGTCGCGTGCTGGTCGATAATCTCGAAGGTGACTTCCACCGTGCTTACGGAGCGATGCCGAACGTCGTCTACATCATCCGGCCGGACGGGACGATCCACTATCGCTGCAACTGGGCGGCCCCACACCTGATCGAGGCGGCGCTCGAGGACCGGGAGAATTATCACCGGGTCGAGAATGCGCCGACCGCCGAGCTGCGCGCCTCGCGCGCCATGGCGCACATGATCCGCACCATGTGGACGGGCGGGTTCGTCGCGCTCTACGACTTCTTCAAGAACGCGCCGCTGACGGTCGCCAAGCATGTGCAGATCGACCGCTACTACGAGAAGCATGGTCGCTTCCGCAACCAGCCGCTCTCCCAGGCGGAGATCGACGCACGCGTCGCAGCTGGCGAGGCGGACGCAGAGGCGGCGCCCGCACCCGGCGAGGCACCCAAGCAGGCCGCCGAGTAGCGCCGTCGCACCAGACAATTCGTTCGAGGTTGCCGGCCGTCCGCATCGCGCGGGCGGCCGGTGCCGTTTCCGCCCCCGTATGTGATCCAGCCATGAGCGACACGCCCTTCGGTATCTCGCTGCGCTTCGCGCTGTTTTATGGCGCGCTGTTCTTCGTATTGGGCGTGCTCCTGCCCTTCTGGCCCATCTGGCTCGAGAGCCGGGGTATTTCGGCCGTCGAGATCGGCATCATCCTGGCGGTGGGGCCGTGGATGCGGGTGCTGGTCGATCCGGTGATCGCCAAGGCGGCCGATCATGCGGGCGCGGGGCGGCGGATGCTGGTTCTCGCGGCGCTGGTCAGCCTGGTGGCGTTCGCCGGCTTCGCGCTGGTCTCGTCCTTCTGGGTCGCGCTGCTGATCACGCTGGTTTTCGCGCCCGCCTATCACGCGCTGATCCCGCTCGGCGACTCCCAGGCGATGACGGCGGTGCAGCGGCACGGGCTCGACTATGGCCGGCTGCGGCTGTGGGGCTCGATCACCTTCATCGTCGGCACGCTGGGGATCGGCGCACTGCTCACCGGTCGCGACCCGGACCTGATCCTGGTCGTGGTCGGGATCGGCCTCGTGGTGGTGCTGGCGACGACGCTCCTCCTGCGCGAGCAGAACGAGACCTGCGGCCATGCCCGCTGGACGGACGTGCTGGCGTTTGTCCGCGACCGGCGCTTCCTCGTCTTCGTGCTTGCGGCGAGCGCCGTACAGGCGAGCCACGCGGTCCTCAACGGCTTCTCCGGCATCCACTGGAAGGCGTCGGGACATTCGGAGCTGGTGGTCGGGTTGCTCTGGGGCGGCAGCGTCATGGTCGAGGTGGTCCTCTTCGCCTTCTCCGGCGCGGTGGTTGCGCGGGTCGGTGCCACCCGCCTGCTCGTGCTCGGCGCGGGTGCGGCGCTGATCCGCTGGCTGGTTCTCGCCCAGACCACGGCACTCCCGGGCCTCGCGGCGGCGCAGTTGCTGCACGCGGTGACCTTCGGTGCGACCTACCTGGCGACGATGCACTTCATCGCCGGACACGCACCCGAGGGGCTGAAGGCGACGGCCCAGGGCGCCTATGCGGCGGTTTCGGGCGTGGTGATGGGGCTCACGCTGATCGTCGCGGGCGAGCTCTACGGCGCGTTCGCGGGCGGCGCGTTCTACGCGATGGCGGGGCTGAGCACGGCGGCGCTGTTGCTTGCGCTCGCGGTGATGCGCGGCGGCCGCGCCCCGGTCCGCTAGACCTCGACCCAGTCGTCGCCGACCTTGAGCCGGTGGCCGATCTCGCAGGGCAGGGTGAGCGCCTGCTCGGCGAAGCAGCCCTTCTTGGCCGCCGCGATCAACCGCTTGATGTCCTCGAGCGGGGCGTCGCTCTCCACGTCGATGTCGATATCGAAGCCGACCGGCTGGGACACGTAGGGCTCGCGGCCAACCTGCTCGAGGCGCCAGTGGAAGTTGGCGTCCATGGCGATGTTCTCGACCGGGATGCGCAGGCGCTTGGCGAAGGCCTTCATCTGGGTCATCAGGCAGGTGACCACCCCGGCCGCGAAATAATGCAGCGGCATGGGCGCCGACGCGTCGCCGCCATGGAGCTTGCCCTCGTCGGTCTCGAGCGTGACCGAGAAGTTCGAGAATTGCGAGGTGATGGTCACCTCGCTCTTCATCTTGCCCTTGGTCCGCGCCCTGGCGTCGAAGACGATATCGACGGTGTGCAGATCGGATGAGGCAGCGGCCTCTCCGTTGTCCGGAGAGGCCGCGTCGTTCGCCTTCGTCATTGCTGCGTCCCTAGATCGACTTGCGGTTCTTCGGGATCACCGGCATCAGCAGGTAGGACTTGTGCTTCGGCCCGGTGTGGATCGTCGTCTTCCCGCCGAAAATTTCCTTCGGCCGGTCGAGCGGATGATCGTGCAGGAACACGCCCGAGCCGCGCGACGGGATATAGGCCTCCATCGACGGGCCCGGCCGGTCGAAGTCCTGGCCGGCGATGTTGATCGAGATCTGGAAGCCCTTGGGCAGGACGATGCACTGGGGCCAGATTTCCACGTCGACCTCGTAGACCTGGCCCGGGGTCAGTTTCTGCTTGTCGTCATGGGTGTGGTAGGGCCGCCAGGGCTCGGATTTCTCCTCGTCCAGCTTGCGATGCGAGACACGCAGCCAGCCCTGCCCAAGCGGGGTCTTCGGATCGACCGTCCCCTGGAAGTGGACCTCGCGGCCCTTGTCCGACCAGCCCTGGACCGTGACGAAGAGATCGCAATCCTCGGTCGATGACGAGACGAAGAGCTTCGCCGCCATGGGGCCGGTGAACTCGGTCTCGCGGGGGAGCGGTTCGGATTTCCAGGTGATCCCTCGGGTGAGCGCCCGGAACTCCTTCTTCCGGTTCGCCTTGGGCACCTTGGTGGACAGCTTCCCCTTGCCGCCGGCGTCCAGATAATACTTGGTCCAGCGTGTGCCCTTGAGCGGCCACTCGCTTTCCTTGCGCAGCTCGACCTCGTCGGTGAAGGGGCGGCGCAGGTTGAGCCAGACCTTCGGCTCGCGGTTCCAGCCGTTCTTCTCGCCCTTCAGGTAGTAGTCGAAGAAGCGCTTCTGCAGCTGCATGCCGTACTCGAGATAGAACCACTCCTCGTGGCGGCCCGGATGGCCCTCGAGCCATTTCTGGCGTGACGCGGCCTGGGTGAAGGCCTCGAAGTTGCCGCGCGGGTGCAGGCCGAAGCCGGCCCAGCTGGCGGCGCTGAGGAACGGCACCTTCACCTTCGACCAGTCGGGCGAACGCGAGCGGTACCAGTCGTCATCCATCTCGCGGACGCGGAAGTTCTCGAGCGTGTCGGCCCGGTTCGCCTTGAGCTCCGCCGGTGACAGTGTCGCCGGGCCTGTGGCGCGCTCGCCCATCCAGTGGTCGCGCGGGCCCTTGGGGTTGCCGTGCTGCACCGCCTCGACCTGACGCGGATACCAGATCTCCATGAACACGTTGGACAGGATGCCGCCATGGCGTGCCCAGTCGCGATACTGGTCGGCCGCGCCCTCCCAGGGGATCATCGCCGTCAGATGCTTGGGCTGCAGCGCTGCCACCTGCCACTGGTTGATGGCGTAGTAGGAGACGCCGTTGAGCCCGACATTGCCGTTGGACCATTTCTGCTCGCCCGCCCAGTTGATAGCATTGGCGAAGTCCTGGGTCTCGCGCGGCGAGAAGATATCGAGATAGCCCGGCGAGCGCCCGGCGCCGCGGGAGTCGAGCCGCACGCAGGCATAGCCCCAGGGGACCCAGACCTCCGGATCGACGGTCTCCCAGGTTAGCCAGCGATGCTGGGAGTCCGGGAGGATGTCGGGATGCATTTCGAGGAGCGAATCCCAGAGCGGCTTGTAGTGTTCCTGGTACTTCACGCCCTTGCCGTAGGGACCTCCGGCCATCACCACCGGCACCTTCTTCTTCGTATCCGGGCGATAGACGTCCACCCGCAACACCTGGCCGTCGTCCATCGTGACCGGCACATCGCGTTCGATAATCATGTCCATGTTCAGTCCTCCCCACTGTGTGGGCCGGCAGTCCATATGGCTGCGGGCCGGAGCGCCTGGATGCGCATTTCCGGAAAGTGAAACACGGATTTTATTATTGGAAAAATTATTTTTCTCGCGTCCCCGCTTTGCCTTGCCGGCAGTTGAGTCATTACCATCGGCTTCCATACGCGAATTCTGTTTCTGGGGGAGGGGCATATGACGACGTCGGCAGGCGAACAGGTCATCGCGATCGAGGAGCATTACTGGGATCCGGAGCTGACCGCACATGTGGCGGAGTCCGACCGGGGCGGTGCCGGCGTGATGCAGCAGAAGCTCGAGGATCTGTTCGAGGCGCGGATCGCGGAGATGGACGCGACGGGGGTGGACATCCAGGTCCTGTCCCACGGGGCGCCGGCGACCCAGCGGCTCGACCCGGCGACGGCGGCGGAGGTGACGCGCGCGACCAACGACCGGCTGCGCGACATCGTCGCCCAGAAGCCCGACCGGTTCGCGGCCTTTGCGAACCTGCCGACCCCCGATCCCGATGCCTGCGCCGACGAGCTGTCACGCTGCGTCAACGAGCTCGGCTTCAAGGGGGCGATGGTCCACGGCCTGACCCACGGGGTGTTCTTCGACGACGAACGCTTCTGGCCGATCTATGAGCGCGCCCAGGAACTTGACGTGCCGCTCTACATGCACCCGGCGGTGCCGAACAAGACGGTCGTCGAGACCTACTACGAGCCCTATGTGAAGGACTTCCCGGCGCTGCTGAATGCCGGTTGGGGGTTCACGGTCGAGACGGCGACGCAAGGCATCCGCATCGTCCTGTCGGGCGTGCTCGAGAAGTATCCCGACTGCAAGATCATCTTGGGCCACCTAGGCGAGGGGTTGCCCTTCCTGCTCTGGCGGATCGATCACGCGCTCTCGCGGCCCGGCAACAAGGAATTGTCGTTCCGCGAGGTCTTCAGCCGCAACTTCCACATCACCACCAGCGGGAACTTCTCCGACCCGGCGCTGATGTGCTCGATCGCGGAGATGGGCGCCGACCGGATCCTGTTCTCGGTCGACTATCCCTTCGTGCCCAACGCGCCGGGGATGGACTGGATCGAGCGACTGCATCTGAACGCCGAGGACAAGGCGAAGATCCTCAACGGCAACGCAACGCGACTGCTCAAGCTCTAGCCGCGACAACGACGGACTTATCCCATGCCTCACAATCCCGCCGCCGCCGTCCTCGACCACATCACGGTTCTCGACCTGACCCGCGTCCGCTCCGGCCCGACCTGTGTGCGCCAGCTCGCCGACTGGGGCGCCGACGTCATCAAGGTCGAGATGCCGCCGGCGGTCGAGGGCGGTGCTGCGCTGGGTGGCTCACGCCACGGCTCGGACTTCCAGAACCTGCACCGGAACAAGCGCTCTCTGGCCCTCGACCTGAAGGCGGACGCGGGCAAGGAGGTCTTCGCCAAACTGGTCGCCGAGGCCGACGTGGTGGTTGAGAACTACCGCCCCGACGTGAAGAACCGGCTGGGCATCGATTACGAGGCGCTGGCCGCGATCAACCCGCGGATCATCCTCGCGTCCATCTCGGGCTTCGGCCAGGACGGCCCGTATGCCAAGCGGCCGGGCTTCGACCAGATCGCCCAGGGCATGGGCGGGCTGATGTCGATCACCGGCGCGCGGGGCGAGGGCCCGATGCGGGTCGGTATTCCGATCGCCGACCTGACCGCCGGCCTGTTCGCGGCACACGGCATCCTGCTGGCGCTGATCGAGCGGGAGAAGTCGGGCCAGGGGCAATGGCTCCAGACGTCGCTGCTCGAGGCGCAGCTCTTCATGCTCGACTTCCAGTCGG
>JAYQGE010000010.1:56072-96222 GCA_038140435.1 Rhodospirillaceae bacterium | reverse complement strand
GGAAGGTATCGCCTCTTTTGACCAATCCCATATGTGCTCCTGCGTAGCATTTTGAGTAGCAAAACGCCTGAAGCAATCAGCTTTGGGACCAATGTTGTTTCAGTTGAGAGGCTTAGAGAAAATTGGCGGAGGGAGAGGGATTCGAACCCTCGATACGGGGTTACCCGTATAACGATTTAGCAAACCGTCGCCTTCAGCCACTCGGCCACCCCTCCGCACGAGAGTGGGTCTTCACGACGTATGCGGAAGCGGTTGTGCCAAGCCGTCTCGCGCCTGTCAATGCGGCGCTGCGGGGCATTCAACAGGACACGCGAGCAGGTGCCCCTGCTAGGCGGCGCTCCAGCGCCGATAGGCGTCCTTCATCGCGTCCAGCGACGTCGCGACCGCGCCCGTTTCCTTGCCGGGCTTGTCGCAGACGGCACGATAATCGTTGCGCGCCTCGACGAATTCGATCCAGAGATCGGCCTGGCACAGCGCGATGGTCCCGTCCCGGCGCTGCCCCTCGTCCTCGGCCTGGTCATTGTCCAGCCGTGCGAGAACCTCGCGCAACCGCGACGCGATCTCGATCTCGCCCACGGCGTAAGCATGGTTGAACGCGGCCAGGATCTTGTCGCTGAGGCGGCGGTTGTAACGGGGGGCACCCGTCGCGGAGACGATGTCCTGCGCGGCACCGTCGAAGTTGTGAATTTCTGCGGAGGTTGCCATGTGCGGCGCTCCCGTATTGGCCACCCGTGGTGGCGGATGGGAGGAGCGTAGGCCGTCAGCCTTGCCGAATGGTTAACCGCGGATGAAAAAACGATCGCTTCAAACTTCACCAAATTTAAATCAAATGCCGCCTAACCTGTCTGCCATGACCCGCAAACCAAAGGAGTTGGGCCATGGCCAGTCTTACAAAGCGATCCGTCGAAACACTGATCGACCTGGTGGAAATCAAGCTGTCCTGCCTGCAGGTCTTCGATCGTGACGATGCGAAGGAACTGGCGGCGCTCGAACAGGCACGCCGCGAACTGATCGCGCTGGTGCCGGGCCGCGCCGCCGCGACCGTCGTGCCGTTCCCGGAGGCCGAGGCGAAACGCGCCGCCGGCTGACCCCGCCGCGAAGACCCGATCAGGAGCGTGGCGCCAGCGCCTGTTCGAGATCGGCAATCAGGTCGTCGGCATCCTCGATGCCGATCGACAGCCGCAGCAGATCGTCGGGGAACGGGCTGTCATCGCCCTCGACGGTCGCGCGATGCTCGATGAGGCTCTCCACGCCACCGAGCGACGTCGCCCGCGCAAACAGCTGCACCCGCTTGGCGACCATCAGCGCCGATTCGGCGCCCCCCTTCACCCGTATCGACATCATCCCGCCGAACCCGCCCGTCATCTGACGTGCGGCCACCGCGTGCCCCGGATGCCCCGGAAGGCCCGGATACATGACTTCGACGACCGCAGGATGATCCGCAAAATAGTTCGCGATCCGAAGTGCCGACGCGCTGGCTCGCTCGACCCTCAGATAGAGCGTCCGCAGACCGCGCATCAGCAGCCACGCCTCGAACGCGCCCAGCATCCCGCCATTCTCGAAGCGCAGGTACTTCATGCGCTCCCAATGCGCATCCTCGCGCGCGGTTACAAGCACTCCGGCCAGCACGTCCCCGTGGCCGTTGAGATACTTGGTGGCGGAATGCATGACGATATCGGCCCCGTGCGCCAAGGGGCGTGACAGGACAGGGGTCGCTGCCGTCGAATCCACGCCGAGCAGCGCGCCTGCATCATGCGCGATCTTCGCGGCGGCCTCGATGTCCGTGACGTCCCAGGTCGGGTTGCAGGGGCTTTCGACCCAGACAAGCTTGGTTTTGCCCGGTTTGATCGCGTTCGCGATCGCATCCGTGTCGCCCGGCGGCACGAAGTCCACCTCGAGGCCCCAGTGCCGGCCCACATCCGCGAGCCAGTTCCGCAGCCCGAAATACATGATCGTCGGCGCGACGACATGGTCGCCCGGCGCGAGCGACAGCATCACAGTCGTCGCGGCGGCCATTCCGGAGCCGAACACCATGGCATCGGCCCCCTCCTCGAGGGTCGCCAACAGGGCCTCGACCTGCTCGTAGGTCGGATTCTCGTCGCGCGTGTAGCCGCGCGCCCCGACCTTTTCGTAATTCTCATCGCGGGCGTAGTTCGTCGACGGGTGAATCGGCGGCGCGACCGCGTTCGTGGCCGGGTCGAGCCAGCCGAGCGCCTGGGCCGCCTGGGTGGCCGGTTTCCGGGATTTGTCGATGTCGTTCGCCATGGGGGCCGGGTTTTACGCCAATCAGCCGTAATTGGGAACAATCAAGCTGCTCGGCGCGTGGAATAGGCGCTCACAGCCCGTCGATCCCGAGATCGCCCGCGACCGCGTTCAGCTTCTCGAGCAGCGGGGCCGTGATCGGGATGCCGTTCGCCTGGCGGTCCTGATAGATGCGCCAGCTGTTGGTGCCCGGCATCCGGATCTCCTCGACTCCCGGCAGCTTCGCCGAGCCGGTCATCTCGCGCGAAATCCGGTCGACATTGCCCTTGAAGACATCCGGGTCGAGGAAATGCGCGACGTCGATCGCCATGATGAACTGGCCGGTGTTGGTCTCGGTGTGGGGATCCTCGCCGATATGGACCACGTCCGAGCCGAAGGCGGCGCCATTGAGGGTGCCCGCCAGGAAGCCGATCACCATCGACAGCCCGAAGCCCTTGGCCCCGCCGATATGGGTGAGGATTCCGTCGTCCGCCTTGGCCGAGTCCGTCATCGCCTGCCCCAGCGCGTCGATCACCCAGCCCTCGGGCATGGGCTCGCCATGCATGGCCTTGACCATGATCTTGCCGAGCGAGGAGTTGGTCGTCGCCATGTCGATCACGACGGGCGGCTCGTCCCTGGCCGGGATCGCGACCGCGATCGGGTTGGTGCCGACGAGGATGTCCGTCCCGCCATAGGGTGCGGCATGGTTGGCGCTACCGACGCAGGCGATGACGCCGATCTGGTTCCGCTCGAGCGCCATCGAGGCATACACGGCGGCCGCGCCCGCGTGGTTCGAATGCTGCAGCCCGATCCATGCGAGCCCGCTCTCCGCCGCCATGTCCATCGCCAGGTTCATGGAATAGCGCGCGACCAGGTGCCCCATGGCGTTGTCGCCGTCCACGAGCGCCATCGCCGGGGTCTGCTTCACGGTCCGAATGTTCGGCATCTTGTTGATGGCACCGCCGTTGATCCGGTTCACATACATCGGAACCCGGATGCAACCGTGGCTGTCCTTGCCGAGCAAATCACCGTCGGCCATCGCCGTGGCGACGCCGTCCGCGTCTGCCTCGGGAAGCCCGACCTCCAGGAAGACGGACGTCATGAACGCACGCAGCCGCTCGTAGGGGATACGTACCGCGTTTTCGTCGATCGGGAACTCGGGCGAGATGGTGTTCATTCCGATGCCTCCTCCGGTGAATCGAACGCGGACCTGCGCCGCGCATCCTTGATCGCTATCATAGCCCAGCGACCACTCAAGCCCGAACCGCACGGACACGCCATGACCGCATACCTGATCGCCACCATGGAGGTACACGACACCGACGCCTACGAGGCCTACAAGGCGGCGGTGCCGGCCCTGATCGAGAAACACGGCGGGCGTTACGTCGTGCGCGGCGGCGCGCACGAGGTGGTCGAGGGCACATGGCCGGGTGGCCGGATCGTGGTCCTGGAATTTCCCGACCTCGCGAGCGCCAACGCCTTTGCCGACGACCCGGACTACGCGCCGGTGGCCGAAATCCGTCATCGCACCACGACCTCGCACATCTGGATCGTCGAGGGCCCCGCGGGTGGCGCGCGGGCGGAAGGAAATCATGCCTATATCGTCGGCAACATCCGGATGACCGATGCGGAGGGCTACCGCCCCTATTCCGAGCAAGTACCTCCGATCCTGGCGGACACGAACGGGACCTTTCTCGCACGCGGCGGCACCGCCCGTTCGCTCGAAGGGGGATTCGAACTCGACCGGCTGGTCATCGTCGCTTTCCCTGACATGGAGGCCTGCCGGGCGTTCTATGAGGGTGACGCCTACGGCGAAATCAAGCCCATCCGGATTGCGGCATCGGACTCGAACATCGTCATTGTCGAGGGCCTCTGACGCGAAACCCTAACCCCACGGGTTCGGCGGCTTGTGCCAGAGCGCAACGCGCGGGTTGCGCATGAAGATCACCAGGACCGCGCCGGCGACGAAGCCGCCGATATGGGCCCATACCGCCGTGCCCAGCGCGGCCGGCGCATCGGTCAGGCCCCAGAGCAGGTCCTGCGCGAAGAAGGTGCCGATCACGAGCAACGCCGGCAACCGGATCGGGACGACCATGAAGGCCAGGACCAGCAGGCGGGCACGCGGGTAGAGCATCAGGTAACCGCCCAGCACACCGGAGATCGCACCGCTCGCGCCGATGACCGGGGTGAGCGAGTCCGGCTCGACGGCGCTCTGCACCAGGCCGCCCGCCACGCCGCAGAGAAGGAAGAACGCGATGAAGCGCTTGTGCCCTAGCGCATCCTCGACATTGTCGCCGAATACCCAAAGGAAAAGCATGTTGAATGCGATATGCGCCCAGTCGGCATGAAGGAACTGGTAGGTGATCAGGGTGATCGGCGCGGAGACGCTCCCGATCTCCGACGGGACAACGAGCCCGTCGAAGAAACGTGCGGGAACGACCGCGTAACCGGCCACCGCAGCGAACCGGCCCGTCTCCTCGATGCCGATCTGGCTCACGAAGATCGCGACGTTGAGCACGATCAGCCCGATGGTGACGAAATGGGCGCGGATGTAGAGGCGCGGATTCGCGTCGTGTAGCGGGATCAGCGGCATGAGCCGGCGCGCCGGGCAGCAGAACGGCTGCGCTGTCGAAGCGATAGAATGGCCGCAGGCAGAACCTCCCGGCTTGTCGGCATGTGTTTACTCTCCGGTGGTCACCGGAACCGCCCACAGGTGGTTTCCGAACTCGGGAACAGGCCGGGAAGCCATCGGATGTCTATCGGACCCGGACTTCGTCGCCGCTTTCCGCAGACGCGACGATGGCCTGCAGGATCTCGACATTGTGCAGCAGCTGGTCGCGGGTGAACCGATAGTCGCCCCGCCCCTGTGCCGCGGCCGCCCACTGGTCGAGATTGGCGCGCACCACGTTCTGGGTCTGGTAGGTCTGGGTCGTGAGTTCCTCGTCGAGCCAGCGTGTCGTCAGCGTCGCGGGCTCCGGGATATCCACGTTCGAGTTCTCCCTGGCCTCGCCCCAGCCCTTGTCGCCGAACACCTTGATGGCGCTGTGGAAGGGGGTGGTGGCGATGTTGCACATAAACCCGGTCACGCCGCTTTCGAAGGTGAACTGGACCGCCACCACATCGTTACCCGGAAAGAGGTCCGAGCGATGGGTCGTCGTCGCCCGCAGGCTCGCAACCGGGCCGGCCATCGACTGGAAGTAGTCCGTGATGTGGACCCCCAGCGCCGTCAGCGTGCCCAACGGGGCCTGTTTCGAATCCTTCCGCCAGGTGGACGCCGAGGTCGATGTCTTGGTGAAGTTGTTGTGCGACCAGTTGCACTCGATATGGATCAGGGTCCCGAAATCGCCCCCGTCCAGATGGGTCTTCATGGCCTCGAGCGCCGGCTCGAAACGACGTTCATGCCCGATTCCCACGGCCTTGAGGCCGGCCTTGTCGCACGCCTCGAGCATCCGCAGCGCAGACTCGGCCGAGAGCGCGAACGGTTTCTCGCAGAAGATCTGCTTGCCGGCCGCCGCGGCGGCCAGGACCTGTTCCTCGTGGAGCGCGTGGGGCGTGACGAGGATGACCGCGTCGATGCCGTCGTCCGCGAGTGCGTCCTCGTAGCTGTCGCCGACCTCGAACCCGTGCCAGTCCGCAAAGCCCCGGACGGCGTCCAGGTCGATATCGACCCCGCGCGCCACGCGAATTTCGTCACTGTCTGCCAGGCTGGTGACAATCTGCTTGCCCCACCAGCCGAGCCCTACCACCGCTGCGTTCAGCATTCCTCTCTCCTCGTTCGGATCGCGCGCACGGAAATAGAAGCAGGCCCGCCGTCGCGAGGCCAGCCGGATATCCGCACCGCGAACGCTCTAGTCCGCGTTGCGATACTCTCCATCGACCAGAAGATTGTGCTGAACAGGGATCGGATTGGCGAGCGTCGCCTCGACGAAACATCCCTTTTGTGCCGCGTCGAGCAGCCGTTTCTGATCCTCGAACGGCGCGTCGCTGTCGAGATCGACATCCATCCGGAACGCAACCGGCCGGCTGGTGTAGGGATTGCGCCCCTCGACCCTGGCCTCCCACTCGATGTGGGCCTTCACGCTGACCTCGCCGACCTCGACGCGCAGGCGCTTGGCGAATGCGCGGATCTGGGTCATCAGGCAGGCAACGAAGCCGGTGCAGAAATAGGCCAGCGGCGGCGGCGCGGTCATGTCGCCGCCATGGGCGGCGCCCTCGTCGGTCGCCATCTCGAAGGCCTCGTCGAGCACCGGGCTGATCATCTGGCCCTTGATCTCGTTCCGCATCTTGCCGACGGCGGTGCCCTCGACGTTGAAGACGACGTTGAACGTCTTGACCTTGCCATCATCGGCCATGGTTTCGGTTTTCTTCAGTTCTTCGGCCATGATTGCCTCCTGTTGTGCGCGCTTACTCGGCGTCGCGTCCCTCGTTCGGCCAGTTGGCGAACGTCTGTTCGTAGCTGTGCGAGAAAATCTCGATGACATTCCCGAACGGGTCCTCGCAATAGCACAGCTTGCGGTCGGTTCCGGGAACGAACTCCCAGACATCCGTGCGCTGCTTCCCTCCTTCGGCGACGATCGTCGCGACCAGCCCCTCGATATCGGGGTCGGTGAAGCAGAGGTGCCAGTAGCCGTGCTTCCAGTATTCGAGATTGTCGTCCGGCGCCTCGGTCTCCGGATCGGTAAACTGGAATAACTCCAGGCCGACCCCGTTGCCGGTGATGAGATGCGCCTGCAGGGCCGCGCGGAACCGCGGTCCCAAGATGTGCCCGGCCTCCGCCGTATCCGAAAGCTTCGCCTCGAGCCGGCGCGGTCCCATGATCCGGCGAAACCCGAAGACGCGGCCGTACCAGTCGATGGCGGCATGGATGTCCGGAACGGTGAGCCCGATGTGGTTCAGCGCCCGGGGCGTGGCCAGTTCGGTCATGTCTGCATCTCCTTGCCGACAAGATCGTTTAAGTCGTGACACTCATCAATCAGATTGTGATCACTATATTCATGAGATAATTTCAACACTTATGACCCATCCCTCCACCCGCTCACTGGAGATGTTCGACGCCGTCGCCGAGACCGGCAGTTTTCGAGCCGCCGCCGAGCGGCTCGCGGTATCGCCGTCAGCGGTCAGCAAGGCCATATCGGAACTGGAGACCCGCCTGGGCGCACGCCTGATCGCCCGCACCACGCGCAGCCTGGCGCTTACCGAGGCCGGTACCGCCTACCATGCGAGCGTGGCGTCCGCGCTGGCGACGCTTGATGAAGGCGCGGAAATAGTGAACGCGGTGACCGCGGCCCCGCGCGGCGTCTTGCGTCTCGCGATGCCGGTCACCTTCGGGCACATGTATATCGCGCCGTTGCTGCCCAAATTCGCGACCAAGTACCCCGATGTGCGCCTCGACGTGACGGCGTCCGACGCCTTCGTCGATGTCGTCGGCGAAGGCTTCGACGTGGTGATCCGCGGCGCCGGCGCACTGCCGGATTCCGCACTCGTCGCGCGCAAGATCATGGAGACCCCGACGGTCGTCTGCGCCAGCCCTTCCTACATCGAGATCCACGGCGCACCGGCCCACCCGGACGAGCTGGGCGACCATGCGTGCCTGGTCGCGACCGCGACCCAGAGCATCTCGGAATGGGTGTTCGACCGGGACGGCGCGGCCTATTCCGTGCCGGTGTCGGGCCCCCTGCGTTCGACCAGCCTGATCGTCGCACGGGAAGGCGCGCTCGCCGGGCTCGGCATCGCCCGGGTGCCCTATCATTTCGCCGCGCCGGAACTCGAGTCCGGTCGGCTGGTGCGGCTTCTGCGCGACTTCGAGCGCCAGGAAGCCGCGGTCTACGCGATCTTCCCCGCCCAGCGCGAGATGGCGC
The DNA here is from genome assembly GCA_038140435.1 of Rhodospirillaceae bacterium. Taxonomy (GTDB): domain Bacteria; phylum Pseudomonadota; class Alphaproteobacteria; order UBA6615; family UBA6615; genus UBA8079. Next base: position 88,123 of record JAYQGE010000010.1, on the reverse strand, counting down.
TGAAGACCCGCGCCTTCATCGATTTCCTTGTTGCAGAGGTCGGGAGCGTGCGGCTCTAGCGCACGCCCCCGCAACCTGTTGCCGGCCTAGAGGCCGGCCTGGGTGATGAACTTGGTGTTCAGATAGGCGTCGATCGCCTCCGAGCCGCCCTCCGACCCGTAGCCGGAATCCTTGACCCCGCCGAAATGCGTCTCGATCAGGCCGATCCCGTGATGGTTGATCGACACCATGCCGCTCTCGAAGGCCGAGCCGATCGCCTCGGCCGTCTTCGCCGACTTGGTGTAGGCGTAGGCCGCGAGCCCGTAGTCGAGGCGATTGGCCTCGGCGACAACCTCGTCGAAATCGGTGAACGGCATGATCGGCGCGACGGGACCGAAGGGCTCCTCGTTCATGATCCGCGCGTCCATCGGGACATCGGTCATGACCGTCGGCTCGTAGAAATAGCCCTTGTTGCCCTTTCGCTTGCCGCCGGTGTGCACGGTCGCGCCCTTGCCAACCGCATCGGACACAAACCCCTCGATCGCGTCGATCCGGCGATCATGGGCGAGCGGGCCCATCTTGTTGTCCGGGTCGAGACCGTCGCCGACGGGCAGGTTGGCCGCGACCTCCGTGAAGCCTTCGACGAAGCGGTTGTAATGCTTCTCATGGACGAGGAAGCGCGTCGGCGAGACGCACACCTGGCCGGCGTTCCGGAACTTGTTGGCGGTCAGGACCTTGAGCGCAACCTCGACGTCCGCATCCTCGAAGACGATTGCCGGCGAATGGCCGCCGAGCTCCATCGTCACCCGCTTCATGTGGGCGCCGGCCATGGCGGCCAGCTGCTTGCCCACCGCGGTTGAGCCCGTGAAGGTCACCTTGCGGATGGTGCGATGGGGAATGAGATACTCCGAGATCTCCGCCGGGATGCCGTAGACCAGGTTGACCACGCCGTCCGGCAGACCCGCATCGACGAAGCAGCGCACCAGTTCGGCGCAACTCGCCGGTGTTTCTTCCGGGCCCTTGAGGATGATCGAGCAACCCGCCGCCACGGCACCGGAGACCTTGCGGACCGCCTGGTTGATCGGGAAGTTCCACGGCGTGAACGCCGCCACCGGTCCCACGGCTTCCTTGACGATGAGCTGGGTCACCCCGCCCATGCGCGCAGGAATGACGCTGCCATAGGTGCGGCGTGCTTCCTCGGCGAACCAGTCGATGATGTCGGCCCCGAACAGGGTCTCGATCTTCGCCTCGCCGACGGGCTTGCCCTGCTCCATCGTCATGATGGCCGCGATCGTGTCGGCGCGTTCGCGCACGAGGTCGGCCGCCTTGCGCATCACCTTGTAGCGGTCGAAGGCCGGCACGTCCTTCCAGACCTTGAACGCCGCCTCGGCCGCCTCGAGGGCGACATCGAGGTCCGCGACGCGGGCGTGGGCCACGTTGCCGATGGGCTCCTCGGTCGCCGGGTTGAGAACGTCGATCGTCTCGCCGCCAAGTGCGGGCGTCCACTTGCCCGCGATGTGGAGTTCTGTGTTCGGATACGCATTCGTCATGAGCAGGGTTCCCCCGTGTGTCGGAATTCCGTGGATTGCATTGATTGAGCGAGCCGCCGACCAAAACCGGCCCTGAACAGCGCCGGGAGTCCTAACAGCCTTCGCGGTGCCGGACAATGCGGCGCGGGCGCTTACGCCGCGACGAAGCCCTCGAGGCGCTGGCGGATCAGAGCTTCCGCCTCAGCCATGATCCGGTCGATCAGTTCCCGGCAGGTCGGGATATCGTCGATCAGGCCCGCGACCATGCCGCACGACCAGGCACCGGCGTCCATGTCGCCGTCGAGCATGATCTTCGGATAGACACCGGCCACCTCCGCGGCGATGTCCTCGAACGTGATGTCGGGTCCGAGCGCGCGCTCCTTCTCGAGCAGCCGCTCGACCGCGTCATTCGTCAGCACCCGCTCGGTGTTGCGCAGCGGCCGCATCACGAGCCGCGTGTCGAGTTCGCTCGCGGCCACGATGGCGGCCTTCACGTTGTCATGGACGGGCGCCTCCTTCGTCGCGATGAAGCGGGTGCCCATGTTCATCCCGTCGGCGCCCATGGCAAGCGACGCGACCAGCGAGCGCGCGTCCGCCATGCCGCCCGACGCGACAAAGGGAATCTCCAGCTCGTCGGCGGCCCGCGGCAGCAGAATCATGTTGGGGATGTCGTCCTCGCCGGGATGCCCGCCGCACTCGAATCCATCCACCGAGACCGCATCGCAGCCGATCTCCTGCGCCTTCAGCGAGTGACGCACGGTGGTGCACTTGTGGATCACGGTGATGCCGTTGTCCTTGAGGACCGGCAGCCACTTGGCCGGGTTGTTTCCCGCCGTCTCGACGACCTTCACCCCGCCGTCGATCACCGCCTGGATCAGCCCGGGATAGTCCGGCTCATCGACGATGGGCAGGAAGGTCAGGTTCACACCGATGGGCTTGTCGGTCATGTCGCGGCACCGCGCGATCTCGTTGGCCAGCTTTTCGGGCGTCTTCTGGGTCAGGCCGGTGATGATGCCGAGCCCGCCGGCGTTGGATACCGCCGCCGCCAGCTCCGCAAACCCGACGAAATGCATGCCACCCTGGATGATCGGATGCTCGATGCCGAACATTTCCGTGATGCGTGTCTTCAAGTTGCTCTCCTCATGGCCTCGCGTGCATTCGGTCCGAACCGGAAAACCGCCCGCATCGTGGGCATCCGCGCGCATCCGGTCAACGCACCACCCACGCACGCGCCTCAAGGGTTGAGACAGTTAATCGTCCGCGCCGGAACCAAAAAAAGGGCGAGCCAAAGACCCGCCCTTCACAAATTCGAGTCTGCGCAGGACATCCCGGCTTTCTCTTCGTCGTTCCCGCGAAGGCGGGAACCCATTGACTCAAGCCCATCTCATATCGGCTCGGTGATTATGGATGCCCGCCTGCGCGGGCATGACGAGATGTTGGCGTCGGTCCTATCCCTGGAACGCCCCCGCATGGTCGCGGGCGAAGTCGGCCGGGGTGCGCGGCGCGTGGCCCGAGAACTGCTCGATCAGGTCGTTACCGAAGCTGCCCATGTCACCCGCCGCGGCGATCCCCATCAGCGTCGACTGATGATCGACCAGCCAATCCGGCATGCCGCGTTCCTTCATCGCCCTGATCGCGCCCTCCATGGGCACCTGAACGAACGCGACCTCCTTGCCGATCGCGGCGCCGATGGCCGAGATGGCCTCGCCCGGGCTCACATCGGGTCCGGACAGCTCGTAGGTCTGGCCGGCATGGCCGTCGGACGTCAGCACCGCCGCGGCGACGTCCGCCGTGTCGCGCACATCGATCATCCCGAGCCCGACATCGGCGGGCACCGGCATCATCGCCTTGCCCATGCCCTTGATCATCTCGGCCATGTTCAGGAAGTTCTGCATGAAGAAGCCGGGGCGCAGGATCGTCCAGTCGAGACCGCTGGTCTTGATGGCTTCCTCGATCTGCCAGTGACCGCGGCCGATCATGGCCGGCGAGTCTTCCTTGATGATAACGCTGCCGCCCGAAAGTTTGACGATGTGGCTGGCGCCAACCGCCTTGGCCGCGTTCACCGCGTTCATCTGCTGCTCGACCATCACCGGGCTGTGGCCCGACAGCAGGAAAACCTTGTCGCAGCCCGCAAGCCCCGCCTCGATGCTGGCCGCATCGGCCAGGTCCGCCTGCACCAGTTCGACGTCGCCGCCGAGTTTCTCGGCCGCGGCGGCCGTGTCACGCACCAGGCAGCGGAACTCCGCGCCCTTTTCCTTGAGAGCCGCGACGAGCGCGCGGCCTGTGGAGCCCGTGGCCCCGATCACACCGATCATGTTTCCTGTCCCTTCCATGTTGGTGGCCAATTGCGGACGTCAGAGCGTCCATCCAGTTCAATACGCTACCGTATGGATAACAATTGAGCCTAGCCAGCCCGGGATCAAGTACGCATCGTGTTCATTCGTTCGCTATGCGAACCATGCGAGGAGTAGCGACATCGTCACGAGGGCCCCGGCCGTGCCGATGACCAGTGACGAAGCGGCGCGGGCGACATACACGCCATAGGACTGAGCCACGAGATAGACCATCAGACCGCCCGGCAGAGACGCCGTGATGGTGATCACCGCCACTTCCAGCGGCGTCAGCTCGAACAGCCAGTGCGCCACCGCGAACGCGACCAGCGGATGAACCAGAAGCTTCACGAGCGACATGACGCTCGCCTGGGCCAGGTTGCCCGCGACGCGGAACTGGGCGAGCGCGACCCCAAGCGCGAACAGCGCGGCAGGAATGGCGGCGTCGCCCAGCATCGAGATCACGGTCGCGGCGTATTCGGGCAAAACCCAGCCCGTCGCCTTCCACGCGAAACCGACGATGACCGAGATAACAACGGGATTGGTGACGATGGCACGAAACGCGGCCCGGCCCGTGTTGGCCCAGCCGACGGCACCCGACTGCGCCAGGTCGTGCAGCACCAGGTAGAAGGTCACGAACACCAGCGAATGGAAGCTGATGATGACCATCAGCGGCACCATCCCGGCATCGCCCCAGGTCGCGAAGACCAGCGGGATGCCGACGAGCCCGGTGTTCGAGAACATGGCGCCCATCGCGAACGAGGCACGTTCGCCGCCAGAGAGCCCGAACGCGAAGCGCCCGAAGGCGAGTGCGGCCAGCGCCACGGCGAAGGCCGCGCCGTAGTAGGCGAACCCCACATCGGGATTGAGCGCATCGAAGGACCCGACCCGCTGGATCGTGCGGAACAGCAGCGCCGGCACGGCGACGTAGAGCACGAAGTTGGACAGCGCCTGCGCCGCGCTCTCCGGGAACAGCCGGGTCTTGCCGCCGGCGACCCCCAGCGCGATCAGCCCGAAGATGGGCACGACGATAGAGAGGACGGTGGTCATGAAGAAACCCGCGTGCCCGTTTTCACGTCATGCCCGGACTTGATCCGGGCATCTCTCGACGAGCCATGCAGGAGATGCGCGGGTCAAGCCCGCGCATGACGATGAGTTTGAAGCATGCTCGCCAGAACGTCAGCCACCCAACTTCTCACGCAAAAGCTCATTGACCATCTGCGGGTTGGCCTTGCCCTGGGTCGCCTTCATCACCTGGCCGGTGAACCAGCCCGCAACCTTGGTGTTGCCGCCCCGGTATTCGTCGGCCTGGTCGGGGTTGTCGGCGATGATCTGGTCGACAATGGCGGAAATCTCGCCACTGTCGGAGATCTGCTTGAGCCCCTTCTCCTCGACGATGTCGGCGGCGGCCTTGCCACTGTCGAACATCTCGTCGAACACGTCCTTGGCGATCTTGCCCGAGATGGTGCCGTCGGCGATCAGGTCGAGCAGCCCGCCGAGGCCGTCAGCCGAGACCGGGCTGTCGGCGATCTCGAGGTCGTCGGCGTTGAGCCGCCGGAAGAAGTCGCCCGCGATCCAGTTGGCCGCGATCTTGGGGTCGCGCTTCGCGCCGGCGGGATCGACCACAGCCTCGTAGAACTCCGCCGTCTCCCGCTCGGCGACCAGCACGCCCGCGTCATAGGCGCTCAGTCCGAACTCGTCGGCGAACCGTGCGGCCTTGGCGTCGGGCAGCTCGGGCAGGCTTTCCCGGATCTCGTCCACGAAGGCCTGGTCGAGCTCAACCGGCAGCAGGTCGGGGTCGGGGAAGTAGCGATAGTCGTGCGCCTCTTCCTTGGAGCGCATCGACCGGGTCTCGCCCCGGTCGGCGTCGAACAGGCGGGTCTCCTGGTCGATCTCGCCGCCCTCTTCCAGGATCTCGATCTGGCGCCGCGCCTCGTAGTCGACGGCCTGGCGGACGAAGCGCAGCGAATTCACATTCTTGATCTCGCAGCGCGTGCCGAGGTCATCGCCCGGGCGGCGGACCGAGACGTTCACGTCGGCGCGGAGCGAGCCCTCCTGCATGTTGCCGTCGCAGGTGCCGAGATAGCGCATGATCGAGCGCAGCTTCCCGAGATAGGCCGCCGCCTCCTCGCCCGAGCGGATGTCGGGCTTGGAGACGATCTCCATCAGCGCCACGCCGGAGCGGTTCAGGTCGATATAGGTCTGGTGCGGGTGCCGGTCGTGGATCGACTTGCCGGCGTCCTGCTCCAGATGGATGCGCACGATGCCGACCTCGAAGCTCTCGCCGTCCTCGCGATCCACCGTGACGCGCCCCTCGCCCACTATGGGGTCGGAGAACTGGCTGATCTGATAGCCCTGGGGCAGGTCGGGATAGAAATAGTTCTTCCGGTCGAAGACCGAGCGCAGGTTGATCTCGGCCTCGAGCCCGAGCCCCGTGCGGATCGCCTGGCGGACGGCCGCAATGTTCAGGACCGGCAGCATCCCGGGCATGGCCGCATCGACCAGGCTCACATGGCTGTTGGGTTCACCACCGAACGCCGTCGAGGCGCCGGAGAAGAGCTTGGATTCGGAGATCACCTGGGCATGGACCTCCATGCCGATCACGACCTCCCACGGGCCGGTCTCGCCCTCGATCAGGTCGTCGGAGTTATGCCCGACGCGCGAGGTGAAATGCCCGGCCAGGTGGCCCGGAACGTCGTCTGCGCTGGTGTCGGTCGCGTCGCTCATTCTCTGTCCAACCTCATCATGGCCGCGCGTCGAAGCCGGCGGCGGTCTCGAGGACGCCGGCGGCGCGGAACAGGGTCTCCTCGCCGAAGGCCGGCGCAATCATGTGCAGGCCAAGCGGCAGGCCGTCGCCTGACAGTCCGGCGGGGACGGAGATCGCGGGCAGGCCCGCCATCGAGGCCGGCACCGTGAAGATGTCGTTCAGATACATGGCGATCGGGTCGTCCATCTTCTCGCCGATGGCGAACGCGGCGCTCGGCGTCGTCGGGGTCAGGATGACGTCGCAACTGGCCCAGGCGCTACGGAAATCCTCGGCGATCCGTGTACGCACCCGCTGGGCCTTCAGGTAATAGGCGTCGTAGTAGCCGGCCGAGAGGACATAGGTGCCGATCATCACCCGGCGCTGCACCTCGGCGCCGAAGCCTTCGGCGCGGGTCCGCTCGTAGGTGTCGATCAAATCCTCGCCTTCGACCCGCAGGCCGTAGCGCACGCCGTCATAGCGCGCGAGGTTCGACGAAGCCTCGGCCGGCGCGACGATGTAGTAGGCCGGCAGCGCGTATTTCGTGTGGGGCAGCGAGATATCGACGATCTCGGCGCCCGCATCGCGCAGCCAGTCGATCCCCTGCTGCCACAGCGCCTCGATCTCGGGTGGGGTGCCGTCCATCCGGTATTCGGCCGGGACGCCCAAGCGCAGCCCCCGAATATCGCCGGTCATCGCGGCGGTATAATCGGGCACGGGCTGATCGACGCTGGTGGAGTCCTTCGCGTCGTAGCCGGCCATCGCCTGGAGCATCAGCGCCGAATCCTCGACCGTGCGGGCGAGCGGCCCGGCCTGGTCGAGGGAGCTCGCGAAGGCGATGATGCCCCAGCGCGAGCAGCGGCCGTAGGTCGGCTTCATGCCGACGATGCCGCAGAATGCGCCGGGCTGGCGGATCGAGCCGCCCGTATCGGTACCGGTGGCGCCGGCCGCGATCCGCGCCGCGACGGCGGCGGCCGAGCCGCCCGACGAGCCGCCCGGCACGAGATCCTTGCCCGCTGCCTCGCCGGTCCTGGCCCTCCACGGGTTCAGGGTCGGGCCGTAATGGCTGGTGATGTTCGCCGAGCCCATGGCGAACTCGTCCATGTTGACCTTGCCGAGCATCACAGCGCCCGCGTCCCAGAGGTTCCGGGTCACGGTCGATTCATAGGGCGGCGCGAACCCGTCGAGGATGTGACTGCCGGCCGTCGACAACACGCCCTCGGTGCAGAACAGGTCCTTGATCGCGAGCGGGATGCCGTCGAGCGGCCCCGCGGCATCGCCCGACCCTCGGCGCGCGTCCGAAGCATCCGCCATTTCTCGCGCACGCTCGGGCGTGGACGCGGTGTAGGCATTCAGGCCCGAGGCCGCGTCCATCGCCGCGAGATAGGCATCCGTCAGCTCCCGGGCGGTGAAGTCACCGGCGTCGAGCCCGGCACCCGCTTCGGCAATCGTCAGGTCGGTCAGCCCGGCCATCACTCGACCACCTTGGGCACGGCGAAGAAACCGTCGGCGGCGGCCGGCGCGTTGGCCAGCACCTCGTCCTGCAGGTTGCCGTCACTCATCTGGTCGGCACGCAGCCGCTGCACCATCTCGACCACGCTGGTCATCGGCTCAACGCCGTCAGTATCGACTTCGTCGAGCTGCTCGATCCAGCCGAGGATGTTGTTGAGCTCGTCGGCCAGCGGCGCGAGATCCGCGTCGTCCACATGGATTCTGGCGAGCCGCGCAATGCGACGAACGGTGTCGGTGTCGAGCGCCATGGGTAACCGGTTGGTTGCGTTCGGGAATCGGCGCGGAAGCTATCACCGCGGCGAAAAGGCGGCAATCCTGTCGGGCAAGGAATTTCCGCGCTGCGGCGCGCCGGCGCCCACCGGATGGACAGGCCCCGCCGCGGCGCCTAAACAGGGCCCATGCCCGTCGTCGAACCCGCCGAACTGAAACCCGCGCTGGCGCCCCGCGCGCGTCTTCTCGGCCTCGATCTGGGCACCAAGACGATCGGGCTGGCGCTGTCGGACTCGATGCTGTCGGTCGCCTCCCCGCTCGAGACCCTGCGCCGAACGAAGTTCACCGCTGACGCCGAGGCGCTGCTCGCACTCATCGCCGAACGGGAGATCGGCGGTCTGGTTCTCGGCCTGCCGCGCAACATGGACGGCTCCGAGGGCCCGCGCGCGCAGTCCACCCGGGCCTTCGCCAACAACATGGCCGGCAAGACCGACCTGCCCATCACCTTCTGGGACGAGCGCCTGACCACGGCCGAGGCGGAGCGGGTGCTGATCGATCAGGCGGACATGAACCGCAAGCGACGGGGCGAGGTGATCGACAAGATGGCCGCCTCGATCATCCTCCAGAACTTCCTCGACTTCCTGCGGAACAGCGGCTGATGGCCCGTGCGAATGACTTCCCCGAGGTTGTGATCGCGCCGACACGGTCGAAGACCATCGCGAACATCTTCGGGTCGGCCATGTTCGCCATTGCGGCCGTGTTCTTTCTACTGACGCCGGACATCTATGCGCGCCTCATCGGCATCGCGGGCCTCGTGGTGTTCAGCGCGGGTGCCGCCTATTCGACGCTACGCCTGGTCTCGAACGCGCCCGTTCTGGTGGTCAACAAGGACGGCCTGTTCGACAGCTCGGGCCTGTTCGCCGTCGGCTGGATCGCCTGGGGCGAGATCGCGAAAATCGAGCCGCGGCGTACCTACCTGGCGCGCATGATCAACATCTCGGCCCACGACCCCGAGGCGATCTTCGCCCGGCTGTCGCCACGCCAACGCTGGTTCGTGCGCCTCAAGGCCGGGATGTCCCACGCGCCGATCAGCATCCCGGCGAGTTTCCTCGGGACGCGGATGGACGGGGTGGCGGCCCTGCTCTCGCGCTACCACGAACGGTTCGGCGGCCGGCGGTGATCCCCAAAAGGACGCTCATCCTCGCCGCGGCGATGATCTCGTTCGCGTCCCCGGCACAGTCCAACGCCTGCACCGATGCGGAGATCACAATCAGCGCTCCGCCTCTTTCACACGCCGACCAGCGCGATTTCGTCGAGAAGTTCCGGGCGTCTGTCGCGAAGGTCTGCGCCTGGTGGGGCGGCGACTTCGCCGGGCCCTACCGGATCGAGATCGACGAAAACCACGACATTGCCATGGCGATGATACCGTCCTGGCGGGGCAACCGCGGGCAGGTGATCTTTCCCATGCGGACCGTCCGCCAGGGGATTTCGCCCATCACCCACGAGATCGTTCATGTGATCGCGCCCAACGGGAACCGGTTTCTCGCCGAGGGCCTGGCCGTACACGCCCATGACGCGCTGGGCGGCCAGGCGGCATTTCCCAATTTTGGCGACGACCTGCACACGCGCGCCGCAGCACTCGCGGCCGACGCCGACCTGGCCGCCCTCGAGAGAATCGCAGCCCCTGCCGGCCTCAGGTTGGCCGACTTGATACCCCGGGACGCCTACCTGGCCGCAGGGTCATTCGTCCGGTTCCTGATCCAGAAACACGGCATGGAAAAGTTTCGGGAACTCTATGCGATCACGCCCCTGGTCGAGCGCGGGCGGTTCGCTGGCCTGCCGGAGCGCTGGCGGGGTGTCTATGGACAGAGTTTCGACGACCTGGTTGCCGCGTGGCGCGCGACGATCGGCAGCTAACCGGCGATATCGAGGCCGCGCACTTCGGCCAGGTGACCGAGCTTCACATAGATCAGGCACCCGGTGTCGCTGAACGGCGCGTGGCGGGTGCCGGGTGGGCTCCGGAGCCAGCTACCCGCCGGATAGCGACCGTGCTCGTCCGCCAGTTCGCCCTCCAGCACCAGAAGCTCCTCGCCCCCGTCATGGCCGTGGCGCGGAACCGACGCACCCGGCGCCAGCCGGAACATCATCACCTCTTCCGAACCATAGCTGTGCAGCGCCAGCTTCTCGACATCGTCCGCGTCCGTCGCCTGCCAGTCGCCGTTCGCCGTGTCGGTCCGCACGAAGGTCTGATCCTCGGGATCCATCTGCCAGAGCTTCACCAGGATTGTGCAGCCCTCCGCGCTCGACGGGGTGTGTGCGGACCCGACCGGGTTGCGGACATAGAAACCCGGGCCGTAGTCGCCATGCTCGTCGGAGAACACGCCATCGAGCACGAGGAATTCCTCGCCGCCGCTGTGGGTGTGGGCCGAAAACGAACTGCCGGGCGCGTAGCGCACGATGCTGGTGGCGCGCGCCACCTCGTCACCGATGCGGTCGAGCATGCGCCGGTCGACCCCCGGCAACGGGGACGGAATCCAGTCGAGCGCATTGGTGTCGAGGACCACGCGCTGGGAAAAATCGGCGTTCACTTCCATGGGGCGTTCTCCCGGGGCATCCAAAAGGAACCTAGGTCCCGCCCGCGCGCGATCAATCCCAGGTCTTCCAGGGCGCGCCACCCGCGTCCCACAGCGCCTCGAGCTGGTTCTTCTCGCGCAGCGTGTCCATGGGCTGCCAGAACCCGTCATGGCGCCACGCGGCGAGCTCGCCCCCATCGGCCATGGCGTTCAGCGGCGCCTGCTCCCAGACCGTGTCATCCCCGTCGATCAGGTCGAGGACGCTCGGCTCGCAGACGAAGAAACCGCCGTTGATGGTGCCGCCGTCGCCGCGCGGCTTCTCGGCGAAACGGGTGACACGGTCGCCCTCGATTTCGGCGGCACCGAATCGGCCCGGCGGCCGCACCGCGGTCATGGTGCAGCGCGCGCCCTGCGCCGCGTGGAATTTCACGCTCGCCGTGACATCCACATCCGCGACCCCGTCGCCATAGGTCAGGCAGAAGGACTGGCCGTCCAGATGCTCGGCGACGCGCGCGATCCGGCCGCCCGTCTGGGTGTCTTCGCCCGTATCGACCAGGGTGACGGTCCAGGGTTCGGCGGCCATGTTGTGATAGCGAATCTCGTTGCTGGCGAGATCGACCGTCACGTCCGAGGAATGCAGGACGTAATTCGCGAAGTATTCCTTGATCAGGTAGCCCTTGTAGCCGAGGCAGATCACGAAATCGGTGATGCCGTGCTGCCCGTAGATCTTCATGATGTGCCAGAGGATCGGGCGCCCGCCGATCTCGATCATCGGCTTGGGCCGCAGCTCCGTTTCCTCCGCGAGCCGCGTGCCGCGCCCGCCGGCGAGTATCACCGCTTTCATCGCCCGGTCTCTCCTTGGCCGCCCGGATTTACCGTCGCCTTCTATCAGAGCGCCGGGTGCGTCGCCAGAAGTCCCGGAAATCTGCCGGTACGGCGAATTCCGCGCGGTGCATAACAACGCCTTGCGTTTCGATGAGTCCCGTCCCTATATTCCGGCTTTAATGACTGCCGCCACCACAGGCCTCTCCGCGCAAGATCAGCCCGCGGAATTCCCGTTTCCACATCGCCATCTATTGGGCATCCAGGATCTCTCCCCGGACGAGATCGGCTACCTGCTTGACCTGTCGAACTGGTATGCCGAGTACAACCGCGCGCGCGGGCCCAAGCTCGACCTGATGCGCGACAAGACACTCATCAACCTGTTCTTCGAGGACTCGACCCGGACCCGCACCAGCTTCGAGCTGGCCGGGATGCGGCTCGGCGCCGACGTGATCAACATCGCGGTGGCGAACTCGTCCATCAAGAAGGGCGAGACCATCGTCGATACGGCGATGACCCTGAACGCCATGCATGCCGACGCGCTCGTCGTCCGGCACTCCAATGCCGGGGCGGTCAAGCTCCTGTCGGAGAAGGTGAACTGCGCCGTCATCAACGGCGGCGACGGCAGCCACGAACACCCGACCCAGGCACTGCTCGACGCGCTCACGATCCGGCGACGCAAGGGCACGCTGCAGGGCTTGCTGGTGGCGTTGTGCGGCGACGTCGCCCACAGCCGGGTCGCTCGCTCCAACATCTACCTTTTGCAGACCATGGGCGCGCGGGTGCGCGTCATCGCACCGCCGACGCTCATTCCCGCCGCGATGGAGCGGCTGGGCGTCGAGGTATTCCACGACATGCGCGCCGGGCTCGAGGGCTGTGACATCGTGATGATGCTCCGCCTTCAGCGCGAGCGCATGGAGGGGTCCTTCGTGCCGTCGGTGAACGAGTATTTCCGCTTCTACGGGCTGGACTATGACAAGCTCCAGCACGCCAAACCGGATGCGCTGATCATGCATCCGGGACCGATGAACCGGGGCGTCGAGATCGACTCCGACGTTGCCGACGACATCGACCGGTCATTGATCCGCGAGCAGGTCGAGATGGGCGTGGCCGTCCGCATGGCCTGCCTCGATGTGCTCACCCGCGAAAGCACCGCGGCGGCGTCATGACTGGCAAGACCGCCTACATCAACGCCCGAGTGATCGACCCCGCGTCGGGACTCGACGCGGGCGCCACCCCCCAGGGCGGCGTTCTCACCGACGGTGCCCGGATCGTCGCGATCGGCCCCGACATCTTCGCCGCCGGCACACCAACCGGTGCCGAGACCATCGATTGCGCGGGCGCGGTCCTCAGCCCCGGGCTTGTCGATATGCGGGTGGACTTCTGCGAGCCAGGCAACGAGCACAAGGAAGACATCGAGAGCGGCAGCCGGGCAGCCGCGGCCGGCGGCGTCACGGCGGTGGTCACCCTGCCCGACACAGATCCGGCCATCGACGACGCATCCGTGCTCGAATTCGTCGCGCGGCGCGCGCGCGACGTGAAACTCGTCAAGGTGTTCGCCTACGCCAGCGTAACCCGCAATGCCGACAGCGACGAGATCGTCGAGATGGGGCTGCTGAAGCAGGCGGGTGCCGTCGCCTTCACCAACGGTCGCCGCGCGGTGGCCAACGCCAAGACACTGTCGCGCGCGCTCAAATACGCGCTCGCATTCGACGCGCTTATCGTCCAGCACCCCGAGGAGCCGACGCTGGCCAACGGCGGCGTCATGCAGTCCGGCGAACTGGCGACCCGTCTCGGCCTGCCGGGCATTCCCCGTGAGGCCGAGACGATCATAATAGACCGGGACCTGGCGCTGGTAAGGATGACCGGCGGCCGCTACCACGCCGCCCACATCTCCACCGCCGGCGGCGTCGCGCGCATCCGCGCGGCCAAGGCCGAGGGGCTGAAGGTCACCTGTGACACCGCCCCGCCCTATTTCGCTCTCAACGAGCTGGCCGTGGGCGAATACCGGACGTTCGCCAAGCTCTCGCCGCCGCTGCGCACCGAGGAAGACCGGCAGGCAATCGTCGCCGGTCTCGCCGACGGCACGATCGACTGCATCGCGTCGGATCACCTGCCGCAGGACCAGGAATCCAAGCGCCTGCCCTTCGAACTGGCCGAGTTCGGCGCCGCGGGCCTCGAGAGCCTGCTCGCGCTCACACTCGAGCTGGTGCACAACGAACATCTCGAACTGCCCGCCGCGCTTGCCAAGGTGACTGCACGCCCGGCCGAGCTCCTCGACCTGCCTGTGGGCCGGCTGCATGTCGGTGCCCCGGCCGACATCGTCATCTTCGATCCGGACAAGCCGAACAGGATCGAGCCCGACAATTTTACATCGAAGTCGAAGAACTCGCCGTTCGACGGCCGGCTGGTCCAGGGCCGCGTGATCCGGACCATCGTCGACGGCCGGACGATCTACACGGACGCGCCCTAGCCGGGCTGGGGAAACACCCATGGTCGAAGACGGCGCCAGCCCCATCCTCTTCTACTGGAGCGCCTTCCAGGCGACCTTCTCGATCCCCGACTGGAAGAACCTGGTCTATGGCTGGCAGGTATTCGTGCCGCCAATCCTCGCCGCCTACATCCTGGGAAGCATCCCCTTCGGACTGATTCTCGCGCGGCTGGGCGGCAAGGGAGACCTGCGGCGGATCGGCTCCGGCAACATCGGCGCCACCAACGTCCTGCGCACCGGCAGCAAGAAACTGGCGGCGGCGACGCTCTTCCTTGATGGCGCGAAGGGATATGTCGCGGTTCTCGTGCCGCACTTACTGTTCGGGCCGGATGTGGCCTTCTTCACCGCGCTCGCGGTCGTGCTCGGACACCTCTTCCCGGTGTGGCTCGGGTTTCGCGGGGGCAAGGGCGTGGCGACAACACTTGGCGTTTTACTCGGCCTCCACTGGCTGCTGGGCCTGGCGGCACTCGCGACCTGGCTCCTCGTGGCCTTGGTGTTCCGTTATTCCTCACTGTCGGCGCTTACAGCCATGGCTCTTGCACCGGCTTACGCCTTGTGGCTGGGCGAACCACAGGCCGGGGGCATCGCGATCTTCCTCGCCATCCTCGTATGGGTCCGCCATGCCGGAAACATCCGCAGACTCCTGCGCGGCGAGGAATCGCGGATCAAACTCAAGAGCTCCGGCACGTCCGGTTGACCGCCCCTCTTTCCGGGGACCATGCTCGCTCCCGTGAACAGTGCCGAAATCTCAGACGTCGAACGCCGGGACAGGCTGCGCCTGTTCCGAACGGCGCATATCGGTCCCGTGACCTGGCGCGAACTCATGGACCATTTCGGGTCAGCGACCGACTCCATCGCCGCGTTGCCGGACTTCGCAGGCCGAGCCGGCCGGAAACGTTTCGAGGTTGTGAGCGAAACCGAGGCAGAAGCCGAACTGGAGAGGCTCGCCGCGCTGGATGCCAAGGCGATCACTCCTGACGAACCCGGCTATCCCGAGCCCCTCGCCGCCATCGACAATCCACCGCCCTTCCTCGCCGTGCGCGGCCAGCTCGCGCATCTCGCCCGCACCGGCATCGCCATCGTGGGCGCCCGCAACGCTTCCGCCAACGGTCGCCGGATCGCCGAGACCATCGCCACGGACCTGGCCTCCGACCCCGCTGTCACGGTCGTCTCGGGCCTTGCGCGCGGCATCGACGCCGCCGCCCATTCCGGTGCGATTTGCGATGGCGGGTCGACCGTCGCGGCCATGGCCGGCGGGATCGACACCGTCTATCCCCCTGAGAACGAGGTGCTCTACCACGACATCGTCGCGCACGGGGCCGCGGTTAGCGAGATGCCGCCGGGCCTCGCGCCCCGGTCGAAGCATTTCCCGCGCCGCAACCGCATCGTCTCGGGCCTCAGCTTCGCCGTCGTGGTGATCGAGGCGGCGCGCAAGTCGGGTTCTCTGATCACCGCGCGGCTGGCCGGTGAACAGGGGCGCCCCGTGCTGGCGGTACCAGGGTCTCCCCTCGATCCCCGTGCCTACGGGGCGAACCATCTGATCCGGGAGGGGGCCGTCCTGGTGCGCGATGCCGAGGACGTGTTCGAGGCCGTGCGGCCGATGCTGGCCGCAGAAACGGAACCTCCAGAAAGGCCCGCAACGCGGCGTCCGGCAACGATTCTCGACCCAGATGTGCCGAACGACAAGGTCCGCGAAAGCGTGGTGGCGTGCCTGTCGCCAGAACCGGTCGCGGTTGACGAAATCGTGCGGCGGTGCCAATTAACCGCCCCAATCGTCCGGACGATCCTGCTCGAACTCGAATTGGCGGGTCGCCTGGAACAGCATCCGGGCAACCGCGTGGCGGCCTGCTGAGGCAGCGAAACCACACGATACCCGGCCATCGCGTGAACGGAAGTACAGCGGAAGCCGCCCTGCATGAACGTAGTCGTCGTCGAATCTCCCTCCAAGGCCAAGACCATCAACAAGTATCTCGGTGATGCCTACACCGTGCTTGCCTCCTACGGTCATGTGCGCGATCTGCCGCCCAAGGACGGATCGGTTCGGCCGGACGAGGACTTCGAGATGGACTGGTCCGTCGATGCTCGCTCCGAGAAGCAGATCGACGCGATCATCGATGCGCTGGACGGCGCCGAGACGCTCTACCTCGCAACAGACCCCGATCGCGAGGGCGAGGCCATCTCCTGGCATATCGAGCAGTTGCTGCGCGACCGAGGCCTCCTCGACAACATCGACGTCAAGCGCGTCGTCTTCAACGAAATCACCAAGGGCGCGGTCCAGGACGCCTTCAATCACCCGCGCGGCCTGAACGACGAACTCGTCGAAGCCTATCTGGCCCGCCGCGCGCTCGACTATCTGGTCGGCTTCAACCTGTCGCCGGTGCTCTGGCGCAAGCTGCCGGGCTCGCGCTCGGCCGGTCGGGTCCAGTCGGTCGCCCTGCGGCTGATCTGCGAGCGCGAGGCCGAGATCGAGGCCTTCAAGGCGCGCGAGTACTGGACCATCGAAGTCGGACTCGACAGCGCCAAGGGCGCGCCCTACCAGGCGCGGCTCGTCGAACGGAACGGTACGAAGCTGGAGCGGTTCGACCTCGCCGACGAGGGCGCAGCCAACGCCGCCAGGAGCGAGGTCGAGGCCGCGAGCTTCAAGATCGCGTCGATCGAGAAGAAACGCACGCGACGCAACCCGCAGCCGCCGTTCACGACATCGACCCTGCAGCAGGAAGCCTCGCGCAAGCTCGGCTTCGGTGCCTCCCAGACGATGCGGGTCGCTCAGCGCCTCTACGAGGGCGTCGAGATCGACGGCGAGACCGTCGGCCTCATCACCTACATGCGCACGGACAGCGTGACTCTGAGCCAGGAAGCCATCGCATCGTGCCGCGACCTGATCGACCAGGACTTCGGGAACGACTATCTGCCCGAGAAACCGCGTGTCTATCGCACCCGCGCCAAGAACGCCCAGGAGGCCCACGAGGCGGTACGACCGACGGACCTGTTCCGCCGCCCGGCGAGCCTCAAAAGCGTTCTCGACGGCGATCTGTTCCGCCTCTACGAGCTGATCTGGCGACGCACCCTCGCCTCCGAGATGGCCGAGGCGCAGATTGACCGGGTCGCCGTCGATCTCCGTTCCGCGGACAGCCAGCTCGCGCTGCGCGCGAACGGCCAGACGATTGCCTTCGACGGCTTCCTGAAGCTCTACCGCGAGGACAAGGACGACGATCCGGCCAACGGCGACGGCGACGCGACGGAGAATGACGACGAGCGCCGGCTACCACCCCTCGAGGAGGGCGAGCCCTCGGCCGTGCGCGAGGTCAACCCCGAGCAGCACTTCACCCAGCCGCCGCCGCGCTACTCGGAGGCGAGCCTCGTCAAGACGATGGAAGAGCTCGGCATCGGCCGTCCCTCGACCTACGCCTCGATCATCCAGGTCCTGCAGGACCGCAAGTATGTGCAGCTCGACCGCAAGCGCTTCGTACCCGAGGACCAGGGCCGGCTGGTGACGAGTTTCCTCAGCAGCTTCTTCGAACGCTACGTCCAGTACGACTTCACCGCTCGCATGGAAGAGCGGCTCGACGACATATCCGGCGGCCGCATCGACTGGAAGGCCGTCCTGCGCGAGTTCTGGCAGGATTTCTCGGCCGCGATTGACGGCACCGCCGAGCTACGTGTCCGTTCGGTCCTCGATGCCCTCGACGAGGAGCTCGGGCCGCATTTCTTCCCGACCCGGGAGGACGGCAGCGACGCGCGCGTCTGCCCCGCCTGCAGTGAGGGCCGCTTGGGCCTTCGCATCGGCAAG
The DNA here is from genome assembly GCA_038140435.1 of Rhodospirillaceae bacterium. Classification (GTDB taxonomy): domain Bacteria; phylum Pseudomonadota; class Alphaproteobacteria; order UBA6615; family UBA6615; genus UBA8079. Next base: position 70,144 of record JAYQGE010000010.1, on the reverse strand, counting down.
CACGGCCCGTTCGTCGGCTGTTCGAACTATCCGGAGTGCAAGTACACGCGCAAGCTGGCCGTCGACGGTGGCGACGACGAGACGGCCGACCTGGCCAACGGACCGCGCGAACTCGGCAAGGACCCCGAAACCGGCAAGGACGTGACGCTGCGCAAGGGTCCGTATGGACTCTATGTCCAGCTCGGCGAGCCCGAGGGCGAGGGCAAGAAGGCGACGAAGCCGAAGCGTTCGTCGATCCCCGACGGGTACAGCCTCGACGAAATCGAGCTCGAACTCGCGCTGGGCCTGCTGGCGCTGCCGCGTGATATCGGACCCCACCCGGAAGACGGTGTGATGATCCAGGCGGGCCTCGGACGGTACGGCCCGTATGTTAAGCACGGCACTGTCTACGCCTCCCTGCCGGATCCGCGCGAAGTGCTCACCGTCGGGCTCAATCGTGCGGTGACGGTTCTCGCCGAAAAGGGCAAGGGCCGCCGGGGACGCGCCGCACCGCTCAAGGAGCTCGGCAACCATCCGGACGACGACAAGCCGGTCACGGTGCATGACGGCCGCTACGGTCCCTATGTGAAGCACGGCAAGATCAACGCGACGATCCCCAAGGACACCGACCCAGCGGACATGACCCTTGAGGTGGCGGTGGAGCTGATCGCCGCGCGCGCAGCCAAGAAGAAGGCGGCGCCGGCGAAGAAGAAAACGACGAAGAAGCCGGCGAAAAAAACTGCGGCAAAGAAGAAAACCGCCGCAAAGAAAAAGACGGCCGCCAAGACCGACAGCCCGGAGAGTGCCGACACCGCGCCGGGCGCGGAGTAGCCCTCCGGCTTGGCCAAGCGCCCCACCAGCAATTTCGACATGGACGGAACGCCTGACGAGTCGGCCGTTCTCGCGATGCTCGAGAATTCCGCCGACGCGCTGCCAACCCGCGACATAGCTCGAAAATTCGGCGTTAAAGGGAGCCAGCGCACGGCACTCCGAAATCTTCTGCGCGAACTTGAAGCCGCAGGCCGCATCGAGCGCGTCCAGGGCCGGCGCTGGCGTCTGGCCGACGAGCTCCCTCCGGTCGCAATCCTCGAGGTCGTCGGCATTGATGACGACGGAGACCTCCGGGTCAGACCAGTCGACCTGTCCGACGCAAAGCAGGAACCGCAGATCGAACTTCTTCCCGCACCGCGCAGCATGCCGGCGCCGGGGCCGGGTGACCGGTTCCTCGCGCGGATCAGCCCGCGTGGCGGCGGCCGCTACACAGCGAAGCCGCTGCGCCCTGCCGAAAGCGAGGCGGAAACGACCATCGGCCAGTTTCGCAGCAGCCGCGACGGCGGACGGATCGTCTCGCTCGAGCGTGGCCGCCGCGACGAGCTCGCACTCGCCCCGTCGAGCGATATCGCGGCACAAGACGGCGATCTCGTCGTCGCCGAGGTCCTGCCGGCGCGACGCCAGGGCCTCCCGCAGGCGCGCATCGTCGAGAATATCGGGGCCGGCGATGCGCCCGGCGCGATCAGCCGTATCGCCATCCACCGAGCGGGGATCCCGGACCGGTTTCCCGACGCCGCCGTGACCGAGGCCGAGGCTGCGAAACCTCCCTCGCTGGGCGATCGCACCGATCTGCGCGAGCTGCCACTCGTGACGATCGACGGCGCCGACGCCCGCGATTTCGATGACGCGGTCTTCGCCGAGCCTGACACCGTCCGCAGCACGGACGGCGGCTGGCACCTCGTTGTCGCCATCGCGGATGTTGCCGCCTATGTCCGGCCCGGCACCGCGCTCGACCGGGAAGCCTACCGGCGCGGCAACTCGGTCTATTTTCCCGACCGGGTGGTGCCGATGCTGCCCGAGGCACTTTCGAACGGCCTCTGCTCGCTGCGCCCGGACGAGGAGCGCGCCTGCCTGACGGCGGAGCTCTGGATCGGGCCGGACGGGAGCCTGCGGTCGTTCCGGTTCGGCCGCGCGCTTATGCGCTCGGCTGCAAGGCTCACCTACGAAGAGGTGCAGGCCGCGCGCGATGCAAACCATGACCTCGTCACACCGGGACATCTCGGTAATCTCTACGGCGCGTTCGAGGCACTCCACGGCGCCCGGCGCGCACGCGGCACGCTCGACCTCGAGCTCCCGGAGCGTCGCGTCGTGCTCGCCGAGGACGGAACCGTCTCCGATATCGCCCCCGTGGCACGGCTCGACAGCCATCGCCTGATCGAGGAGTTCATGATCGTGGCGAACGTCGCCGCCGCGCGCGAACTCCAGAAACGCCGCCAGCCCGTGATGTACCGGATCCACGACGAGCCCTCGGCGGAGAAAATCGAGGACCTTCGCGAGGTTCTCGCCAGTTTCGGCATCCGGATGGCGAAGGCGGGCATCGCGCGCCCGGCGGACTTCAACAAGATCCTTGCCCAGGTCCGCGGCGAGAAGCACGAGACACTGGTCAGCGAGCTGATCCTGCGCGCGCAAATGCAGGCCGTCTACAGCCCCGACAATCTCGGCCATTTCGGCCTCGGTCTGCGCGACTATGCTCACTTTACATCACCCATCCGGCGCTATACCGATTTGCTGGTGCATCGCGCCCTCATCCGCGGGCTCGGCCTCGGCGACGGGGGGCTCGAGGAGGACCAGGCCGGCCGCTTCGAGGAACTGGGAGAGCACATCTCCAAGACAGAGCGCCGGGCCGTGCTCGCCGAGCGCGACGCCAACGACCGATACACGGCCGCGTTCCTCGCCGGGCATGTCGGCGCGCATTTCTCGGGTACGATCCGCGGCGTCACGCGCGCCGGCCTGTTCGTTGCGATCGACGACAAGGGCGCGGAAGGCTTCGTGCCGGCCTCGCGCCTGCCGGGCGGGCGCCCGCGCTTCGATGCGCGCACCCAAACGATCGAATCGCCCGGTGGCGGACGCTACCGGCTCGGCGATGCCGTGGAAATCAGGGTCTCCGAGGCGGACGGGCTTCGAGGTTCGTCCATCTTCGACCTCATGGACGGCGGCGGCAATGCGTCCGACGCACCGGGCAGGAAGAAACGCCCGACCAAATCGGGCCGCAAGCGGCCGGACAAGCGCGCCGTCAAACGCCGCCGCCGACGTTAACCTGTTGCTACCGGTTTCGCGTAGGATGGTCGCGTAACAATCCGTCCTTTACCGCGGCAGCATCCGCGCGATATGTGAACGATATGAACGGTTTGAACTCCTGTTTCGCGCTCGCACGAACTGCGTTCGCAACAGCGGCGGCGCTCGCGCTCGCAGCCTGTGTACAACTGGGCGGCGACGTTGCGACGGAATATTCCGACGACTACAGCCGCGACATGTTCAACACCGGATACCGGTTCATCAACGAACGCTATATCGCGCCCGTCTCGCTGCGGGATCTGAGCATCAGTGGCCTCGCCGGTCTGCATCAGATCGATTCCGGCCTCACCATTGGTCCGCGCGATCGTCATATCGAGGTCCGGTACCGGAACCGCGTGGTGGGACAGCTCGAGGCGCCGCGAGAGAGTGATCCTGTCGCCTGGAGCGAGACGACCGTGAACGCGATCTCCATTGCCCGCAACGCGTCGCCCCTTCTGGCGGACGCCGGCGCGGAAACGGTCTTCAAGGCCGTGTTCGACGGGGTCCTGTCGCCGCTCGACAAGTTCTCGCGGTACGATGACGCGGCAACCGCTGCCGAGAAACGTGCCTACCGCGACGGGTTTGGCGGCATTGGCGTCACGATCACCCAGGAGGAGCGCGACGCACTTATTCTCTCGGTCACCGAAGGTGGACCCGCGGCACGTGCCGGTGTGCGCGCGCAAGACCGCATCACGCACATCGAAGGTCTTTCGATCGCCGGCTGGACCCAGCGCGAGCTGGTCGAGGCCCTGCGCGGGCCGATCAACACACCGGTCGCCTTTACGGTGTCGCGCACCGGGGCACCCGGTCCGATCGCGGTCGAACTGACGCGCCAGCATGTCGTTCCGGAGACGGTGGAAGTACGCCGCGAGGGCGGCATCGCCATCGTCCGGCTCGTCGGTTTCAATATCGATTCGGCCAAGGAACTGCGACGCGCGATCAGAAAACAGATGCGCAGCGTGGACGGTCCTCCGACCGGCTTCGTGCTCGATCTTCGGTCCAATCCCGGCGGGCGACTCGACGTTTCCATCGATGTTGCCGACATTTTCCTCGAAACGGGCAACATCATCGAGACGCGTGGCCGGCACCCGGGCAGCCAACAGGCCTACGCGGCATCGAAGGGAGACGAGGCGGGGCAACGACCGGTCGTCGTCCTGATCAACGGCAACTCGGCGTCCGCGTCCGAGATCGTGACCGCGGCACTCCAGGACCATGGGCGCGCCGTCGTGATCGGTACCAACTCCTTCGGTAAAGGTTCGGTGCAATCCGTACTTCGGCTGCCGAACAATGGCGAGATCACCCTGACCTGGTCGCGCATTCTCGCACCCTCGGGGTACCGGCTCCATGAACTTGGTGTTCTGCCAACCGTCTGCACCCATGGCGGGGGCGACCTGCAATCCGCCGATGCGCTGGTGCCGGCCGTTCGCGGCGGGCAGAACGTGATCGCGGGGCAACTGGGAAACTGGCGTGCCACCGGGAACGAGGACAGCGCCGATCGTGCCGGCCTGCGCACGATCTGTCCGTCAGACGGCGGCCTGCCCGACGTGGACATCGCCCTTGCACGCGCCATCATCGCGGACCAGGGGCTTTATGCATCGCTGGTCCGTCAGGCGGACACGGCGGTAGCACACCGTTAGCCCGATCCCGCTTGACTTGCGGCGGTTGCGCGTTATCTTCCCGGCCAGATTGAAGCCCACGGGACGAAGAACATGGCGAAACCCGCGACCATCCTTGTGAAACTGGTGAGCTCTGCTGACACCGGTTACTACTATGTGACGAAGAAGAATCCGCGCCTCAAGCCGGAGAAGCTCGAGATGCGCAAGTACGACCCGGTCGTGCGCAAGCACGTCACGTTCAAGGAAGAAAAGATGAAATAACGACCCTGTCGGTCGTTTGAATCAGGAAAGCCGCCCATCGGGCGGCTTTTTTCATGTCCCAATCGAACGCACCGAACTAGCCATCGATGAACTTCTGAACCGTCTGGAGAAACTCCGAGACCGAGATCGGCTTGGCGATATACGCCTCGCATCCGCCCTGGCGAATCTTCTCCTCATCGCCCTTCATGGCAAAGGCCGTGACCGCGATCACCGGAATATCGCGCAGATCATCGTCTTCCTTGATCCACTTCGTCACCGCGAGTCCCGAAACCTCCGGAAGCTGGATGTCCATCAGGACAAGGTCGGGGCGATGGTCGCGTGCAAGCTGAAGCGCTTCGCGGCCATCCTTCGTCTGCAGGGTGGCATAGCCCTGTGCCTCCAGAAGATCGTGGAAGAGCTTCATATTCAGTTCATTGTCTTCAACGATCAGAACGGTCTTCGACATTCCCTGCCCCCGAAAAACTCATGCATTCCGGCCGGGCGAATTCTCAAGAAGCTGCCTTGAGTCGTCTGTTCCCCGACCCGAACCGGACTCCGTGAGGAAAATGAATGCTAGTATCCCAAACGTCCATATCTAGCCTTCACACATCTGCGGCATGCGCATCGGAATCGATCTAGGCGGCACCAAAATGGAAGGAATCGTGCTGGATGATTCCGGCGCCGAGCAGGCACGGGCACGCGTTGCAACTCCTCAGGCCGACTACAGGGGCGCACTCCATACGATCGCGGATCTCATGGATCGCATCGATCCCGACCCCGGCAGGGGGACCGCCATCGGCATCGGTATTCCCGGAACGATCTCGCCCGCAACCGGACTGATCAAGAACGCGAACTCGACCTGGCTGATCGGCCGGCCGTTCGACCGCGACCTGTCCTCGTATCTCGGGCGACCCGTGCGCGTCGCCAACGACGCCAACTGCTTCGCCGTTTCCGAGGCGACCGACGGCGCCGGAGCTGACGGCGCGACGGTCTTCGGCGTCATTGTCGGAACGGGTGTCGGCGGTGGCCTGGTGCACCGGGGCCAGGCCATGACAGGTGCCAACGCGATCGCGGGTGAGTGGGGCCACACACCACTGCCCTGGATGACCGAGGAAGAGTTTCCCGGTCCCGAATGCTTCTGCGGTCGTCGGGGTTGCATCGAGACATTCGTATCCGGCCCCGCGATCGCGCGCGATCATGCCGCTCGCTTCGGAGGGGGCCTATCCGCCGCCGAGATCGCCGCCGCCGCGCACGACGGTGATCGTTCCGCAAACGAAACGCTCACACGGTTCGAGGATCGTCTGGCACGCGGACTTGCCATGATCATCGACATCATCGACCCGGACGTTATCGTCCTTGGGGGCGGCCTCTCGAACATCGACAGTCTCTACGACACGCTGCCGGAGCGGGTTGCCGCCCACATATTCTCGGATGCCGCCAGCACGCCCATCCGCAAGGCGAAACACGGCGATTCCAGCGGCGTACGCGGTGCCGCATGGCTTTGGCCGCCGGCCGGATGACGGACGCTCCACAACTTGCGAACAGCGGTCTATGCCGCGATTGCGCCGCGAGCGTCCCGGCCGGCGCCGTACGCTGCCCTGCCTGCACCGCCCCACGCACGATCTTCCACAGCGAACTGGAAACTCTGTCGATCGCACATCTCGACTGCGATGCGTTCTACGCAAGCGTGGAGAAGCGGGACGACCCTTCCCTGCGCGACAAGCCGGTCATCGTCGGCGGCGGACGGCGCGGCGTGGTATCCGCCGCCTGTTATGTCGCACGCATCAAGGGGGTTCACTCGGCCATGCCGATGTTCAAGGCGCTCAAGCTCTGCCCCGATGCCACCGTGATCCGGCCGGATATGGAAAAATACAGCGCCGTCGGCCGGCAGATACGCGAGCTCATGCGTGACATCACCCCTCTTGTCGAACCGCTCTCGATCGATGAGGCCTTCCTGGATCTCACCGGCACAGAGCGTTTACATCACGCCAGCCCCGCGCGATCCCTCATCCGGCTGGTCAACCGTATCGAACGCGACATCGGCGTGACCGCCTCGATCGGGCTCAGCTACAACAAGTTTCTTGCAAAGCTGGCGTCCGACATCGACAAGCCCCGCGGCTTCGCGATCATTGGCAAGTCCGAAGCCCTCGACTATCTGGAGACCCTGCCCGTCACGCGCATCTGGGGCGTCGGCAAGTCCATGCACCGGAAGCTGCGCGCCGACGGGCTCGAGACGATCGGGCAGCTTCGCACGTTCGATGAGAACCGTCTGGTCGAACGCTACGGCGCCATCGGGCAGCGGCTGGCCCGGTTCAGCCGCGGCGAGGATCATCGTGTCGTGAAGCCGCACTCCGATCCGAAGAACCTGTCGAGCGAAACCACATTCTTCAAGGATATCGCCGATCGCGAAACGCTGCGCCAGCGCCTCTGGCCCCTGTGCGAAAAGGTGACCGACCGCATGAAGGCGCGCGGCCTCGCCGGCCGCACCGTCACGGTCAAGCTCAAATCGTCTGAATTCAGGACGCTGACGCGCTCGCAGGCTCTGAGTGCGCCCACCCAGCTGGCGGAGACCCTCTTCCGCGCGGCCTCGCCGCTGCTCGACCGCGCCATCGCTGCGGCACCGCAAGGCAGCAAGTTTCGGCTCATCGGCGTGGGACTCTCGAACTTCACGGACCCGCTGGAGGCCGATCCGCCCGACCTGGCCGACCCGGACGCCGATCATCGCAAACGGGTCGAGGCCGTCATCGATCAGGTCCGCGGAAAACTGGGGAGAGACGCTATTGGCAAGGGGAGAACGCTGTCCCGGCGCGCCGCGGCAGACGACCCCGGCGATCGCAACTAGGGACAGCCCGGTGGCCGGTCAGTTACAACGCGGCGGCTCGAGTTCCTCGATCTCGATCAGGGCCGCGACCAGGGAAAACTCGCCGTAATCGAACTCGAACCGGCGCACGACCCCGTTGTCCTGCAAGACCTGGGTCATCTCGAACTCCGGTTCCTCGTTGAGGCGCCTGGAGGGGTTGCTCGCGAACATCGCCAGCCGCACCGGCCACCATTTGTGTGCGCTGATCGCGCCGAAGCCGTTTTCGCTGCCGTCGGCCGCATCCCGTGCCTTGCCGAGAATCAGCGAATTCGCGGCCATCGGCGCGTTCTCCGGCTGCGAGCCGTCGAAGTAGTGGCTGAAGGCACGGGTCTGCCCCTTCTCGGCCGCCGAGATGACCGCGATCGTATGCTCGAAGGGGAATACGGTGTCTGCCGGCAGATCTACGGAAATCCCGCGCGGGACCTTGTAGATCGCCCGTCCGGCCTTACCCGGTCCGTCGCGCTCGGCCTCGCCCTTCACCGCCTCGACGGTCTCGCCGCCGACGCGGGTTTCGGAATCGAAACTGAAGAGCGTGCCGTCGGCAGCCTCGAAACTCATCATGACCACTTCCGAATTGATCGGCTCGCCCTCGCCCGGCGCCATGCTGACCACCAGCCGCTGGCTCGAAGCCCAGCCGTCACATGCCCGACGCCATTCGGCCACCATGCGGCCGCGGGCATCGACAATGTTCGAACCGGCATCGACCCGGCCAATTCGAATCTCGTAGAAGGCGCGATGCGACGCGTGGCTGATGGCCGCCGCTCCTGCAATTTCTGGAAACAGCAGCAACGCCAGGCAGGCTCCGGCGACCGAAAAACGCGCAGATTTGAAGTCGAGTGACATGATGAATCCATCCTAACCGGAAACACCCGGCGGATTCATGCCATACAGCGAGTTGAAGAAGCCTTACCGACCGTCGGGACGACGCGGGGGCTTAGTTCAGCTGCGCCACCTGCGCAAACCTGTCCGCGGCGTGCAAGGGCCTGTCGGCATCGCATGGCGGGATACCGCCGTCCGGGGTGCAGACGCGCAATGTCCAGGCGTCCACGACGCCCATGCGCTGCACCTGCGCGAGCGGCGCATCGACGACGACCCTGTGCCATGTACGCCCATCGACCTCGAGTGTCAGAACATCCGCTTCCAGGGTGGCAAAACGGGATGCGAGCCTGGATGCATTGGCCGCCGACTGGAAACTGCCGACCACCGAGAGGGTCCGTGCGGACACCGTGCGACGTGCGGACGGAACGTCATACGAAACGGCCGCAACAACATGGACCGGCGTCGTGAGATAGGCGGGCCTGTCCTTGGGCGCCGCGGCATCGAATCGTCCGGGTTTGGAAACCGCGTTGGCGCCGGGCGACCAGCTTGCGGCGACGACCGCCGGATGTGGCAATGGATCGTGGATGGCCGGTGAGACGTCGCCCGGCCCGAACCCGCTCGCAAATGCCGCGATCTCGACCGGAACGGCAAGCTGGTCCGCTTGCTGCGGCACGCCGTCCTCAACATCCCAGTTATCGCCATGGGGCGCGGCGGCGACGAGGATCGACGGACCGCCCTCTGTGTCGATCGTGAAGTCGGAGCAGATGTTCCGCTCCTGGACCGCGCGGAACAGGGCGCAATCCTGCTGCATCACCTCGGATAGCGCATGATCAGTCACGCTCTTGCCCGAGGCCATGTAGCTGATTCCATCGATTGCCCAGGACGCCACGGAGATCGCCGGCGGCAAGCCGCAACCGCCCAGCAAAAGCGGCAAACCGATCATGACAAGGTGTTTTCGCATCACAAGCCTCCCACAGCTCGTACCGGGATACTGGACGGACGCGACTCGATTTGCATAGAGGAAAATTAAGAGATGCGTATAAAATAATAGATTCATTGCATTTCTGGGACCACAGAACAGACCGGAGCGAACCCAGAAATGATATTTTCTTATTTTTTACAATGCGTTATGAAAACACGCGTGAAGAGTCAAACGATTATAAAATCGCTCGATAATTCATACATTTATGAGGCGTTTTACCAAACACCGAATTCTTGGCGAAATACGGCTCGCCGGTCGAGATCAATCAACGCGGGACGAAAGCAACTCGCGCAGCGCTCGAACCTCGCCTCGCAGTTCGGCAAGCTCGGCCGAAATCGCAACGGCATCCCGGTCAACCACCTCGGTGATTGCCTCGACGTTTCGCGCATCCTCCTCAGCGTGCAGGCTCTGCATAGAATCGACAATGATCGCGATGAAGAGGTTTAGAACGGCAAAGCTCGACGCCACGATGAACGGGATGAAGAACACCCATGCAAACGGGTGCAGTTCAAGGACCGGGCGAACAATGCCCATCGACCAGCTCTCGAGGGTCATGATCTGGAACAGCGAGAACATGGAAGCTCCGATGGTGCCGAACCACTCGGGGAACGTCTCGGCGTAAAGCTTGGTCGCAATAACCGCGAACACATAGAAAATCAGCAACAACAGGGCACCGATCGCGCCAATACCCGGAACGGCGTGCAACAGCGCCTCCACGACGCGACGCAAACGCGGAATGCCGGAGACAAGGCGCAATGCCCGCAGGACACGCAGAGCCCGCAAGACCGCAAGTTCGCCGCTTGTCGGTACCAGCGCGATCGCGACGACAAAGAGGTCGAAGAGGCTCCACGGATCGCGAAAGAATCGCAGACCATGGGCGTAAAGCCGGATCAGCAGTTCCACGACGAAGACCGCAAGGATCACGCTGTCGACGGTCAGCAGGACGTCGCCGGCGGCGGCCATTACCGATTCCGACGTCTCAAGGCCCAATATGATCGCGTTGACGAAGATCAGCGCAAGGATCGGGTAGCGAAACCGAGTACTCTCTACAAACGCCCGCAAACGCGCCCGCCGATCCGGCGGGTTCGATGTATCCGTATTTTTGAGAACTGACATCCTGAAACTCCCGATCCGCGCGCTATGTAGGGTCGTGGGTAGGCGCAAGCAACCGGGAATCGGGCCGGATCAGCCGATATCGAGCACCACATTGCCGATGTGCTTGGCGGCTTCCACCATCTCGTGCGCCGCGACGATCTCGTCGAGGGGAAAGCGCGCCGCGATGGTCGTCTTGAGCGCACCGTCGGCCAGCATCTTGTTCAGCGCAGCCACACCCTCGTCGCGCTCGGCATCGGTAATCGAATAGACGATGAACCACTTCAGGTTCGCACCCTTGACGATGAAGTCCTGGGCCGGAACGCTCGCCATGGCATCGACAGTGCCGTAGATGATCACGGTCCCGCGCGGCGCGAGGATTTGGCCGTAGCTCGGTGCATTCGCCGAAAGATTGAGCTCGACGATGCGGTCCACACCGGTGCCGTCAGTCAGGTCCAGAATGCGCGCCGCAACGTCCTCGGTGCGGTAGTTCACGACTTCATCTGCTCCAGCATTGCGGACATATTCAGCCTTCTCATCCGAGCTGACCGTCGTGATCACTCGCGCTCCGTTGGCCTTCGCCACCTGCACGGCGTGGTCGCCGACGGCGCCCGCACCGCCCTGCACGAGGATGGTCTGGCCCGCAACGTTTCCGTCGAACATGACCGCCCGGTGCGCCGTAAGGAACGGAATGCCGAAGCAGGCCGCCTCGGCCATGTCGGTTCCGGCCGGCAGGTCGATGACGTACTTCTCGGGCATGCAGATATATTCCGCAGCGGTGCCGAAGGGACGCTGCCACTGGCCGTTCATGAGCCAGACCTCGCGGCCGACACGTGCGCCGTCAACGCCATCGCCCACGGCATCGATCGAGCCCGCACCATCGCTGTGGGGGATGATCAGGGGAAACGGTATCGCGCCGCCGCGACCGCGCAGACGCGCCTTCCAGTCCGACGGGTTGACCCCGGAGGTGGCGAGTTTCACCCGGACTTCGCCCGGCCCGGGCTCCGGTGTCGGCTGCTCGCCAACGGTCAGGACCTCTTTCGCCGGTCCCAGGCGATCATAGAATGCCGCGCGCATGGTGCGTCTCCCTCAAACAGTAACTTATCGGGCCATGATATAGGCGTGGCGCCCCTGGTGGCCAGCGATCAGGCAGCCCCGCGACGCCTCCGGCGACTGCGATCCCGAGCCTTGAACGGCCACTGGATGAACTCCCAGACGATCCATCCGCCGAGAAGCCCGAGCCCGGCATAGGCAAGACTCGCGGGATCGAGCGGCATCGCCGGTGTGAAGGCCTCGGCGGTGGCGGATGCGATTTCGCGGTCGCCATGCAGGAAGAGCGCGACGGGACGCCACAGGGGCGTCGCGTCCTCGATCAGGTGCCGCGACCCCTCGAGCTCTGACAGGCGCTCGGCGAACGCGCCGACGAGCCGGTCGCGCGACGCGCCGTCCTCGACCAATCGTGCTGTCGCACCGCCAGAAATTTCACTCAGGGTTCGCCGTGCCTCGTCCACATGACCGCCGAGGCGTTGCAGGTAGGCCTGCACGAAGGCGGGCCCCTGGGCCGAAGCGGCGGCGGCGAGCGCCGCGACACCGGCGCCGATCAAGGTCAGGAACTTTGCCCAGGCCCACCGCATGGCGTGGAGTATAGAACCAAATGCGGCCGAGATATGAACCCCGAACGGATGTGCAGGTCAGCCTGCTTTCGCGATCCCGTCTTCGACACGGCCGAGCAGGAAACGTGCACGCTCCTGGCCCTGGGCCAGCGCGGCGCGAAGCCAGCGCCGCGCTTCGGCCAGGTTTCGGTCCACGCCGCGGCCCTCTAAATAGAGGGCACCCAGATGGAACTGGGCGTTCGCCTCGCCGTTCTCTGCGAGCGGCCGCCAGATCCGGTAGGCCCGGGCATAGTCCCGGCTCTCGTAGGCGTGGATTCCCGCATCGAGGGTGCCCGGCACACGCATGGGGGCAGCCGTCACCGGCATCGCCAACTCGTCCGGGAGTTTGCTGACGGCATAGATCTCCCGGTCGTGCATCGGGTCGGATACGAAGAGGTCTCGTGCGGCCGCGGCGCGCGCCACGGCCCGCGTCGCGAGCTCTTCCACCGCCGGCGCTTCCGCCACGATATCGGGTTCCGCTGCGAATCCGCCGGCCAGGGTGTCCAGCATCGCGGTCGCCGAGGCCAGGGTGCGCCCGATCCGGTCAATCTCCCGGCGCAGGCTCACGCGCTCGGACGCATGGCGCGCGCGCAACGCGATGTTCCGGGTCTGCTCGGCCTCGAGCCGTGCCCGCAGCGCGTCGCGGGACTGCACGGCCGTCAGGTCGCGCGCCAGGTTGGGAACGCTGCCCCCGATCAGAAGCGGGCGGGTTTCCAGACGCGCGAGCGGCACCACGTCGGGTGCGGGCGTCTCCGACAGATCGGCGCCTAGCGCCTCGAGCGCCTCCTGCGCCGCCGCGAAAGCATGGCCCAGGCGGGCGACCTCGCGCAGCAAGGCGGCGCGCGCAAGCGCATCACGCGCGTTCGCCATGCGCAACGCCTCCAGCTCCGCCGTCGCGTCGATCGTCTCGTCCGCGGTTGTTGCCGCACTCACCTCCCGCGCCAGTTTCTCGATTGCCCCCTCGAGCGAACTGCGCAGCGCGGCGGCCTCCGACGCCGCCGTCTCGCGGTCGGCCCTTGCACGCGTGCGCTCGGCGTCGAGCCGCCGGTGCAACCTTTCGATCTCGTCTTGTGCGGCGGCAAGCTTGTTCTCGGTCGTGTCTTCGGTCTGCGTAACGGGCGTTCGCGGAGCGCTCTGGGGAGCCTCGACCCCCAGCCCGGGATCGGCCGGCGGGCGCGCGCCGGTCATGATCGCCTCGATGCGGGCCCGAAGCGCGCGGTCATGCTCGGCACGCGCCGCAATCGCCTCGTAGCGCTCGATCGTCAGGCCCGTTGCATCGATGGCGTCGTGCATGCGCGCGCGCATCTCGTCAAACAGCGCCTCGGCCCGGTCGGGCCGGCCGGCGATGTTCGCCGCCGCGATTTTCGGCATGTATTCGTTGCGGAGCGCGCCGACGATCCGTGTCGCCCGGGCGAACGCGTCGAGGGTCTCGCGGTCGAAGCTCCCGGCGGCTTCCGTCGGCGCAAACGCCGGCGGGATCACCCGCGCCTCTTGCGGCGCCTCCACCCCTTGCGCCTGCGCCGATGGCGCGCCGAGCGCCGTCATCGCCGCCAGCAATGCGCCCGCCCCGGCGAGCGCCGCCATCCAGCCCGTGACCCGGTCGGTCATGTCACTGACTCCCCTGTTCCTGTCCGTGCGTGGCACACCACGCGGCATCGCAGGGACCAGCCTCACGCGCGGGGGCTTAGAGGGGAGTTAAGAATTCGGAAAGTTTTAGACGATCGGGG
>JAYQGE010000010.1:1801-55972 GCA_038140435.1 Rhodospirillaceae bacterium | reverse complement strand
ACGCGCGGGGGCTTAGAGGGGAGTTAAGAATTCGGAAAGTTTTAGACGATCGGGGTTGTGGGTGGTGAATCAACCCTCTCCACCCTTCAAGGGGGGAGAGGCTGGCGAGCGGCAGCGAGCCGGGCGAGGTGGGTGTTTGCGTCCCACCCCTCCCTGCCCCCTCTCCTCCCGGGAGGAGAGGGAATTTCCATCTACACACCCATCTTCGCCGCCATCATGGCCTTCCGCTCGGCGGCCGGCATAAAGCCCGCATCCATGCGGCAATGGGACTCGGTCATGGCCATGATCTCCTCGTTCGACAGGGTCAGATCGAACGGGTGGGCGTGCGCCTGCGGCACGTGCCAGGGCGTGTGCACATAGATCTCGATGCGGTTGCCCTCGGGGTCGTTGAAGTAGAACGACCAGGCGTTGCCGTGGGTGACCATACGGTCCACGTCACACCCCGATGCGACGACACGCTCATAGAGCGCGCGTTGTTCGTCGAGGGAACCAAGCAGGAACGAGATTTGCTGGGCAAACGCCGCCGCGTCCTGGTCGGCCGGTGCATCGATCAGCACGAACTCATGATGCTCGCCCGGGTCGCTCGACATGAAGACGATGCGCGACGGCGGATCGCCGAACGTGCCCCGGTCGGTCACCGTCAGCCCCATGACGTCGGTGTAGAAGGCGACCATCGCGTCCATGTCGCCGGTGTAGAGGCCCAGATGCCTGAGCCGGGGTTTCGGAACGATGGTCATGGCGCACTCCCGCGTCGGACGAAAAAGGCAAGCGCAAGCCTCCCGGACATCCGCCGGGATTCCGCGCAGCCTCTACTCTCCACAGCGGCGGCGCGGCGGTCGATGATCTGGATCAAATCGGAAAGACTGGCACATACCCTCGCCATGTCCGGCGCAGGGCTTCAGACCCGCCCGTCAGCCGTTCTGCGCCGCCTCGATATGGGCGAAAAGTGCTGCGTCGAACTGGGCCGGGTTCTCGAGATTCGAGATGTGCGAGGCCGGATCCACGATCACGCATCGGGAGCCCGGCACGGCGGCGTGCATCTGCTCGGAAGCCGCGGGCGGCGTGCTGCCGTCCGACCTGCCGGTCATGAACAGGCTCGGCACCGAGATCTCGCCCAGCCGGGGCAGATAATTGAGCCCCTGAAGCGCGCCAGCGCAGCCGGTGTAGCCCTCGACGGAGGTCTCGCGGATCATCCGGCGCACATGATCGAGCACGGGCGCGTTGGCCGGATCGGCCTGAAAGTCTTCCGTGAACCAGCGCGCCACCGTGGGCTCGACCAGCGCCTCCATGCCCTTTTCACGGGCGAGCGCGATACGCCCGACCCAAGGCTCTGCCCATTCCGGATCGGCGAATGGGCGCGCGTCGCACGCCGCCAGGCTCAGGAGCCGATCACCATGCTCGATAGCGACACCCAGCCCGGTCATGCCGCCCAGCGACAGTCCCACATAGTGGGCGCGGTCCACGCCGACGGCGTCCATCAGCGCGATCACATCGGCGACCAAAAGCTCGAAGCTGTACGGACCATCGGGCGCGGAGGTCTGGCCATGGCCGCGGGTGTCGTAACGCAGGATGCGATAGCGGTCGGAAAGCTCGGCCACCTCCGTGTTCCACATGGTGACATCGGTGGTCAGCGAGTTCGAAAACACGATCCACGGCGCGCCTTCGGGCCCGTCGAGCTCGTAGCGAAAATCAACGTCGTTGAGCGTGATGTTCATGATTTACTCCCTACTTCTCCGCCTTCGGCAGCACCTTCTTCAGGTGCAGTTCGCGCAAACGGGTGTCGTCCACCTCGGCCGGGGCGCCCATCATCAAATCCTCGGCGCGCTGGTTCATCGGAAAGGCGATGACCTCACGGATGTTGGGCTCGTCGGCGATCAGCATCACGATCCGGTCGATGCCCGGCGCGGACCCGCCATGGGGCGGCGCGCCGTAACGGAAGGCGTTGAACATGCCCGCGAACTCGCGCTCGACGGTCTCGCGGTCGTAGCCCGCGATCTCGAACGCCTTGAGCATGATGTCCGGCCGGTGGTTCCGGATCGCGCCCGACGATAGCTCCACGCCGTTGCAAACGATATCGTACTGGTAGGCGAGCACGTCGAGCGGGTCCTCCGCGTCCAGCGCCGCCATCTCGCCCTGGGGCATGGAGAACGGGTTGTGGGAGAACTCGATCACGCCCGTGTCCTTGTCGCGCTCGTACATCGGATAGTCGACGATCCAGCAGAAGTCGTAGCGCCCGGTCGCGATCAGGCCGAGATCCTCGCCGATCTTCGTCCGCGCCTTGCCGGCCAGGTCGGCCGCCTCGTCCGGATCGCCGGCGGAGAAGAACACCGCGTCGCCGTCCTTGAGGCCCGCCAGCTCCTTGAGCTTCTCGAGCCGCTCGCCGGCGACGAACTTGGCGATCGGGCCCTTGCCCTCGCCGTCCTCGAGCACGATGTAGCCAAGCCCCGGCGCGCCCTCCTCACGGGCCCAGTCGTTCAGCTTATCGAACCAGCTGCGCGGCTGCGCGCCGCCGCCCGGCGCGGGAATGGCGCGCACGGTGCCGCCCTTCTCGACCAGGCCGGCGAAGATCTTGAAGTCCGAACCCGCGAACACCTCGGGCACGTCGGCGATCTCGATGGGGTTGCGGAGATCCGGCTTGTCGCTGCCGTATTTGAGCATCGCCTCGGCATAGGGAATGCGCGGGAACGGGGTCGGCGTGACGGCCCAGGGCTCATCGCGGCCGAAGCCTGCGAACTCCTCGAACACGCCGGCGATCACCGGCTCGATCGCGTTGAACACGTCGTCCTGGGTCGCGTAGGCCATCTCGAAGTCGAGCTGGTAGAACTCGCCCGGCGAGCGGTCGGCGCGCGCATCCTCGTCGCGGAAACAGGGCGCGATCTGGAAGTACTTGTCGAAGCCCGCGACCATCAGGAGCTGCTTGAACTGCTGTGGAGCCTGGGGCAGCGCGTAGAACTTGCCGGGATGCAGGCGCGACGGCACCAGATAGTCGCGCGCGCCCTCGGGGCTCGACGCCGTCAGGATCGGGGTCTGGAACTCCCGGAAGCCGCCCTCGATCATGCGCCGGCGGATCGATGCGATGACGTCGTTGCGCAAGAGGATGTTGCGCGCGACCTTCTCGCGGCGCAGATCCAGATAGCGGTAGCGCAGGCGGATATCCTCGCCGGTATCCTCGTCCGAGTTCACCTGCAGCGGCAGCAGCTCGGCCGGGTTCTCGACATTGATCTCGGCGATCCCGACCTCGACGGTGCCGGTCGGCAGGCTCGGGTTCACCGTCTCCTCGGACCGGGCGACAACCGGGCCGGTCACGGTGATGACGGATTCGAGCCGCGCGTCCTCGACGGTTACGAAGATCGGGCTCGACGTGTCGATCACGCACTGGGTGATGCCGTACTGGTCGCGCAGGTCAACGAACAGCAGGTTGCCGTGGTCGCGCTTGCGGTGAATCCAGCCCGACAGGCGCACCGTGTCACCGGCATTCGCGTCGCGCAGCTCGCCGCAGGTATGGGTTCGGTAGGGATGCATTTGTCGTCCCGGGAAATCGTGTGAAACGCTGGATTTCGGCCCATTTTTCGTCGCGGGCCGCCATTCGCGCCAATGGCCATGGATCGCCCGCGCCTGTCAAGCCGCCGCGGCGCTTTCGGCACCTCTCGAATCCCTGTAGAAACGCCGCCCATGAACGTGATTACCGACACGGACGCCCTCGCCGCCCTTTGCGACCGGCTGTCCTCCGCCGACTATGTCACCGTCGATACCGAGTTCATGCGCGAGAGCACCTTCTGGCCGATCCTGTGCCTGGTGCAGGTCGCGGGCCCGGAAGACGAGGCGATCATCGATCCGCTCGCCGACGGCATCGATCTCACGCCGCTCTGCGACCTGATCGCGGATGAAAACGTGCTCAAGGTGATGCACGCGGCCAAACAGGACATCGAGATATTCCATCACGAGGGCGGCGTCACGCCGGTCCCGCTGTTCGACACCCAGATCGCGGCAATGGTCGCCGGCTTCGGCGACCAGGTGGGCTACGAGACGCTGATCGCGAAGCTGACGAAGGTGCGGCCCGACAAGGGCAGCCGCTTCACCGATTGGTCCCAGCGCCCGCTCACCAAGGCCCAGCTCGAGTACGCGCTGGCCGACGTCACCCATCTGCGCCCGGCCTACGAGAAGCTGCGCCGCCGGATCGAGGAGAACGGCCGCCTGGCCTGGGTCGAGGAGGAGATGGTCAAGCTCGCCGATCCCGCGCTCTACGAGGTGATCCCCGAAGAAGGCTGGCGGCGGCTCAAGCCGAAACGCAACCAGCCGAAATACCTGGCCATGCTCCAGGCCGTCGCAGCCTGGCGAGACCGCGAGGCGATGGCCCGCGACCTGCCGCGCAACCGGCTTATGCGCGACGACGTTCTCTCCCAGATCGCGGCGCGGCCGCCGGAGGACGAGAAGGCACTGTCCAAGGTGCGCGGCATTCCCAAGAATTTCGCGGGCGGCCGGCTCGGCCAGGGGCTGCTCGAGGCCATCGAAGAGGGCCGCGCGACACCGCCCGAGCGCGCACCGTCCATTCCGGACCCGGTCGAGCTGCCGCCGGGCGCCGGCGCGCTGATGGACCTGCTGAAGGTCCTGCTCAAGTTCAAGTGCGACACACGGCAGGTCGCGCAGAAGCTGGTCGCGACGGCGGCCGACCTCGAAGCCATCGCGGCGGATGACAATGCCGACGTTCCCGCGCTCAAGGGATGGCGCCGTGAGATCTTCGGGAACGACGCGCTGCGCCTCAAGGCCGGCGAGATCGCGCTCGCGGCCGGTTGCGGCAAGGTGCGGATCGTCGAGGTGAGCCCGGAAGACGCCGCGAACGAGAACGACGCCGAGTAACCGGCGCCGGCCCGATCAGGCACCGCCGATCTCCTCGTTCATCCCTACACCCTTGACGACACCCGAAACGCCGAAGAGACCCGCCAGCGCGCCAAAGCGGCTGCGGACGAGATCGCCGAACAGGTCGGCGCGGCCCGCACCGAGGGTCATAACGAGCAGTTCCTTCTTGAGCTTCAGGCCGACACCCTCCAGCAGGTCCGGGTTGCCGCCGGTCAGCGTCTCCGCAAGGCGCAGCGCAGCCCCGAGACGGCGCGACCATTCCACATCCTCGGGCAGCAGCAGCGCATTTGCCACCCGCAGGGTCGCCCCGCCCTTCGCGCCGGTGTAGCGCCGGAAAACGGCGAGCGCGATCTTCGCCTTTTCCTCGTGGGTGAGCCCCAGAAGCGGCAGGCGCAGGATCCGGAAATAGACCTGCTCCGCCCGGTAGTCGGGATGTTCGTGCCAACCAATATCCGCGAGCAGGCACGCGGCGTGGCGCAGACGCCGAAGCGATGCATCCTCGCCCTCGAACAATGGCGCCACCCATTCGAACAGGGCCGCCCCGGACCCGAGCGCGCGATTCTCCCGCGCCGCGAAATGCTCGCAGGCCACGATCAGCGGGTCTTCCTTCCGGGTGGCAGCGTCGAGGGCATCGAACTGCGACCCCTCGCGAATGCCGTTGGCCGAGAAGACCAGCGATTCCGCCCCCGACATCTCGATCAACCGCTCGAGAACCCGCGCCGCCGTCGATAATGTCGGGATGCGGGCACGGGGGACAACACTGATCCGCGAGATACTGGCGGCACTCAGGCCCGCCACCACGCGGCAGAACTCCGCGGCCTCGGTGCTCGCCAGGCGGTAGTTGTGGATGACCCGCAACGGATACTCGGTTTGCACCATATGCAGGCGCGCAAGCGCGCGCCAGGCACCGCCGACCGCATAGATCGCCCCATCCGCCACCGCATCGCCGACCCAGTCGAACTGCTCGAGTTGTGCGTCGATATGGGCGGTTAGTTTCTTCCCTTCGATCCCCAGGGGCGCGAGGCGAAGCGGTCCGAGCGGCAGGCTTCCGTGATCGTCGACACGACCGCCCGCGACCGCCGCCAATTCAAGGCTCCCGCCGCCCATATCTGCGGCAACGCCTTTGGCTTCGGGCAGACCGCTGATCACGCCGCACGCGGCAAGTCGGGCCTCCTGATGGCCATCCAGCTGGGTCACCTTGCGACCGAACATCGCCTCGACGCGCGTGAGGAAATCCGCACCGTCCGCCGCCTCACGGGACGCGGCCGTTGCGAAAAGCTGGGTGTCGTCGATGCCCATTGCCCGAACGATCCCCGCAAAGCGCGGCAGGTTCGCGAGCGCCTTCTCGACGCCATCGGGATGCAATGTGCCTGTCTTTGCGAGGTCCCGTCCGATTCCGCAGGTCACGCGTTCATTGAACACCACCGGCGCAGCGCGTGACCGATCACGGAACACAACGAGCCGGATCGAGTTCGAGCCGATATCGACCACGGCCGCGGGGCCGCCGACCGTTGGCGAACACTTAGGCATCGGCTACGCCGATGGTGGCCGAGACTAGTCGGGGTGCGTCAGAAGCTGCGGCGCGCTGCCCGGTTT
The DNA here is from genome assembly GCA_038140435.1 of Rhodospirillaceae bacterium. Lineage (GTDB taxonomy): Bacteria > Pseudomonadota > Alphaproteobacteria > UBA6615 > UBA6615 > UBA8079. The sequence continues at coordinate 49,519 of JAYQGE010000010.1, read as the reverse complement.
CTTCAGCGCGCTCCCTCGCCCAGACAGGCTGGGGTTGGTCATGAAGAAGTTGTGCGCGTTGAATGGGTCCTGCTCGCCACTCGTGTCGATGCGGGTGTAGGAACCGTCCGGCTCCATGATCCAGCTTTGGGCGCGATCCAGCAGATTCGCAACCATGATCTGGTCAAGAATTTGCTGATGCACCGTCCCGCTCTCGATGGGCACAAGGAGCTCGACACGGCGGTCGAGATTTCGCGGCATCCAGTCGGCCGAAGAGATGAAGAGCTTGGCCTGCGGCGATGGAATCTCGGCCCCCGATCCGAAGGCCATGATCCGGGAATGCTCCAGGAACCGCCCGACGATGCTCTTGACCTCGATGTTCTCGCTCAGGCCCGGGACGCCGGGGCGAAGGCAGCAGATACCGCGGATGACGAGGCGCACGGGGACTCCGGCCTGGGACGCTCTGTATAGCGCGTCGATGATGCCCCCATCGACCAGGCTATTGAACTTCGCCCAGATCTCCGCCGGGCGCCCGGCCTTCGCGTGTTCGATTTCCTCCTCGATGCATCGCATGAGGGTTTCGCGCAGATTCACCGGCGCGACCGCGACCTTCTCCAGCCCTTCGGGCCTCGCATACCCCGTCATGTAGTTGAAGACGCGCGAGGCGTCCTGGCACAGCTTGGGATCCTGGGTCAGGTAGCTGATGTCGGTATAAATGCGCGCCGTGATCGGATGATAGTTGCCCGTCCCGAAATGGGCGTAGGTGCGAAGGTCGTTCCCTTCCCGGCGATGCACCAGGCTGATCTTGGCGTGAGTCTTGAGATCGATGAAGCCGTAAACGATCTGAACGCCGGCGCGCTCCAGCTCACGCGCCCAGCGAATGTTCGCCTCCTCGTCGAACCGCGCCTTGAGCTCGACGAGCGCCGTCACGGATTTGCCAGCTTCCGCTGCTTCGATCAACGCGCTGACGATCGGCGAGTTCTCGGACGTCCGGTACAGCGTCTGCTTGATCGCCACCACCTGCGGGTCGCGGGCGGCCTGGCGCAGGAACTGGACCACCACGTCGAAGGATTCGAACGGATGGTGGACGACGATGTCCTTCGCCCGGATCGCCGCAAAACAATCACCTGCAAAGTCACGGATACGCTCCGGGAACCGCGCGTTGAACGATTCGAATAGGAGATCGCGGCGTTCGTCGACAATCAGTTCCTTCGTCCGGTCGAGGCCCGGCATCCCCTCGAGCACGAAAACGTCGTCGTCGTCGACACCGATCTCCTGGGTGACAAAACGCCGCAATTCCTCCGGCATCTCCGCATCGACGGTGAGCCGGATGACGGAGCCTCGGCGGCGACGCTTGAGCGCGGATTCGAAGAGTCGCACCAGATCCTCGGCCTCCTCGAGGATCTCGATGTCGCTGTCACGGATGACACGGAACGTCCCCATGCCGCGCGGCTCGAACCCCGGAAAAATGCGGTCGAGATACATCGCCACGCATTTCTCGAGAAGAATAAAGCGCGGATGTTCGCCCGGCAGCCGGATGAAGCGCTCGATCTGTCCGGGCAGCGGCAGCAGCCCGATCATCAGCCGGTTGTCGCTCGGCCGATAGAGCTCCAGCGCCTCGGCAAGCCCGAAATTCGGAATGAACGGGAACGGATGGGCCGGATCGACCGCGAGTGGTGTCAGGACCGGGAAGATCTTGGTCATGAACCGATCTTCGAGCCAGACGGCTTCGTCCGCCGTGAGGCCCTCGGGTTCGACGACGGTGATATCGCTGGCGCGAAGCTCATCGACCAGCCCGAGCCAGGTCTGCTGTTGCGCCGCCATGAGAGCGCCGGCGCGTTCGTTGATCGCCGCGAGCTGCTCGCTCGGGGTGAGCCCCTCCTGGCTCAGCGTCGTGATCCCCGCCTCGACCTGTCCCTTCAGGCCCGCAACGCGAACCATGTAGAACTCGTCCAGGTTGGACGCCGAGATCGAGAGAAACCGCAAGCGTTCGAGCAACGGATGGTTGCGATTCTCCGCCTCCTCCAGCACGCGCTCGTTGAACGCGAGCCAGGAAAGCTCACGGTTGATGAAGCGTTCGGGTGAATCCAACCCGATCATGGGCTCGGACGAGGTATGGGTGTCTTCTGCGACCACAGAACCATTTTTCACAGAGATTACAGGCGCATGAGCGCCCCGTTCAGCGAAAGGCTAGCGGAACCACACCTTGTCCGCAATTTGTGACGTCAAGATGACAGTTCGGCTTCAGGCCGCCCCGTCGAGGATCTCACGCGCGAGGGGAACCGTCACCGGCCTGTGCCGCTCGAGCGCGGCAGCATCGATCGCAGCCACGATTTCGGACACGGCGGCGAAGGAACGCTCCATCCGCGCCAGGAGGTAGAACACGACATCCTCGCCCACGCGCAGCTGCCGGTCACGGAACTGTTTCACGAGAAGCGCCGCCAGCAGGTCGTCGTCGGGCGCCGAGATGCCTGCGCCCGTCAGCGCCTTCATGCGCGACGCCAGATCGGCCAGCTTCACCTCCCAGCGCGCCGGCGCGTCCGTTCCAACCAGCAACAGCGCCCCCCCGGTCTCGAGCACGTAATTGTACAGGTGCAGCAGGGCCTCCTCCCCCGCATCATCGCCGATCATCCGGTCGGCATCGTCGACACAAAGGAACGCATTGCGCGCGCGCAAACCCGCGGCGTCGGATGCGCGCAGATCGTTGGGGCCGATCAGCGTAGCGCCGCTCACCTCGCACCACACATGCGCGAGATGGGTTTTGCCGGAGGCTGGTGGCCCCCAGACGGCGAGCGCGCGCGCCGGCCATTCCGGCCAACGGTCGATCCACTCGACGGCTTCGGCATTGCATCCGGACACCAGGAAGTCGGCGCGTCCGCGTGCCGTGCGATGGCCGAGGTCCAGTACGAGTTGGCGGTTCACCGGGCGGCCCGCCTAGGATCCAGCCAGGCGCACGACATGGGTGAGCGGGAGCGACACCCCCGGGCTACCGAACGTTCCTCCTGCGGGAGCACCGCCCGGCTCCAGACCGGTCTCTTCCAGAACGAGATCGAAACGCTCGAACGCACGGACCAGACGCGACAGGTCGCCGCGATGGTCGATCGCGATCTCCGCCGTCGTCGCTGTCAGGGCCACCACGCGGATGTTCGCGACCGCGGGCACGCGTGAAATCCGGCCACGTATATCGACCCAGTTCTTTAGCCCCGTAATTGGAACCGCGGCGCGAAGCTGGCTGATCTCGGTCGAGGCAATAGCGTTCGCCGCCTTCCATTCGTCCTCGACAACCTCGCGAACCTCAGCAACCGCGCGCGCGAATATCTCCGGCTCGTGTTCGCCCGCAGCCCCGGTCACCGTGATCGTGAAGGGCGCCATTTCCGACAAGCCGACCGGCACAGCGACGACATCGCTACGCAAGATTCCGGGCTCCGCCTCGAAAACGTTGGCGATCGCGACGAGCACCCCGCGCGCGCCATACCGCCCGGCAAAACGCGTCAATGCCACGTCATCACCGTCAACAGCCTGATCAACGGAAAGGCCCGCGAGATCCGCCAGGTCTCCGATCGGTGCTAGCATGGGAACGAGCCCGGTTCCCTCGGGATGATTCCGCCATGCCTCACGCCAGGGGTTGGGATCGCCCCACAGGATGTACCTGTCGACCGCGGCCAGGACCGGCACGATCGTCAGGGGCCGGCTCCGCAATTCCGCGAACGGGACACCGTTGAACCGGAACAGGTCGCGCACCGCATCCGGCTTGAACGTGACGGTCAGGCTGGCGAGATAGCGCACGTCCGACGTTTTCTCGTCATCGATCTGGATGGCGTCGACCAGAAAACGAAGCGTGTCGACATCGATGTTCGCCGCAAGCCCCCGATGTACGCTGCGGGTCAGGCGGGCTTCGAGCCGTGCGAAGGCCTCCCTTTGGCCCAGCGCCAGCGCACGCGCACGCGCCGCCGCTGCCGTCTCGGCACGCTCATCGAGCACCACGTCGCGTACGACGAAGATGTCCTCGAGTGCCGATTTCTGGGCCTTTGCCGGCAAAACATCGAGGGCCAGCAAGAGACCGAACCCCATGAGACACAGGACCAGTGAACGGGAAAATTTCTGCAGCGCGCGACACATTGCAAATGACCTTGAAACACCTATTCTGACTTGCCGATGGGGCGTGATTCGCGGCCTACCAGAACACTGCGCCGCGAATGTGGCAATGCCATAGCACGAAAGGCGCGCAACGCGCGCGAGGGAGACGAAAACTGGGCCTTTCCTACAAAGACGCCGGTGTCGATATCGCCGCCGGCAATGCCCTGGTCGAGACGATCAAGCCGCTGGCCGCGGCAACCCAGCGCGCGGGAACGATGGATGGTCTTGGCGGCTTCGGCGCGCTGTTCGACCCGAAAGCCGCGGGCTTCAATGACCCGATCCTCGTCGCCGCGACGGACGGCGTCGGCACCAAGCTCAAGCTCGCATTCGAGACCGGAAACTTCGATACGCTCGGTATCGACCTGGTCGCCATGTGCGTGAACGATCTCGTCGTCCAGGGCGCCGAACCGCTCTTCTTCCTCGACTATTTCGCGACCGGGGGCTTGGACACCGACGTCGCGACGGCCGTCGTGGCGGGGATCTCCGAAGGCTGCCGGCAGGCCGGATGCGCTCTTATCGGCGGCGAGACCGCCGAGATGCCGGGTCTCTATGCGCACGGCGAGTTCGATCTCGCCGGCTTCTCCGTCGGGGCCATGGAACGCGGTTCGGGGTTTCCGCGCGCCGACCGGGCCATCATTGCCGGCGATGCCATCATCGGCCTTGCGTCGAGCGGGATTCATTCAAACGGCTACTCGCTCGTGCGCAAGATCGTCGAACGCGGCGGCTTCGATCTCGGCGATCCGGCCCCTTTCGATCCCGAGAGCGTTCTCGGTGCAGCGCTGCTGGAGCCCACGCGCATCTACGTCTCCGCCTGCCTCGCCGCGGCCGATCAGGCGGGCACGAAGGGCTACGCGCACATCACTGGCGGTGGCCTGCTGGAGAATATTCCGCGCGTACTGCCGGACGGCCTGGGCGCGCAGCTCGACGGCGCACGCTGGTCCGCACCGCCCGTATTCGACTGGTTACGTCAAACCGGCGGCGTGGAAGACATGGAAATGGCGCGCACCTTCAATTGTGGGATCGGCATGGTCGCCATCGTGGACGGGGCCGAAGCCGACGCGGTTATCCGGGCCTTCGCTGCGAAGGGCGAGACGGCACAAATCATCGGCGAGATCACGGCGTCGGCCGACGGTGAGGTCGAGCTTCAGAATCTCGACGCAGCGCTCGGCGGATCAGCATGAACCGCATGAAGGTCGGCGTCCTGATCTCCGGGCGCGGTTCCAACCTCCAGGCGCTGATCGATGCCTGCGCCGACAGCAACTACCCGGCGCAGATCGTCCTCGTCCTCTCGAACAAGCCCGAAGCGGCAGGCCTCGACCGTGCACGTGACGCCGGAATCGACACGGCCGTGGTCGAGCATGGCGCATTCCCCGACCGGGAGAGCTTCGACCGGCAGATCGACGCACACCTGCGGGACGCCGGGGTCGAGCTCGTGTGCCTGGCGGGGTTCATGCGCCTCCTGTCGAGCTGGTTCGTGGAGGCATGGCGCGACCGGGTCGTGAACATTCACCCCTCGCTGCTTCCGGCCTTCAAGGGAATAGATGCTCACGCACAGGCAATCGCAGCGGGGGTGCGGCTGAGCGGCTGCACGGTGCATATCGTGCGACCCGAGATGGACGCCGGTCCGATCCTGGTGCAGGCCGCCGTCCCGGTTCTGCCGGGCGACGACGAAGCCAGCCTCGCGGCACGCGTACTGGCGGCCGAACATCGCTGCTATCCCCACGCCATCCGCCTGTTCGCGGAAGGCCGGTTAAAGATCAACGGTGAGAAAGCGGAGATCGACGGGGGCACTTCCGCCGCGGACCCGCTGATTCACCCTGCGCCGTCATGACGACCGGCAGCGCACACCGAAGCCTTTGACGCATCCCGTGCGCGCCGGTAAAACTTCAGACAAGAATCAACGCAACACATGCGAGCGAACATGTCCGACGAGATCATGAACATCGAAGGCCGCTGGAAAATCTGGGGCGGCTTCCTGAAGCTGATGTCCTACTCCGGCATCGCGGTGGCGATCGCCCTGCTTCTCATGTGGTGGACGCTCGTCTGACCACCACCGTCCCGGTCAGACCGGGGATCGACTGATCTTCAGCCGACGATCTCACTCTCATCGAAGAAGAACGCGATCTCTTCGGCCGCGGTCTCGGGTGCATCCGAACCGTGCACCGAGTTGGCCTCGATCGATTCCGCGAACTCCTTGCGGATCGTGCCTTCGTCGGCCTCCGCCGGGTTGGTCGCGCCCATGATCTCGCGGTTGCGGGCAATCGCATTCTCGCCTTCCAGCACCTGAACTACGACCGGCCCCGACGTCATGAACGCAACGAGGTCATTGAAGAACGGACGCTCGCGGTGGACGCCGTAAAACGCCTCGGCCTGCTCACGGGTCATGTGAATGCGGCGCTGGGCCACCACGCGAAGTCCGGCATCTTCGAACTTGGCAATGATCTTGCCGGTGATGTTCCGCTTCGTCGCGTCGGGTTTGATGATCGAGAACGTGCGCTCGATGGCCATGGGTCTTCTCCGGTGTGGAATGAAAATCTGCGCGCCTTATATCCAGCGCGAACCGCTCCGACAAGATGCCAGGAAGAGCCGTACGGATAGGGCTCAGCCCGTCGCCTTCTGTTCCCAGCCACCGCGCTCGGTCTGCTGCCAGTAGGTCAGGTCGTGGCCCGCATCCCTGTAGGCCTGCCAACGCGACCGCGCCGCCGTGACGGCGGCCTCGTCACGCCCGTCGAACAGCTCGCACACGAGATCGAAGGCACCCGGGTCCGAGGACGGCGCGCCATCCGCCAGGAACAGAACACGTGCATCGTTGGGATTCTCGTCCTTGTCGGTCAACCAGACCGGCTGCAGGGCGGCATGGCCGTCCACCGCGCTTCCGTGGGGCAGAAACACGCGGTCGTTGTAGCTCCAGAGATGCGCGTTCAGATCCTCGACCCGCTCGGAAGAGCCGGCGATAACCACCGCACGCCGTCCGTCACGAATGACGGTCCGCTCCAGCATGACCGGCAACACCTCTTCCAAAGTGCGGCGCGTCAGGTGATAGAAGCGGATTTCCGTCACGGGCGGTCCGGCCTATTTTTCGTAGTGGTTGCGGACGAACTGATCGAGGGTGCGCACGGCAAAGCCCGTCGCGCCGCGCGCCATCAGGGGTTGCTCCTTGTCCGACCATGCGACACCCGCGATATCCACATGTGCCCAGGGGACATCGTTGGTGAAACGCTGCAGGAACTGGGCCGCGGTGATGCTGCCGCCCCAGCGCGGCCCGACATTCTTCATGTCCGCGCGCGGGGTGTTGATCTGCCGGTCGTAGGCATCATCCAGCGGCATGCGCCAGACCTTCTCGCCGACCTGCTGGCTCGAGGCGACGAAGTTCTCCGCAAGGGCGTCGTCGCTGGCGTAGAGCCCGGCATACTCGCGGCCGAGCGCGACCATGATCGCCCCGGTGAGAGTTGCGAAATCAATCATCACATCAGGTTTGAAGCGCTTCTGCGTGTACCAGAGCGCGTCCGCGAGGACGAGCCGGCCTTCCGCGTCCGTGTTGATGACCTCCACCGTCTGACCCGACATGGTGGTGACGATGTCGCCGGGCCGCTGGGCATTGCCGTCGGGCATGTTCTCGACCAGCCCGACCACGCCGATGACATTGGCCTTGGCCTTGCGGCCGGCGATCGCGCGCATGGCACCGATCACGGTGCCGGCGCCGCCCATGTCCCAGATCATGTCCTCCATGCCGCCGGCGGGCTTGATCGAAATACCGCCGGTGTCGAAGGTCACGCCCTTGCCGATGAAGGAGACGGTCTTGGAATCCTTGCCGCCACCGTTCCAGCGCATGATGACCATCTGGGACTCGCGGGTGCTGCCCTGCCCGACGCCCAGGAGCGCGTTCATGCCCAGCTTGCGCATCTGCGCCTCGCCCAGCACCTCGACCTTTACGCCCAGCTTGGTGAGCTTGCGGCACTGGGCCGCCATCCATTTCGGCGATTTGACGTTGGACGGCTCGGACACCAGGTCCCGCGCGAAGTCCACACCGTCGGCAACGGCTCCGAGCACGCCATAGCGTCGCCGCGCGTCGGCCGTGCCCTTGACCATGACCTGAAGACGCGCAGGACCCGACGAACCGCCCCGGCCGCCCGCCTTGGTCAGGTATTTGTCGTAACGATAGGACCGCAGGCGCGCACCAAGCGCGAGGTTCGCGGCGAGTTCACCGGCGCGAACCTTGGCGCCGGTCAGTTCGGCGGCCAGCACGGCGGCGTTTGCGGACGCGCCGCTGACGGCCTTGTAAACCTCAGCGCCAATTTCCTGGGCACGCAACCCGTCCACATCCTTTGCCGGACCGGCGCCGACCAGCAGAACCGTGAGTTTCTCACGTCCCTGCGGCGCGATGATCGTCAAGCTCTCGCCCTTCTTTCCCGCGAAGCTTGACGCGTTCAAGGCCCGCGCGAGCGCACCCTTGGTCGCCTTGTCGACGGCTTTCGCACTGGCCCCGAGCCGCGCGTCGGAATCGACGAGAAAAACCAGAACACCGCTGGTGGGCAACTTGGGTTCGGCAAAGGAGATTTTCATGACCATCCAATCCGTGAATGTGCGGAAGACCGGCCACATCGGGCCGCCGGGAACTCCTCGTGATTTAGAGCACGCGCGCAACCCGTGCAAGGCGGGGCGGAACGCGTCGGAGGGTGTTTTTCCGGATCAGCCGATCTGTTACAAACGACCGTTGCGGCACGTCTTTGTTTTGCGAATCAGCAACTTGAGAGACGTTTCGTTGGAACGTTCACACCCGGAGCATCCATGACGTCCATCGGCGGGTACATATTCCGACAACTCGCCCTGGCAACCCTGTTTGTGGCGGGCGCGCTGACGCTGCTGATCTCCCTTTTCGGGTCGCTTCGCCTGATCGACTTCATCGTCAATCGCGGCCTACCCGTTTCCGTCCTGTTCGAGATGAGTGCACTCAACCTGCCGAAGTTCATGGCGGTCGTCCTGCCGATCGCCATCTTCGCCGCAATTCTCGCAGTCTACAACAAACTCACCAACGACAGCGAACTGGTGGTCATGCGCGCGGCAGGGATCGGCCAGCTGTCCCTCGCCCGGCCGGGATTGATACTCGGCATCCTGGGCGTTCTCATCGGCTATGCGCTGCACCTCTATCTCGTGCCCGCAACAACGCACGCGTTCAAGCTGCAGCAGTTCAATTACCGGAACAGCTACGGCAGCGTCCTGCTGCAGGAACAGCGTTTCAACACACCGGTCGACGGCCTGACCATCTATGTGCGCGAGCGGTCCGGCGAGGGCGAGCTGCGCGGCATCTTTGCGCATGACTCGCGCGACCCCGAACGTCCCGTGACCTACACCGCCGAGCGCGGCACCGCGAGCCAGAGTGTCGAGGGCACCCGCGTGGTGCTGTTCAACGGCAGCCAGCAGGAGGTCGACCGGGATTCAGGCCGTCTGACCCTGTTCAATTTCGACCAGTATTCGCTCGATCTCAGCCTGATCGGTGAAGATATCTCGACGCGCTGGCGCGAACCGGAGGAACGCTTTCTCGATTCGCTGCTCTGGCCAGGCGATGGTCTGCACGACCGCACCTACGCAACGCAGCTCATCGCCGAAGGGCACCGCCGCCTCGCAAGCCCCCTGCACATCCTGGCCTTCGCCGCGGTCGCCGTCGCCGTTCTGCTGTCGGGCGACCTCAACCGGCGTGGCCAGACAAGCCGGATACTGCTGGCCATCGCCTTGATTTTCGCCATCCAGGTCGCAGCACTGGGCCTGTTCAACGTATCGCGCCGTTCGCTCGCCATCGTCCCGTTCAGCTACGCCCTCCCGCTCGGCGCCATCCTGCTGTCGATCTACTGGCTCGTCCGCAACCCACGTCAAAGGCCGGCGGCGGCTGCCGCCGCCGACGCCTAGCCGGGCTCGACCATGTTCACGTCGCGCACCATTTCTTTCTACATCCTGCGCCAGTTCCTGATCTGGTTCGCGATCATGTTCGCCGCCATCGTGGCGGTTATCATCCTGATCGACGCGGTCGAGTTGCTGCGCAGGGGCAGCGGCAAGAGCGAGGCGACCTTTAGCGTCATCACCAGCATGGCCCTGCTTCGCACACCCTTCCTCGCGCAGGAGGCGGTTCCGTTCGCCGTGATGTTCGGTGGGATCTTCGCTTTCCTGCGGCTCACGCGAAATCACGAATTGGTTGTGCTCCGGGCAGCCGGCGTATCGGTCTGGCAATTCCTCACGCCGGCAATCCTCGCCGCGATCGCGCTCGGGATCGTCAACATCTCCGTGATCAACCCTCTGTCGGCGGTGCTTCTGTCCCAGTTCGAGGAACTGGAAGGACGCTACTTCACCGGACGCTCGTCCCTGCTCGCGGTCTCCGCCGAGGGCATCTGGCTGCGCCAGAACAGCGAAGACGGGCTTGGGCAAACGGTGATTCATGCTGAACGCGTGCAGCCCGACGCGCTCCGTCTCGAGCAGGTGATCGTGTTCGAATTCGCCGGCGACGACAAATTCACCGGCCGCATCGACGCCAGGAGCGCGCTGCTGCTCGATGGCCGCTGGCAACTGAGCGACGCCTGGCTTACCCGGCCCGGGCGCGCCGGGGTATTCGTCGCAACCGAGGAACTTCCGACCGACCTGACTCCGGACAAGATTCAGGAGAGCTTCGCCAGTCCCGACACGGTCGCGTTGTGGAACCTGCCACGTTTCATAAGGGTACTTGAGGAAACCGGGTTTTCTCCCGTGGCTCATCGCCTGCAGCTCCATGCACTCCTCGCGGAGCCCGTCCTGCTGGCCGCAATGGTCCTCATTGCCGCGACGTTCTCGCTTCGCTCGACCCGACGCGGCGGAACAATTGTTCTGGTCGGCGCGGGCGTGCTTGCAGGCTTCTTCCTGTTTTTGCTGACGAACGTCATCCAGGCGCTCGGGCTGGGCGCCAGTGTGCCCGTGACGTTGGCCGCATGGACTCCGGCCGGTGTGAGCCTCCTCGCCGGTATCACGTCACTCCTACATCTCGAGGACGGGTGATGCGCCGGTTCGTGATCGCCTTCGTCATCGGTTCGCTCGTCCTCGCGTCAGGAGCCTCCGTCACGACGGCACAGCAATTCGGGTCTGAAGAACCGGTCCTGATGACGGCCGACGACCTCTCGTTCGATGAGGATCTCGGCACCGCAACGGCCCGGGGAAATGTCGAGATCGTCCAAGGCGAGCGAATCCTGAACGCCGATTCCGTTACCTACAACCAGCGTGACGACATCGTTACCGCATCGGGCAACGTCGTCCTCCTGGAGCCCACGGGCGAGGTCCTGTTCGCGGAGTTCGCCGAGCTGACGGCAGACATGCGCGAGGGATTCCTGCGCGGCTTCCGGATGCTCCTGAACGACGATTCCCGCCTCGCGGCCGTCAGCGCCCAGCGACGTGGCGGCGTTGAAACCGAATTGAGCCGCGCGGTCTACTCACCTTGCCGCAACTGCCTCGGTTTCGACGAGGAACCCCTCTGGCAGATCAAGGCACGCCGTGTGTTGCACGACGCGGAAGCCCAGGAGGTCATCTATCGCGACGCGACGCTCGAAGTGCTCGGCATGCCGATCGCCTACACGCCATTCCTCAGCCATCCCGATCCAACCGTTGAGCGCAAGTCAGGTATCCTCACGCCCACCTTCGGTGCGTCGAGCCTGCTCGGTTCGTCGATCCAGGTGCCGTATTTCTGGGCCATCGCGGACGACCGTGACCTGACGTTCGATCCGATCATCTCGTCGGACCAGTTCCCGGTCGTCACCGGTGAGTACCGGCAGCGCTTCGCAGACGGCGAGAATCGCACGCGTTTGTCCTTCACCCGGGACGATGCCCAGACCGGCGAAGACCGGCTCCGCGGGCATATCGATTCCGAAACGCGTTTCTCCATCGACGAACTCTGGCGCTGGGGCGCCGATGTGAAGCTGGCCAGCGATGACACATACCTGGGACGCTACGGGTTCAAGAACAGCGATACCCTGACCAACCGTCTTTACGTCGAGGGCTTCGGATCGCGTTCCCATGCGGTGGCGGAAGGGCTGTACTTCCAGGGCCTGCGCGACAGCGATATCCAGGATGAAACGCCGGTCGTGCTGCCCAACCTCGAATACAGTTATGTCAGCCCGCCCGGGGAATATGGCGGCATGACCACGCTCGACACGAACTTTCGCGCCCTGACGCGTGACCAAGGGGCATCGAGCCAGCGCATCAGCCTTACGCCGGGATGGCAGATCTCGCACACCGACGGCATCGGATCCATCACCAGCTTCCGAGCGTCGGTCCAGGGTGACCTCTACAACGTCGACGACGTCGACACACCGAGCGGTCGTGAAGACGCCGTGGTCGGCCGAATCTTCCCGCAGGCCGTTGTAAACTGGCGCTATCCATGGATCCGCAGATCCGGCCCGAACAGCCAGCTCATAGAACCGCTACTAGCGTTGGTCTTGGCGCCGAACGGCGGCAACCCGGACGAGATTCCGGACGAGGACAGTCAGAGCGTCGCGTTCGACGAGACCAACCTTTTCGGCGCAAACAGATTCTCCGGCACGGACAGGGTCGAGGGCGGCCAGCGGATCGTCTATGGGTTCCGCACCGGCGTGTTTGGCGAGGAGGGCGGAAGTTCCACCCTCACCGTCGGGCAATCGATCCGGTTCCGAGAATCCAATCCATTCCCATCGGGAACAGGCTTGGAAGACCAAGTATCCGACATCGTCGCAAGCCTGCAGATCAAACCCAACCGTTTCACGAATCTGCTCTACAAGACGCGCTTCGACCATGATTCGTTGCGCGCCCGCCGCACAGAAATATCAGCCGCCATCGGGCCGCCAGCGCTCAATCTAGATCTGAACTATGTGTTCTTCGATCGCACCAGCGGGTTTGCAGACCGCGAAGAGGTCACGGCGGCGCTCAGTTCGAAACTGACCGAAGCGTGGTCCGCACGCATTCAGACCCAGCGCGACCTGACCTCGGAAGGCGGGACACTGTCCTATGGCGGATCACTCGTCTACAAGTGCGATTGCATGGACTTCGAGCTAGTATATGCAAGGACATTCACGACGGACCGGGACATTCCGAGTGTCGAATCGCTGACATTCCGGGTCACGTTCAAGAGCCTCGGTCAAATCGGGTCATCGGTCTTCTAGATGAAACTGGCCATCAGACAGATTTTCTTCGCCCCAAATTGGGCGCCCAAACGACAAAAAATGCGGCGGACCGCGTCTGTCCTGCTGGCAGCAGCAGGGGTTCTCGGCGCAGTTCTTGTCGCTCAGCCGGCAACGGCGCAGGACGTTCAACGCATCGCCGCCGTCGTGAACGAGGAGGTCATCTCGATATTCGACGTGCAGCAGCGTATGCAGCTGCTCATTGCATCCGCCGGGTTGCCGAACAATCCCGAGACCCAGCGACGTATCGCCCCCCAGGTGCTGCGGGAACTGATCGATGAGGCGCTACAGAACCAGGAGGCCGAGCGGCTCAATATCCGCATCACCCAGCGCGAGATCGACGACGCAATGGCGCAAATCGAGCGGGCGAACAACCTGCCCGCAGGCGGCTTCGAGGCCTTCGTCGAACGGCAGGGGATCTCAGCCACGGCGGCTCTGGACCAGATCAGATCCAACATGTCCTGGCAGAAACTGCTCGCACGAACCGTGGTCCCGACGATCGAGATCGGCGACGAGGAAATCGACGCTGTGATCAGCCGGATCGAGGCCAATGCGGGTGTCACGGAGTATCGGGTCGGAGAGATCCTGCTGCCGATCGACAATCCAGCAGACGCGGCCGACATTCGCACGCTCGCCGCACGGCTCGTGGAACAGCTGCGCGATGGTGCCGACTTCCGCGCGGTCGCCCAGCAATTCTCGAAAAGCGCGACCGCGGCAACAGGCGGAGATATTGGCTGGATTCAGCCCGGCGAACTCGACCCCGCCATCGATAGCGTGATCACCGCCCTCGATCGCTTCGAAATTTCCGAGCCGATCGACGTGCCGGAAGGCATTCAGATCGTGATTCTCATCGACCAGCGCACCAACGAGCCGCCGGACCCAGATGCACGCGAGCTGACGTTGCGGCAGATGCTGCTCCAGGTCGCCCCCGACGCACCGCCGGGCGCGCTGGATGCACATCTCCAGACCGCGCAAGCCATCGCCTCAAGCGTCGACGGGTGCGACGACTTCGCCGCGGCCGCCGAGGAAGCGGGCACGCCGCAACCCGACGCACCCGCGCGTTTCCAGCTCAAGGACCTGAACCCCCAGCTCCGCTCCGTAGCGGCGCAACTGGCCGTCGGGAAAGCGAGCGCCCCGATCCGGCTTCCGTCGGGCGTCCAGGTTCTCATGGTCTGCGAGCGGCAGGAGAATGCCGGCCCGAGCCGCGACGAGGTCCGCCGGACGATCGAGCGCGAACGGATCGACATGCTTTCGCGGCGTTACATCCGCGATCTGCGTCGCGCGGCATTTGTCGATTTGCGTGTTTGACGCGAACGCACTTCCGCCGTTGCGCGAAGTCGTCGGGCGGTTCGATATTGCCGCCCAGAAATCGCTCGGCCAGCATTTCCTGTTCGATCTCAACCTCACCCGGCGGGTTGTTTCGGTCGCAGGCGATTTGTCGGGCATCAACGTCGTTGAGATCGGTGCCGGTCCCGGCGGCCTGACCCGCGCGCTTCTGGAATCGAACGCGCGGCACGTCTATGCGATCGAACGCGATGCGCGCGCAGTAGCAGCGCTGCGCGAATTGGCCGAACACGCATCGGGACGCCTGACCATCGTCGATGCCGACGCCCTGTCACTCGACCTCTCGGGCGTCTCCCCACCCCCAAGGCGCGTGATCGCCAATCTACCGTACAACATCGGCACCCAGCTGCTGATCAACTGGCTGACGCGGGCCGAGGATTTTCTCGGGTTTACCCTGATGTTCCAGAAGGAGGTCGCCGAGCGGATCGTCGCGACGCCCGGCGGAAAGTCATACGGCCGCCTCTCGGTGCTCGCACGCTGGCTGACGGAGCCCCGATCGATGTTCGACATACCGGCTTCGGCCTTTGTGCCACCACCGAATGTCACTTCGAGCGTGATCAACCTCGACGTCCGCGCGACACCGCTGGCGCCGGCGCACCGGGAGGACCTGGAGATCGTGACGCGCGCCGCCTTCGGCCAGCGGCGCAAGATGCTACGCCGCGCGCTGGCCGCAATCGGTGGTGCCGAGATCCTCGCTGCAGCAAGCGTCCCGGAGGATGTAAGGGCGGAGGAACTCAGCGTCGAACAATTCTGCGCGATCGCACGGGTCGTGGCGGAGCGCCGCCTTGCCCGCTAGCTCGGGCATTGGCAGCATTGATGAATGCTCAAGATTTTCACAAATCGCCGCCGCGCGGCCCCCGGTTCGCCCGGGAAGCGTATCGATGCCAGCGTTCCAGGGTTCCGGCATCGGGTTCACGAACCCGAATATGCCCGGCTCGGCCTGCCCTTCTGCCGACAGGATTCGATCCGCAAGCTTGAAGTGTTGCTGAACGAAGAAGCAGCGTTTCGGAAGCCGGGCTGACGGCCCGCGCTTACTGGCCCTGTCGCAGGAGCCGGACCAGGTCCGACATGCCTTCCTGGCGTGCACGCCGCAGCCGCTCCGCACTCAGGATCGCCATCACCTTGGCGACACTGTCCTCGAACGTCTCGTTGACCACCACATAGTCATATTCCGACCAGTGCGTGATCTCGTCGGCCGCCTTCGCCATCCGGTCGGCGATCACCTCGGGACTGTCCTGCGCCCGGCTCTGCAGCCGGCGCTCGAGTTCCGCGGTCGAGGGCGGAAGAATGAATACGCTCACAAGATCGTCGCGGGCGCGTTCCGCGACCTGTTGCGTGCCCTGCCAGTCGATATCGAACAGGACGTCACGGCCCGCGCTCAAGGCCTCGTCCACCGGTCCGCGCGGGGTACCGTAATAATGGTCGAAAACCTTGGCGTACTCGAGCAGCTCCTGCCGGTTGACCATCAAGTCGAACTCGGTGCGGTCCACGAATACGTAGTGTTCGCCGTCGACTTCGCCGGGCCGCCGCGGCCGCGTGGTGACAGATATCGACAGGGAAATTCCGGCATCGCGTTCGAGCACGGCGCGCGAGATCGACGTTTTTCCCGCACCCGAAGGAGATGAGAGAACGAGCATCAGCCCGCGCCGCTTGATCTGCAATCCGCCGTCGCCGTCAGCCGCCATACCGCACCCTACTCCACATTCTGCACTTGCTCGCGAAACTGTTCGATCGTCGCCTTCATGGCCAGTCCAATCCGGGTCAACGCGACATCGGCCGACTTGGAGCACAGGGTGTTGGCCTCGCGGTTGAGCTCCTGGCACAGGAAATCCAGGCGCCGCCCGACGGCGTGTCCTTCGGCCAAAAGCTCACGTGCACCGGTGATATGGACCGACAGCCGATCGAGTTCCTCTCGGACATCGGCTTTCCCGACCAGGATCGCCGCCTCCTGCGCCAGCCGTTCCTCCGGCAGCCCCGGTTCTGCGTCCAGCAGTTCGCCGACGAGTGCTAACAGGCGTGCCCGGATCGCCTCAGGCTGAACCGCGGCCGATGACGCGGCCTCATCGGCCAGTCCGGCGAGGCTGTCCAGATGGCCCGCCATGACCGAGTCCAGCCGCCCGCCTTCGTCCCCGCGCGCATCGGACAAGCCGTTCAACATCTCAAGGCCTGTCTCGATCATCGCGCGTTCGCGAGCCTCGCGAGCTTCCGCGTCTTCGGTATCGTCGACAGGTTCCAGCATGCCCCGGATTGCCAGGAGTCCCTCGATGGACGGCGGCGTATCGGCCACCACATCCCCCAGTTCGGAACGAACGGCGAGGATCTGGTCCAGAAGCTCACGATTGATCCGGTAACTCGTCCGCGCCTGGTCGACGCGCTCCAACGACATGCCGAGCGTAACATTCCCGCGCGCAAACTTCTGGGTAGCGGCGGCGCGAACAGCCTGCTCGACCGCTTCATGGCCGCTCGGAACGCGGCAGCGGACATCGAGGCCGCGCGCATTCACGCTGCGCCCCTCCCAGGTCCAGGCGAACGCCACGTCCTGGGCCGCCGCGCGCGCGAAACCGGTCATGCTTTGCAGGGTCATGGCGCGAGAAATCCGGACTGCAGGCCGCGACGCCGAAGTGCTGCTATCATGGCGAGCCTTATAGCTTGGGCCTGAAGCCCCAACAACCCGGCGCGCAACTGCAGGAACCCGTTGTCAGCCTTGAGAAATCCCGGCCATGTCCTCATCACCGGCGCGTCCAGCGGTATTGGCGCGGCGCTGGCCTACGCCTATGCCGCTCCCGGGCGCAGACTCGCACTCGGAGGGCGCAACACGGAACGCCTGGAAACCGTCGCCGAGCGGTGCCGCAATGCCGGCGCCGAATGCGTAACCCGACGCGTGGACGTAACCGATGCGCAGGCGATGGTCGACTGGCTGGAAGCATCCGACGCGGAAACGCCCATCGACCTCGTGATCGCGAACGCCGGGATATCTGCCGGCGCACACAAGCTTGGGAACGCTCCGGACGCAAGCGACGCCGAAATCTTCACCACAAACGTGGATGGCGTGATCCACACTGTCGAACCGATGCTCGCGCGCATGCGTGGACGCGATGCGGGCCAGATCGCCATCATGTCCAGTCTCGCGAGTTTCCGCGGCTTCGCCGACGCCCCGGCCTACTGCGCCAGCAAGGCCGCCGTGAGGGTCTATGGCGAGGGCCTGCAACGCGCACATCGCGGCGCGGCGCCCTCGATCAGCGTGATCTGCCCCGGCTTCATCCGCTCGCCGATGACCGACGCCAACGATTTCCGCATGCCGCTGCTCATGGATGCAGAGCCCGCGGCCCGACGGATCGTGCGGGACCTCGCGCGCGGCCGTGCCCGCATCGCATTCCCGTTGCCGCTTTATCTCGGCGTGCGCCTGCTCGCCCTGTTCTGATCTGGAGGAATTCATCATGAATGGAAAATTGACCGGTAAGACCGCACTCGTGACCGGAGCCGCAAGCGGCCAGGGCGCCGCCGAGGCCAGCCTGTTTGCCCGGGAAGGCGCGCGCGTCGTTCTTGCGGATATCTCGGACAATGCCGGCGAAACCCAGGCTGCATCGATCCGCGACGCGGGCGGCGATGCACATTTCCGTCATCTCGACGTCGCGGACGAGACCAACTGGTCGGACCTGATCGCGGCGGTCGCAGACGAGTTCGGCGGCCTCAACATACTGGTCAACAATGCCGGCATACCGCTGCGCGGCGGCAATGTCACGAACACCAGCCTCGCGGACTGGAACCGGCTCATGTCCGTCAACCTGACCGGTGCCTTTCTCGGCATTCGCGAGGCCGCCCCCCTCATTCGCGACAGCGGCGGCGGCGCCATCGTGAACACCGGCTCGATCGCCGGCCTGACGGGTCACTTCGCCACCGCCTACAGCGCGAGCAAGTGGGGCATCCGCGGGATCACCAAGAGCGCCGCCATGGAACTCGTCGATTGGGGTATCCGGGTGAACGCAGTACATCCCGGGCTGGTGCACACGCCGCTCGTCGAGGAATCGGTCGACTTCGTGCAGGCGCTCGCGGACCAGACGCCGATGGAACGTGGCGCCAGCTCGGAGGAGATCGCGTCGGTGGTGCTGTTCCTTTCGTGCGACGATTCCGCCTACATCACGGGCCACGACATCGCCGTCGACGGCGGCTTCACCGATATCGGCGGCTACTGGCGGGTCCTCAAGCAGGTCATGGCGCAGCCCGACCAGCGCATCTGAACGGCGGCTATTGCGCGCGCCGTTCGCGCTGAATGCGTCGCCAACGCGCGACATTACGGTTGTGTTCCGCCAGCGTCCGGGCGAAGGCATGGCCACCGGAACCGTCAGCCACGAAGTAAAGCTCGTCTGTCATGGCCGGGTTGAGAACGGCCGCGATACTCGCCAGCCCCGGGTTCGCGATGGGCCCGGGCGGCAGCCCGCGATGCACATAGGTGTTGTAGGGATGGTCCGTTTCGAGGTCGCGCCGCAGCAACGGCCGATCCAGCGGCAAACCATCCTCGACCAAACCGTATGCCACGGTCGGGTCCGATTGAAGGCGCATTCCCCGGTTCAGCCGATTGATGAAAACGGCGGCAACCCGGGCGCGCTCCTCGGGCACCGCTGTCTCGCGTTCCACGATCGATGCGAGGATGAGCGCTTCTCCAGGGGTTTCCAGCGGCAGTCCGTCGATACGTTCCCTCCAGAGCCGGGCGAGCGCCACGTCCCGGGCCGCGGCCATCCGCGCCACCAGGTCCGATCGGGAATCGCCGAGGCTGTAGTGATAGGTCTCCGGCAACAACCCACCCTCGGGGACCGTCTCGGGCACCGGCCCGGTCAGCCCCTCTGCCGCGGCGACCGCCGCAAGGACCTCGCGTGTGGTCAGTCCTTCGGCGACGGTTAGCCTGCGCACCACCGTTTCGCCTGCCTGCATCTTGATCACCGCATCACGCAGACTGATCCCGGCTGGAAAATTGTACTCACCGGCACGCAGCGGACGATCGGGTCCGAAAACGCGGACGGCGAGCGGCAGCAGGCGGCCGTCCGAGATGATGCCGGCATCAGCGAGAAGCGCGCCAATCGCCCGGCCCGACGCGCCGCGCGGCACGACGAGCGTCGTTTCCCCGATCAGAGGTCCGGGATCCGTATAGACCCGGTGCAGCATGACGGCCCCGCCACCGAAGAGGGTCGCGCCGGCGATTGCCACGAACAAAAGAATGGAAACGATCCAGCCGATGCGGCGCGACCGCCGTGCGGGTACACCCCGTTCGGCGACTTCGGAATCGGGTTTGGGTGTGTCCGGCATCGCGCCGGCATGATACCCGCGATGATGGGATTCGCGTCGCCGCCGAGACGGCGAGCAGTCAATCAGACTTCGGCGAAGATCAGGCTCGCGTTGGTGCCGCCGAACCCGAACGAGTTGCTGAGGGCGCGACGCACCTTCCGCTCCTTGGCCTCGTGCGGCACAAGGTCGATGTCGCAGGCGTCCGACGGATCATCGAGGTTGATCGTCGGAGGCACCACATCGTTGTTGATCGCCATGACCGAATAGATCGCCTCGACGGCACCCGCCGCGCCGAGAAGGTGGCCGATCGCCGACTTGGTGGACGACATGGACAGGTTGTAGGCGTGATCGCCGAACAGGCGCTTCACCGCGCCGAGCTCGATCTCGTCACCCAGGGGCGTCGAGGTGCCGTGCGCGTTTACATAATCGATGTCTTCGGGGTTGATGCCCGCGCGCTTGATCGCCGCCTGCATCGACCGATAGCCGCCATTGCCGTCCTCGGCCGGCGCGGTGATGTGGTGTGCATCCCCCGACATGCCGTAACCGACAACCTCGGCGTAGATCTTCGCGCCCCGGGCCTTGGCGTGCTCATACTCCTCGAGCACAACGACCCCGGCCCCCTCGCCCATCACGAAACCGTCACGTCCCTTGTCGTAAGGGCGGGACGCCGCCTCGGGCGTGTCGTTGTAGCCCGTCGAAAGGGCCCGGCACGCGGCAAACCCGGCAATACCGATCCGGCAGATCGCTGCCTCGGCGCCGCCGGCGACCATGACATCCGCATCGTCCCACATGATCAGGCGGGCCGCATCGCCGATGGCGTGCGCGCCCGTCGAACACGCGGTGACAACCGCATGGTTCGGCCCCTTGAAGCCGTAGCGGATAGACACCTGCCCGGATGCCAGGTTGATCAGCGCGGACGGAATGAAGAACGGCCCCACCTTTCGCGGGCTTTCCGCATTCAGGAGCGTGGACCCCTCATAGATCGTCTGCAGACCGCCGATCCCGGAGCCGATCATGACGCCGGTGCGTTCCTGATCCTCTTCCGCCTCCGGCTTCCAGCCCGAATCCTCGACCGCTTCCACCGCCGCGGAAATGCCGTACACGATGAACTCATCGATGCGGCGCTGTTCCTTGGCGGAAACATAGTTGTCGGGATTGAAGGTGCCATCCTCGCCGCTGCCGCGCGGAACCTGCGCGGCAATCTTGGCCGGCAGGTCCGAGACATCGAACTTCTGGATTCCGGCGGCACCGGACTCGCCATTGGTCAAACGGCGCCAATTATGGTCGAGGCCGACGCCCAGCGGCGTGACCAGTCCCATACCCGTAACGACGACACGTCTCATTGGATTCCGATGCGCTGTTGCCCGGTTACTGAAAACCTGCGGATGTCCCCGTCACGCAGGTGCGCGACGGAATGGCAAACAGGCTAGTCGGCGGCTTCTTCGAGAAACTTGACCGCGTCTCCGACGGTGAGAATCTTCTCGGCCGCGTCGTCCGGAATTTCGCAACCGAACTCCTCTTCGAAGGCCATCACCAGCTCGACCGTATCGAGGCTGTCGGCACCCAGGTCGTCGATGAAGCTCGCGCCCTCGGAAACCTTGCCTTCGTCGACCCCCAAATGCTCGACAACAATCTTCTGCACCCGATCCGCGATATCGCTCATGTCTGCCTGCCCTTGTTACTCTGGTTTCTGTGTGCCCGTCCCGGCACGTTGGTCGGAATTTATTTAAGACGATTCGGCGAACGAGCGCCCCCGAAAATCAATCTTTAATCCCTATCACAGCGTCGCGCCACCCGCGATAGAATGGTGATTGATACGACACAGGTGCGGCGTTTACCGGCGTTCGCGCACAACGTCAAGCGCACCCCAACGAACGGTCACGCCAGGCGGCTCAGAGCATCGCCATGCCGCCGTTGACATGCAGCGTCTGGCCCGTGACATAGCTGGCCTCCTCGCTCGCGAGGTACGCCACGCTCGCCGCGACATCGTCGGGCAGCCCCAGCCGACCGGACGGAATCCGATCGAGAAGCGTCGATTTCTGGTCATCGGAAAGAACATCAGTCATGGGGGTTTCGATGAAACCCGGCGCAATACAGTTGACGGTGACCCCCCGGCTCGCCACTTCCTGCGCCAGCGCCTTGCTCATACCCGTCAAACCGGCCTTGGATGCCGCATAGTTTGCCTGCCCCGGATTGCCCGTCGCGCCAACCACCGAGGTGATGGTCACGATACGGCCCCAGCGGGACTTCATCATTCCGCGCAACACCGCCCGGCTCAGGCGAAACGAGGCTGACAGGTTCACATCGATCACCTGCTGCCATTCCTCGTCCTTCATGCGCATCGCGAGGTTGTCTCGGGTCAAACCGGCATTGTTCACCAGGATGTCCACGCCTCCGGCAGCCTCGGTTGCGGCCTTGACCAGCGCATCGGGCGCATCGGGCTCCGAGAGGTTCGCCGCCGCGACGAAGCACTTGTCGCCCAGGTCCGCCGCGAGGCTCTCGAGGCGCTCGGCACGCGTCCCGCTGATAACCACCGCCGCGCCACGAGAATGGAGAGCCCGGGCGATCGCCTCGCCGATTCCTCCGGTCGCACCGGTCACAAGTGCGGTTTTGTCGGTCAGGTCAAACATGGCGTCCCCTAGATCGCTGCAAGGAATTCTTCGATGTCTTCCGGCGAGCCGATCGCGCGGCCCGAAAGCTCCCGGTCGATACGGCGCGTCAGTCCCGACAGGACCTTGCCCGCGCCGAGTTCGCACAATTCCGTCACCCCCAGGTCACGCATGGAGAGCACGCCCTCGCGCCAGCGAACACGGCTGGTCACCTGCTCGATGAGCAGGCTGCGGATTTCATCCGGGTCTGACACCGGCGCCGCGGTCACGTTCGCGACAACGGGCGGGTTGGGAGCCGAAATCTCCGCGCTGGCCAGCGCATAAGTCATCACGTCGGCCGCAGGCTCAAGCAGCGAGCAGTGAAAGGGGGCGCTGACCGGTAAAAGAACGGCCCGGCGTGCGCCGCGTTCCTTCGCGATCTCGACGGCGCGTTCCACGGCCTCGGTGTTGCCGCTGACGACCACCTGGCCCTCGGAATTGTCGTTCGCCACATCGCAGACCTGGTCTTCGGCAGCGTCGGCCGCAATGGCCTCGACCTCTTCGAGACCGGGACCGAGGATCGCCGCCATGGCGCCGACACCCACCGGCACGGCCGCCTGCATCGCCTCGCCGCGAGTCTGGAGAAGCCTTGCGGTGTCGGCGATACTGAGCGCGCCGGACGCCGCCAGCGCGGAATATTCACCGAGGCTGTGTCCGGCGACATGGGATGCCGCATCCGCCACTTTTATGCCGCCCTCTTCCTCGAGGACCCGAACGACCGCCATGCTAACCGCCATCAGCGCGGGCTGGGCGTTTTGGGTTAGCGTAAGCTCCTCCTGAGGTCCCTCGAAGATGATGCGACTGAGACGGGTCTCGAGCGCGTCGTCGACCTCCTCGAAGACGAGCCGCGCGGCGGGAAACGCCGCCGAAAGGGCCTGCCCCATGCCGACTTCCTGGCTCCCCTGTCCGGGGAAGACGAATGCGCGTGTCATTGGCGGATTTCCTTGGTCTGGACGAATGTTCGCCGCGGCGAGACAACCTACATATCCCCGCCATCGCCGGGCCGCAAGCAGGTGCCCGGATTCCGGCGCACCGGCGCGCGATCTATGGCTTGCGCCGACCCGGCGCTTGTGGTGTATTCCCGCGCCTTAAACGTCGCCGGGAGACATCCGGCGTCAACTCCTTGCCGGTCCGCACAGTCGGGCCGGCTATGACGATGCGGACGCGGCCCGGGAGGGGCGATCGTCGACCGTCAGCTAACAGCCAGGGGGAGTCGCAGATAATGCCACTCTACGAGCATGTGTTTATCGCGCGTCAGGACGTGTCCGGCGCGCAGGTCGACCAGATGGTCGAAGCCTTCACCGGGGTCGTTGAATCCGGGGGCGGCAAGGTCGTGGGCACCGAGTCCTGGGGCCTTCACAACCTCGCCTACCGGATCAAGAAAAACCGGAAGGGCCATTACGTGATGATGAATCTCGACGCGCCGTCTGACGTTGTCGTCGAGCTGGAGCGCCAGCAGCGCATCCATGATGACATCCTTCGTTATCTCACGCTGCGGGTCGACGAGCATGAGGAAGGTCCCTCGATCATGATGCAGGGCCGCAAGGAACGTGGCTCCCGGCGCGACGACGACGGCGACGAGAAACCCGCCGCCGCGGCGTCCGAAGCGCCCGCAACCGAGAAGCCGGCCGAAGAGGCGCCGGCTGCTGACACGCCGGCCGCCGAGAGCGCCGGCAGCAAAGAGGAGGCCGAATAATGGCTATGGGACCTCGCGGTGGTGGCGGTGGACGCCGCCCGTTCTTCCGCCGTCGCAAGACGTGCCCGTTCTCCGGAGCGAATGCCCCCCGGATCGACTATAAGGACACGAAGCTTCTTTCCCGGTACATCTCCGAGCGCGGCAAGATCGTGCCGAGCCGCATCACCGCGGTTTCCGCAAAAAAGCAGCGTGAGCTTTCGCGCGCCATCAAGCGCGCGCGGTTCATGGCGCTGCTGCCCTACGTCGTCGACTGACGACGAACCGGACCGGCGCCCTTCGCGTCGGCCAGGAACGGGACGAAAATGAACTCGGTCAGACCCTATGCCTTGACGCTCAGCGCCGGCGCCCTTGCGGCACTGCTGTTCGCGGTGCCGTTCGCCTTCGGCATAGGCGCGGCGGCACCGATGACGCTGACGGGCATCCCGCTGATGGCGGCGGGGCTCGGCATAGGCGTGATTGCTGCCGCCGGTGCGGGCCTGACCGGCATCGGCGTGGTCAGCGTCATCGTTCTGGCGCTCGCGCTCGGACCGGAACCGACGGTGCTCTTCGCCGTTCTGGTCGTCGCACCGATCGTGTTTTCGGTACACATGCTGAACCGGTCGCGCACGTCGCCGCTCGGCTATATCGAATGGTATCCGCCATTGACGGTCATGGCCTGGATGGCCGCGGCCGCGATTGGCCTGATGGTCCTGCTCGGGTTGATGGTGATCAAGGGCGAGACCGATCTTGTCGTCCTGACCCGGACCTTCCTCGAACCATTCTTCACCGGAATCTTCCCCGAACTGGGTTTCTTCCGTATCCGCTCCATGGCCGGCACGATGGCCCCGATCTTCCCGGGCACCGTTATCGCGGCCTGGCTGCTGCTGCTCGCCATCTCCACCGCCGCAGCGATCGCGTTCCTGCACTACCGTGGCGCGCTGGGGCGGCCCACGCCACGCATGGAGAGCCTTCGGGTGCCCGTGTGGGTGCCGGCCGCATTCGTGGTCGCACTGCTGCTTGTGCTGTGGGGCAACGACAACATCGCCTATCTCGGCCAGAATGCGGCGATCGCACTCTTCGTGCCGATTTTCCTCGCGGGTGTCGGTACCTTTCACGCCATTGCGCGACCGACCCCCATCACCTTTGTAATCCTTGCCGTTTTCTACGGCTTCTTGATCGTCTTCCCGCCGCTGAGTGCGCTCGTCGCACTGATCGGCGTGGTGGACCAGTTCCTCGGACTTCGCCGGCGCACCGGACTGGCGCGATCCGGCCAGGAGGTATGACATGGACGTAATTCTTCTCGAACGCATCGAAAAGCTCGGACAGATGGGTGACGTGGTCACCGTCAAGCCCGGCTATGCGCGCAACTTCCTGTTGCCGCAGAAAAAGGCGCTGCGCGCGACCGACGAAAACCGGTCGCACTTCGAATCCCAGCGCGCGCAGCTTGAGGCGGAAAACCTCAAGAGGCGCCAGGAAGCGGAGGCCGTCGCAAGCAAAATCGAGGATCTCGACGTGATCCTGATCCGCCAGGCAGGCGACAGCGGTCAGCTCTACGGCTCGGTCAGCGCGCGGGACATCTCCGATTCCGTCACCGAGCTCGGGGTCACCATCGGGCGCGGCCAGGTCCTCCTGGACCGGGCGATCAAGGAACTGGGGCTGCATCCGATCCGGATTTCGCTGCACCCCGAGGTCTCGGTCGAGCTGACGGTCAACGTCGCGCGTACCGAGGACGAGGCAGCGACCCAGCGCGAGCACGGCCAGTCGATCACCCAGATCGCGGAAGAAGCCGAGGCGGCGGAGAATGCTGTGGCGCTCGCCGACGAGGCGCTGGCCGTGGCTGACGACAAGGCGGCCGAGGCCGAGGCGATCGAGGGCATGGTCGAGGACGAGGTCGCGGAGCGGGTCGCCGACGAGGCAGACGAAACCGGCGCGGAAACAGCCGAGGCGGCGGAAGCGACCGACAGCGACGACGAAGAGGTCGCCAGTTAATCGTTAATCCGCGTTTTGCCCGTCGGTGTCAGTTTTGTTACGATTCCGAAGGCGTCGTGGGGATTGTTTAAGACACGGGGGATGCGATGCTTCTGGCGCGATTTCTCGATGGCATAATCGGCGAGGGCGATTTCGGCCTCATCGATGCACGCGGTAGGTCACACCGGTTCGGAAACGGTGCGCCACCGCGCGTGACAATACGTCTCCAAGACAGCGCAACGGAACGTCGGCTTCTGCTCAATCCCCGGCTCGCGCTCGGCGAGGCCTACATGGACGGGACCCTGACGATCGAGGAAGGCACCCTCTTCGATCTCATCGATCTCGTCGGTCGCAACATCCAAACCTTCGAGGACCACTGGTTCTCGGATTTCACCGCCGGCATGAACCGGCTCTTTCGCCGTATCCAGCAGTACAACCCGGTGGGCAAGGCACAGAAGAACGTCGCGCACCACTACGATCTGTCCGACGACCTCTACGATCTCTTTCTCGATCGCGACCGTCAGTATTCCTGCGCATATTTTGACGGCACCCACGACGATCTCGACCGCGCCCAGGAAGACAAGAAACGACACATCGCCGGGAAGCTCCTGCTGAACGAACCGGGCAAGAAGGTCCTCGACATCGGCTCGGGCTGGGGCGGAATGGCGCTCTACCTTGCGAAAACCACGGGCGCGGACGTCACCGGCGTCACACTGTCCAAGGAACAGCACAAGGTCAGCGAGAAACGCGCGGCCGACGCCGGGCTCTCGGACCGGGTGCGCTTCAAGCTCCAGGACTATCGCGACGAGCCCGAGACGTTCGACCGAATCGTCTCGGTCGGCATGTTCGAGCATGTCGGCGCGGGGCACTATCTTGAGTATTTCCGAAAGGCAAAGGACCTGCTCACCGACGACGGGGTGTTCCTTCTGCACTCGATCGGCCGCATGGAGCCGCCGGGTACCACCAACGCCTGGCTGCGGAAGTACATCTTCCCGGGCGGCTACACCCCGGCGCTGTCGGAAACCCTGTCCGCGATCGAAAAGGCCGGGCTCTGGGTGACGGACATCGAGATCCTGCGTCTCCACTATGCCGAAACCCTGCATCACTGGTACGAGCGGTTCATGGCCCAGCGCGAGAAGGCGCTGGAACTCTATGACGAGCGTTTCTGCCGGATGTGGGAGTTCTACCTGATCGGCTGTGAAATCTCGTTCCGCCGCATGGGACAGATGGTCTTCCAGATCCAGATCGCGAAGCGGCAGGACGCGGTGCCCCTCACCCGCGACTACATGACGGACTGGGACCGCGCGGCGAGCCATTCGGAGACGAAGGCGGCGGAATAGCCGCACCGTCCCTCGACCCTTTCATGCTCGAAATCTATGTCGATGCCGACGCCTGCCCGGTGAAGGACGAGATCGTCCGGGTCGCTGAGCGGCACCGGATTCACGTCCATCTCGTGTCCAACAGCGGCATGTTCGGCTTTCACGGCCATCCGCTCGTGACCCAGACCGTCGTCGCGGACGGCGCGGACGTTGCGGATGACTGGATCGCCGAGCGTATCGGCGCGGGGGACATCGTGGTGACCCAGGACATCCCGCTCGCCGACCGCTGCATCAAGAAGGACGCCCGCGCGCTCCGTCCCAACGGGAAACCGCTGGACAAACAATCCATCGGGATGGCGCTCGCGACCCGCGACCTGATGACGGACCTCCGGTCGGCCGGCGAGACAACGCGCGGGCCCCGCGCCTTCGCGAAGCAGGACCGCTCGAACTTCCTGCAGGCGCTCGAGACCGCGATCCAGGCGGTCAAGAACGCCTAGTCGATGGTGACGACCACGCCGCCGACCTGACGACCCGCTTCGACCATTTCGTGCGCCGCGGCGATCTCGTCGAGCGGAAATTCCGCCGCGACCCGGCTTGTCAGTTTGCCTTCGTCCATCCAGCGGGAGATGTCGGCGACGCTCTGCATCTTGAAATCCTCGGGCATGGTGAAGCACCCGATGATCCGCAGGGTCGGCGATTTCATGAGGAACCCGTAGAAGGAAAACGGCACGATCGGCTGGGCCATCGACGCATAGGCGGCGATGACACCGCCGGTCTTCAGGACCTTGGCCGTCGTCTCGATATTTCCGCCGAGTTCCACCTCGACGACACGGTCCACGCCCTTGCCGTCGGTCAGGTCCATAACCCGGGCCGCGACATCCTCGGCCTTGTAGTTGATGGCATGGCTGGCACCGTCCTCGATGGCGCGCGCGGCCTTCTCATCCGAACTCACCGTGCCGATGACTGTGGCGCCGCCGTTGCGCGCCATCTGGACCGCGTAGTTGCCCACGGCACCTGCCGCGCCCGTCACCAGGATCGTCTGCCCGTCCACGGGGCCGTCGGTAAACACCAGCGGATGCGCCGTCATCGCCGGAATGCCGAGACAGGCCCCTTCGGCAAAGCTCTGACTGTCCGGAAGCGGGTTCGCGCGCGACGAATCCAGGACGACATATTCCGCGGCGGTCCCGTCCGCGCGCTTCCAGTGCCCCTCGAAGAGCCAGACCCGTTCGCCGACCCGTGCCGGATCGACTCCTTCGCCTACGGCCTCGATAACGCCGGCACCATCGAAATGCGGGATCATCCGGTCGCCGATCATCGGCCCGCGCTCGCCGGCGCGGCGCTTGACGTCCAGCGGGTTGATCCCCGAGGCGTGCACCCGAACCAGTACCTGTCCGGCACCCGCGACGGGTGCGTCCTGTTCTCCGATCTCGAAAACGTCTTTGGCGGCCCCGAAGTCCGCATACCAGGCTGCGCGCATTGGCTTCCCCCCTCTGTATCTGACGCCAGCGAATATACGCCGCCGCCTGAATTTCGCCAGTGTCGGCGATGCCGACGCCCGCGTTCCAACGCGCGCAAGCGAAAATGTGCCCCAAAAAGGCCAAAAAGGGACTCCGCCCGAAAAGCTATCCTCACTATCCACCGGACTCACCTGACGATTGGTCAGGCCGGGGTGGAACTTCGCGACTAAAGTCCGACGCCATGAGCACGAGCGACATGACAGACCCGATGGCCGGTCCCGTTCACGACGATACGGCCAACATCACGCCCCTGCACGGCGAGGACGGTGGCATCGGATTCCGCTCGCCTCCGCATAATTTCGAGGCGGAGATGGCGCTCCTCGGCGCGATCCTGGTCAACAACCGCTCCTTCGAGCGGGTGCAGGAGTTCCTCCATGCCGAACATTTCGCAGATCCCGCCCACGCCTCGGTCTACGCCGCGTGTGCGCACCTGATCGAGCACGGCCAGATCGCCGATCCGGTCACGCTCAAGAACTATTTCAAGGACGACGAGGACCTGAAAGCCATCGGCGGCCAGGCCTACATCGCGGAGCTGGCGAACGCTGTCATCACCGTTCAGAACGCACTCGACCTGGGGCGCGAGATCTACGACTGCTTCCTGCGCCGTGAGCTGATCGACATCGGCGGCCAGGTCGTCAACAGCGCCTACGAGTACGAGCTCGACACCCCCGCGCCCCAGCAGATCGAGCGGGCCGAGGAGATGCTGTTCCAGCTCGCCGAGGAAGGTTCCACGGAAACAGGCTTCCGCGACTTCAAGAGCGCCGTTACCGGCGCCATCGACATGGCGGCGGCGGCCTACAAGCGCGATGGCCAGCTCGTCGGTGTTCCGACCGGGTTCACGGATCTCGACAAGCTGCTGGGCGGCCTGCATGAGTCCGACCTGATAATCGTCGCCGCGCGGCCTTCCATGGGCAAGACGGCGCTTGCGACCAACATCGCCTACAACGCGGCCTCCTCGACCCAGCGCCGTGAAGGGCCGGACGGGACCGATATCGAGGAGCCGGAGAGCGTCGCCTTCTTCTCGCTCGAGATGTCGGCCGAGCA
The DNA here is from genome assembly GCA_038140435.1 of Rhodospirillaceae bacterium. GTDB lineage: Bacteria > Pseudomonadota > Alphaproteobacteria > UBA6615 > UBA6615 > UBA8079. Next base: position 19,444 of record JAYQGE010000010.1, on the reverse strand, counting down.
GCTCGCGACCCGCATCATTTCCGAGCAGGCGCATGTGCGCTCGGATTCGATCCGCCGCGGCGACGTGCGCGAGGAGGAGTACAACCGTGTCTTCGCGGTGTCCCAGGCCCTGCACGGCCTGAAGCTCTTCATCGACGACACCCCGGCGCTCACCATGGCGCAGATTCGCACCCGCGCGCGCCGTCTGAAGCGCCAGCACGGACTGAGCCTGATCATCGTCGACTACCTGCAGCTCATCAATCCTCCGGCCAACAGCCGGGGCGACAACCGGGTCCAGGAGGTCTCCCAGATCACCCGTGGCCTGAAGGCGCTGGCGAAGGAACTGAATGTCCCGGTGATCGCGCTCAGCCAGCTCTCGCGCGCGGTCGAGCAGCGCGAGGACAAGCGCCCGCAGCTATCGGACCTGCGTGAATCCGGGTCGATCGAACAGGATGCCGACGTCGTCACCTTCATCTATCGCGAGGAATATTATCGCGAGCGCGAGAAGCCGACCCCGCGGGACAACGAGAAGCAGGAAACCTATCTCGAGCGCGAACAGCGCTACATGGAACTGCTCGAGAAATGCCGCAACAAGGCCGAGGTGATCATCGCCAAGCAGCGCCACGGCCCGATCGGCACGGTGACCCTGCAGTTCAACGGCGACTACACCCAGTTCGCGGACCTGGTCGGTGACGATTATCTGCCCGAGGACCGGTACTAGAGCCTTGGCGACCGGCACGACCGTCATCCCGGCCGAGGTTGGCGCGGCCCTGATCATCGACCTCGACGCCGTCGCCGCCAATTTCCGCCTGATCCGCGACACCTGTCCCGGTGCGCGGGTCGGCGCGGCAGTCAAGGCAAATGCCTACGGCCTCGGTGTCGGGCCGGTGACCCGCGCGCTCGCGGCGGCGGGCTGCGAAACCTTCTTTGTTGCGACTCCGGCCGAGGGAGCGCAGCTTCGGGTCCTGCACGACGATACAGAGATCGTTGTCCTCAACGGACCCGACGCGGGCGGGCTGGATATCTTCGACGCGGCGCGCCTCACACCGACCCTCAACAGCCTCGAACAGATCGCCACGTGGAGCACCGGCGCACCGGCCGCGCGGAACGGCGCATGGCTGCACGTCGACACGGGTATGAGCCGGCTGGGCCTCGGACCCAACGAAGTCGAGACACTCGCCGCCGAGCCTTCCCGGCTGCACGGAATCAAGGTCGCCGGGATTCTCAGTCATCTCGCCTGCGCCGACACACCCGACCATCCGATGAACGAGGCCCAGCGAGAGGCATTCGACACGGCGCGCACGATGCTCGCACCCCTCATCGGCGACGTTCCCGCGAGCCTCGCCAACTCATCCGGCGCCTTTCTGGGCCCCGCATTTCACTACGACATGGTCCGTCCGGGCGCCGCTCTCTACGGGATTCGACCGTCCGCGATCGCACCGAATCCGATGCTTCAAGTCATTGATTTATATGCAAAAATACTACAACTGCGCGACGTTGACACCCCCATGACCGTTGGATACGGTGCCGCTCATCGGGTCAGCGGGCCACGCCGGATCGCGACGCTCGCCGCAGGCTATGCCGACGGATACCCGCGCGCCGCCGGTTCAACCGACGATCAGACGGATCACACGGGAGGCAACAGGATGTGCGCCTACATCGACGGACTGGCCGCCCCGATCGCGGGCCGCATATCGATGGACCTGATCACGATTGACGTCACGGACATCCCCGATCATCTCTGCCGGCCGGGCCAAACCGTCGAGCTGCTCGGCCCGAATGCCAGCGCCGACGAACTCGCGGACGCGGCCGGCACGATTGCCTATGAGGTGTTGAGCCGACTGGGGTCGCGCCTTCACGTGGGATACCGCGGCGGAGCGGCCTGACCATGGGCTTCCTGGCATCCATCGGCCGCGGCACGATCGGAATCTTCGCGACGATCGGACAGATCACGACCTTTGCGGCCATCGGGCTGTCCCACTGCGTGCGGCCCCCTTTCTATCCTCGCCTCATCCTCCAGCAGATGATCGAGATCGGCTACTACTCCTTGCCGGTCGTCGGCCTTACGGCGATTTTCACCGGCGCGGTTCTGGCGCTCCAGAGTTTCAGCGGGTTCGGTTTCGCAGGCGAGGCCACGATCGCAAACGTCGTCGTGTGGGGTATCACGCGCGAGCTCGGCCCGGTTCTTGCCGGGCTGATGGTCGCGGGCCGCATCGGCGCCGCGATGGCGGCGGAAATCGGCACCATGCGTGTCACCGAGCAGATCGACGCGCTGACCACGCTGTCCACCAACCCCTACAAGTATCTCGTCGCGCCGCGCCTGATCGCGGGCATCGCCATGCTGCCCCTGCTCGTCATGGTCGCCGATATCATCGGCGTCCTCGGCGGCTTCCTGGTCTCGATCTTCGATTTCGGGTTCAACCCGACCACCTATCTCAAGAGCACCTGGGACAGCCTCGACGCGACCGGGTTCATCTCCGGCCTGGTCAAGGCCGCCGTCTTCGGCTTCCTCGTCGCCCTGATGGGGACCTATCACGGCTATCACTCGAAGGGCGGCGCGCAGGGTGTCGGCCAGGCGACCACCAATGCGGTGGTATCGGCCTCGATCCTGCTCCTGCTGTTCAATTTCATCATCACCGCCGTGTTCTTCGCCGCATGACGGACACCGACGACACGCCGAAGATCGCAGTGCGCGGCCTGAAAAAGGCATTCGGCGACAACGCGGTGCTGCGCGGCCTCGATCTCGACCTCCCCGCCGGCCAGTCGCTGGCGGTGATCGGCGGGTCGGGGACCGGCAAATCGGTCCTGATCAAGAGCATCATCGGGCTGCTCGAGCCGGATTCCGGATCCATCCGCATCGACGGCGAGGAAACCGTCGGGCTCGCCCCAGGCGAACGCGAGCGCGTTACGCGGAAGTTCGGGATGCTGTTCCAGGGCGCGGCGCTGTTCGACAGCCTGCCGGTTTGGGAGAACGTGGCGTTCGGCCTGACCCAAAGTCGCGGCATGGGACGGCGCGAGGCGCGTGCGGCCGCACTCGAGGCCATGCATATGGTCGGCCTTGACGACGACATCGCCGATCGCGCGCCGGCCGAGTTGTCGGGCGGGATGCAGAAGCGCGCCGGCCTCGCCCGCGCCATCGCAACGCGGCCGGAAATCCTGTTCTTCGACGAGCCGACCACGGGTCTCGACCCGATCATGGGGAGCGTCATCGACAACCTGATCGTGAAGTCGGTCCGAGAGCTCGGCGCGACGGCCCTGACCATCACCCACGACATGGCCAGCACCCGGCGAATCGCCGACAATGTGGCGATGATCTACCAGGGTCGGATCGTGTGGCACGGTCCGGTCACGGAGATCGATCACTCTGGAAACGATATGGTCGACCAGTTCATCAACGGGCGTTCCATCGGGCCGATCCAGCTGCAGGTCGCGGTCTAAACGATGGCGCGCGCCACGAGCCAGTTCACCTGCCAGTCCTGCGGCGCCGTGCACCGCAAGTGGACGGGCAAGTGCGACACCTGCGGCGAGTGGAACACGATCGTCGAGGAATCGGCGGAAACGAGCGTCCCGAAGGGCGTGAGCAAGTCCGGCGGCAAGCCGGTGGCCTTCACCTCCCTCGACGGTGCGCCCGAGGAACGGCCGCGGCGCATGACGGGGCTCGCGGAGCTCGACCGGGTGTGCGGCGGCGGCCTTGTCCCCGGCTCGGCACTCCTCGTCGGCGGCGACCCCGGCATCGGCAAATCCACCCTGCTGCTGCAGGCCGCCGCGATGCTGGCCCGCGCAGGCGTCTCGGTGGCCTACATATCCGGCGAGGAGGCAATTGATCAGATTCGGCTGCGCGCGTCGCGCCTCGGCCTGGCCGACACGCCCGTGGACCTCGCCGCCGCAACCAACATCCGCGACATCCTCGCTGCGCTCGACACCGCCAATGGTGCCGAGATCGCGATCATCGATTCCATTCAGACCATGTACGCCGACAACCTCGATTCCGCGCCCGGCACCGTCGCCCAGGTCCGCACCTGCGCCCAGGAGCTGATCCGCGTCGCGAAGCGCCGCGGGGTCACCATGATCCTGGTGGGGCATGTGACCAAGGAGGGCGCCATCGCCGGCCCGCGCGTCCTCGAGCATATGGTCGACGCCGTGCTTTATTTCGAGGGCGAGCGGGCGAACCAGTTCCGGCTGCTGCGGGCGGTCAAGAACCGGTTCGGCGCAACCGACGAGATCGGCGTCTTCGAGATGACGGACGGCGGACTGACCGAGGTCGAGAACCCGTCGGAGCTGTTCATCGCGGGGCACAGCGACACCACGAGCGGTTCCGCCGTCTTCGCCGGCATCGAGGGCACGCGCCCGCTCCTGGTCGAAATCCAGGCCCTGGTCGCCCCGACTGCGCTCGGCACGCCGCGACGCGCGGTCGTTGGCTGGGATTCGAGCCGCCTCGCCATGATCATCGCGGTGCTACAGACGCGCTGCGGTATGAACCTCGGATCCCATGACGTCTACCTGAACGTCGCGGGTGGCCTCAGGGTCGGCGAACCCGCGGCGGACCTCGCGGTGGCGGCGGCGCTCGTCTCGGCCCATCTGGAGCAACCCCTGCCGCCACGCACCGTAGTCTTCGGCGAAATCGGCCTCGGCGGCGAAGTGCGCAGCGTCGGCCAGTCGGACGCGCGGCTGCGCGAGGCGGAAAAACTCGGTTTCGAGCGGGCCGTGACGCCGCCACGCGGCACATCCCGCAAGTCCGGCGGGAAATCGCCTACGAACGCACTCGAGATCACCGAGATCGCGAAGCTGCGCGACCTGTTCGATCGGTTCGACGTCGCGCCGCCACGCGGTAACCTGGCGACGGTCTGACCCATGGAGTTCGGCGGCTTCAGCGTCTTCGACATCGCCGTACTGGCGACCGTCTTCCTCGGCGCGCTGTTCGGACTGGTCACGGGATTCGTGCGCGGCGGGCTGTTCGTGGCCTCCTGGATCGGTGCAGGCCTGGTCACGATCTACGGGCTCGGACACGTCGCACCGATCGCGGCGCAGCACATTCAACCCGAATGGCTTGCCGAGCTCGTCGCCGGCGCAGCGCTGTTCATCGTCGCGCTGATCGCCTTCCATCTGGTCAGCCACATGCTCAGCGGCTGGGTCCGCGCAGGACGCCTCAATGCGCTCGACCGCTCGCTCGGCCTGCTGGCCGGCCTCGCCACCGCGGGTATCTTGATCTCGGTCGCGTTCCTGTTCCTGAGCGATATCTTCCAGGACGATCCCCCCGACTGGGTCGAGACGGCCCGCACGCGCCCTGCAGTCGAACGGGGGGCACTGCTCGTCAAGGATATCCTCCCGGCATCTATTATCGGCGAGACCGGCGCGGCGCTGGAGCGCGCGCAGGATCGCGCGAACGATCTCGACGCGGCGCGCAAGGCACTCGAACGCCTCTCCGGCCCGCGGGAATCCTCTGCACCGCGCCCCCAAGAGGGGTATAACGAACGCGAGCGAGACAGCCTCGAAGACCTGATACGGCGGAACCAGTGACACAAGCTCTTACCACGCATCCGTTCCTGCCCGCCGGCGATCCCGACAAGTTCCACGAGGAATGCGGCGTCTTCGGGGTGTTCGGCACGGAAGACGCCTCGGCACTCACGGCGCTTGGCCTCCATGCCCTCCAGCATCGCGGCCAGGAAGCGGCCGGCATCGTCTCCTATGACGGCAAGCGCTTTCATCCCCACCGCGCCATGGGGCTGGTGGGTGACATCTTCAGCGACCCCGAGGTGATCGGGCGCCTGCGCGGCGATTCCGCGATCGGCCACAACCGCTACTCAACGGCCGGCGAAACCGTCCTGCGCAACGTGCAGCCGCTCTACGCCGACTACAGCTTCGGCGGGCTCGCCCTGGCCCATAACGGCAACCTGACCAACGCCCGCCAACTCCGGCGCGAGCTCGTTCAGGCCGGTTCGCTGTTCCAGTCGACGATGGACACGGAGGTGATCCAGCACCTGATCGCCACCAGCCGCGAGGCCCGGCTGCTCGACCGGGTGATCGAGGCCCTGCGCGCCATCGACGGCGCCTACTCGCTCGTCGCCCTGTCCAGGCGCAAGCTGATCGGCGCCCGCGACCCGCTCGGCGTGCGCCCGCTGGTGCTGGGCCGGATCGGCGACGCCTGGATCATGACCTCCGAGACCTGCGCACTCGATATCATCGGTGCGGAGTTCGTGCGCGACGTGGAACCGGGCGAGTTGATCGTCATCGACGATGACGGGCTGCACTCCCACAAGCCGAACCCGCCCACGCGCAAGCGCTTCTGCATCTTCGAGTACATCTACTTCGCGCGCCCCGACTCCCATGTCGAGGGCCGGAACGTCTACGAAGCGCGGAAGGCGATCGGCGCGGAGATCGCGCGCGAGAGCCCGGTTCCGGCGGATTTGGTGATCCCCGTACCCGACAGCGGGGTCCCCGCGGCGATCGGCTATGCCGCGGAGGCAGGTATTCCCTTCGAACTCGGCCTGATCCGCAATCATTACGTGGGGCGCACCTTCATCGAGCCCACCGACGAGATCCGACATCTCGGGGTCCGGCTCAAGCACAACGCGAACCGCGGGCAGCTGGACGGCAAGCGGGTGATCCTGGTCGACGACAGCATCGTGCGCGGCACCACCTCCCAGAAGATCGTCGAGATGGTCCGCAACGCCGGCGCGGCGGAGGTCCACCTGCGGATTTCCAGCCCGCCGACCAGGAGCCCCTGTTTCTACGGCATCGACACCCCCGAGGCCTCCGAACTCCTCGCCGCCAACTACGATGTCGAAGGCATCCGCAAGCTGATCGGTGCCGACAGCCTCGCCTATGTCTCCATGGACGGCCTCTATCGCGCGATGGGCGAAGCGGGCCGGGATTCGGAACTCCCGCAATATTGCGACGCCTGCTTCAGCGGTGAATATCCCATCACCCTCACCGATATGAACGACACCGACAACACGTCGCAGATGTCGCTTCTCGCGGAACTGGCATAGCGATGGCGAACGAGGGCGCGCTTGCCGGCCGCGTCGCGGTCATCACCGGGGCCTCGCGCGGCGTCGGCGCGGCGGTGGCCAAACGGTTCGCAGCCGAGGGCGCGCATGTGGTGCTGCTCGCGCGCACGGTCGGGGGCCTTGAAGAGGTCGACGATGCTATCAAGCAGGCGGGGGGCACCGCGACCCTGGTGCCGTGCGACCTGACCGAGTTCGACCGTATCGATGCGCTCGGTCCGGCCATGCTGGAGCGGTTCGACAAACTGGACATCCTGGTCGGCAACGCCGGTGCGCTGGGGGACATGACCCCCCTTACCCACTATGACGCGAAGTCCTGGCACAACGTGTTCGACGTCAATGTGCACGCGAACTGGCGGCTAATCCGGACGCTCGACCCCGTGCTCCGCCGCTCGGACGCCGGCCGCGCGATCATGGTCACCAGCGGGGCGGCCTCCAACCCGCGCGCGTTCTGGGGGGCCTACGCGGTCACGAAGGCGGCGCTTGAGACCATGGTGCATGTCTGGGCGGCCGAACTGAAGGAATCGGACGTGCGGGTGAACCTGCTCAATCCGGGGGCAACCCGCACCGGCATGCGCGCCGCCGCGTTTCCCGGCGAAGACCCCGAGACGCTAAAGACCCCCGAAGACATAACGGGACATTTCGTCGAACTCGCGTCACCCGCCTGCACCCGGCATGGCGAGCTGATCGACCTCGCCTGAGACGCACCCGCGCGACGTCTAGCTCTTGTCGTGATACGGGTTGTCACCCTTGCGCGTAAGCACGCGTATCGGCGTTCCCGACAGCTGGAACCGATCCCGAAAGCTGTTTTCCAGATAGCGTAGGTAGCTTGTCGGCAGATCCTCGGGCCGGTTCCCGAACAGCACCACCGTCGGCGGCCGGGCCTTGGGCTGGGTCGCGTAGCGCAGCCGGATCGGCCGCTTGTTCGCGGCGAGCGGCGGTGGGTGGCGGTCGATCGAGTCGTTGAGCCAGTCGTTCAGTTCCGACGTGGTCACCCGCCGGTTCCAGTCGCCATAGGCCGCCAGAACGGCCGGCATGAGCCTGTCGAGGCCCCGCCCGGTCGACGCCGACAACGTGATGATCGGTGTACCGTTACCCTGGGCCAGCGAGACCTGCATTCGATCGCGCAGCGCGCCGAGCGCCGCCTTGTGGTCGGCGATCAGGTCCCATTTGTTCACCACGATCACGAAGGCGCGTCCCTCGTCGATCACGTGACGTGCGATCGCAAGATCCTGCCGCTCGAGCATCTGCTCCGCATCGAGGACGAGCGCCACAACATGCGCATACTGGATGGCATTCAGAGAGTTTCCGACAGACAACTTCTCGAGTTTCTCGTCGATCCGCGCCTTGCGCCGCATCCCGGCGGTGTCGACCAGGGCGATCCGCTGTTCGCCAAACATCCACTCGACTGAAATGGCATCGCGGGTGATTCCCGCCTCGGGGCCCGTCAGAAGGCGGTCCTGGCCGACCAACGCGTTGATCAGGGTCGATTTACCGACGTTCGGCCGGCCTACGATCGCCAGCCGAAGCTGTCGGTCGTCGTCCTCGGGAGACTCCGCCGCATCGTCCGCCGGAAAATCGTCGTCGACGGGCGGCGCGACGGCGGCAATGGGATCGAAAAGAAGGTGAATTCCCTCTCCATGCTCGGCCGAAATCGCAATCGGATCGCCGAGCCCGAGCGCATAGGATTCAAGGACCCCGCTTTCGCCCGCCCGGCCCTCGCACTTGTTCGCGACCAGATGCACGTTGGCCCCGCGGCTGCGCAGCCAGCTTGCGAACTGCTCGTCGAGCGGGGTGATCCCGGCGCGGGCGTCGAACACCATGAACACAACGTCCGCCTCGTCGAGCGCCTGCTCGGTCTGCCGTCGCATCCGGGCCGGCAGGCTGTCGTCGAAGGCCTCCTCCAGGCCGGCGGTGTCGACAATCCGAAACTCGAGATCGCTGAGCGAACCCGCGCCTTCCCGGCGGTCGCGGGTAACCCCGGGACTGTCATCCACCAGCGCCTCGCGCCGGCCGACAAGTCGGTTGAACAGCGTCGATTTGCCGACGTTCGGACGTCCGACAATAACCACGGTCGGGTGCATGGAAGCCGCCCGGTACCTAGCGATACGCGATCAGGCGTGCGCCGTCGGTCTGGAAGTACAGGGTCTCGTCGGCGAGAATCGGCGGCAGGGACACGTCTCCCGGCATTTCAATCTCGCCGATGACCTCGCCCGTATAGGGCGACAAGGCCATCGCGACACCATGACTGCCGGTGACGATGAGCCGGTCGCTTGCCAGCACGGGACCCGACCAGTTGATCAGCCCGTCGCGATCCTCCGGGTCCTCATAACGTCCCAGCGGCGTCACCCAGCGCACCAGGCCATTCTCGGCCACCAGGGCGACGACATCGCCCTCCGTGCTGACCACGAACAGGAAATCGCCCGCGATCCAGGGCTGGTTCACGCCTCCAACCTCGGCTTCCCAAACCCGGCGACCGCTGGCGCGATCAATCGCAACCATCCGGCCCGAATGGCTGATGGCGTAGACGCGGCCGCGGTCGACCACGGGCCGGCCGCGAATGTCCGCGAGCGCGGAAACCGCATCCACCCGCCGAATCGCCGCCAGGTTGTCGCTCCAGAGCTGACGACCGTTCTCGGCCCGCAGCGCGAATATCTCGCCCGACGAATAGGGCACGACGACGACATCCCCGTCGACTGCGGCGCTTGCCGATCCGATGAGGCCAGCCGCCTCCTCGATACCGGTATGAGTCCAGTCCACCTCCCCGAGCTCGGCATCGATGGCAAACAGCTGATTGTCCTTGGTGACCGCATAGACCTTGCCGCCGAACGCGGTGGGGGCCGACCGCATCGGTCCGGAGACCGGCGTACGCCAAAGCTCCGCGCCGGTGCGCGCATCAAGCGCAACGACCTGTGCGAACCCGGTGCCCGCATAGATTCGGCCGAGATCGTAGGCGACGCCCCCGCCCCAGTTCCCGTCATCTTCTTCCTCGGGCTCGATATCCGCACTCCAGACAGTGACACCGTCGGAGACGCGGCGCGCGGTCACAACCGCATCGGAATCCATGGCATAGATAAAACCGTTTGCCACGACCGGTCCGGAGAGAATGGGCTCGTCGTCGTCACCGCCAGCGCCGAGGTCTCGCGACCACGCTTCCCGGGGCGCGTCGCCGACCGCGAGGTGATGCATCGCGTGGTTGGCAAAACCGCCCTGCTGCGGCCAATCCGCATTGACTTGCGGACGCGGCAGGCGGACCGCCAGGTCCTCCACCCGCGCGGAGGGGACGATCCGGTTCTGTCCCTGCAGGACGGCAATGCGCTCGCCCGGCAGCGGCGTATCGTCTCCGCCGCCGAGAAAATCGAAGGTGTCGCAAGCTGCCAGCGTCACAAGTGCCACCGGCACGATCCAGATCCTGCGCATGAAATCCACGATGCGAGCCGACATCGTCAACGCCCGATCGCCGTCAGAATTTCGGTCGCGCGCGCGCGTGACGCGACGGGCGCCGACCCGTCCGCCTGGTTCGCGCGCAACAGCTCTTCCGCACGCGCCGTGTCGCCTGCCTTGATCGCGGAAACGGCCAGAAATTCGCGCGCGGTAACCTGGAACGGATTGCCGGCAACATTCAGGGGGCCGATCCGCGTCTCCACCTCATCCTGGGACAGGACATCGAGGCCGTTCGCCACTGCGAGCAGACGCGCGAGGTCACGATAGGTGTCGCCAAGATCTGCATCGGCCGCGACCGAATCGAACACGGCGAGGGCCTGCGCCGTGTCGCCTTCCTGCGCCAGAAGCCGCGCTTCACGAAGCTTCGCGAGAAAGCGATAGGCGGTCGTGCCGTCATCCGCCAGCTCACGCAACGCCAGGAGCGCCGCGTCCGCCGCTTCGCTTTCCTGGATGACCGCGTTCAGGAACCGGCTGCTGTCGGCGTCGCGCGCCCTCTGCTGCGCATCGCGCCAGAGAACAAAGGCGATCGTACCGGCGACGATCAGCACCGCCACAACGGCCGCATAGATGCCATAGCGTTTCCACAGGTCCTGAAGGCGATCCTGCCGAACTTCTTCGTCTACTTCGCGGAACAGCTGATCCGACACGAAAACATTTCCTTTTCAAGAACTTCGCGCAAACGACACACGCCGCTATATCGCCGTCCGGGACACCGAAATCAACCGTTTAACACCGAATTGATCCGGGCCCTCTACGGGTCATACCATTTTTTAACCCTGCGCTGGCACCATCGCATGTGAACCCGGGATTCTCCGACCATGCGTACAGGCATCAAAACCCTTATCGCCATTGCCGCCCCCCTCACGCTTGGTGCGTGCGCGGATCCCGCGTCGCTCGCGCTGGGCGGCGCCAGCGTCGTGACTGCGATCGACTCCGGCAAGACCGTGTCCGACCATGTCATGTCCTACGCTACGGGCGATGAATGCACGTTCCGCCATGCGCTGCGCGGCAAGGCCTGGTGCCAGCCAAAACGCGCGGAGGCCGATCCCGAAGCGCCGAACACCGTCTGTTACCAGTCGCTCGCGCGCGTGACGTGCTACGAGGTCGCGAATCGATTCGAGACCGAGACCCGCCGCGCTCCGGACTGACCCGCGCTGGACACACCGATGAAAATCGGGAAGACTCGTACCATCAAACCAACGATTTCGGGCGAGCGCTCCACCCATGAGTTCCCATCAGCCCCTGCACAAGTCGAAGCAAAAAGCAGGTCAGGTCACGTTCAACCGGAACGAACTCCGCATTCTCCTTAACGAGTACAGCCGCCGCGTTGCCGCCGGCGAATGGCGCGACTACGCAATGGACTTCACCCGAGATCGGGCGGTGTTCTCGGTTTTCCGGCACACCGCGGAGCATCCACTGTACGCGATCGAGAAATTCCCGGGAAAAAGCGGCCGGCCCGAGCTCTTTGCCGTGTCGCGCGGCCCCCAGCGCCTGAAGCAGAGCGAAAGTCTGAACACGGTGCTGGCCGCCATCAAGAGCCGCCCAAGGCTTCGCACGGTCGGCTGACGCGCCCTCGGCGTCTGACGCACCGGACGCATTTTCATTGATTTCGACAGAGATTGCCGGCGAATTCGCGCCGAGTGCCGCGAAAATCCGGGATTCTAAAACTCTATCCGATCCCGATTGCGCTTGATCGCGTTCCGGTCCACACCAGTCTTGCGATGCGGCGGAGCTCTGTGCCCCGCCATGAAACTGGGTGAGGACGACCGATGCCTTCGCGGGCCGGATAATGGACGCGACCGAACAGATATCGGGGCTGCTCGAGCCGCGGACGGCCGTTTTCCGGCCGCGCCGGGACGAGGACGAGGGGCGAGCGGAGGAAGCAGCTCCGGCGGCCGGCGTTCCCGAACCGATCCGCGCGCCCGAACTTGCACCTCGCAAGTTCCAGGCGCGCCTGAATTACGATCCCGTCGAAGAGGATGTCTTCATAGAGATCCTCGACCCAAAGACCGGTGAAGTGCTGCGACGGCTGCCGGCCGAAGACGCATCGAAAGACGAGACTGCCGGCCAGACAGGTGCATTGCTCGATCGTGTCGCCTGACACTTCGATGCCCGTCATTGTCCGTTCAATCCAGCCCCGCTAGGCTGAACGGATGACCGGGACCGACAATCGCGCACGAACAGCCAAACGCGCGGTGTCGGGACTTGACCGTCTTATTTATGACGACACGATGATTCGGCGGCTGGCCACCAGGCGGGTCTGTCTTTTGACGAACCATGCGGCGGCGACGGTCGACCATGTCCCCGCCAGCGTCGCCGTGACCCGCGCGCTCGCGGCCCACGGATCGAGCCCATTGTGTTTGTTCACCCCCGAGCATGGCATACGGCTCGCACAGGAGGCCGGCGCGGCGGTCGCAAACAGCCACGATCCGCTGACGGGGCTGCCGGTTGTCAGTCTTTATGCCGGGTCCGAGGACGATACCGATACGGCTCTCGACGGCCTCGATACGCTGATCATCGATCTCCGCGACGTCGGCGTACGCTGTTACACCTATGCCGCGACTGCTGCGAAATTCGCTGTCGCGGCGCTGGAACGCCACATCGAGGTGATTGTCTGCGACCGGGCCAATCCGCTCGGCCCAGCCGTCGCCGGCCCACGCCCGGAACCGGAGAGGCGATCCCTCCTTGCGCACTTCGACGTGCCGTTCATTCACGGTCGGACCATCGGAGAACTGATCTCGCCCGCCATCGCGCCGGTCGTCACCGAGGCACCCTTCTCGGTCTATCCGGCGGACGTCTCACTACAGCCTCCGCTCGGATGGATTCCGCCGTCTCCGGCGCTGTCCCACCCCGACGCCGTCGCCGCCTACGGAGGGCTGGTCCTCCTCGAAGCCACCAATATCAGCGAGTGCCGCGCGACCTCCGTTTCGTTTCGCGCCATCGCTGCTCCCGGGCTCGATACTGAGTCGCTGGCAGACGCCATGAACAGTTGGACCACCGGCTTCGCGGGCACACCGGGCGAGGTCTTCACCACGCGCGCACCAGACGCCGGACGCACCCTGCCGGCCGTCATGGTCCGCCCGCGCAAAGTGCCGCGCCGTGACCCGCTTTCACTCGGCGTGCATCTCGTCGCCTGGCTGATCGCACATCATCCGGACTTCGCCTGGCTTCCCGCTGGTGAGTCCGGGTTCGCCATCGACAGCCTCTTCGGGCGGACGGATCTGCGAACAGGCCTGGACCGGGGCGAATCGGCCGAGGATATCCTGCACGGCTGGCGAACCGACTAGCGGCGAACCGCTTCGCCCTCGATCACCACTTCCGTCACACGATGCGCCGGGTCCAGGACAACCATGTCCGCCCAGGTTCCGGGTTGCAGCCGCCCCCGGTCGAGACGCCCGAGGAAATCGGCGGGATATGCGGAAAGCCGCAGGCTCACCTCCTCGAGCGGCAGGCCAAGATCGAGCAGGTTGGCCATCGCCCGATCCATGGTCAGTGCGCTGCCGGCAAGTGTCCCGTCCTCGAGGAAGACACTGTCGCCGCGCTTGGTGACCGTGTGGCTGCCCAGCGGGTACTCGCCGTCATCCATACCGGCCGCGGCCGTCGCATCGGTCACGGCGAACAGTTTGGGAATCGCACGAAACGCGGCCTTCATGGCGCCCGGGGCAACATGGATGCCGTCGGGAATGATCGCCGCGAACTCGGCCAGGGCGAGCGCGGCGCCGACCGTTCCCGGTGCGCGGTGATGGAGCGGCGACATGGCGTTAAACAGGTGCGTAACCCCCCCGGCCCCCGCCGCGAGAGCCGCCACCACAGTGTCGTAGTCCGCATCCGTGTGGCCGACCTGGACCACGATACCCGCCGCGGTCATCTGCCGGATCATGTCGAGCCCGCCGGCGATTTCCGGCGCAAGCGTAACGAGCTTCACGACCCCCTCGCCGGCGATGGCGGAGAGGAACGCCGGGTCGGGATCGCGTGCGAAAGGCGGCTGCGCGCCCAGACGATCGGCGTTGATATAGGGCCCTTCCATATGCGCGCCCAACACGCGTGCCTCGCCGATCCGGCGATCCGACCGAACGTTCCCGATTCCCGCCAGAGCAGCGACGAGTTCGTCTTCCGGCGCCGTAATCGTCGCGGGAAGAAACGAGGTGGTGCCGTGCCGCGCGTGCAATCGCGCGGCCGTCCGGACCGCCTCCTCGCCCTGCATCACGTCTGCACCGCCGCCGCCGGGCACGTGCAGATCGACGAACCCGGGAATGATGCGGGGTGCATTGTCCGGAACCTCGTCCTCGATGATGGACAGGATGTGGCTGTCGAAGGCGATCCGCCCCTCGACCCAGCCGTCGGGGGTCAGGATGCGTCCGCTACGCTCGGAATTGCTCATCGGTTCTGCCACATGATTGTTTCGTCCGGGGCGCGGCCCTGCGCCAGCATCAATGCCCCGTTGATAGGTTCCTCGCGCGGCGTCCGCGCCCAGCTGCGCAGGCGGTCGGGCAGGAACGCATCCAGCGGCCCGGCCAGCCCCCCGACAAGAGCGAGAGGCACGCTCCGGCTTGCATCCAGCGCGTCGGCCAGCGCATCGATCTCGCGGCCGGCCTCGCTGACAATCTCGAGCGCCGCCGTATCGCCCTGACCGGCGTGCTCGACGACCAAGGAAGCCAGCTCGGCGTAACGCGCCGGCGGCGCGGCCAGGAGCCAATCCAGCAACTTATCCCGCGAATTTCCGGTCACCGCCATGACGGCGCGGTGCATCTCGGTGATGCGCCTGCGGAAGCGGGTGTCGACGATCTGTGCAACCTGCGCAACGGCGCGACGTCCGATCCATGCGCCGCTGCCCTCGTCTCCGATGGGAAAGCCCCACCCGCCGACGAGCCGGCAGCGTCCCGCCGCCTCGATCCGGTAGCCCACGCTGCCCGTGCCAATGATGATCACCGCGCCCGGACTGCCGCCATGCGCCCCGAGCGCCGCAATATAGGCATCGGTCGAGACCCGAAGCGCACCCGCCGGTGGCGCGGCATCAACGAACCTCTGCCGCTGGGCGTTGTTGTTGGCCCCGGCTAGTCCGACGCCGAAGTGAACCCGGGGCAGGTAGTCACCTTCCAGCGCGACCGCGCGCGACAGGTTTTCCAGCGCGTCCAGGATTTCCGCCCACGCCTCGGTGCCACGCACGGTCAGGCTCGTCGGCCCGGTCACGGTCAGCCCGAGCCGGTGGCCGGCCTCGTCGTACAACGCCACCCGCGTATTGCTGGCACCGCCGTCAACGCAACAATACAAGCGCTCACTCATCCCGCCGCAGCCGTTTGTTCTCAATCTCGTATCACGTCGTCGCCATCCTACATGAGGCCCCGTGGTCGCATGTTTGGCAAATGGGCGGCGCAGACGACTATGCTATGGAGGATTCGTGATCTCAGGCAAAGCGGCGCATGCGCAAAACCGAAGAATTCGCAGAAGCATTTCGCGATCTCGAGACCCGCAGCGATACGGACATCGCGACGGCGATCCTCGATGCACAGGCGGACGGCCTCGCGGCGGTCCGCAACGCCATTCCAGATCTGACCGGGGCCGTGCAGGCCGCCGCCGGACGCCTGCGCGACAATCCTGACGGTCGGTTGATCTATGCCGGAGCCGGCACATCGATCCGTCTCGGCGTTCAGGACGGGGTCGAACTCGTCCCCACTTTCGGTTGGCCGCACGAGCGCCTCGCCTACCTGATCGCCGGCGGGCCCGACGCGCTGACCCGTACGGCAGAGGGCGCAGAAGACGATGCCGACCAGGCGCGGCGCGACGCGGCGGCGCTCGCGCTGGGCGAAGCCGATGTGTGCATCACCCTCTCGGCGAGCGGCGTCACTCCCTACGCACTCGCCGCCTGCGAGGCCGCGCGCGCATCGGGTGCCGTTACGGTCGCCATCGCCAACAATCCGGGGGCGCCCCTGCTCGCCGCCGCCGAGCATTCCATACTGCTCGATTCAGGACCCGAACCGGTCGGCGGATCAACCCGCATGACCGCCGGCACGTCCCAGAAAATCACCCTCAACCTGCTTTCCACCCTGATCATGATCCGCCTGCACCGGGTCTATCGCGGGATGATGGTCGACGTGGTCGCGTCCAGCGACAAGCTCCGCGACCGCGCGGCCCGGATCGTCATGGAAGCCGCCGGTGCCGACGAGGCAACGGCGCGCGCGGCACTTTCGACCTGCGCGAACGCGGTCAAGCCGGCGATCCTGGTCGCACGCGGCCTGTCGGAGCCGGATGCGGCAGCCATGCTGGAACGCCATGACGGCGACCTCCGTGCCGCGCTGGCGGCCACGGGCAAGACCGACTGACACGCGATGGCCGCGGGCTCCGACCTCAATCCGTTCAGCATCTCCTGGAACCGGCACCGCCGCGACCAGTGGGACACGATGCTGGCGGCGTGCAGGCGCCCGAGCCTGACCCAGAGTTCCACCTACGCGCTCGCGCTCAGCGACGTAAGGGGCGAGAAGGCCGCGCTCGGCGTTATACGCTTCAACAAGCAACCCATCGGTCTGGTTGTCGCCCATGGCAGACCAGTCCTCGGGACCGCCGGAAGCCAAACGATCTACCGGCGACCGCTCTGGGTCCATGATGAAATCCCCGGCGAGATGCAGAAGCTCGCGCTCGCGCTCCTGCGCAAGCGGTTCCGGTTGCGCCGCGGCCGCCCGGTCACGTTTCATCCCGAGCTCGAGGATACGCCCGAGCATCGCGCGCAGATGCTGGCGGCCGGGTTCAAGCGGGTCGCGGACGGCTACCGCACCATCTGGCTCGACCTGTCGGAGTCCCTCGAAGCGCTGCGGGCCGGCCAGAAGCAGAACTGGCGGAACGCACTCGTCCAGGGCGAACGCAACCGCCTCGAAGTTATCGACGATCCGGAATGCGCGCGGCTCGAATGGCTCACCACACAGCACAGCGAGCATATGGAGCTGGGCGGTTACCGGGGCCCCTCCACCGGCCTAATCGACGCGCTCAAGCACCTCGGCAACGCTACCGCGGGCCTTCATCTGCTAATCGCCGAACATGCGGGGTCTCCGGTTGCGGGCATCCTGCTCGCCCGGCACGGAGCCGCAGCGACATACCTCGTGGGCTGGACGGGCGATGCGGGCCGCGACCTGCGGGCGACCCACCGGTTGCTCTGGCAGGCCGTCGAACGGCTCAAGGCCGACGGCGTTTCATGGTTCGATCTTGGAGGAATCAGCGATGCCGC
>JAYQGE010000010.1:0-1701 GCA_038140435.1 Rhodospirillaceae bacterium | reverse complement strand
GGCTCAAGGCCGACGGCGTTTCATGGTTCGATCTTGGAGGAATCAGCGATGCCGCCCCCGGGGTCGCGCGCTTCAAGTCCGGCCTGGGCGGGCGCGAGACGCAGCTCGTCGGCGGCTACGTCTAAGGCCGCAAGAGGGGTTCAGGCCGCCGCGCGGCAGTCCTCCTCGACCAGGCCGGCCGCCGTTTGCACAAGCCGGACCGCCGCCTGCGGGGTGCCTTCGAAGCCCGGTGCATTCTCCGACAGATAACGGCGGAAGGCGCGCGCGCCGCGTCGGCCGTTGAACAGGCCGAGGATGTGACGGGTCGTCGCCATCAGCGGGGTCCCGGCGGCGATCTCGCGCTCGATATGGACGCAGTAGCTGTCGATGATCTCATGCCGCGTCTTTGCGGCGACATCCAAACCGAACACGCGCCGGTCCGCATCGGCCAGCATGTAGGGGTTCTGGTAGGCCGCGCGGCCGAGCATCACACCATCCACATGGGAAAGCTGGTCGAGCGCTTCGTCGAGGGTCTCGATCCCGCCGTTGATCGTGATGTGCAGATCGGGCCGCTCGGCCTTCAGGCGATGCACCAGCTCGTAATGCAGCGGCGGCACCTCGCGGTTCTCCTTCGGGCTCAGGCCCTCGAGCCAGGCCTTCCGCGCGTGCACGGTGAACCGATTGCAGCCTGCCGCCGCCACCGCCTCGACGAAGCCGATGAGCGTCTCCCATTCCGGCTGGTCGTCGATCGCGATCCTGTGCTTGACGGTGACCGGCACGTCAGCGGCGGCGCGCATGGCGGCCACGCAGTCGGCGACAAGCTCAGGTTCGGCCATCAGGCAGGCCCCGAACCGGCCCGATTGAACCCGGTCGGACGGGCACCCGACGTTCAGGTTGATCTCGGCATATCCGTGATCTGCACCGATCCTTGCGCACTCCGCGAGCGCCACCGGGTCGGCGCCGCCGAGCTGCAGCGCGACGGGATGCTCACCCGGATCGAAGGCGAGCAACCGGTCGCGCGGTCCATGCAGGATCGCGCCGGTGGTCACCATCTCGGTGTAGAGCCGCACACGGGCACTGATCTGGCGCAGGAAGAACCGCTCGTGGCGGTCGGTCCAGTCCATCATCGGCGCGACGGACAACCGCGCGGCCCTTGAGTGTTCGATCTCCGGCATAACGCGCAAACTCATACGCCAATCCCGCGCGGACGTTAAGGGCGTCAGGCACGAGCCTCCGGCCCGATGTCAGGCCTTCTGCTTCCGCCGGGTCTCGGTCGTCCAGACCCGGAGATCGTAGAGGACCCTGGCCGTCGCCAGGACGACAAGCGTGCAAATCGCCACCTTGGACATCGTTTCCATCGTTCCCTGGATCAGCAGCGCGTGCACGACACTGCCCGATACGGTGATCAGCGCAAGGGTGGTGTGTCCGAGACGCCAGACCCACCAGCGCAGGCGGAGCCGCCGCAGGAGCAATGCGAGCAGCGCCGCACCGAACAGGGCCCACATGGCGATCACGCCCCAGGCGGAGAAGAATGTCGGCGCCCGGAACAGCAGCGCATCCAGCGCATCCGGCGGGCTCGTGATCCACAGGCCGGCGACATGGACGACGACAGCGATCACGAGGATCACGCCGACAACGCGATGGAACCGGCGGCGAACCGCGGTCGACAGGCCGTGCACGAAGCCATGATGCGTCGCTGAATACGCCGGGAACCAAGTTCTG